>JAZQCT010000028.1:0-34137 GCA_045546475.1 Oscillospiraceae bacterium
GCAACTACAAGGAGAACGCACAGAATAGTAAGGGCAATACTTATATTATGGATTGTTTTATCCTTAAGGGGTTTCTTTTTCTTTGCTGTCATTTTTTTAATCAGCTTTTCAAAAGCAGAAACAGGAACATCGAGAATGAAAGCAACAATAAGACCCACTGCAATAGGTAAGAGCAGACTTCCGATAAATCCTGCCAGTGAAAGCATCATATCAGGGCGTACAAGTATAAAAACAAGAATTACGGCAATTATCGCAAAGACAATACGTCTTTTTTCTCTTTTTGACATAAAATCCTCCTTCAGCTTCATCTTTTATAAGGTGAAATTCTGATTGTAATTATATCATATCACCACGCTAAAGTCAATATTCGCATAATTATTAGCTGTTTCTTAGGCAAAGAAAAAACCGCTTAATCCGAAGATTAAGCGGTTTTCAGGGATTTTAAAATGGTCTGAGTGACGGGACTTGAACCCACGGCCTCTACCACCCCAAGGTAGCGCGCTACCAACTGCGCCACACCCAGACATTGAATGGGGTTCGGTGAAAATCACCTTATATACTATACCATAAATCGACGCGTTTGTCAAGTGGTATTCTGTACTTTTGTATATCTCGACTTACACGGAATGAAAATTGCAAACAAAATTAGCGTTTTTGACAAAAACAATGCGCTTGACGGTAGTATCAGCATACTGCCGGATTTTGAAATTCTACAGAGAGAACACCCCGCCTGTCCGCTGCTTCGCCAGTAATCGGAAAAATCCTACGCAAATCAGTTTTAAAAAAATTGGTTTCAAAAGGCGATAGCCTTTGGCGGCGGCGACTCCCCACGGGGTGGGGAGACGGCACGGAGTCCCAGAGGGGACGGCACCAGTGAGGCGGGGCAGTTTAGGTAAGCTTCGATAAAGAAAAAATTGATTTGCATGAAAAATCCCTGCCCATATTGCAATTTCTGCACATATATGTTATAATAAGTGTATTCTATCCCACAAGGAGGGACATGCATGGAGATACATTCGATCGGTTACCATCATTCACACGGAAAGGACTTTCTGATGGAACGCCCCGACGGGATCGGACAGGGCTGGCTTTTCCTCGTCATCAAAAGCCGTGCCATGATGGTCAGAAACGGCGAAAAGCTCCAGATTCAGCCGAATACAGTGCTGATCTATTCCGGAGATATTCCGCAGTACTACGGCGCGGACGGCGAGGAATATGTGGATGACTGGTTCTATTTTACCGTGGAGCAGATGGATCAGGTGCTGTTCCGTGAGCTGGATATTCCCATCGGCGAGCCGATACAGCTGGAGGATGTTTCCGAGCTGTCCTCCATTATCCGGTCGATGACCTATGAATTTTATACCAACAACCTCTACAGCGTGGATCTGGTGGAGTTATCTCTGAAAATGCTGTTTTTCAAGCTCAGCCGCCTGCTGCATTCCAAGGTTCGTATGCTGCCGGAGAGCAGTCTGTCGCGTTATGACGGCATGATCCGTCTGCGTGAGGAAATCTACTGCAGTATCCGCAATGTCGGGACGGTTGCGGAAATGGCGCGTTCCATGTCGATGAGCCAGTCCGCCTTCCAGCACACCTATAAAAAGATATTCGGTACGAATGTCATGTCCGACATCAACCGAGCCCGCATCCAGCAGGCGGAGGCTCTGCTTGCCACCACCAATCTCCCCCTGCGCCAGATCGCGGAACGAAGCGGCTACAGCAGCGAGTTCCACCTGATGCGCCACTTCAAAACGCACACGGGTATGACTCCGACGGAGTATCGGAAGAAGGCGAGATAAATATCCCCATTCCACAACCCGGAGGTGAGAACATGATTGTAGAATTTGGAAAGCTCGTACTTGACATAGATGTCGAAAAGACGATGCTGTATTATGATAAAGCCGGGGAGCTTACAGAAGATTGTTCCTGTGACGGATGCTGTAATTATGTTTCAGCTGCTGAACGGTTAAGCTCTGACATACTTGATTTTTTTCTGCAACTCGGCGTTGCAATTCGAAAACCCGCGGAGCTTGTTACACTCTGTTCTGAAGATGATGGGAGATCGGTATTCTATAACGGAATCTATCATATCTGCGGTCGTATGCTGACGGATACGGATTGCTGGCAGCCCGGTACGGATTACAAGGGCGCAGACTGCGCCACGATCGGTGAAGACAATCTGTATTCGGTGAATGAGGAATTTCAGGCTGGATTTACAAACAGAATTTCATTGAAAAAGAGCGATTTTCCGGAACCAGTGATACAAATGGAGACGTTTCTCCATCACGTTCCATGGGTTTTGGGAAAGTCCAATCCCTACTGATCTCACATGACTCCCTATTTCTGCACGAAATGTAAAAACATCACAAAAAAACTTGATTTCTGAAGTCTATTATGGTATAATTGCATTATAGAACCCATTCCTGCATACACTGTACAATGCAATTTTCTGAAAGGAACAGACCATATATGAACATCGAACTGCAAGAAATCAACGAAAAGCTGCTTGCGGATTCCTCCGCATTCGTCAGTGAAACTGACCATGCCTATCAGAACCGCCTGAACGAGATCGCGGATGATATTGCCGTGCATCGTGAGGAACGCCCCATCATCCTGCTTTCCGGTCCGTCCGGTTCCGGCAAGACCACCACCGCGCAGATGATCGAAAAGATTCTGGATGACCGCGGCATCGAAACGCATACGCTTTCGCTGGATAACTATTTCAGCCCGTTTTCCGATGAGGAGCGCGCGCTGTACGAGAGGGGAGAGCTTGACCTGGAATCCCCCAGCCGTGTGGACAGCGTGTTTCTGTCCGAACAGCTCACTGCCATCGAGGAGGGCAGACCTGTTGAGCTGCCGATCTACGATTTCAGGGAATCCGCCCGCGTGATGAGCGGAAAGATCCTGCATCGCAAGCCGGGTGAGCTGGTCATTTTAGAGGGCATCCACAGCCTGAACCCCGATGTGATCCGCATCCCGGATGAAACCACAGCGAAAATCTACGTCAGCGTCCGCACACGCATCACTGCCAATGGTGAGACGCTCCATCCCTCCAAGATCCGCCTGATGCGCCGCATGGTGCGTGACCGCCTGTTCCGCAAGCGCACGCTGAATGACACGCTTATGATGTTCCGCAGTGTCGAGGAGGGCGAGAACAAGTACATCATGCCGTTCAAATACCGTTCCACCTATGATGTGGATACCTTCATGGCATATGAGATCTGCGCCTACCGTGATTTCCTGCTGGAGGACATCCGACGTATGTCCGGCGAGCCGGAGCTTGCGGATGCCGGTGCCTTCCTGGCAGATGCCGCTTCGCTGTCCTCCGATGTGCTTCCGGAAAATTCCCTCATCCGGGAATTTGTGGGACACTAAGAAAAATTATAATGCAGTCTGTCCCAAAACCTGAAATCAAACGCGAAGCGATAGTTTCGCAAAAGGGGTTCGGGGACGAAGTCCCCGAAATATAGCCCCTCCCCCGCTGGGGGAGGGGTGGGGGCAACTTTGGTGCACTGCCCCAGAGAAAAAGACTTTTTCTACAAGCTGTGATCGTCCTGTTCCCCAATAGGACGATCTTGCTTTTTGTACAAAATTGACTTTAAAACATCAAAAATATATTGCAATTATGAATAAAATATGATATAATAAACCCAATCCGCCTGTTCCCGTGCAAAAATGAACAGGCTATCAAAGAATGGGGGAATATCTATGAAAAACACAAACCGTATCATTGCAGGAGTCCTCAGCATGACGCTTGCTGCATCGGGTATGACGCTCACCGCCCATGCGCAGACGGAGCCGGAGTATTACGGCGATGTCACCGGCGACAAAACGCTTTCCGTGGAGGACGTTGTCCTCCTGCAAAAACACCTGCTCGGACTTGCACCGCTTACTGCGGATACTGCCCACGCGGATATGGATCAGGACGGTGCCGTCAATGCCTATGACCTCACGATCCTGAAAAAATGCATTCTGACAGGGGACTGGTGGTCGATGGAGCTTCCTGAACCCGATATTGAAGTACCGTTCAATGAAGCGGTCATTGCCGAATGCGATGCCGGACTTCCGTCACAGGGCAGCGGCAATCTGGTCATCTTCTATGTGGATTTCCCGGACTGCCAGTACACCACAAATTTCACAGAGGAACAGCTGCGTGAAATGGCATTCGGCGCAGCGGATGCATCCAACCCCTGCTATCCGTTCGAGAGCATGAGCGCATTCTATGCACGTTCCTCCAAGGGCGCACTGAATCTCGGCGGCACAGTCATCCGTTATACCACAAAAGAAAATCAGGCGGTCTATGACAATGACAAGGTGAAGATCGTCGAGGAATGCTATGAAGCATTCAAGGACAGCGTGGATTTCAGCCAATATGACGGCGACGGTGACGGCAAAATTGATGCCACCCTCATCACCGTTCCTACCGCAGCCGGCGAAGATGCATGGTGGCCCTGTGCAGGTGCTTTCGGTGATCCGGAATATACTGTGGACGGCAAGACGCTCGGACATCTCATCACCGGCAATGCAGAGGCGATCAGCACTGAGGACTACAAGAATTTCAACAGCAGCTACCTCCATGAGATGGGTCACTGCATGGGTCTGCCGGACTATTATCTGTACAGCTCCAGCGATCAGGAGGCATTCCATGGCGATGCAGGTCAGGAACTGATGGATGTGGATGCGTATTCCGATTTCGGCTGCTTCTCCAAGCTCATGCTCGGCTGGTACCGTCAGGATCAGGTTGCCGTCTACGATGCCGCACAGGGCAGCCAGACATTCCTCCTGAACAATGCCCAGAGCAGTGACGGCAACTGCGTCATCATTCCCTATGGTACACTGGATGCACAGTATTTCTCGGAATACTTCATGATCGAGTACATCACAGAGGACGGCAACAACAGTGTACTCAACAGGGATATGAGCTGGTGGCAGAAACTTTCCGAGGGCGTTCGTGTCTTCCATGTCAAAGCAGATCTGCAGCGTGATTACTGGTGGACATTCCTCAAGTATCAGAACGGCTCGGAATACTGCGGCGGCAATGATGACGGCATCCGCCTGATCCGTCTGGTCGGCGACGGCGAGGGCGTGTTCACAACGGGCGATGTCATCAACAGCAGCACTTCGGGTTTCGGCTGGTATGACGCAGGTGAAAATGAATCCATCGACCCCGGAGTGAGCATCACGATCGGCGAGCTGACAAATGGGCAGTACACTGTGACAGTATCCAATAACTGAAAATAAAAAAAGATCCCTCCGCAGATGATTCTGCGGAGGGATTTGGTTGTTTATTCAGTTACATGGGAAGTTCCGCCCTTACAGGTGAGGAGGATCCCCACAGCAAGCATAATGGTTCCCGCACCGATCGCCGAGCTGACCCCGATCACACGGAGCATGTGGCGGCGGCGGAGCTTGCGCGAAAGCTGCTCATACATGCGCTCCTGCACAGAGACCGCATTCTGCGAAGGCTGGGGAACGGCAAAGCTTGCGTGCTCCACAGCGTCATAATCCTGATAATATTTCCGGCATTCCGGGCAGGTCTTCAGATGCTCACGGATCGTCTGCGCACTTTCCCGGCTTACGATATTCTCCTGATACAGTTCTGCCAGATCTCTGATAATCTCACACGTCATGTTCATTCTGAATCGCCTCCAAAATCATTTTCTTAGCACGATGATAAATTACCCTTGCGGAATTTTCACTGATATGCAGGGCTTTTCCGATCTCTGCATAGCTCATGTCCGCGTAGATGCGCAGTATCGTCACATCCCGGTACTTTTCCGGCAGCGTTTCCATCGCTTTTCTGGTACTGTCCAGAAGCAGCTGCCGCTCCACGGTCTCCTCCAGCCGTTCGCCGTCATTGCTGCAGTAGTGATCTGCGATCAGGTCGGTGCTGATGGAGTCGATGTGATATTTGTTCTTGCGCAGATAACGGAAATATGTATGCTTCGCAATGGACGCAAGCCATGTAAAAACGTCGCTCTCGCCGCGGAACCGGTGGAAGGAAATAAACGCCTGGTAGAATGTCTCCTGCGTCAGCTCCTCCGCAAGATCCCGCTGCTCTGTCAGCTTGTACAGAAATGCATAGGTCCGCTGGAAGTATTCTTTATAAAGGGCTTCAAATTCAAGCTTCATGAATACACCTGCTCTCTTTGAGGGTCATTATATTAGTGCCGGCATCATGCCGGAATGTTACAAACACCGCTGCTGTGAAAATGCACAAAAAAAGAGTTCTGGAATCGGCATTATTTGGCGCGAGAAGCGTGTAACAAATACGCTGGAATGTGTTACTAATTTAACGGAACACTTGTACAAGGGAAAATTCAGAACCGCCGTGAGGCGTTGTGTTACCACAGGAGGCAATAAAATGAGTTTTAAAATCATTGGTACCGGTATGTATGTACCGGAAAAGGCAGTGACAAATGATGATCTGGCGCAGATCGTAGAAACCAACGACGAATGGATCACCAAGAGAGTCGGCATCAAGGAACGCCGCATTTCTGAAAACGAGTTCACATCCGATCTCGGCGCAAAGGCAGCTCTCAAGGCTCTTGAGGACAGCGGCTGCAAACCGGAGGACATTGACCTGATCCTGGCAGCATCCGTTAGCGGTGAAACATCCTCCCCGTCCATGGCGTGCATGATCCAGAACAAGATCGGTGCAACCTGTCCGGCGATGGAAATCAGCGCAGCCTGCTCCGCATTCCTCTTCCTGCTGGAAACAGCGGCAGCCTATTTCGCACTGCGCAATTACAAGAAGATCCTTGTTGTGGGCTGTGAGCGCATGAGCGGTATTCTGGACTGGACGGATCGCGGTACCTGCGTGATCTTCGGCGATGGTGCAGGTGCAGCAGTGCTCGAACGTGGCGAGGGGTACCTCGATGCGGTCATCAATGTCAAGGGCGGCGATGATGTGATCAAGATCCCCCACGGCATCGGATGCTCTCCGTTCTTCAAGGCAGAACAGGACAGCCCGTACATCCATATGCAGGGTCAGGAGACCTTCCAGTATGCAGTTACTTCCCTTTGTGAGGATGTTAATGTTCTGCTGGAGCGCAATGGTCTGACCATGGAGGACATTGCCTATGTTGTACCGCACCAGGCAAACAAGCGCATTGTGGACTTTGCCCGCAAGCGTCTGCGTATGCCGGAGGAGAAGATGTTCTGCAACATTGAAAAGTATGGCAACACCTCCAGCGCATCCGTTCCGATCGCTCTTGATGAGCTGGCAAAGAGCGGAAACCTCAAGCGCGGTGACAAGATCATTCTCTGCGCATTCGGCGGCGGTCTGGCTGATGCAGCCTGCCTGATCGAATGGTAAGCGTGGGTTCAATAAACCCTCATTCATTTTTCATTTGGTGAGTACCGGAAAAACCGGTTCACATATATTATATCATAAAAAAGGAGTAAAAACAATGGTACAGGAAAAAATTATCGCAATGCTGGCAGAAGCTACAGACACAGACGCAGCTGAGATCAACGCAGAGACAAAGTTCTCCGATCTGGGCATTGACTCTCTGGACATGACAGAGATGGCTATGGACCTGGAAGACGAGTTCGGCATCACTCTGGAAATGTCTCCTGAGCTGAACACAGTCGGCAAGCTGACTGAAGCTGTAGAAGCACTCGTAGCTGAGGCGTAAGCATGATGCAGTCGCCGATTTGTGAAATTCTCGGCATTCAGTACCCTGTATTTCAGGGCGGCATGGCATGGATCGCTGACGGCAAGCTTGCCGCAGCGGTCTCCAATGCCGGCGGTCTTGGCATCATCTCCGCAATGAATGCGAACGCAGAATATTTAAGAGAACAGATTACAATCGCAAAGGGTCTGACAGATAAGCCCTTTGGCGTGAATATAATGCTGATGAGTCCGTTCGCGGACGAATGCGCACAGGTCTGCGCAGAAATGAAGCCCGCTGTTGTGACCACAGGTGCCGGCAGTGCAGTCAAGTACATGCCCATGTGGAATGAAGCAGGCATCAAGGTCATCCCTGTTGTCGCATCCTGCACCATGGCAAAGCAGGCAGAGCGTGCCGGCGCATTTGCTGTGATCGCAGAGGGACAGGAGTCCGGCGGTCATATCGGTGAGCTGACCACAATGGCACTCGTGCCGCAGGTAGTGGATGCCGTCAGCATCCCCGTACTTGCAGCCGGCGGTATTGCCGACGGCAGAGGCATTGCTGCAGCGATTATGCTCGGTGCAGTTGGCGTGCAGATGGGTACCCGGTTCCTTGCAGCCAAGGAGTGTGGCGTACACCAGAACTACAAGGATATGGTTCTGGCTGCAAAGGATATTTCCACACAGGTAACCGGCAGACGCTTCGGCGGAAACACCTGCCGTGGTATCAAGAATAATTTCACCCGTAATTTTGTCAAGGCAGAATATGATCCCGAAGCTACCGCAGAGAGCGTAGCAATGCTCGGCTCCGGCGCACTGCGTCTGGCAGCTGTGGAGGGTGATGTGAAGCAGGGCAGCGTTCTCGCCGGTCAGATCTCCGGTATGGTGAACAAGGAACAGACCTGCGCAGAGATCATTGACGAGATCATGCAGGAGGCAGAAAACTGCCTGAAAGGAGCAGCAGCATGGGTAAAGTAGCATTTGTATTTTCCGGTCAGGGCGCACAGCATGTGGGCATGGGCCAGGATTTCTATGAGTCCATTCCGGCTGTCAAGGCAGTCTATGACGCCGCTGAGCAGTGCAGACCCGGTACACTGGAACAGTCCTTTACCGGTGACGGCACAGCTCTGAAGCAGACTGAAAACACCCAGCCCTGCCTGTATCTGGCAGATCTCGCAGCAGCAATTGCACTGCGCGAGAACGGCATCACCCCCGATGCAGTGGCTGGCTTCTCCCTCGGTGAGATTCCCGCACTTGCCTTTGCAGGTGCATACACAGCGGAGGAAGGCTTTAACATCGCGACTAAGCGCGGCGCATGTATGGCAGCCGCTTCCGATTCTGAAATCGCAGGCATGGCGGCAATTGTCAGAATCCCCAGCGAACAGGCTGAGGAGCTTGCTTCCAAGTATGACAAGGTGTATCCGGTGAATTACAATTCCCCGATGCAGCTCGTTGTATCCGGCGACAAGGAGCAGCTTGCAGCTCTCAGTGCCGATGTCAAGGCAGTCAAGGGCAGAGCCGTTCCGCTGGCAGTCAGCGGCGCGTTCCATTCTCCCTACATGACTCCCGCAGTCGCTCCCTTTGCAGAGGCTCTGGCAGATTTCGAGGTAAAGCTCCCCGAGATCCCGGTGTATTCCAACTACACCTCCCTGCCCTATGCAGGCGACCCCAAGGAACTGATGTGTAAGCAGATCAACAATCCGGTCAAGTGGACACAGCTCATCCGCAATATGGCGGCAGAGGGCTTTGATACCTTCATTGAATGCGGCGCAGGCAATACACTCCAGAAGCTCGTTTCTCAGATCCTTCCGGATGCAAAGTGCTACTGTGTCGAGAATGCAGAGGGTCTGGCTCAGACACTTGAAGCACTCAAGTAACAACACAGGGGCGGACGGCTCCGCCCCATTCATAGTATAGAAAGGAATGACAGCAATGCTGAAAGGTAAGGTTGCCGTAGTCACTGGCGGCTCACAGGGTATTGGTAAGGAAATTTGTAGAAAATATGCAGAAAACGGCGCAGACATCGCCATTGTTGACGTATGCGCTCCGGAAAAGGCACAGGCTGCTGCCGATGAGATCGCAGCACTTGGCGTGACCGTCAGAGCCTATCAGTGCAATGTGGCAGACAGCAATGCTGTTGCAGAGACCTGTCAGGCGATCCTGAAGGATTTCGGCGGCGTGGATATTCTGGTCAACAACGCCGGCATCACAAGGGATAACCTGATCCTGCGCATGACGGAGGCTGATTTCGACGCTGTTGTGGATGTCAACCTCAAGGGTGCATTCTACATGACAAAGAATTTCTATCGCCCGATGATGAAGAAGAAGTACGGCAAGATCATCAACATCAGTTCCGTATCCGGTCTGTTCGGCAATGCCGGTCAGGCGAATTATTCTGCATCCAAGGCAGGCATCATCGGTCTGACAAAGTCCACTGCAAAGGAACTCGCTGCTAAGGGCGTATGCGTCAATGCCATCGCACCGGGCTTCATCATGACCAGCATGACAACGGATTTTCAGGGCAATGAGGAACTGCTGAAGGCAATTCCTGCCCATCGTTTTGGCAAGCCTGAGGAGGTAGCAGGTCTGGCACTGTTCCTGGCATCCCCTGCATCCGACTATATCACAGGCGAAGTGATCCGCATCGACGGCGGAATGGCAATGTAGGAGGAATGAAAGATGAGAAGAGTAGTAATTACCGGTATGGGTGCAGTGACACCCATCGGCAACAATGTTGCGGAATTTAAAGAGGCAATGTTCGCCGGAAAGAATGGTATTGATACCATCACCAAGTTCGATGTATCCGATTCCAAGTGGACGCTTGCAGGCGAAGTGAAGAATTTCGATGCAGCTGCTATGTTCGGTAAGCCCGCTGTCAAGAACACCGACATGTTCACCCTGTATGCAATGGCAGCAGCGGATGAGGCGATGGAGCAGAGCGGTCTGAAGGGTCAGATCGAAAGTGACCGCATCGGTGTTTGCTTCGGCTCCGGTATCGGCGGCATGGATACCCTCTGCACCGAACACCAGAACCTTCTGGAAAAGGGCGCAAGAAAGGTTTCCCCGCGTTTTGTTCCTAAGATGATCTATAACATTGCAGCCGGCAACCTTGCCATCCGCTACAATGCAAACGGTCCCTGCACTGCAGTTTCCACCGCATGTGCAACCGGCGCAACTGCGATCGGCGAGGGCTACCGCACCATTCTGCACGGCTATGCAGATGCCATGATCTGCGGCGGCTCCGAGGCTGCCATCAATGCACTGACCGTTGCAGGCTTCGGCAACTGCCAGGCTCTGTCCACTGCATCCGATAAGGATAACGCATGTATGCCGTTTGACAAGAGAAGAAACGGCTTCATCATGGCTGAGGGTGCAGGCGTTATGGTTCTCGAAGACTATGACCACGCCGTTGCAAGAGGTGCCAACATCATTGCAGAGGTATGCGGCTACGGCTCTACCTGCGATGCACACCATGTTACCGCTCCCGATCCGGAAGCAAAGTACACAGCAAAGGCATTCCTCGACGCATATGATAACTGCGGCGTTCCGGCAGAAAAGATCTATGTCAATGCACACGGTACAAGCACACCCCTGAACGATGCCACAGAGACTGCTGCACTCAAGCGCGCATTCGGCGAGGACGCAAAGAAGCTGCACATCAGCTCCACCAAGTCCATGACCGGTCATATGCTCGGTGCGACCGGTACTGTTGAGGCAATTGCCGCAGTGCTGGCACTGACCGAGGGTATGGTACCGCCGACCATCAACTACAAGGAAGCAGATCCGGAGCTGGATCTGGACTATACTCCCAACACTGCTGTCAAGGCAGATCTGGAGCTGGCAATGTCCTCCAATCTGGGCTTCGGCGGTCATAATGCAGTCGTTGCATTCAAGAAAGTATAAGAGGGGGATCGACAGATGCTGAACAAGGAACAGATCATGGAGATCCTGCCCCACCGCGACAACATGCTCCTGCTCGACGAAGCAGAGGCTGTGGACGGCAAGGCACACGGCAGGATCCATATCACCGGTGAGGAGTTCTTCCTCAAGGGTCACTTTCCCGGCAATCCCGTTGTTCCCGGTGTGATTCTGTGCGAGATCCTCGCACAGTCCGCCTGTGTACTCCTCGCAGACAGCTGCAAGGGCTGCACACCGTATTTCACAGGTCTTGACAAGGTGAAGTTCAGAAGCCAGGTCAAGCCCGGTGATACCTTTGAAACCGAATGTGAAGTAACCAGATCAAAGGGCGCATTCTATTTCTGCACAGGAAAGGGCTATGTCAACGGCAAGCTTGCTGTTTCTGCCGATTTCTCCTTTGCACTGATCGCGCCGGCAGCGGAGGCATAATATGAGTTTTATTCAGGATTTTCTGCACGCAAAGCTGAATCAGACTGAGGTGCAGACTGTGACCTGCAAGAAGTGCGGTCACGAGGAATCAGCATATGATCTGCAGAAGAACAGCTATATCTGTTCCAAGTGCGGATTCCATTATCGTATCGGTGCAAGAGACCGCGTCAAGCTCCTGTTCGACAAGAACAGCTTCCACGAGCTGTTCACAGGTCTGACCAGCAAGGATTTCCTGCATTTCCCCAGCTACCAGCAGAAGCTGGATAAGTCCAGGGAGACCACCGGCGAGGAGGATGCAGTGATCTGCGGTATCGCAACCATCGCAGGCATCCGCTTTGCAGCCTTCGTGATGGAACCCAGATTCATGATGGCAAGCATGGGCTCCGTAGTCGGCGAGAAGATCACACGTCTGTATGAATATGCGACCGAGCATAAGCTCCCTGTAATCGGCTTTACCGCATCCGGCGGTGCCAGAATGCAGGAGGGTGTCATCTCCCTGATGCAGATGGCTAAGGTCAGCGCAGCGGTCAAGGTTCACAGCAATGCAGGACTGCTCTATGTGACCGTCCTGACCGACCCGACCACCGGCGGCGTGACCGCAAGCTTTGCAATGCAGGGCGACATCATCCTTGCAGAGCCGGGCGCACTTGTCGGCTTTGCCGGCAGACGCGTTGTGGAGCAGACTACCAAGAGCCAGCTCCCCGACAATTTCCAGAGCGCGGAGTTCCTCATGGAGCATGGCTTTGTAGATGCCATCATTCCGAGAAACGAACTGCGTGATACGCTTGCAGAAATTCTGCATATGCACCAGAGATAAGGAGGCGGGTCACAATGAATTCCTATGAAAAGCTGAAAACTGCCAGACAGAACGGCAGACCCACGGGCGGCGCATATGTGAAGGAGATCTTTGAATTTCCGATCGAGCTGCACGGTGACCGCCGTTTCGGTGAGGATCTGGCGATCATGGCAGGTCTTGCCTACATCGGCAAGCGTCCCGTTACCTTTATCGCTATGGAAAAGGGTACCGACCTCCAGAGCAGAATTGCCCGCAATTTCGGCAGCCCCAAGCCTGAGGGCTACCGCAAGGCACTGCGTCTGATGAAGCAGGCTGAAAAGTTCCACCGTCCCGTTGTATGCTTCGTGGATACCCTCGGCGCATTCTGCGGCGCGGATGCAGAGGAGCGCGGTCAGGGTCAGGCAATCGCGGAGAACATCATGGAAATGCTGGGTCTGAGGACACCGGTCATCTCCGTTGTCATCGGCGAAGGCGGCAGCGGCGGTGCGCTTGCACTTGCGTCTGCGGATAAGGTGTTCATCCTTGAAAATGCTGTATATTCTGTTATTTCCCCCGAAGGCTGTGCATCCATCCTCTGGAAGGATTCCGGCAAGGTGGCAGATGCCGCAGAATGCCTGCACATCACCGCGGAGGATATGAAGGAATTTGGCGTTGCTGAGGAGATCATCCCTGAGGACTTCGACCACTTCCCGAAGATGTGCAAGAACCTCAAGGCAGCTCTCATCCGTGAGCTGGATAACCTCTGCGCACTCTCCGAGGAGGAGCTGCTGGAGCAGAGATACCAGAGATTCCGTAAGTTCGGCAATTACAACGACAAAAATGCATAATGCTGATGATGGATTTCCTGCTTCAGGGAATCCATCTAACCAAATCGAATCGCTTTCGCGCTTTTAATGGAAAAAGCAACAGGAGCAATGTGAAAGTTTTGAGAAAATTTCAAAAAACGCTTGACAAAATACCGGTTATGATGTAATATAGTATTGGATACCAGATGTACTGGTTTGCGGATTGCCGCAGTGAAATTTATGTCGAACAGACGAAATCGGAGGGTTACTATGGAAGCCTTGTATCAGAAATTCAGCCATGCAGAATTTGATGAAAACGGACAGATCACAAAATTCAGCCTGTCATACCCGGATAATTTTAATTTCGGCTATGATGTCGTGGATGCTATCGCTGCAGAGGAGCCGGAAAAGAAAGCTGTTGTCTGGTGCGATGATGAAGGCAGGGAAGGTGTTCTCACCTTCGGGGACATCAGCAGATTGTCCTCGCAGACAGCGCATTATCTGGTGAGGCAGGGAGTCCGCAAGGGCGACCGTGTGATGCTCATGCTCAAGCGTCATTTTGAATATTGGTATGTGATCACCGCACTCCACAAGATCGGAGCCGTTGCCATTCCGGCAAGCCACATGCTGACCACGGGGGACATCGTTTACCGCGCAAATGCAGCGGACATCCGCACCATCGTGTGCGCAGATGATGCAGAGCTTTGTGACAAGGTGCTCGATGCTTCCAAACAGGCACCGGGACTGACCAATCTGTTCACCGTGCGCCGCAGACATGGGGGCTTCCGTCAGCTCGACCAGCTGATCACCGCAGAGCCGGATACATTCCCGCGCATGGAAACAAAGGTAAATGAGGCGATCATCCTCTACTTTACCTCCGGCACAACTGGTTATCCCAAGGCAGTGGTACACAATCACGCTTATCCGCTGGCGCATATCGTCACGGGTGTGTACTGGCACTGTGTACAGAACGACGGCCTGCACCTGACCGTTGCAGATACCGGCTGGGCAAAATCCAGCTGGGGTAAGATCTATGGTCAGTGGCTGGGCGGCAGCGCGATCATGGCATATGACTATGACCGTTTTGATGCCTCGAACATGATGGATGTACTGCAGAAATACAAGGTTACCACGTTCTGTGCGCCGCCGACCCTTTACCGCCTGATGGCAAAGACCGGTCTGCGCCGTGAAGCATTCGCCAGCATCCGTCATGTTGCCACAGCGGGCGAGGCACTGCAGGAGGAGATCATCCGCCTGTTCTATGAATGCACGGGACTGGAGATCATGGAGGGCTACGGACAGTCCGAGACTACACTTATCATCGGCAATTTTGCCGGCGGCAAGCCGAAGCGCGGCTCCATGGGCAAGCCCTCACCGCTGTATAAGGTGCGCCTTGTGGATGCGGACGGCAATGATGTACCGGTGGGCGAGACCGGCGAGATCGTCATTGACACCAGAGAACGAATGCCCGAGGGTCTGTGCCTTGGCTATGAAAACAACGACGAAGCCAATGCAAGATGCTGGAAGGACGGCGTGTTCCACACCGGTGACACTGCTTACTGTGACGAGGACGGCTACTACTATTATGTGAGCCGTGTGGATGATGTCATCAAGTCCAGCGGCTACCGTATCGGACCGTTCGAGGTAGAGAGCGTACTGATCCAGCATCCCGCAGTTGTAGAATGTGCCGTCACAGGTGTACCGGACGAGGAGCGCGGCAACCTCATCAAGGCGACCGTGGTTCTGACCGCCGGCACGGAGCCGAGCGAAGCACTGGCAGAGGAGCTGAAGGAATTTGTGAAGGCGCGCACCGCCGCCTACAAGCGTCCGCGCATCATCGCCTTTGCGGATGAACTGCCCAAGACCATCAGCGGCAAGATCCGCTACAACGCGATCCGTGAAAAGGACGCGGTACAATAAGACAGCAGAAAACCCGGTTCCATGGGCGGAACCGGGTTTTTCTTATGTATTTGCCGCTGTGACCGCCGCACTCGACGCGATCACTGCGCACATTGCCGCCTGCTGTGCCGCGAGCATCGCGAGTGTGCCGGTCATGGCTGCCGTGTCCGTATCCGCGTTGTGCAGGATGGATACCAGCATTGCCGCGTGCAGAAGTCTTGTATTTCTGCCGATGGAGAACAGTCCGTAACCCTTCTGTTCCTCCAAGAAGGCATCCGCCTGCGCGATCTCCTCAACAAGCGTGTCGATCTCCACATCCAGCATGGAAAGCGTACCCAGCACTGCCAGCTCATAGGAACGCCCATAATCCAGCTTCGCCTTGTTCAGTGCGTCATAGAGGGCAAGCAGCCGCTCCGATTTCTGCGCCGCACTGCCATCCGCCATCGCCAGTACATGTGAGAGCGTCTGCACCGCATTGGAATCGTGGAACCGTGACTTCAGGAGCTTGTAGCATTCCTCCATATCCTTGATGAGCGTGTCATCAGTTCTATCGGAAAATGCCATCAGAACAGCAAATACGCTGTCCTCGCCGCCCGTCAGGAACGGATGCTCCTGCCTCATGCGGGTGAAAATCGCTTTCGCCCGGACAGCGATCTCCTCCGCGCGCTCACGGGAGATCATTTCGGTCAGCACTGCCGAAATATAGGCAAGATACTGCGTTCCGTAAAAATGCTCCTTCATCGCGGCATAGATCGCCATTGCATTCTGCAGCGCGTCCAGCGAATCCTCCGCACAGGCGAGAATGGTCATCGTCGGGAGCTTGGTGTTGCCGCGGAAATTGGAGAAAATGCTGGTGTGCTGTTCGAGAAGCTTGCGGCATTCCTTCAGCTTTTCCGCAGAAACCGCCTTATTCCGGCTGCCGAACGCCATCGCGCAGACCGGAATGATATAAGCACTGTCCCACGGAAAGGTCGTCTTGATGGTATCCCTGTCCCGGATGTACTGTTCGCAGAGTTTGGTGAGCTGTTCGTTCATAGTTCCTCCCTCGGAGCATCAGGTCATGATCATGAGCATGAGCATGGCTGTAATTGCCGCCTGATGGGCTGCGGCTGCGTTAATGGCACTTATCATTGCTGCGTCATTTATGTTTTGCGTTTCCATGTGGTAATTTGATACGATCATTACTGCGTGCATCAATGTTGTGTGCTTGTCCGTGCCGAATACGCCCTTGTAGCCCTTCTGCTGTGCAAGCTCGTCATTCACTGCGATGATCTCCGCAGCCAGCTCCTCGACCGATGTGTCGCTCAGAGACAGTGCAGCCAGAACTGCCAGTTCATGATTCTTGCTGTATTTCTTTCCTGCCGCTGTCAGCGCATCAAACAATGCGGTCAGACGGGAGCACTTTTCCTTCGGGGTACCCTCTGCCAGTGTGAAAATATGGCTGATTGACTGCATTGTATCTTCATCGAAGCGACGCTCCTTCAGAATGCGATAGCATTCTTCCATCTCCTCAATCATTGCCTCATCGGACTTTTCGGAGAATGCCAGAAGGAGTGCAAACACAACATCCTCACTGCCTGTCAGGAAACGGTGTTCCTTCTTCATCAGCTGGTAAATGCGCTTGCCTCGCTCGGCGATCTCCTCGATCCGTTCCTGTGTGGTCATATCCGTCAGAACGGCTGCGGAATACGCCAGATGCTCGGAATCGCTGTGGTATTTCTTCAGAATCTTGTAGAATTCATTTGCCTGTTTCATCTTTTCTTCCGGATCATCCGCACCGGCAAGCATCATGATCACCGGCATCGACATGTTTCCATGGAATCCGGAAAAAATGCCGGTATTCTTTTTGAGGATCTTCTCACATGCTTTGATTTTGTCAGCATCCACAGTGATCCCCTTGCTGCACGCATCCGCTGCACAGACAGCAACCATGAAATCCATTTCAAATTTGAATACCTTCGAAAGTGCTTCCTTGCACGCAAGATACTTTCTGTACTCGTTCATCAGTTGTTCGTTCATAATTTCCTCCTTGATATGTTTCATTTCATCTTCCCCGATATGTTTTCCGAATCGCCACGATAAACACGACTGCCATCAGAATCCCCAGAATCCAGCCGACCTTGCCGCCCACTGCAATACAGAGAGCGGTAATGGCAACGCCCAGAATCCCTAAAACAACACATTTGATGATTCTGGCAACTCTCCGGCTTCCCATAAAATCGTCGAATAATTCCTCCAGAATCGCTTCAATAATGTCCTCCATCAGTGTTCACCCCTCCGCCAGTTCCGGATGACCAGAATGGTTGTGATCACGAAGATCACAGCGGAGATCACCCCTGCAACCTTCATTGCCGTCGGTGTACCCCAGAGATGTCCCAGCACGAGTGCGATGGCGATCAGCACGATGCCGGAAATCGCCTGAATCGTGCAGCGGATGCCCCTCGGAATGCTCGTATCCTGCGTCACATCGCCAAAAATCGAACCGACAAGTTCCAGTGCTGCTTCGAATAAACCATACCACATAATTCTTACCCTTTCCCCAATACCCCCGCAGGGATGCGGGGGTATTGTGTGTTACTTGTTTTCTGCAGCGTCCTCTGTGGTTTCTGTCACAGCCTTGATGCCTGCTGCCAGACCTGCCAGACCCTGAATTTCGCTCGGAATGATGAGCTTGGTTGCCTTGCCGTCAGCAGCCTTGCCGAATGCCTCCAGAGCCTTCAGCTGCAGAACGTTCTGGTTCGGATTAGCCTGATTCAGGCGTTCCAGACTCTCTGCCATTGCTGTCTGTACCGCTGCGATTGCCTGCGCTTCACCATCCGCCACACGGATCTTCTGCTCACGGATCGCCTCCGCACGGAGGATCATTGCCTCCTTTTCAGCAGTCGCACGGAGAATTTCCGCTTCCTTGTCAGCCTGTGCACGGAGGATCTTGGATTCCTTCTCGGCTTCTGCAACGAGTACCTGTGCCTTCTTTTCACCTTCAGCCTGCAGGATCTTCTCACGGCGTTCACGTTCTGCCTTCATCTGCTTTTCCATAGAATCCTGGATCTCTCTGGGCGGCAGGATGTTCTTAAGCTCCACACGGATGACCTTGATGCCCCAGCGGTCGGTTTCTTCGTCCAGGATCGCTGTGATCTTGGTGTTGATGACATCACGGGAGGTCAGGGTAGCGTCCAGCTCCAGCTCACCGATGATGTTACGCAGGGTAGTTGCAGTGAAGTTCTCGATCGCCATCATGGGATTTTCCACACCATAGGTGTATTTCTTGGCATCTGTTACCTTGAAGAACACAACAGTGTCGATCTGCATGGTAACATTATCCTTGGTAATTACCTGCTGCGGCTTGAAGTCCACCACGCGCTCCTTGATGGATACGCGGCGAGCCACGCGGTCAATAAAGGGGATGAGCCAGCGGGGACCAGCCTGCAGCTCCTTGTGGAACGTACCCAGACGCTCTACAACATAGACATGCGCCTGCGGCACAATGCGCAGACAGCTGATGAACAGGATCAGCAGTACAACGATCAGACCAACAATTACATATTCCATAATCAATTCCTCCTGAATCAGTAATTCTCTTTTTCCTTGACGAATGCGGTCGTGCCGGAAATCTCCGTCACAGTCACGATCGTGCCTGCGGCGATCACGGCATCATCTCTTGTGCGGGCGCGCCAGTTGGAATCACCGATCCTGATGCGTCCCGTGCTCTTATCATTGCTGATCTCCTCTGTTACCACGGCATCCTTGCCGACATCGGGATCAACAGCTTTGGTATTTGGGTTTGCGTTCCGGAATTTCTTCAGCAGCGGCATACTGATGAGCAGCAGCAGGAACGAAACGACCACAAACAGGATCGACTGTCCCAGCGGAGCCATTTCACACGCCGCCCCGATAAAGCCTGCCAGCGCACCAGCAGCGAACCACACGCTGATCAGCTGCATCGTAGAAAGCTCCATCACGACCAGTACCACAAACAAGATACCCCAGAAGATCATCCACGTTGTCATGAGCAACACTCCTTTCTACAAATTGGTATTATTGTATGCATACTGTGACAATGCCCCAGCAGAGCAGTCCGGCAGCTGCCGCACCGGCAAGCCCCCAGAGAAAGCGCGTCAAAGGTTTTGCATTCCGCCATGTATTGCGGCTGGGAAAAATCTCGCCCAGCAGATCAGCTGCCACATCCGCCACCAGCTCAATAATATCATCGATCATACCATATCCTCCCTTAGTCGTTGGAAGTCACCGTCACCGGCAGAATGGATTCCGGCAGGAAGTTCACCTCATAGCGATATGGGTCAACATCCGCACCGCCGACATCCTCCACCACATAGATCGTCCATTCATTCAAGCTGACAAAATGCTTCTTGTATTCATTCTCGCCGGTCTCGCAGATGATCTCCAGCTGGTTGTCCTCATTATCCACCTCGATGGAAAATGCACCGATCAGCTCAAAAACCGGTTTGTCGCTTCTTGCATTGATGACCGTCAGGCGGCGGATGACATTGAAATTATCCGCTTCCTTGGATACATTGTAAGATACCTTTTCGGATTCCGTACAGCCGGTCATTGCCAGCATACAGAATGCTGCCGCTGCCATTGCGCAGGTGTGTCTGTGTTTCATATCATTACTCCTTTTCAGTCATGCAGCGTCAATTTCTTTTACTCAAAAGTGACCGCGTTATATGTATTTGCTGCATGTTGTAATTATATTATAGCACAGCTGATTTTGAATGTCAATAGTTTTTACAAAAGTTTTGTAAATATTTTTTACACTACGGATTTTCAGAAAATCTTTCTCACACTGTCACGCAGAATCATGGAGCCGCTGATGACCGTGCGCTGGAGCGTCGCCTTGGGATTCTGGATCCTGCGGACGAGCTGCTTGACGCTGGCGCGTGACATTTTGTCCACATCTACCGCATAGGTCGTAATGCGCGGTACTGTCAGTTCGGAGAGGATGAAATTGTCAAAGCCTGTGATGGAAACATCCTGCGGTACGCGCACACCGCGGTCCTTCAGCATGTTCAGCAGCACATAGGCTGTGCTGTCGCAGTTGCAGGCGAAAGCCGTGGGCAGCTGGCGGATAGCATCAAGCGGGATATAGATATTGCCGTCAGGTCCGCGGTCGGGGATTACGAGATCCTCCGAAAGAGGCAGCCCGGCTTCGCTCAGGGCGCGGCAGTAGCCGTAATAACGGTCAGTGATGCTCGTAGTCGAACCGATGGAACCCACAAAAGCGATCCTGCTGTGACCCATGGAAATGAGATGCTGTACTACAGTGTACATGCCGTAGTAGCCATCGGAGATCACGGAATCCTGCTGGTAGTTTGCATGGAAGGCATCGAGGATGACGAACGGCATTCCTGCAGCGGCAAGACTGCTGCGGAGGCTGTCGGAAAAATTCCCCATCATGATAATGCCGTTTACCCGTCCCTCCTGCACAAGGCGGGGAAGCTGTGCATCCTGCTCCGGGATGACTTCCAGGATACCGATGTGACCGAGCTGGGAGAGGTGATACAGGATGCGCTCATAGAGCGTCCAATAAAAAGAATGTCCTTTTTCTATGTATTTCTGTGAGGTAACGACCCCGATGGAATAGCCCGGCTGCGGAACGTCCAGTCTGCTGTTTTTTTTCTGATAGCCCATCTGTTCTGCAAGCTGCTGGATCTTGAGACGCAGTTCATCACTCACGCCCTCCTTACCGGAAAGTGCCTTGGAAACGGTAACTGTGCTGACATGCAGCTGTTCTGCAATATCGGACATACGGATTGCTTTTGACAAATTCTTTTCCACCCTTCTGAAATTGGTTTCGATACCAATACTCTAAACGATAATAAACAAAAGCGGTTCAAAAGGCGGCAGCCTTGGCGGGTCGCGGGTGCGCAACACCCTCCATATATAGCCCCTCCCCTCGGAGAGGGGGTGGGGTTGCTCCCCACGGGGTGGGGAGACGGCACGAAGTGACAGAGGGGACGGCACCGGTGAGGTGGGGCAGTCTTGGAGTGCTGACCCCAGAAAAAGTACCTATATTTAATTGTCGGAATGATAAGTTGTCTATTCAGTTTAAGAGAATCAGCATCAATACCTTTATTATACTGTAATTTACTTAATTTGTCAATACTTTTCTGATTTTTACTTAAAAATCATTTTTACCCCTTGGTTAAAACAACTAAAACGAACGGCGACTTTTGTGCATTCCTACAAAATACAGAGAATCTGAAAAGAACTTGTCAGGAAATGCACTTTCCCGTTGTATTAAAAGTAGAAGCCGGTGCAGATCCGGATTTCACAATGCCATGACAGCAGCGTATTCAATTCTTAATTTCAGCCGGCAAATCCATTAAGAACAGATTACATTTCTGTCACATTCCAAAAAAAATATGGAAAAGGCATTGACAAAATAACCTGAGTGTGCTATGATGGATAGTACAGTTAGGATAGCAGAGAGGTGAAGTAACACAATGAAGAAGCAGCGAACGAAAGTACTTCGTGCCGTTGGTGCATGGAGCTGGCTGATGCCGAGCCTGACGGGTGTCATGATCTTTTTCCTGATCCCGTTCGGTGTGGTCATGTATTATTCTGTACTGGACAACCCGATCTTTGCCAATTTTGTGGGGCTGGACAATTTCATGAGTCTGTTCCGCAACACGGCATTCATCCGGGCATCGAGGAATACTGCCATCTTTTCCCTGATCGCTGTCCCCCTGTCCGTTGTGCTGTCACTCTGGCTGGCATTTGCGCTGAATGCGCGGATCCCCGGCAAGAGCTGGCTGCGTACCTGTTTCCTGTGTCCGCTGATGGTGCCAATCGCATCGGTCGTACTGGTCTGGCAGGTCATTTTCCACTACCACGGTACGCTCAACCAGATCACGGAGCTGTTCGGCGCAGAGCCTGTGGACTGGCTGAAAACGAACTGGTCGTACATGGTGCTGACAGTGATGTTCCTGTGGAAGACACTTGGCTATAACATGATATTGTTCATGTCCGCCATTGCCGGCATTCCGCAGGATATTATCGAGGTAGCCGAGCTGGAAGGCGCAGGCGGCTGGTACAAATTCGTACATATCAAGCTGCGCTATCTGTCACCGACGATCCTGTTCGTGACGATCCTGTCCATCATCAGCTCGTTCAAGATGTTCCGCGAGGTGTACCTGCTGACGGGCGATTATCCGTATGAGAGCATGTACCTGCTCCAGCATTTCATGAATAATACGTTCAATTCGCTGGATTACCAGAAGCTTTCAAGTGCGGCGGTACTGCTGTCACTGGTGATGATCGTCATCATCGGTGCAATGTTCCTGGCAGAGCGCAAATTCGGAGAGGACGTGGAGGACTGATGAAAAAGAAACTGCACAGCTATTTATTGCCGACGCTCCTCTTTTTGTTTGCCGCCTTCGCCGCGATCCTGTTCATTATGCCGACTGTGCTGACGATCACCAATTCCTTCATGACGGAAAAGGAGATCAGTGCAAATTACGGCGCGATGATCGAAAGCGCGTCCGCGGACAAGAAATCCTATATTTCCGAGGAGCTGAACCTGAAATTCATTCCGGATATGATCAGCGTACAGCAGTACATTGCCGTACTGTTCAAAAGTCCGGATTACCTGCTCAAATTCTGGAATTCCGTGATCCTGGTCGTACCGATCACCCTGTTCCAGCTTGCCGTGGCGGCACTTGCAGCATACGGCTTTTCACGATGGCAGGGGAGGATCCGTGAGATCATCTTCTTTGCCTATATCATCCTGATGCTCATGCCCTACCAGGTCACGCTGGTGCCGAATTACCTGGTTTCGGAGTATCTCGGCATTCTCGGCACGCGCTGGGCGATCATTCTGCCGGGCATCTTCTCGCCGTTCAGCGTCTATCTGCTGACCAAGGTCATGCGCCGCATTCCGAAGGCGTATTTTGAAGCGGCACGGCTGGACGGCGCGGGGGAATGGCAGATCTTCTGGCATATCTGTATGCCCCTGACGCGCAGTGCCCTGCTTTCTGTCGGACTTCTGGTATTCATTGACTACTGGAACATGGTAGAGCAGCCGCTGATCCTGCTGGAGAACGAAGCGGAATATCCGCTGTCGGTGTTCCTGTCGCAGATCAATTCCGGCGATGTGGGGCTTGCCTTCGCGGTCGCTGTGGTCTACATGATCCCGGCACTGCTGATGTTCCTCTACGGCGAGGAATACCTGGTCGAGGGCATCACCTACTCCGGCGGTGTCAAAGGTTGATAGAAGTATATTTGGAAAAATATTGAATCAAAGAATCCGGAGGGATTACATATGAACGAAACAACCAACAAGCGCAAGGAGCGCATCAAATCGATCCTGATCATTTTTCTGGTGATCCTGCTGATCCTGACGTTTTTCTCAAATACCATCCAGAACTACAGCCTGCCCATCGTTGCCGCACAGTATGCCGGTTATGGCACAGTGACGGAAACCGTCCGCTGTTCCGGCATTGTTACGGCAAATCAGGACTATGATGTCCTTGCAGAGGGTACCCGTACCGTCGGCAAGGTAGAGGTCAAGCCTGGCGATGAGGTAAAGGAGGGTGATGTCCTGTTCGTGCTGGAGGGCGCGGAGGGGAATGAAGCCTATGAAGCCGCAGAAGCAGCTCTGAAGGCTGCGGAGCTGAATTACCAGAAGGCTCTGCTGACCGCCGCCCCCGATTATGCGGCGCAGAACCAGGAGATCGCCAACGCCCGCGAGGATCTGCAGGAGGCGATCAATGCCCTGAATCAGGCAAAAGCCGCCAGCGGCAGCGGTATTTCCGATTATGAATATGAGCTTGCCATGAATGCTGTGAGCGAGCATACCAGCCGTCTGACCGCGATTTCTGCGGATCAGGCAGCACTCGAAGCCGGCAGCTATTCCGCGCTCTCTGCGGACTATGCCCAGCCACTGACAGAGCTGCAGACACAGCTTGCTGCAGCATCTGCGGACGCAGCAGCAGTACAGGCTTCCTATGATGCGCTCGCCGGCGGTCTGACCGTGGATTCTGCGGCACAGGCACAGAATATCGCGGCACTGGAACGCGCCGCTTCTGAAGCGGAGCTTGCCTGTACACGCGCCAAGGAGGATTATGAGGCCAGCGGCGATGATGTGACCCTGAAGCGTGCCATGGAGGATGCACAGCTTGTCCTGACTTATGCACAGCAGGATGTGGAAAACGCAAAGACAGAGCTTGTACGCATCCAGCAGCTGGAGCAGGAGATCGCACAGATCTCTGTAGTTCTGGAGGAAAAGCTGACCGCCCAGTCCGCCGCACAGGCAGCACTTGACAGCACGCTCGGCACCATCAGCTCCCAGCTTGAAGCAGCAGCAGCGGAGCAGACTGCGGCGATCGAGGATGCCAACCGTACCATCACAGCCTATCAGGGACAGACTCCTGTGGATATTTCCGCAATGGAGGAGCAGGTGAAAATGCAGGAGAGATCCCTGCAGAATCTGCTGATCGCCCTTGCAGAAACTAAGAAGAACGACACCCTGACGCAGGAAATGAACAGTCTCGACCTGCAGAGCCAGCAGGCAGAGATCGACAGCATGAAGGAAGAGCTGGAAGAACTGAAGAAGGACAGCGGTACACTCGAAGTCAAGAGCAAGCATGACGGCATTGTCAGCACGGTCAATTTTGCAGCCGGTGACTCCGTAATGGACGGCGATCTGCTTGCTTCCCTCACCCTGACGGATTCCGGCTATACTGTACAGTGTACTGTAACTGCCAACCAGGCAAAGAAGGTCAAGGTCGGCACGCCGGCGGATGTGACCAACGGCTATGGCTGGGGCATTGATGCCACGCTGGTGAATATCAAAACCGATCCCCAGAATGCAACAGGCTCTGACAAGATCCTGACCTTTGACGTAGAAGGCGATGTCACTGCCGGGCAGTCCCTTTCTTTCTCCATCAGCTGTTCCAGCGCAAGCTATGACTGTGTTGTACCGACAAGTGCCGTCATGGAGGACAAGGACGGCAAGTTCGTCATGGTGGTCACTGCAAAGAATACCCCCCTCGGCAACCGCTATTATGCCAACCGTGTGAGCGTGGATGTGCTTGCTGTGGATGAGATCAACAGCGCGGTTTCCGGTGACATCATGTCCTCCGATTTCGTCATCACTACCTCTGAAAAGCCCCTGGAAAACGGGATGCAGATCCGGATGGAGGACTGATCTTCATGAAACTGAGCAAAAAACAGTGGATCTGCGGCGGCGCAGCACTGCTGTCGCTGGCAGTTTTCGGCGGTCTGACCGCAGTCAGTGCCCATCTCTCCGGTCTGCATGAAGCCCAGAGCGCAGCCGTGCGCTGGGAGGCGGACGGGGAGGTACCCTATACACAGATGAGCGCGTTTCTGACAGCGGACGCATACCTGACAGAGGACGGTCTCCAGTCCATCCGTGAATCCGTGGATGCCTCCATGCGCTCCGCGTCCCTTGAAAAATCCTCGGAGAATGCAAGACTCTGGTACGATGCCTACAGCGCACCCGCCGGTCAGATCACGGCATCCGGCACCAAGCGGTATTCCGCACAGGCACAGGTCATGGCGGTCGGCGGTGATTTCTTCCTGCTCCATGCACCGGAGCTTCTCAGCGGCAGCTTTCTGCAGGAGGGTGATCTCATGCAGGACAGAGTGATCCTGGATGAAACTCTGGCATGGCAGCTGTTCGGCTCGCCCGATGTGGCAGGAATGCTCGTAACCATCGGTCAGCGGACCTATCCGGTTGCCGGCGTGATCGCGGCAGAGCCGGATTATGCCTCCGAGGCATCCTACGGCGAAACGCCCCGCATGT
This sequence comes from Oscillospiraceae bacterium, assembly GCA_045546475.1. Taxonomy (GTDB): domain Bacteria; phylum Bacillota; class Clostridia; order Oscillospirales; family Ruminococcaceae; genus UBA3855. Next base: position 26,226 of record JAZQCT010000028.1, read on the forward strand.
ATATTTCCTTTGACCTCTACGAAGAATGGCAGGCAGAAACCGGCGAAGAAGCACGGATCTCCTGCTATGAGATGGTACTGCCCGAGCCTGTGCGCAATTACGGCAAAAACGCCTTTGAACAGGCACTCGGCGCAGAGAATAACCCGACCATGGTGACGCTGCAGAACGACGGACGCTTCTCCCTTGCACGGCGTTGGAGCAACCTCAAACAGCTGCACAGCATGGTAATGGTTTCCGATACTTTGGCATATCCCTACTGGGAAAATGCCGCAAGACTGGTTGATTTTGACCTTGCACTCCTGCTCGCCGGACAGATCCTGTTCCTGGTGTATCCGGTGCTTGCGGGGCTGTACCTGCTCTGGAAGGGCTGGCGCAGACTGGATGCCTTCCTTACCGCAAAACGGCAGGCATATAAAAACAGAGTACGCTCATTGGTAAAGACGGAAGAAACCGTCTGATTTCCCGCCGCCCCGCAGGGCAGAAACTCTGCGGGGAACACGGCGTATCAATTGGCATTGACACGGCATCATGCCGTTTAAATGATAGCGAACCTTTCTTCACAAGATGCCGCGCCGGCTTTTCGGCATCTTTGCACTGCGACTTCGCACGAAATCCTTGCAATACATACAGTATTGCTGCGGTTTCCGCGCTTTGTCACAGCACAAATCTGCGCTGAAAATCCGCTCGCGTTCCTTATGAAGAAAGGTTCAATTTTTGAGGAAGGATCTATGAAGCTATGAAGAACAGAACAACGCACAAAACACTTGCGCTCCTGACAGCAGCAATGACCGCTGTCAGCCTCACCGGATGCGGCGGCGGCAGTACGAAGAAGGGAAGCACTTTGGAGGTGTCCTTTGAGAACAGCTATTCCGCACAGGAGATCAGAACCGACAGCTTTGATGTCAGCCGTATTTTTACAGCCGGTGAAAACCTCCTGTTTGGCGGCATGGACGAGGACTTCAATCCTCGTATATCACTTTACACGACTGCCGATGGTACGCTGAAGGATGCGGATTTTGCATATATGAAGAATGCCAGCGACCAGCGTATGATCGAGCCCATGGGCATCTTCAGCAAGCCCGACGGCTCCGTCTGCGTCCTCTACAATGATTACACTGTGGATGAGAACTGGGAATTTGTCAGCCAGGTATACTATCTGGAGACCTATGACAGCAGCCTGAAGCTGATTTCCGGTGAGGACATCACTGCGCAGTTCCCGGAGGGTGTTTATTTCTATGAAATGGTCACCGACAGCAGCGGCACGATCTATGCCATGGCAAGTGATGAGGAGGGCAATCAGTATATCTCCGTGCGTGACAGCAGCTTTGCCGAGACCGGCATTGTGGAGCTGTCTGTCGAGTGGATCGACAGCATGTTCTGTTCCAATGACGGAAACGTTTATGCCAGCGGCTACAGCAATATGGGCGGGCAGGTGTTCGGCAGGATCGACCCCGACACGCTCCTGATGGAGGAGCTGAGTGTGGAAGGAATGCCGGATTACTACAACGGCGCATGTGCCGGCAGCGGCGACTATGATTTCTACCTCTACGATTCCACCTCACTCTATGGCATCAAGGCGGAGGAAGGCATCTGCGAGGAAGTCGTCAACTGGGTCAATTCCGATTTCAGCGGCGATTATGTCAATTCCGTTGCCGCCCTGCAGGATGGTACTTTCATCACCTCCATCAGCGATGAAGAATATGAACATTCCACCCTCTGGCACATGGCAGAGCGTTCTGCTGAGGAGCTGGAGAACATGGAGATCATCAGCCTTGCTGCCATCTACAGTGATATGAATCTCATGAATGCCGTGTGCACCTTCAACCGTTCCAACGATAAGCTGCGCATTGTTGTGAAGGACTACTCCGCGGATGTCTCCGATGAGGATGACTATACCGTTGTTCTGGACAATTTCAAGAAGGATATGACCTCCGGCAAGGTAGCCGACATCATTTCTCTGGAGGGTCTGAATTTTGAATCCTTTGCGAATAAGGGCATGTTCGTTGATCTCAACACGTTCATGGAGCAGGACGAGGAGTTCAATAAAGACGATTATTTCAGCAGCTATTTCAAAACCCTGGAATACAAGGATCAGCTCCAGCGCATCGGCTTCTCCTTCAATGTCAATACCCTGGCAGCAAAGACGGAATATGTCGGCGAGGAAATGGGCATCACTCCGGCACAGTTCATCGAGCTTCTCAAAAATACACCAAACGATATGGATGCCTTCCCGAACATGACCAAGAGCAGCGCGCTCTATTCCATGTGCCTTGGCAATATCAGCAATTTTGTGGATACCGACAATGCAACATGCAGCTTCAATACCCCCGAGTTCATCGAATTTCTGGAGCTTTGTAACACCTATCCTGCGGATGACAGCATTGACTATAACAGCATGACGGATGATGAATGGATGCTCTACTGGGAAGCACAGGAAATGGCATACCGCAATGATACCGCACTGCTCAAGGAAATCTATATCGACAGTCCGGAGACGATGCATACGCTCCTCATGGGTGATTTCGGAACGCAGGATGTGACCTTTGTGGGCTATCCGACTGCGGACGAAAACTCCAACGGCGGCATCTTCATGGGTGACTTTACGATCGCAGTTTCCAGCCAGTCCAAGTATCAGGATGAGATCTGGGAATTTATCAAGTACATGCTCTCCGAGGAATACCAGAGCAGTCTGTCCTGGACGCTGCCGGTGCATAAGGGCGTATTCCAGCAGCTTGCGGATGAAGCCGTCAATTCCAAGGACGAGTATGACAAGTACTATTATCTTGGCAATGAAGAAATCGAGATCGGCTATCCCACACAGGAGGAAATGGATCGTCTGACCGCCTATATTGAGAGTATGACCCAGTCCAATTTCTATGACGTATCCGTATATGAGGTCATCTTTGAGGAAGCAGAGATGTTCTTCGCCGGAGACCAGACCGCACAGCAGACAGCGGATATGATCCAGTCCCGCGTCAGCCTATATCTGAGTGAGCAATCCTAAGCGCGGAGTCAGGCGAAAGTATACAAAATAATCGTCTTCCATTTGTGCATGTCTACAAAATTAGATCCAAACTGTCAGGTTTTGCGCCTGTCATGTGTATTAAGGGCAAAGAGTAATTTCTTTGCCCTTAATTTTTTTTATATATACAGGAGGAAAAAACTATGAAAAAGAGAATGACTGCAATGATGATGACTGCCGCAATGGCAGTAACCGCCCTCACAGGCTGCGGCGGTATCAAAAAAGAGGAAGGTGCAACGCTCGAAATCAATATGGACAATTCGTGGAGAAATACCAAGCTGGAGGGTGTGAAATCCGGCTACAGCCCCGTCCATGCGTGGGGAAACTGTATGCTTTTGTCCCGATCCGATAACCAGAGAACGCATCAGGATCGATTCCAGTTCATCAACACCGAAACCGGAGAATCCGTTGCATTTGAATCGAAAGCCGCCGAGGAACGCACCGCGGCAAGCAATTTTGTCGGATGCACCACAGTGATCGAATACGGGGACGGCACGGTAGGGCTTGTCATGTATGAACAGAATCGCCGTGAGGGGACGTTTGTCCGCTGGTGCATCGAGGTCTATGACGAGCATATGAATTATCTCCGCACGGAGGAGATCCCCGAGGAATTTCACCGGAACACCTATATCAACTGCTGGGTGGACAATCAGGGCAACTGGTATGTTGAGAATGGCAGTACCCTGACAACCTACAACAGCAAGTACCAGAAATACGGCGATATTCCGCTGCCGAAAGGCTGTGAGGGTATTCGGGAGATGGCCAGAGGCAAAGAGGATGGCACGATGTATGCGAGCACCCAGAAAAACGACAAAAGCGGCGGTGAGTATTACGAGATCTACGAAATCAACGGCAAGGAACGCACCATCGAAAGCACGGGCGTGTTCAATGATCGGGACTATATTGAAAAAAACATCAGCCATGACCATATACAGTCGTACCTTGTTGGCGATTTTGTCGGCGGCGGTAATGGCTATGACTTCTGCTGGGTAAATTCGGATGGGCTTTACGGCTACAAGGACGGCGAGGAAAGCAAGGTCATCAGCTGGGTCAATTCAGATTTCCCCGTGGGCGAGGTGTCCGAAGCCTACTTCATGGACAACGGCTCCGTGGTCGCTCTGACTGGCAATTTTGCAGCGTATCAGTACTATCTCTGCACGCCCCGCACGGAGGAGGAGGTTGAGAATACGGAACTCATCAGCCTGTCCACACTGGGACTTTATTCCGCACTGGAAACCGCCGTGATCGACTACAACAAATCGGAAACCGGCTACCGCATCATGGTCGTGGATTACAACCAGTACAACACCGATGAGGACGATACACTGGGCAAGCAGAAATTACAGGAGGACATGCTCGACGGCATCGTGGCGGATATGGTCTGCACGGACGGAATGCACTTCGAGAACCTTGCAAACAAGGGCATTTTCGCCGACTGGTATGATCTCATGGATGCGGATGAATCTTTCAATCGTGCGGATTATCTCCAGAATTTCTTCCACGCCTACGAATACGATGACAAGCTCCAGCGTTTGGGCGTGCAGTACTCTGTGTATACCGCAATGGCGAAAACGGAATTTGCCGGAGAACAGGAAGGACCGGATCTGGCTGCATATTCCGACCTCATGAGCAGCATTCCGGCAGGGATGGATTTCTACGATTTCTGCAACCGTGAAATGTTCATGGAACAGTATTTCCAGAATTATATGAATGCCTTTGTGGATGCAAAGAATGCGCAGTGCTATTTCGACAGCCCGACATTCACACGGCTTCTGGGTATGATCGGCACATTGCCGACATGGGAAGAACTGGGACAGATGGACGAATCCGATCAGGCAAACCGGATGCCGAGTTATTTTGAAAGCCACCTTGCCTTTCAGGAAGACCGGGCATTCATACAGGATGCAGTATTCTATCAGCCGATCAATTTCCGTTCGATGAACCGCCTGACATTCCACGATGACCCTGTGACGATGGTGGGCATTCCGATGGACTATGATGAGGGCAACGGCGGCTTGTTCCGTGCGGATTTCACCGTTTCCGTGAATGCGCAGTCGCAGCAGCAGACAGCGATCTGGGATTTCATGAAGCATCTGCTTGAGGAGGACTACCAGAACAAGCTGAACGATTCGTTCCCCGTGCTGAAAAGCGCACTGGAGGTCGAGTATGATGAAGCGATGCACATGGTCTCCGCAAGGGACTGGTTCGGTTTGTCGGAAGTACCGATCGGCGAGTCGAATGCCGAGGAAATGGGCAAGCTGCGCACCTATCTGGAGGGCATCCGGACGGCGTTCTATTATGATGAAACCGTGTACAGCATTATGATGGAGGAAATTGAAAAATACTTTGCAGGGGACTGCACCGCAGAGGAATGCGGTAAGATGATCCAGTCGAGAGTGAGCATTTATCTCAGCGAGCAGTCATAAGCGCGGAGCCCCCAAAAATGAGGTTCCAAGGGGCGGAAGCCCCTTGGTCGGTGCGGGTGCGAAGCACCGGCTCTATCTCCCCCTCCCCTCGGGGAGGGGGCAGGGGGGGAAGTTACGCTGGATTCCCTCACAAAGAACAAACCAAAGAAAAGGAGCCACCACCATGAAAAAAACAAAACTTCTCGCATTTACAGTAGCCCTCCTCATGGGCATTTCCACATTCAGCGGATGCAGCGATATGGGCGGTATCCAGAGAGAAAAGGACGGTGCCACGCTGGAAATCAGCATGGATAATTCGTGGCACATCGAGCGGACGCTTACAGGCGTGACCTCTCATCCGTGGTTTGCCGCAGGCACGCATGTACTCTGCTCCAAGACCCTGCCCAATACCGGAGAAGAGGAATACTGCTGGTATGACCTCGAAACCCAGACCAAAACCCGATTCAAGCCGCAGTGCGGTGAGAATCTCGAACCCCTCGAACGGGTCAGCTCTGCCCCGATCGAATTTTCTGACGGTACATTCGGCATCGTCTGCATGATCTATCAGGGTCTCGGCGGCGGCGAGATCGAGGCGCACCGCCGCTGTATGGAAATCTATGACGCAGACCTGAACCTCCTCGAAACCCGTGAACTGCCGCTGGAGCTGTTCGGGGATGATTATTTCCATCCGCAGGAAACCTTTGCCGACAAGGACGGCAACTGGTATGTCATGCGTGCCGATGAATCAACGAACTATGAGCAGCTGATCCACTGCTACAACAGCGATTTCCAGCTCTACGGCAGAGCCGAACCGCCGTCGGATATGTTCAACTACATGTTCGCCACGGCGGACGCTACGGTATACGCAAGCTATCTGCTGTTTGATAATCTCGGCGGTGCCTATGAAAAGCTCTACAAGCTCGATGCCGTCAATCATTCCGCAGAACCATCCCCCCTCACGATGGAAGGCGCATCCGGCTATATGACGGGCACAAACGGCTATGATTTCTACTACCAGACACAGTATGGCATTTTCGGCGTGAAAGGGGAGGAAACCACACAGCTTGTCAACTGGATCAACTCCGATCTGAGGGATGTCTATACCTGCATTCCGGTCGATGACGGCACGTTCATTGTGAGTGACAACAGCGGCTACTGGCATCTCACGCCCCGTACACAGGAGGAGATCGACAGCATTCAGACGATCACCCTTGCGGCGGTCGATCTGGACTATGGGCTGCTTGGAACGGTCATGAATTACAACCGTGAGGAAACGGGCTACCGCATTCTGGTCAAGGACTACGGCGAATACGACACCCCCGACGAACCGCACAAGGGCTATGAGATCATGAAAGAGGACATGATGAACGGCATTATTGCGGATATGATCTGTGCGGACGGACAGAATTTCGAGAGCCTTGCGAGCAAGGGACTTTTCGCCGACTGGTATGAACTGATGGACGCAGACCCCGCATTCAACAGGGAGGATTATTTCCAGAATTTCTTTGAAGCCTACGAATACAAGGACAAGCTCCTGCGGCTTGGCGTGGGCTTTGAGATCATGACGAGCAGAGCCAAGACGGAATACGTCGGAACGGAGCAAGGACTTTCTCTCGGGGAACAGCTGGATATTCCCCTGCCGGAGGGCATGGACAGATGGATCTATTCGCCTGCGGAATATCTTGCAGAAACATGGATGCGGAATTTCCAGACCGGCACGATCAACCCGGAAACAGCGGAGTGCTATTTTGATTCGCCGGATTTTGTGAAGCTTTTGGAGGAGCTGAACCGCATTCCGGGGGAGGATGACTTCTATCTGACCATGAATGATAATTATGGAGTGAACTACAAAACTAACTGGACGGAGGATCGTGTGCTGTTCAGTGATATGTCTCTCAGCGATCCCATCGGCATCCGCTCAATACGGCGGTACTATTTCGGCGATGCGGATCTCACTCTGACAGGATTCCCGATGGTGCATGTGGAAAATATGGATCGGGGAAATGGCGGTGTATTCAATACAGGATTCACCGTATCCATCAATGCGCAGTCCACGGAACAGGAGAAGATCTGGGATTTCATGAAGTATCTGCTTTCGGAGGAGTACCAGAAGAACGTCTCCCTGCCCGTCCACAGGGGCGCACTGGAATTTCAGATCGAACAGGCGGAGCATAATGTCACCTTTATGGCGTTCGGGGAAATGTTCGTCGGCGCACTCGAACCGTGGGAATCCGACATTCTGCGTGACTATATCGAGGGTGTCCGCACCTGTTCCTATTACGATTACAGGGTGCATGATATTCTTTTGGAGGAAGCCGAAAAAATGCTTGCCGGCGATCAGACTCCGCAGGAATGTGCGGAGATGATGCAGTCGAGAGTTTCGATTTATCTGAGTGAGCAGTCTTAAGCGGGGAGCCCCCGCTGGCAGACGCGTTTGAAAGCAATGCTGCGAGGGAAAATTAGTCTTTCGCGATATAGCAGGCGT
>JAZQCT010000029.1:0-6948 GCA_045546475.1 Oscillospiraceae bacterium
TCCCTTTGGCAGGGGGTGTGGGGGACAGCGTCCCCCACTGCAAGGGCTTCCCACAGATCCATGAAAGGAGAAAAATTATGCTGAAACTCACACTCAAAGACGGCAGCATTCGTGAAGTGGAAGAAAATGTTTCCGTTGCGGAGGTTGTCAAGGGCATTGGCATGGGACTGTACAAGTCCGCTTGTTGCGTAAAGATCAACGGCGAGGTCTGTGATCTGCGCACTGTACTGACGGAGGACTGCACATTTGAAGTTCTCACATTCGATGATGCTGACGGCAAGAAGACATTCTGGCATACGGCATCCCATATTCTGGCACAGGCTGTCAAGCGTCTGTATCCGGAAACAAAGCTTGCCATTGGTCCTGCCATCGACAATGGCTTCTACTACGATTTCGATGCACCGCATCCGTTCAGCCCCGATGAGCTGCTGAAGATCGAAGCAGAAATGAAGAAGATCGTCAAGGAGAATCAGGCTCTCGAAAGCTTCACACTCTCCCCCGACGAGGCAATTGCAAAGCTCAAGGAAATGGATGAACCCTACAAGGTGGAACTCTGCGAGGAGCACGCTGCAAAGGGTGAACCGATTTCCTTCTACAAGCAGGAAGAATTTGTTGACCTGTGTGCCGGCCCGCACCTCATGAGCACCGGCGCAGTCAAGGCATTCAAGCTGCTGTCCTGCACAGGCGCATACTGGAGAGGCTCTGAAAAGAACAAGATGCTCTCCCGTGTATACGGTACTGCATTCCCGAAGGCTGCACAGCTGGACGAAGAGATCCAGCGTCGTGAAGAAGCAAAGATGCGTGACCACAACAAGCTCGGCAGAGAACTGGAGCTGTTCACCACTGTGGACTGCATCGGTCAGGGTCTGCCCGTCCTCCTGCCGAAGGGTGCAAGAGTCATTCAGCTTCTCCAGAGATGGATCGAGGATGAAGAGCAGAAGCGTGGCTATCTGCTGACAAAGACTCCCCTCATGGCAAAGTCCGATCTGTACAAGATCTCCGGTCACTGGGATCACTATCTGGACGGTATGTTCGTTCTGGGCGATCCGACCGACGAAACAAAGGAATGCTTCGCACTGCGTCCGATGACATGTCCGTTCCAGTATCAGGTATTCCTGAACCGCCAGCGTTCCTACCGTGATCTGCCGATGCGTCTGGGCGAAACCTCCACACTGTTCCGTAATGAGGACAGCGGTGAAATGCACGGTCTGATCCGTGTACGCCAGTTCACCATCTCCGAAGGTCACCTGATCCTCCGTCCGGAACAGCTCGAAGAGGAATTCAAGGGCTGTCTGGAGCTGGCGAAATATGTTCTCGATACTGTTGGTATGCTGGAGGACTGCACATTCCGTTTCTCCCAGTGGGATCCGGCTAATCCGAAGAACAAGTACGAGGGTACTGCTGAACAGTGGGAAGAAGCGCAGACAATCATGGGCAAGATCCTTGATAATCTGGGTGTGGATTATGAGATCGGTATCGATGAGGCTGCATTCTACGGCCCGAAGCTGGATATTCAGTACAAGAATGTATTTGGCAAGGAAGATACTATTGTAACCATCCAGATCGACATGCTGCTGGCTGAAAAGTTTGGCATGGAATATGTGGATGTGGACGGCTCGAAGCGCAGACCGTATATCATTCACAGAACCTCTCTGGGCTGCTATGAGAGAACTCTGGCATATCTGATCGAGAAGTATGCAGGTGCACTGCCGCTGTGGCTCGCTCCGGAGCAGGTAAAGATCATCCCGATCGCAGACCGTCACCTCGATTGGGCTGGCGAAGTGCAGGCGAAGCTCGAAGCTGCCGGCATCCGCTGCTCCATTGATGACAGAGCTGAAAAGATGGGCAAGAAGATCCGTGAGGCAACTCTTGCAAAGACTCCCTACATGCTCACGGTCGGTGATCAGGAAGTGGAGAACAAGACCGTTTCCGTTCGTTCCAGAAAGGGCGACAATCTGGGTGCAATGGATATGGACGCACTGCTTGCAAAGCTGCTGACAGAGGTTGCAACCAAGGCACGGTAATCATCAGAAAAGCGGGATTCGGGGGCGCAGCCCCCGCCTAAGTCTCCCCCGCTTGCGGGGGAGATGCCGCCGAACGGCGGCAGAGGGGGCAGTTTCAGTAAAGCTGCCTCGGAAAAATGCTTTTTTGGCAAGCAGAAGTGAGGCAATACAATGCAAGAAACAATCCCCTGTGCAGCACAGCATGGGGGATTTTCTGGAAAGGACCATGTATGAGATACAATAAGAAGATGATGGCGTTTATAATCGCTTCGGCAATGGCAGTTTCCCAGATGCTCTCCGCTGCAGCATATGCAGTCTACCCGACCCGGCTCCCTCCCGTGACTGTTATCCCTGAAAATCTGCTGAATGTACAGGTGACGGACACAGCGGGCAATCCCGTGAATGGCGTTGAGGTTGCATTTTATAATTCTTCCGGAGAATACAGCGGCAATCTCGTCAGCGGTGAAAAATATTATGGCACGACCAGATGCTATATTGACGACTGCACACGCACCTCGCCCGATGAAGTGCTTTCCTATGGCGTGCCGTGGCGTACCTTTGAAAGACTGCTCAATCTGGATGCTCTCGAATCGCTGCATACCATGAGAATCACAGATGATCCTGCATTTACGGGCTATGGAATCGTAAGAGACCCCAGAAGCATTGTATTTGACGAAGGGCAGACACAGTATTTCCGGCTTGGCATTGACAGCACTCAGAAAGCCACTTCCATGATAACGCTGGGGGCAAATGAGTGGGGAATCTATGTTGATCCAAAGTGGGAGGATTTTTCGGAAAATCTGTTTCTCGAAATGGATGGTCAGTACCACTTTTTCAATAAGCCGGAGGATGAAAATCCGAATCTTTCGTTCTGGTCCACATTTACATATGTACCGGACGACTACACCACGAACAATATCGGCATAGAACGGGTCTTCAATGCAGCAGCAAACCAGAGGGAAAGATTTTCGATGAGACTCAACCGTCCGAATATCAGCGATACCACGACGAAATATGTGAACTGCCGGATGTATCTGCCGGACATGTTCCCCGATCATGCCGACTATTTCTGCAATGGGAATGCCAGCTTTACAATAGACGGTATTACCTATGATGCTGCGGTATCCGGCGGAAATGCCTGTGCCATTGTTGTGATCAACAGCGGCGGCATGTATTCCGTTGTTGTGCCGGATGAGAAAGGCTTCGTGGAATTTATGGTGGAAAAAACAGAACTGTCATTTGATGCCACCATGTACTATGCACACCTTGTCGAAACCGGTTTCGATGCTATGCCGTATTACTTCAAGGGCTACTATTTCGAGGATGTGCGGAATTTCGGCGGTGAAATGGCGGAGGTTGCCATGACCGGAGCACGCCTGCCCGATACTGGCATCAACATGGCGAATGTACCGGCGGACACCTATACACTGACGTTTGAAAATCTCCCTCGGGGCTATGCTGCATCAAAAGTACAGTCCGTAACAGTCAAGGATACCCAGCAAATCCAGTACCTGACCCTTGTGCTTGAAGATGTCCCGCTTCTGGGCGATGTCAATTCCGACAAGCAGATCAACGCCGCCGATGCCGCCGCACTGCTCAAAGCCGCCTCTGCCATCGGTTCCGGCGGCACGTCCGGTCTGACGGCGGATCAGCAGACTGTCGCCGATGTCAACAAGGACGGCACACTGAATGCTGTGGATGCCGCACTGATCTTACAGTATGCCGCCTATGTCGGCTCCGGCGGAACACTGACACTCGAAGCATATCTTGCGGAAAGGACTACATCATGAGAAAAAAGATCACTGCACTGCTTGCGGCAGGTATCATGCTGCTGCAGTCCGCACCGCTCTCTGCATTGGCAGGGCTGATTGAAGTCGCACCGGGCAATATGGTCTTTCTGGATGTACAGTATCCCGACGGCAGCTCCGCGGCAGGGGTAACGGTGACCCTGCACAATGCAGCTGGCACAGAAGTCGGCGGCATCATCAATGACCGCGGCTTTTTTGAAAGCAACGATTCCGGCATTGACGGCACAGAATTGGGCGATGATCGATACTGCTACTATGTCCCATGGAACACGTTCACGCCCTATGTCGCACCACAGACACTGCACAGCGTCAATATCTGGCGGACGGATCTGGATGGTGGATCCTATGAAATCTATGCCAATGAGCCTGTTTTCGTCAATGGCGGTATGCCGTACAAAATACGGCTTTACAGCTACGATGCTTCTCAGGCGACTGCACTGACTGTTCCGGCAAATCAGTTTGCAGTCTATGTCGATGCAAAGTGGGCAAACCGTACCGTTGGTGCCTATATCAAAACACCCTCTTTGGAACGCTACATCAATTATGCACCGCTCACAGGTATACTTGCTGATGCCCTCACACTCAAGCCGGGTACGACGAATCTGATCGAAGCATTCGATCCGAATTATTCAGCAGGAATCGGACTGGTTTTCTCGGATGAATCGGGCGGCTTTACTTCTGCCAATGAGATCACAGTCAGCAGTGCTGCAACGGAATATGTACTCTGTCGGCTGCCCCTCCGCCAGCTATGCTCATCTTTCCAGGAAGACGGAACGGTTATCAGAGATGGTCTGCTTTATGATCTCCGGCAGGATACCGCCTACACCAGTGCCTTGCTTACGATCCAGAGTGGTGCGGTCATCAATGTCGTCATTCCGGACAGCAGCGGCTATGTGGAATTTTATCTTGACAGAGCCACCAGAAAATTTACATTGGACTACTGTTACGACTTTCATGATGTCCCGATAGAATCCGGCAGTACCGCCCAAGGCGGCGGTGGTTTTAGCGATAGCGGCGTGGCTGCCAATCTCACGGAGTATTACCTTGAGGCACTGCAGCCCCCTCTGGGTGAAATCGTTCTGACACAAGTGCCGGCAGGAACCTACACCCTGACCTATGAGAATCTTCCGGATGGGTATGAAGCCCCGAAAACCACCACCCTCACCGTGACCGATTCGCAGGAAGTGCAATATCTCCAGCTCGTGCTGGAAAAAGCCTCCCTGTTGGGTGATGTGGACGAAAACGGCACCGTCAACGCCGCCGATGCCGCCCTCCTCCTGAAAGCGGCATCCCTTGTGGGTTCCGGCGGTGCGTCCGGTCTGAATGCGGATCAGGAAAAATCGGCGGATGTGAACGGGGATGGTGTGTACAACGCCTCCGATGCCGCACTGATTTTACAATATGCTGCCTATGTCGGCAGCGGCGGAACAATGACACTTGAAGCATATCTTGCGGAAAGGACTACATCATGAGAAAAAAGATCACTGCACTGCTTGCGGCAGGTATCATGCTGCAAACGCCCCTGACTGTTCATGCGCTGCCCTCGTTCACCTATGTTCCCAGCAATATTCTGAATGTGGAGATCAGGGACAGGAACGGCATCCCCTCTGAGGATGTGATGATCGACATGCTGGATGAAAATGGTGAGCTGGTAGGTACATTTTACGGAAGTAATTGTTTTATACCGCAAAAGACCACTGCCATCATAGGATATATGGGCAGCGATACCCCCGATTTTCAGATTCCGTGGGAGGAATTTACAAGACTGACCGATCCGTGGGAGTTGGATGAAATCTATCGCTCGAACGGCGGTTGGGCTTCTGTGTTCAAACCGAATTCTCCCCCCACGCAGAGCGTCGGAGAAACGCGCGTTTATGAGCTGCACAGCTATCCGGTCAATGAGAAGCCTGCATTCACACTTCCGGCAGGACATATCGCAGTATCCGCACATCAGAACTGCCTTTCAAAACCGATGCAGCTCTGGATGGACACTCCCGCCGGTTCGATCTGCATCAACAAAGATCCGAACGAACTGACCGAGGGAGAGTTTGCATATTCGGGAAACGGCGAGGTCCAGTTCTTTCCCAAGTACCAGGAGGAACATTCCGGTCTGCTTTCTATCGGCTATCAGAACGGGCACGCTTCGTTTTATTCCTACAATACCGCACCGTTTCTCAGCACGGAGGATGTGGAATATGACCTGCAATCCATCAATATTGCGGATGCGTTCGAAAATGCGACCGCCGACGGGAAAATCGTCATTGACGGCAGAACCTACGACATGAGGTGGGATTCTGATGAACGCAGCACCTTGCTGCTCATCCAGTCCGGCGGTGTTGTGACATATGCAGAGCCGTTTACCGACGGCACGGTGTATTACTATACATCACGGAAAAACCGTTCTGTCACAATGGAGCTGCATTACAGCTTCGAGGACGGCGTTTACAGCGGATGCAGCAGCATTTCGGAAAGTTTTTACGGCGGCATAATTGATCAAATCGAATTTACCATCCCCGCCATGCCCGAAAGCGGACTGAACCTGTACCATGTACCGGCAGGGACATATGCACTGCAATACCGCGAAATTCCGGAGGGCTATACTGCGCCGAAAACGACAAAGTTCACAATCGAGGAGTCGGATGAGCCGCAATATCTGGAGCTGGTACTCGGCGGCGGCATTCTCTATGGCGATGTGGACTTAAATGGCACCATCAATGCCGCCGATGCCGCCGCACTTCTGAAAGCGGCATCCCTTGCAGGTTCCGGCGGTGCATCCGGTCTGACCGCCGATCAGGAAACGGCAGCGGATGTCAACAAGGACGGCACACTGAATGCTGTGGATGCCGCACTGATCTTACAGTATGCCGCCTATGTCGGCTCCGGCGGAACAATGGCAATTACAGAATTTCTTCAGCAGTCATAACAACCAGTCTGTCAAAAAACCTAAAATCAAACGCGGAGCGATAGCACCGCACAAGGGGTTCGGGGAGGAAGTCCCCGAAATATAGCCCCTCCCCGGCTGGGGGAGGGGTTGGGGCTGATCCCCACGGGGGGGGGAGACGGCACGGAGAGACAGAGGGGACGGCACCGGGGAGGTGGGGGTGCTTTGGGGTGGTTACCCCCCAAAAAAGACTTTT
>JAZQCT010000030.1:0-32811 GCA_045546475.1 Oscillospiraceae bacterium
CTTGGCCCACAGAACGACATGGCTACGACCCGACTCCCCCCCCCTTGGGGAGGGGGTTTAGAGCGGGGGCTGCGCCCCCGCGACCCACTTCCCGCCTGATGGCGGAGATTCAGATCATGCGAAGCTGACGCTGATGTCCTGTTCGTTGGCGGTGACAGTGATCTCGGTGAGTTTTCTTCCCTCGTCGATCATGGCACGGGCGATCGCGTCCTCTACCTTCTCACGGATGATGCGGCGGATGTCGCGTGCGCCGTAACGCTTGCCGAAGGCTTCCGCGGCGATCTTCTGGAGAGCTGCTTCGTCATAATTGAAGCGGATGCCCTTTTCTGCCAGCGGGTCGCGCATTTCTTCCATCATCAGACCGGCGATCTTTGCAAATTCCGGTTCGCCGAGCGGATGGAATACAATGATCTCATCAATACGGCTGATAAACTCCGGACGCAGGAAATCGCGCAGTGCCTTCATTGCCTTATCCTTGGAGATCTCCTCCACGCTGCGGTTGAAGCCCACGCCGGTCGTCTTATCCGTAGAGCCGGCATTGGAGGTCATGCAGATAACAGTATGGGAGAAATTCACCGTTCTTCCCTGGGCATCCTCGATCTGTCCTTCGTCCAGGATCTGCATGAGGATGTTCATCACATCGGGATGTGCCTTTTCGATCTCATCAAAGAGGATCACGGAATAGGGGTTGCGGCGCACCTTTTCTGTCAGCTGTCCGGCTTCATCATAGCCGACATAGCCGGGAGGTGAGCCGATCATTCTTGCAACGGCATGTTTCTCCATAAACTCCGTCATATCCAGGCGGATCAGCGGGTCTGCGGCATCGAACAGCTCGGCTGCAAGCACCTTGACCAGCTCCGTCTTGCCGACACCAGTCGGTCCCACAAAAATGAAGGATGCCGGACGGATGCGCTTGCTCAGCTGAACGCGGGTGCGCTTGATGGCATTTGCCAGGGCATCCACGGCTTCATCCTGTCCCACAACTCTGGTTTTTAGGCGGTCAGCAAGATTGCGCATTCTGGAAAGCTCGGTTTCCTCGATCTTATTTGCAGGGATCCCCGTCCACAGCTCAATGACCGCAGCAAGGTCGGATTCCTCCACTTCGATCTTCTCCACCTGCTCCTGCAGATGCTTCACCTGCATTTCCAGACGGCTGCAGGCTGCCTTCATTTCTGCGATCTTCTCGAAATCCGGTGTTTCCTGCTCCTCAAGGGCAGAAAGCTTTGCCTTTTCTGCATCATACTTTGCTGTCGCCTCGTCCAGCTCACGCAGTTCCGATGCGCGGATGCTGCGGTAGGCACAGCTTTCGTCCAGAAGGTCGATCGCTTTATCCGGCAGGAAACGGTCGGTGATATAACGCTCGGACAGCACAGCGCACATGCGGAGCAGGCGGTCGCTGATCTTCACGCGATGGTACTCCGAATAGTACTCACGGATGCCGAGAAGCACCTCTGCGGTCTCCTCCACAGTCGGTTCCTTGACGGTCACGGGCTGGAAACGGCGTTCCAGTGCGCTGTCCTTCTCAATATATTTGCGGTATTCCTTGAAGGTGGTCGCACCGATCACCTGCACCTCGCCTCTGGAAAGGGCGGGCTTCAGGATATTGGCAGCATTCATGGAGCCTTCCGAATCACCTGCGCCGACGAGATTGTGCACCTCGTCGATGAACAGGATGATATTGCCTTCACGGACGACCTCGCCGATCAGACCCTTGACGCGGCTCTCAAACTGACCGCGGAACTGGGTACCGGCTACGAGGGCGGTCAGATCCAGCAGGAAGATCTTTTTGTCACGAAGATGGAACGGCACATCACCGGAAGCAATGCGCTGTGCAATGCCCTCTGCAATGGCAGTTTTGCCGACACCGGGTTCACCGATCAGGCAGGGGTTGTTCTTCTGGCGGCGTGAGAGGATCTGCACCACGCGCGCGATCTCACGATCTCTGCCGATGATGCGGTCGAGCTTTCCCTCTGCGGCACGCTGGCTGAGATTGGTACAGTAATTGTTCAGGAACTTGTATTCCTTCTCCTCTTCCTTTTTCTTCTTGAACGGATTGGAACGGGAACGCTTCGGTTCTTCCGCAGATGCGGATTTCTTCTCATCCTGCTCCGCATTCTGGGCGGGCATGGGTGCGCTGAACAGATTGCGGAGGAAATTCGGCATTGCGCTGATATTGCCCATCGTTTCCTCTGTTTCGTCGTTCTCCTGCATAAATTCCATCATCTGATCGGACATTTCGGCAAGATCCTCGTCGCTGATCCCGACATTCTTCAGATATTCCGATACCTGCGGGATATTCAGCTCCTTGGCACAGGTCAGGCAATAGCCTTCACTGCGTCCGCTGCTGCTCATGGGGGATACAAAGACGACTGCGGGACGCTTGCCGCACTTGCTGCATAAAATCATACTGCTTTTCTTCCTTTCTTCTACGATTCCCTGCATTCCAGTGAATGGCAGGCGGATCTGCATCAGATCCAGTCATATATATAATGAAATACTATCGTTTCTGCAATGGTTTCCTCGTTGAACAGCATCATCTGGTTGTTGGTCGCCAGAACGATCAGCCGGACGGATACTGTAATGGTGAGCAGTGCAAAGGCTGCCTGCACGATGCCGATGGGGAATGCAAGAATGCGGCTTCCCTTCCGGATATGCATCAGCTGCTCCAGATCCCCTGCCATATTCGACAGGATCCCCACAACGATCAGCATGACGACGGCAAGCAGCAGAAAGACTGCTGTGCGTACCATTTCCAGATAGAACGGGCGGAAATATGCCTGTTCCAGTACAGCGGCGGCTTCCTTCGCATCTGCGGCATTCAGGAACTGGCAAAGCACCTCCGGCTCCGCTGTGAAAAATGCTGCCGCGCTCTCCGGCGGAAGCGGAGAAAAACGGTGCAGCAGCTCGGAGGCTGCCATTTCACCAGCTGCTGCAGCGATCGGCTCCGGCACATTGCCGGCGACAGCTGCTTCCTTCAGCTTCTGCTCCGTCATGGTATCGTCCTGCTGCATCCGGCGGTACTGCTCCACGATCGCCGGATAAATGTCTGTTTCTTCATATTCTGCTTGGATGGTTGCAATGATCTTGTCGCTGAACAGCATATGGTATACCGGCTCTGCAAGAAAGCGGCTGCCGCATACACCAGCAGCAAACGCCAGAATACAGCCAATCAGCGGGAATACCATTCTGCCAAAGCCCTTTGCTGCGGCATTGTACAGCAGACCGCCGGCAGCTGCAAGGATCAGCACATCATAAAACCACCAGAATTGTGTGCCCATAGTTCTCCTCCTATTATGACCCGTTCGTCTTTATGCGATTGATCTTGTCATAACCCAGAAGATAGAAATATTTACCGTGCTTAAGGAGTGTGTCATAGGCATCCGTCATGTGCAGCTCTGCCATCCGCTCGCCGCTGAACGCATAGGTCTCGATCCCCTGCGTACTGAGCAGATAAGTCTTTTCTCCATCCACATCCACGCTCTTGGCAATGGAGGGGATCTCCGCTTCTGCCGGCTTTCCGCTCAGGTCAGAGAACAGCAGGAGCTGGGACTGACGGCGATCCTCATTCTCCAGGAGAATGGCTGCACGTTCTTCAGAGAAGGTATAATCCACCAGCGTGCCGCTGTAATCACAGAGGTTCTGCATTTCGCCCGCGCTGCTATAATATGCACATTTGGTATCGCCTATCACAAACGCACCGCCGTCTTCGAGCGCATACACCTTCATGCAGAGAGTTGTCAGCGGGGTGGTCGTCCACTCCGTTTCACTGCCTTCAAAGCTTACCGACTGGAGCGTTGTGACAAGATCGCCGTTTTCCGCGCCAAGTGTTGTGAAAACACAGCCTGACTCACGGAGGCTGACATCCAGCAGACGATCCACGCAGTCACGGCTGTAGATGAGCTTGCCGTTGGTATCGTACACATTCAGACGGCAGGCGTAGGTATCGGATTCTGTGACAACTGCGACCAGACCGTTTTCCGCGATCCTTGCAAACAGGATCGGCTGCTCAGTCGTGGTCTCAAACAGCATCTTGCTCGGCGTGTCCACGCGGAATTTGGTGCCGTTGCAGGAATACAGCAGGCATCGTGAATCATTTGTCTCCATGATGGCATTGCTGTAGGCGTGCTGGCGGCTTTCGCGGAAGCTGCCGTCCACGGTATAGATATAAACGTACATGTCGCAAAGAATGAACATGTTGGTATCGACAAAGCTGGTGTAATAATCCACGCCGCCGGAAACGGACAGCGGATAATTGCCCTCTGTGTCCGCATTTTCATTCTGTGTGATGTTCTGGTATCTTGAGCCGATGCCTTCCAGCTGCGGGAACCAGATGTCTCTCTTGGCATAGATAAAAACACAAAGCCCGACTGCCAGTAACAACAGCAGGAACTGGGATGTGCGCTTTCTGCGTCTGCGCCGCTGACGGATCAGCACAATATCAACTGAATTTCCCATTGTCCGGCTCTCCTTTCTTTCTTCTGATTTATCTTTGATCTCTTATTCTTTGGTGTGTTCCGGATAAAATACATGATTCAGGTACAGACCATGCGCCAGTGCCGTTTTTCCGGCACGCAGGCGGTCACCGGAGGCGAGGATGTTGTCCAGCTCGGAAAGCGGGATCTTTCCTTCATTGATCTCCAGCAGTGTGCCCACCATGATCCTAACCATATTATACAGAAATCCGTCGCCTTTTACAAGCATTTTCACGGTTTCTCCATCTTTTTCTACATTAAAGCTGTGAATTGTCCGGACTGTGTTGGCTTTTTCTTTGCAATTTGTACAAAACGCACGAAAATCATGTGTTCCGACAAAATGCTGTGCCGCCTCCTGCACAAGCTCCGTATGGAACGGGCGGCGGTAATGACAGGCAAGATCCGTCAGAAAAGGATTCTTGCATTCGCTGTTGTGGATCAGGTAGAGGTATTCCTTGGAATGGCAGCTGAAGCGTGCATGGAAATCCTCCGGTGCTTCCTCGCAGGAGAGGATGGATATATCCTTGGGCAGCTCGCCGTTCACACCGCGCACAAAGCCCAGCGTCGGAATGCGGCTGCTGGTCAGTACGGAGAAGCAGTATTCTCTCGCATGGACTCCCGCATCCGTGCGGGAGCATCCATGGATCGTGACCGGTTCATTGAGTACCTTGCTGACACAGCGTTCCACTACAGCCTGTACGGTGTTGGCATTGTTCTGGATCTGGAAGCCGTGGTAGGCGGTGCCGCGATATGACATCAAAACTTTCAGATTTCTCACGTTTCCTCACTTTCCTTCGTTTCCGGCTCTCCGGCAGGTTCGGCAGCGGATGTGTTCTCCTCTGCCGGTGCGGGAGCTTTCTCTGGTTCTGTTTGTTCCTCGGATGCTGCCGATTCCGGTGCACCCGCTGTTTTCTTCCGGCGGCGTTCTGCGACCCAGAGGATCACGAGCAGGACTGCAGAGCCGATGGAAACGGCAAGTCCCGCTGTAAAGCCCTTGGGACTGTAGCGCATAGTGATGGTATGCGTGCCGGCAGTCAGCTGCACTGCACACATGGCATCGAATGCGGAGAGCAGTTCTGCCTTTTCGCCGTCAACATAGACCGTCCAGCCCTCCTCATAGGGAACGGAAAGGTACAGACAGCCGTCCGCCTTTGCGGTGATCTCGCCGCTGAAGGAGGTATCATCAAAATCGGTGAGAGTCATGACCTCATCCGCAAGCGCGGCATAGCCGGCTTCAAGGACATCCTCATTGAGCTGGTAGAAGTAAACAGTGATCGTACCGGACTTTGCTTCCTCCTTCAGGTCACAGCGCAGAGTGACCATCTCGCCAGCCCTGAAGGAACCGAGCGGGGTGATATAGGGCTGTTTTCCGATGTTATAGGCATGGAGCTTGGTACTGTCCTCATAGCGGTATACATCCATATACTCGCCCTTGGTGACCTTCATATAGCCGTAGACCATGCCGTCCTTCTGGGTCGTGTAGTTGTACTTCAGGTAGCTGTTATTGTTGACAGCATCCGCTTTGCGGTTATAGCTGTAGCTGCCGTAAGCCTTTCGGGTCACATCATAACCGCTGTGTCCGACATGGGTGATGTCGATGCTGGTAAAGAGATCCTCCTTTACGCCGGTCATGCGCTTGAACAGGAAATTCTGCATCTCAAAGGCATTCAGACTCTCATCCATAATACAGCCGGGAGCGGAAGCATTCATCATGTAGCCCATGGAGAGATCGTAGAGATTCTCATACAGTGCGACCTTGCCGCTGGTTGCCACGCGCTTCATGGTCAGTTCGTTGGCATTATAACCGTCCTTGGCGATCATGTACTGCACATTCAGGAGCATGTTGGTCAGCGGTGAGGTATTGGCATAATAGTAGCGGTTGCCGGCTTCGGAAGCGGGCAGACCGATCAGGCGGGCAAAGGTGGTAACATTGGCATTCGCCATGGAGGAGAACTGGGATACGCCGTCATAATAATACATTGCCGGATCGTTCAGCGTGTACCACATGCTCAGCTCTGTGCGGTAAAACTCCTCATCCTCCAGCTCATCGGCGGTATCAAGCATCTCCTGCACAGCGTCATTATTAGCGGGATAGCCTTTATAGGAGGAGCTGCCGACGGATTTGACACCGCTGACAGCGTGCTGACCCATTTCAAAAGCAAGCACCGCTGCAAGGAGTACCTGTACTACCTGCTTTGGCAGGAAGGTACGGAACAGCACGATCAGGAGGTACACACCGCCGAGGATCGCACTGGCAATGACGAATTTGTTCGGATCCTCCCCCTCGGTGCGCACACCATAAGCCAGTGCGCAGAACACAGCACCGGACGCAAGCATTCCGAGCCACTGCCAGATGCTGAATTTTTCTGACAGGAGAATCTGGTAGGCACGGTAGGCAGCCACCAGAAGCACAAAGGAGAACAGGAACGAGAAGCGGTACGGCAGCATATTGGTGAAATGGAAGCCGTGCCAGATGAAGTTGAGGATATTCATGTTGCAGCTGACTACCAGGAATGCCAGCAGCAGAACGGCGGTGAGCTTTTCGCGGAAGCGGATCTTCCGGGCGATCAGGAACACGCCCAGCAGCAGCACGGGCAGCAGACCGCAGTAGAGATTCGGCAGTCCCTCCTTAGAGGTGACTTCATTGAATGCCAGCATATTGCCAAGAATATCACGCCATCCCTCATACCAGGTAACGCTTTTCGGGAAGGTGTTCGACGCACTGTGTGTGAGCTGGAGTCCGAAGAAGGTGGGCAGAAGGATCCATGCGGACAGACCTGCACCGAGCAGAGAGCACCCGGTAATCATGGCAAAACGCTTGCCGAATCTGCGGATGCCGGTATTCTCGTACCAGCACAGACAGAAGAAAGCAAGCACGGTGAAAATACAGATAAAATAGGCAATGTAATAATTGGTGAACAGCGCAAGAGCCAGGGCAATGACATAGGTGCGGTATTTTCCCTCGCGCACGAGTGCGGTCAGTCCCAGCATGACCAGCGGCAGGAGTGCCACTGTGTCGATCCAGATGGTATTCCAGTAATAGCCCATCATATAGCTGCAAAGGGCATACATCACAGAGAACATGGTGATGGACATGTCGTTCTTATGGAATACATAGCGGAGCATTTTTGCAAAGAACAGACCCGCAAAGGAGAATTTCAGCATGAGGATAACCATCATGGCATCACGCAGGTAGATCTGCGGTACCAGGACTGCCAGTACATTCAGGGGGCTGGCGCAGTAATATGCCATCATGGCGAGGAAGTTGGTGCCAAGACCGGAACGCCAGGTATAGAGCAGAGAGCCGCCCTCGGAAAGCTTTTCCTCTAAGATCTGGTAGAACGGATAGTACTGATGCCACAGGTCCGTGACGAGGAACTGCCGTTCACCGAACGGGTGCATTTTGCTGACATAGAAGCCGATGCCGAGCAGCAGGAACGGCAGAACAAAGGAAAGCACCTCCCACAAATGTGTGGAGCTTTCCTGCGCTGCAGTCTGCGGTGCGGATGCCTTCGGCTTGTCGGCACGTCTGGCAGCACGGGCAGCGGCTTTCCGGTAGGCAGCCTTCTGCCGTTCGAGTCTGCTTTTGGTTTTGTCTGACATATTCCTTCTCCTTTACATTTACATTTTAATGAACAGATTCAGCGCGAATGCTGCTGCCAGAAACAGCAGGCATACAGCAAGCGCGATATAATCCCTCGGCGCAGCCTTCAGTGTGCGCAGTCTAGTTCTTCCCTCTCCGCCGCGGTAGCAGCGGCATTCCATCGCGGTCGCAAGCTCCTCCGCCCGGCGGAAAGCAGAAACGAACAGCGGGATCAGGATCGGGATCAGAGCCTTTGCCCGGTCGGTCAGCTTTCCGTTGTCGAGCATCGCGCCCCTTGCCTTCTGGGCGGACATGATCTTGTCCGTTTCTTCTAACAGCGTGGGGATGAAGCGCAGGGCAATGGACATCATCATTGCCATCTCATGCACCGGGAATTTCACACGCTTCAGGGGTGACAGGAGCGATTCGATCGCATCCGTCAGCAGGATGGGAGAGGTGGTGTAGGTCAGAAGGGAGGAACCGATGATGAGGAGTACGATGCGGATCATCATGAACAGGCTGGTCGTGATGCCGCCTTCGGTGATTTTAAGGATCCCCCACTGTGCCAGCGTTTCTCCGTCATCAATGAACAGCAGATTCAGAACTGCTGTAAACGCCAGGATCGGCAGGATGGGTCTGACGCTTTTCCAGATCATCTTCATGGGAATATTGGACAGCATCTGTGCGAGCAATACAAATACGATGCCCACTGCCAGTACGCCGAAGCTGTTTCCGGCAAACAGCAGGATGATGAGCAGCATGGTCTCCACGATCTTAAAACGCGGATCCATCCGGTGCAGAACGCTGTCCACCGGGAAATACTGTCCCAGTGTAATATCCTTCAGCATGATGCGCCCCCCTTTCCGAGCAGCTGCAGGATCGCGTCACGCGCCTGTGCGGCGGTGAAAATATCCTCCGGCAGGTCGTAGCCCTTCCGGCGCAGGGTATGCATGACTGCGGTGATCTGCGGGACGCGCAGCCCCATTGCAGAAAGCTCCTCCGTGCGGCGGAACACCGCAGGTGTATCATCATAGCAGAACAGCTTTGCCTGGTTCATCACAAGGAGCTTGTCGGTATATTCCGCCACATCCTCCATACTGTGAGAAACCAGCATGACTGTGCTTTTTGTTTTCTTCTGATAATCGCAGATCTGCCGGAGCAGATAGCTGCGCCCCTTCGGGTCAAGTCCGGCACAGGGTTCATCGAGGATCAGCAGCTCCGGACGCATCGCCATGACTCCGGCGATCGCGGCGCGGCGTTTCTGTCCGCCGGACAACGCAAACGGTGAACGTTCCAGAAGCTCCTCCTCCAGACCGATCATGGCTGCGGTTTCCGTGACGCGTTCCTTGATCTCTGCGTCACTCAGCCCCATATTCTTCGGGCCGAAGGCAATATCCCGGTACACCGTTTCCTCGAACAGCTGGTACTCGGGGTACTGGAACACCAGACCCACGCGGAAGCGGACATCACGCAGCTTCTTTTTATCCGCCCAGATGTCCTCCCCGTCCAGCAGTACCTTTCCGGAAGTCGGACGCAGCAGACCATTGAAATGCTGCATCAATGTGGACTTGCCGGAACCGGTATGACCGATCACACCGACCATGCAGTTTTTTTCTATTTTCAGGTTCACATGGTCAACCGCAGTTTTCTCGAACGGAGTGCCTGCGCTGTATGTGTAGGTCAGTTCCTCGGTTTCTAATATACTCAATGACTTCACCAATCCTATTCCTTATCCACGCAAATCTATTTTTCTAAATCGGGGTTTACTTGAGCTTCCCCTCCCCCTGTCCTCTCCCGGAGGGAGGGGGATTTAGAGCGGGGGCTGCGCCCCCGCAACCCGCTGAAGGGGCTTTGCTCCTTGAAACCTTCAGCAAAGGCTGATGCCTTTATACGGATTTTTTATTGATTTGTGTGCTTATCATCCTTATGAATGTTCGGCAAATCCTGCCCGGCGGTGCAGGGCAGGAATCTGGTCATTATCTGTTTTTGTCAAGCAGTGCCTCCAATGCGGCGGCGCATTCATCGGCACTGATAATATCTGCATCCAATGCGATTCCCTCCTGCCGCAGAAGGTAGGCAAGCTCCGTGACCTGCGGGACATCCAGCCCGACAGTGCGAAGCGTTTCCACCTGCGAAAAGACCTTTTTCGGGACATCATCCAGCAGTACCTTTCCGTCATCCATGACAATGATGCGGTCGCTCTGCGCCGCTTCCTCCATGTAATGCGTGATCAGAACGATGGTAATGCCTTTTTCACGGTTCAGGCGGCGGATGGTCTCCATGACCTCCTGTCTGCCCTGCGGATCGAGCATGGCGGTGGGTTCGTCTAAAATAATGCAGTCGGGCTGCATGGCGATCACACCGGCAATGGCAATGCGCTGCTTCTGTCCGCCGGACAGCTGTGTGGGGGCATGTTTGCGGTAGTCATACATTTTGACTGCCTTCAGGGCATCGTCCACGCGCTGGCGGATCTCTGCCGGAGGAACGCCGAGGTTTTCCGGCGCAAAGGCAACATCCTCCTCTACGATCGTTGCTACGATCTGGTTATCCGGGTTCTGGAATACCATGCCCGCCTTCTGGCGGATGGCAAAGAGCTTTTCCTCGTCCGCAGTATCCATGCCGTCCACATAGACCTTGCCCTCATCGGGAACAAGGATCGCATTGATGTGCTTGGCAAAGGTGGACTTGCCGCTGCCGTTGTGTCCGAGTACAGCAGTAAAGCTGCCTTTTTCAATGGAAATGGAAATATCCCGGAGAACCGGCGTTTCCTGTTTCTGCAGGGTGCCGTCCTCCGCCTGCTCCTGGTAATGAAAGACCAGGTTCTTCGCCTCAATGATCGCACTCATCGGAATGCCTCTTCTGCGTCATCCCTGCACCAGACCGCTGTTGAGCCGCAGGGCAGGCACATGCCGCTTTCCTCCACGGGAAGTCCGATCTCATCGAAATAGACATGCCCGCCGTATTTCTTCGTCAGCAGACTATCGAGAATATAGCCCATGACAGACGGAGAAAGTCCCGTGGTATAGCTGTTGATCAGGAAGAACAGCGGGTCGTCGCTGAGGACATCCACGCAGTTCTTCACAAGGTCATAGATACAGTTTTCAAGCTTCCAGACCTCGCCGCCGGGACCTCTGCCGTAGCTGGGCGGGTCCATGATGATGGCATCATATTTCTTGCCGCGGCGGATCTCGCGGAGGGTGAATTTCTCACAGTCATCCACGATCCAGCGGATGGGCTTTTCCTGCAAGCCGGATAATGCAGCATTCTCACGCGCCCACTGTACCATACCCTTGGAGGCATCCACATGGCAGACGGACGCGCCTGCATTGGCGCAGGCAAGCGTTGCACCGCCGGTGTAGGCGAACAGATTCAGAACGCTCACTTCCCTGCCGGCATTCCGGATCAGACCGTCCATGAAATCCCAGTTCACTGCCTGCTCCGGGAACAGACCTGTATGCTTGAAGCCCGTGGGACGGATCTTGAATTTCAGATCACCATAGGGCAGCTCCCACTGCTCCGGGAGCTTTGCATGAAATTCCCACTGACCGCCGCCGCTGCTGCTGCGGTGGTAGCGGGCATCTGCCTGCGTCCAGAGTCTTGCTGTTTTCGGCGTTTTCCAGATCACCTGGGGATCGGGACGGATCAGGCTGACCCCGTTCCAGATCTCCAGCTTTTCGCCGTCGGAGGTATCAATGACGCGGTATGCTTTCCAATTCTTTGCTGCTCTCAATCCATTCTCTCCTTATCTGCCCGCACGCTCGCGGATCTTATCTGAAATTTCCATTGCCATGGCATTGATCTGGTTGAAATCCCTGCCCTCGATCATGACGCGGATCAGCGGTTCAGTGCCGCTTTCGCGAACGAGAATACGTCCGGCATCGCCCAGCTCCTGCTCCTTGCGGTCGATGAGGTCGGTGATCTCGCTGTCATTCTTCCAGTTTTCCTTGCGGCTGTTCGGGATCTTGACATTGATCATGACCTGCGGGAATTTATCCATCACACCGGCAAGCTCGCTCATCTTACAGCCGGCGTTCTTCAGGATCTCCAGGATCTTTGCGCCGGAGAGCTGACCATCGCCTGTGGTTGCTTCATCCAGGAAGATGATATGACCGCTCTGCTCGCCGCCGATATTATACCCGCCGTCCAGCATTTTTTCCAGCACATAGCGATCGCCGACATTGGCAGTGATCATCTTGATGCCGTGCTTCTTGGCAAAGTATGTAAAGCCGAGATTGGACATGACGGTCACTACGACAGCATCCTTCTTCAGTCTGCCCTGCTCCTTATATGCCTTTGCGGCAATGGCGATCAGTTTATCGCCGTCCACCAGCTCGCCGGTCTCATCTACGGCAAGGCATCTGTCAGCATCGCCGTCAAAGGCAAGACCGATGTCGCACTTGTTGGCAGTCACAAATTCCATGAGGTCATCCATATGTGTGGAGCCGCAGTTCTTGTTGATATTGGTGCCGTCCGGCTCTGCATGGAGCATCATTACCTCTGCACCGAGGCGCGTGAACAGCTCCTGTGCCGTTGCAGAGGCACTGCCGTTTGCGCAGTCGAGTGCAACGCGCAGACCGTCCAGAGGGGTGCGGATGCTTTCGGCAATATGGGAAATATAGGTCTCTGCCGCATCCGGATAATACTTGATCCTGCCCACATCCGTACCGCTGACAAGCTGGATCTTTTCGGGGGTATCGAGAATGAGCTCTTCAATCTCCGCCTCGATCTCATCGGAAAGCTTGTAGCCGGTGGAGGAAAAGAGCTTGATGCCGTTAAATTCCACGCTGTTGTGGGAAGCAGAGATCATCACGCCTGCATCCGCATGTAAGGTTCTGACGAGGTATGCGACCGCCGGTGTCGGCACGACATCGAGGATAATCGCATCCGCACCAACGGAACAGATGCCTGCACACAGCGCAGATTCCAGAATCGTGGAAGAAATTCTGGTATCTCTGCCGATCAGAATCTCCGGACGATGGTCGGAATGCTTTGTCAGTACCAGAGCCGCTGCTCTGCCGATCTGCATTGCCAGTTCGCAGGTAAGTTCTGTGACTGCAATTCCTCTTGCACCATCTGTGCCGAATAATCTACCCATAATAATTAACTCCTTAAACTGTGAATTTGGCTTCTCTTTGATAAATTTGCAGAGCAAGCCTTATAATAGTTCTGTCAGCGGAAGCTGATCCGCCGGCTGGTAATCCTGCGAAACAGGATAACCAAGATGCTCGTATGCCAGGCGCGTGACACAGCGTCCTCTCGGTGTTCTGGAGAGAAAGCCGAGCTGCATGAGGAAGGGTTCACACACATCTTCCAGTGTGACCGCCTCCTCACCCAACGCCGCAGCGAGTGTCTCCAGTCCGACGGGACCGCCGCCGTAGCCGCGGATGATCATATCCAGCATCTTGCGGTCGATGCTGTCAAGACCGAGGTGGTCGATCTCCAGTCTGTCGAGTGCAATTCTGGCGATCTTTTCTGTAATGCAGCCGTCGCCGATGACATCCGCAAAATCGCGCGCACGTTTCAGCAGGCGGTTGGCAATTCTGGGCGTTCCTCTGGAACGTCCGGCGATTTCCAGGGCACCGTCCGCTGTACAGGGGATGCCGAGGATCATGCTGCTCCGGCGTACAATGTCGGAAAGCTGTTCCGGGGTGTACAGCTCCAGACGCTGCACCACGCCGAAACGGTCGCGCAGAGGCGCGGAAAGCTGCCCGGCTCTGGTGGTTGCACCGACCAAAGTAAATTTCGGAAGATCCACACGCACGGAACGCGCGGAGGGTCCCTTGCCGATCATGATGTCAAGGGCATGATCTTCCATCGCCGGGTAGAGGATCTCCTCCACGGCACGGCTCAGACGGTGGATCTCGTCAATAAACAGCACATCATTATCCGAAAGATTGGTCAGGATCGCTGCAAGATCTGCGGGGCGTTCGATCGCAGGACCCGTTGTAATGCGCAGGTTGCTGCCCATTTCGTGGGCAATGATCGCGGAGAGTGTGGTCTTTCCGAGACCGGGCGGACCATAGAGCAGCACATGATCCAGAGACTCCTCACGCCGCTTGGCAGCCTCAATATAAATAGCAAGATTTTCCTTGACCTTATCCTGACCGATATATTCTGCAAGCGTCTGCGGACGCAGACCCTTATCCAGAACATAATCCTCCTGGGATTCCAGTGGGGATACCAATCTGTTTTCCGAAGAAAAATCTCCGGTTTCAATCATGCTGACACCTCCTGCATATATTGCTTATTTTTCAAAAAAGCGCTTCTTTCTGGTGTAAAACGGTGATACATCCTCCACTGCCTTCTTGGCGTTTGCCTGCTCGTAGCTCAGGAAGCAGAGGTGATCGTTGCTCTTGAGCACCGGGGACAGATGTCTTGCCAGCGGCACAAAGAGCTTGCGCGTGTTGCCGATCATATCCACGATGATAAGTACCTGGGGCTTTTCGCTGCCGCGGGTCATCTCCATGATGAAGGCACGGTCAACATTTGGCTGCTTGGCAAAGAACTTGTTGGCAGCTCTCGTGATATGGGACAGAGAACGCTGGGGATGGCGGTAGCTGATGATCTCTGCTTCATTGTAGGAGATCGCTTTGATATGCATGTTTCTTGCGATCATCAGGATGCTCTTGATCTCCGGTGAGCTGAATTCCTTTCCATAGGAATTAGGATTCAGGACAGCGGAGGCATTCTGGATCAGGTCAAAGAAGCGCAGGCAGTTGAGCTTATAGCATTCTACATACCGCTTGGCAAACTGCTGAAGTGCGCGGTGGCTGGTAAAGAACGGGATGAACAAATCACCCTCCGGGTTCTGGATGGTGATCAGATCCATCTGCACACCCTCATTGCGGTCGCCGTGCTTCACAGGATTCTTGCAGATGACATAAACGTCGCTGCGGATGAGCGTCTGCAGAAAAACGGAGCGTTTGGATGGGTCATTGATCGCTGCTTTCAATAATTCGTCAAGATTCATAGCTGTTTCCTCCGGTTTATAGTTTATTTCGATCGTCTGCCCATTTCACGAAGGGTCAGACGGATGAGTTCCTCTGCGGGAAGGTCTTCGCTCTGGCGGACGAGCACGGGCATGACCTCGTCCTGATGGTAGCCCAGCACACACAATGCTGCAAGTGCCTCGGACAAATGATCCGTTCCGGATACATTGCCGGCGGCGGCAGGGATCGTCTGGACTGCCGGATTGGCTTTGGCAAGCTTATCCTTGAGATCGACCACGATGCGCTCAGCGGATTTCTTGCCGACACCCTTGACCTTGGTCAGGGCAGTGCTGTCGCCGGATGCCACAAGCAGGGCGAAACGGTTCGGAGTCAAGTCGGACAGGATGGCAATGGCTGCCTTTGGTCCGACACCGGATACGGTGATGAGCATCTGGAAACAGGACAGCTCCTCACGGTCTGCAAAGCCGAACAGCTCCACGGCATCCTCGCGGACGGACATATGTGTAAAAAGCTGCACCTGGCTGCCGACTGCGCCGATCGCTGCAAGTGTGGTCTGGGTGGTACGGCAGGCATAACCCACGCCGCCGCATTCCACTACGGCAAGGGCGGCTTCTTTATGGATCAGCTTGCCTGAAAGGCTGTAGATCATGGATTTTCTCCTTATCCTATCTGAATTTCATCTGTACTGCATCCTCCGGCAGCATCCGTCCTCGGCTGCAGTGACCGTGGCAGATGGCAATAGCAAGCGCGTCGGCTGCATCATCGGGTCGGGGGATCTGTTCGAGCCGCAGAAGCCGCCGCGTCATGTCCATGACCTGGTGCTTTTCGGCTTTACCGTAGCCGACGACTGCCTGCTTGACCTGTACCGGCGTATACTCAAACACCGGGATCCCCTTCTGGGCGGCGGCAAGCACCAGGATGCCGCGCGCCTGTGCTACATCAATGCCAGTGGTGCGGTTATTGCGGAAGTAGAGCTTCTCGATCGCCATGCAGTCCGGCTGATAGCGGCGCAGGATCTCCCGCATATCCGTGTCAATATCGCAAAGCCGCTTTGTAAACGGCGTGTGTGCCTGCGTCAGGATGGCACCATATTCAATGGGGCTGAACTGTGCGCCTGCATAATCCACTACGCCGAAACCGACAATGGCATAGCCGGGGTCAATCCCAAGTATTCTCACTCTCGTCCCTCCAACGGGCGCAATCTGCCCTTTCATTCCATACACTATATATTATAACATAGAACGGGTGCATTTTTCAATACCCAAACGCATTTTTGTGTTGATTTTTTACAAAAAAGTATGTATAATATAATATGGAAGACATTTTGAGAAACTGTCGGAAGATAATTTTACAAAACAAAGGAGTATGATTATGGATCTGAACGAACTGCGCCAGCATATCGACCAGCTGGACAAGAACATCATTGACATTTTCTGTGAGCGCATGGAGCTTTGCAGACAGGTTGCCGCTTATAAAAAAGCAAACGGTCTGCCGGTATTCCAGTCCTCGCGAGAAAACGAGATCTTTGAAAAGGTATATCACATGGCACCGGAAGGCATGGGAAACTGCACACAGGTGCTGTTCAAGAATATCATTGACATCAGCAAGCATCTGCAGTACCGTGAGATCTTTGACGGTGAGCCGAATACATATGCGGCATTCCGCATTCCGGAGCAGGTCAGCGTTGCGTGCCAGGGTACGGAGGGCGCGAATGCAGAAACAGCTGCCAAGCAGATCTTCGGCGAAAACTGCTGCCCGACCTACCGCAGCACCTTTGCAGAGGTATTTGAGGCGGTGCAGAACGGCGAAACGCAGTTCGGTATCATTCCGGTGCAAAATTCCACTGCCGGCTCGGTGGTACAGGCGTATGACCTGATGGGAAAATATAATTTCTACATCAACAAGACAACGGTTGTGGAGATCACCAACTGTCTGGCAGTCAAGCCCGGCACGAAGCTCGCGGAGATCAGGGATGTCTATTCCCATCCGCAGGCACTGGCACAGTGTTCGGATTTCCTGACAAAGCACGGGCTGAATGCGGTTCCCTACGGCAATACAGCAACTGCTGCACAGATGGTGGCAGAAAGTGACGAACCGATCGCGGCGATCTGCTCCGAGCCGTGTGCGAAGCTGTATGGTCTGGAGATCCTGAAGGATCATATTTCCGATTATGTGCCGAATTACACCAGATTCATCTGCATTTCCAAGGAGCTGCTGCTGCCGGAGGATGCGGACTGCATTTCTGTGATGCTCAAGCTGCCTCATGAGGAAGGTACGCTGTACCGTCTGCTGAGTAAATTTGTCATCTGCGGCATGAACCTCCAGAAGCTGGAGAGCCGTCCGATCCGCAACGGCAGCTTTGAGGTGATGTTCTATCTGGACTTCAACGGCAATATCCGCGACCGGAATGTCTGCGCACTGCTGTCGGATCTCGCAGAAAATCTGGAATACTTCAAATTCCTGG
This sequence comes from Oscillospiraceae bacterium, assembly GCA_045546475.1. Classification (GTDB taxonomy): domain Bacteria; phylum Bacillota; class Clostridia; order Oscillospirales; family Ruminococcaceae; genus UBA3855. Next base: position 17,470 of record JAZQCT010000030.1, read on the forward strand.
GCAACTACAGTGAGGTATAAGAACCTTTGTCATAAAGCTGTAAGGATTTGAAGTGGATTTGTTATTGTATTTTTGGACAGGATATTGTATAATCTAAAATAAAGTATACTATGCCGGAGAGATTTCTATGTACTATTGCTGTGCCATTACTGATAAGGGAATCAGGGAAAATAATGAGGACGCACTGCTGATCCACCGCACCGTACTGACAGAGGGCGTGACAGAATGCCTGGCTGCTCCGCCGTTTCTGGCGGCAGTAGCGGACGGCGTTTCCAGTGAACAATGCGGCGAAATTGCGTCTGAAATGTGCCTGCGGCTGCTGCGCGATGTGGAGTATTCCAGTGAGGTCGATCTGAAGGACGTGCTTGCAGAGATCCACCGGAAACTGACGGAATACAGCAGCCAGCAGGATGAGACTGCCAATATGCAGACGACGCTGTGCGGCATTGCGGTGGATGAATATGAGGGGCTGCATACCATCAATGTGGGAGATTCCCGGCTGTACCGCTACCGGAGCGGGAGGCTGCAGCAGCTGTCACGCGACCAGTCGCTGGTGCAGCTTCTGTATGAGGAGGGTTCCATCACCAAGGAGGAAAAGCAGAACCACAAGCACCGGAACATCATCTTCCCGGTACTGGGCAATCTTTCCTCTACACCGGATTTTGATGTGCGGAATAATGACGAATGCGTGCAGTTCGGTGATGTGCTGCTCATCTGCTCGGACGGGCTTTCGGATTATGTATCCACAGATGAGATGGAGGAGATTCTTGCAGCCCCGAAGCCCCTGGTGCGCCGCCTGCGGCTGCTGACGGATCTGGCACTGGAAAACGGCAGTACGGATAATATTACCATCATTACGCTGATGCGGATGGCGGATAAAAACTGAATACAATACAATTGAACGCTTCCCTGAATTTGAATCGGGGAAGCGTTGTTGTTTAAAAGAGATATGCAAGTTGGTTGTATTCATATGTATAGTCTGCGGATGTGAACAGGTCAGGGGTCATGATGTCCGTATGCACGAAAAAGATGCAGTACTGCTCGTAATGCTGACGCATTTCATAATCATAGAAAGCGACCCTGTAGTTAAACTGTAGTTTTCCGGCTTCGCCACGCCGCAGGAGAAATGCTGTTTCATTCCGGATGTCCTTTCCATAGAATGGAGAATCCACATCATGGTATTCCTCATTATGTCCATTGCGGATTGGCATCTTGCGGCATTTTCCGTCATCATAATGCCAGCGCACCCAAAAAGCATCCCCCTCCTGCAAAATGCTGAAATGCTCAAAATCCATGCGTTCTTCCAACGATGACCAGTTTCCGCTGAAAGCAGCTTCCACTTCTGAAGCAATTCCAAGGTGTTTTGCGGAACGACGTTTTTCCGTCCCTTCCCGCAATTGCCGGACATACTGTGAAGTAGGGATGATAGTTTCACCGCTATGGACAAATTCCTGTCGGCAGATAAACACCCCATCCCCTGCCAGATTCACATCATCAGCAAGCGAACGCGGCTGAAAGAACTGCCTGCGAAAAGCCGCCGCAGACGGATTCCTGTGTTTCTTCGTCCATGTAATTTTGATTATCTGAACAGCAATCATCACAAGCCACTCTCCTTTTTCACATCATCAATTTTCATTTTCTGAACAAGCTGAAATACTCCGCAAACACCAAATAACATGATTATCAATACAACAACCAATATCCCCGACACATTTCTTTGCACTGTACCTGCAGCATCAATCAGAATGGATTCTTCATCTGCCTGCGATTTCACCAAATACGTGTATGCACCTGCATTGGAATCCTGCATTTCATAACTTGCACCGTTGTGTTGTACTTTGTTTTTTACTTCCAGCTTGTGAATCTGATTTCGGTTATGTGATGTCAGAGCAATATCATACGTTTCCTGATGCAGAAAGAGTTCATCAAATTTCACATACTGGTTGATTTTCCATCGGTAAATCACTAAACAATCCCCATCCCACAGAACATAAATATCCTGCGAATGTGAATCAATACATTTTTCAAAAGCAAAGTTTTCATCATAAATACCGATATAGCCATTTTGAAAGGCAACAGCAAAACTGCCGTTCTGTGAAACATCAAATGAAACGATGGGTGATATTTCCGGCTGTTCATTCAGAATTTCACATGGTTTTTCGGATACCAATTCTGCTGATTCAAAATAGGCATATGATTTGATCGGAAAATACAGCACAGTGGAAATAACCCCTATTAACAAAGCAAGCATAATCTTTTTCACATCGTTACACCTCTATCTATGTGATGCCCTATATTGAAAACATCACAACCCCCTCTCTTTCAGCTCTTTCACGATCCCGACATAAAATTCCCGTACATCAAAACCCTCGATATTCTCCCGGTTCAAGTCGATCATGTCACCGTGGGATATGCCGCGGAATTTTGTTTTCGGCAGCAGGGTGAATGCTGCGCCTTCCAGTCTTGCGGAATCCACCGGTACAAGCCCGTCACAATGCGCCCTCCGGTCATGCCTGCGGATGCAGAAATATCCCAGAAACAGCGGAAATGGTGCGGAAAGGATACTGCGCATTTCTGACATAACACAGTGATAGTAGATTTCCGGATGAATGGGATGTGCGGCATGAAATTCCTTGCAGTGTGCCGCAGTCAGATCACGGACACCGGCAAGAAAATCGGGGCTTTTGTCACCTAGACCGCGGAAAATGCCCTCATACCGCCGGGCGATCCATTCCGCCAGTGCGGGAGAGATGTGTTCCAGAATATCATCCACCCATGCACAGCCGTGATGGGGCGTATTGATAGTCGTCAGGCTTGCGACATACTGCGCCATGCCCAGCTCTTTCAAGGCATAGCGTGTATCCAGTCCGCCCTTGGAATGGGCAATGATGTTGAGTTTTTCCGCACCGGTTTCCGCCAGAATCGACTGCATCTGTGCGGCAAGCTCCTTTGCGCTGTCCGCAATACTCTGTGCCGACTGCTGCTTTCCGTAATAGACCTGTGCGCCGTTTTTCTGCAGTGCCGCCGGAATTCTTCCCCAGTAGTTGAACAGCTGCCAGTCACGGAAGAAGATCCCATGCACCATGAGAATCGGGTACTTCGTCTTGCAGATCTCATTTTCCCTGCGGACATCATCCAGCATTGCTTTTGCCGATTCAAAGAGATATTCCCGTCTTGCCGTGCGGTAGATATGCACAAACGGAATCAGATTGATCAGGGGCATCCAGCAGACGAGGTACAAGAACAGATACCAGTACCATTTCACCTGCCGTCCGGCAATGCCAAGCCGCAGAAGTCCCCCGATCGCTATGATCAGAGTAAAAACGGCGAAGAACAGGAAATTTCCGCCAAGCCATGCCCATCCCTCCCAGCTGTCCGGCGCAGTCAGAGGGATCATCCCCAGATACAAAAGCGGTTCCGCCAGCGAACAGAACAGATAGTACCGCAAAAGCCGCAGACCATGGGCGATCGTCCCCAGCCGCCGGCTTCCGGCGTGTTTGCCGCTGATGCGGAATAAGCTTCCCAGATACCAGAGGGACAAGAGAACCGTGAGGGCGATTTTCAACGGGATGCCGATGTCACAGTATTGCCAGATGAGGAGGATATTGGTAAATCCCAGCAGACAGAGGGCAGAAACGCACGCAAGCAGGCGTTTGATCCAGTTCATGATATTCCCTCTATTCCGCACGGGTCAGGAGATCCTGTACGCCGTCGCTGTCCGTAAGGTGCAGACCCTGCGCATCCACGGAATATGCCATGAACAGCTCGCTGCCGCGATCGACCAGACGCAGTACGCCGTCAATGGTGTCATATTCGATCGGCGTGATCAGACGGAGCTGCTCGCCGATCACATCCACATAGTAAACTGCGTCACTGGCACCAGCGGAAAGTTCATCGTACAGCCCACATGCACCAAGGCGGTATCTGCCGGTGAGGTTGGCGGCATCGGGGGCAGTATCCGCTTCCAGGAGAAGAAACAGTTCTTCGTTGTAGTAGAAAGAGATGGAATTTCCTGCGATCTGGAGGGGGTACAGCTCATCATCAAAAAACATCTGACTGCCTTTCAGATGCATGTAATCCGTGTAGTCAGCAACGATCTCTGCTTTTCTGTCCTCCATGAAGCGGAAGCCGTAGCCGTCAGTGTATTGCCATGCGCCAAGGAGTGCCGGGTCGGCATCGTTCGGCACTGTTGCTGCCTGTGTTACAGTTTCATCAGCAGCAGAGGTTTCCGCAGATGTTCCGGAGTCGGTGCCTGCCGTTTCCGTACCGGATGCAGCGGGGGCAGCAGTTTCTCCGGTGGTTTCTTCTGCGGCTGCTGTTTCTGTGACAGCAGGTTCAGCGGAGATTTCAGAAGTTTGCGTGGTTTCGGTTTCTGCGGTGGTCTTTGCGGGGGCATCTATATAGAGCTTCAGTGCGGTGGTCTCCTGCTCCTGCGGTGCGGCAGTATCACTGCAGCCGACAGCAGTCAGCAGCAGCAGGGCGGATAGAAATGCAATGTATTTTTTCATCATGATTCACTCTCCTGATTTTGATGCCCAGCCATGGAATGGCTGGAACGCGATATACCCATTATACCATATTCTGCACCAATTGGCAAGTAGCAAAAAATCCCCCTTGCGGGGGATCATTCATGCAGTACCGTCCTGCTGAAAACAGCTGCCTGCATAATCGGGCGGCACAAGGAGGGAAACTGCGCGCTTATGATTGACGATATGGATCTTTGAGGCGTTTTCCATATATTCCCCGTCGATCGTCCATGGCACATCCGCATCCTCCAGAAGCTCAATGGTAATGTCGGAAGCGCGAAGATAGATGCTCTTGGCATCATCCGGTACATCGCGGATGTCCTTCAAAAAGGAAATGGTCTTCTGGATCTCTATGGGAGTCTCCGGACGCTTGAGCAGTGCGACCTCGAACATACCGTCATCAAAGCAGAAATCCTTGATGTTCAGAAAACCGCCGACGGAGGCAGTATTGGTGATCATGCCGAAGGCAAAGGCATCCTCGAACACCTGCCCGTCGCAGGTGATGCGCATGGGAAATTCCTGGATATTGGTGAATTTTTTCAAGGAGTTGAAAATATAGGCAGCGGGACCGAATACATTCTTGACGGACTGGGAGGTCTCGTAGGTCACATCCGTGAAGGCACCGAAGGCGGCAATATAATTGAAGCTGCGGTCGTTTACCATGCCGATGTCAAAGCTTCTCGGCGAGCCGTCCAGTGCCGACTGCGCAGCCTTCAATATGCCGCGCGGAATGCCGATGCTCTTTGCGAAATCATTGGTGGAGCCGGATGGGATATAGCCGATGGGGAGCTTATGCTCCGCCTGCATCATGCCGCACATGACTTCGTTGAGCGTACCGTCGCCGCCGGAACAGAAGATATAATCATACTTGCCGGAATCCGCCGCAGCGGTGGTGCAGAGTACGGCATCAAAACTTGCCTGTGTTGGATGTACGGTCACCTCATAGCCGGCTTTGGTCATCATATCGAGAATACTGCCAATTTTGTAGGAAAGCGTTGCCTTTCCTGCCTGCAGGTTGCAGATATAGTAGATTCGTTTCATGCATGTTCTCCTTTTTCCTTCAGTATGCTGTTTTTCAGGCGCAAGCCGATGAATGCGGCAATGGCGGTAATACAGGCAATGACGATACTGAGCCAGTATCTGCCGTCGGAGAGGCTGTCCCCCATGAATACCGATGCAACGATTGCCGGAAATCTCGCGAGATTGGCAAGCAGGATGAAATGCAGGGGGCGCATATTCGTCAGCGGTACGATATAAGTCAGCAGATCCTTGGGGATGCCTGGAATCAGGAACAGGATGAACACCCACATTTCAAGGCGTTTTTCATCATGCAGGATGGAGAATTTTTCCATTTTCTCCTCCGATACGAAGAAATGCACCAGCGGTCTGCCGAAGAGCTTCACCAGAAAATAAACGATCGCTGTGCCTGCAACTGCACCGAGCATGGTAAAAATTGTTCCGATCACGCCGCCGAACAGCATTCCGGCGATCAGCTCCAGCGGACCGCCGGGAATGAAGGCGATGACGATCTGGAGTGCCATCAGCCCGGAAAAGACCAGCGGTGCAAAAATGCCGTAGCTTCCGACCTGCCGGGAGATCTGCTCCCTTCCGGCTTCTGTCGTGAGCAGGCTGCTCAGGGGGATAAGATATTTTATGCACAGAAAGCCAACAAGAAGCAGAACACAGACGATCAGTGCCAATTTGATCCAGAATTTCCGATTTCGTACCATGTACAGCCTCCTTTGTAATACTGCTGTATATTATACCACAGAAATGTGAAAAAATCAATAATGGAAAAATATAGTTTGCGAAAACCAAATGAAATATATTTTTATAAACTTTCAGAAAAAAGTGCTTGACAAATTTCAGATTATGTGGTATAATAAAGCAGTTGTGAGATATTAGCTCAGTCGGTAGAGCACACGCCTTTTAAGTGTGGGGTCGAGGGTTCGAGTCCCTCATATCTCACCAGCGCGGAGCCCGCGCGGGCAGTCGCGTTTGGGAGTTTCCTGTTTAAGGAAACTCCCTTTTTCGCGATATAGTTAGTTTAACGCATGTTTCTTTTGGCTGCGCCAAGCGAAACACGCTGTTGAAAACTTCTAAAGTACGAGCAGGGACGTAGAGTTTCCTGTTTAAGGAAACTCCTTTTTTCGCGATATAGTTAGTTTAACGCATGTTTCTTTTGGCTGCGCCAAGCGAAACATGCTGTTGATGGTTTCGGAGGGATAAAGATGGAAAACGGCATGATGATAAAACAGATCGCCTATATCCGCACGGATTTTCGGGAAAAATTCGGCATTCCGCGTCAGAGCGGACGTGTGCCGTCTCTCACGGGAAAAATCGTCTTTCTGCCGGAATACCGCAAATCCGAGGCATTGCGTGGACTGGAGGGATTCTCCCATCTGTGGCTGATCTTTGATTTTTCCAAAGCCCATCGGGATACATGGTCGCCGACTGTCCGGCCGCCCAGACTTGGCGGAAACAAGCGCATCGGGGTATTTGCGAGCCGCTCACCATTCCGCCCGAATCCTCTGGGGCTGTCCTGCGTGAAGCTTGTGGAGATCCGGCACACGCCCGATGAGGGGGATGTGCTGATCGTATCGGGTGCGGATCTGCTGGACGGAACGCCGATCTACGACATCAAGCCCTACCTGCCCTTTGCGGACAGCCATCCGGAGGCGGTGGGGGGCTATGCGGATGCACAGCAGGATCATCGTCTGGATGTGGATTTCCCAGCGGATCTGCTGGAAATTCTCCCCGCAGAAAAGCGTCAGACCGCCATTGACTGCCTTGCCGAAGATCCCCGACCGTCCTATCAGGAGGATGCAGAACGAATCTATAGTATGCAATTTGCAGGATTCGATGTGCATTTTCGTGTAGAAAATGGGTGTGCGGTTGTGACGGGGGTTGACAGGGTGTGATGTGGTGAATTTGAAACTATAGGAGCAAGTATGAATATATATGACAGCGTAAAAAAGTACATTGATGAATATGATTTTGATGACTTATTGGCAATCGGTGCTCCTAATGATGAGTATGATATGGAATCAGAAAGAATAAGCCAGATAATAAATAAGGAAAGCTCTGTTTTGGAAATCGCAGAAGCAATTTCTAATGTATTTCTGCATTCTATGGAGTCAATAATCAAAGTTGATGCAGAAAATCCCAGTAGTTTTATTGAAGTTGCAGCAAAGATTAAAAATGAATTAAATTCTGATTGATATAGTTACACACAAATCCCACAGAAGCCAGCCTTCTGTGGGATTTCTGCTATATATTGTGCTTTTTATCCTCCGGTGTCCCTTTCCGTGTCGTCCCATGCTCCTCATGGTATTCATCCAGAAAATGGTGGTAGTCATCGCCCTTGTGATAGGAAATGATGGTGTCGAGATTCACATTCTCCACACTCCGGAAAATATTGCTTTCCACTGCCGGATTGGTCTTTTTCAGCTCACGGATCAGATGCTTGATTTCCAGACGCTTGGATTCGCCCGTGCCGTCCTGATGGGCATTGCGTTCCGTGAAGCGACAGGCGCACTGCAGAAAATGCAGATCGTTGTGCTTTGCCCACGAAATGATTTCCTCCTCACGCACGAGGTACAGCGGACGGATCAGCTCCATCCCCTCGAAATTCTTGCTGTAGAGCTTGGGCATCATCGTCTGCACCTGCGAGCCGTAGAGCATTCCCATGAGAATTGTTTCGATCACATCGTCATAATGATGCCCCAGCGCGATCTTGTTGCAGCCCCGCTCCTTGGCGCGGTTGTACAGATGTCCGCGGCGCATTCGCGCGCACAGGTAGCAGGGGTTATTCTCCACGCCGACCACATAGTTGAAAATCCGTGCCTCGAAGATTTCCAGCGGCAGTTCCAGCGTTGCTGCATTCTCCATGATCCGCTGGCGGTTCACATCACTGTAGCCGGGATCCATCACCAGAAAGAGGATGTCAAACGGTACATCGCTGTATCTTTGCAGACGCTGCATACATTTTGCCATCAGCATGGAGTCCTTGCCGCCGGAGATGCAGACGGCAATTTTGTCGCCATCCTCGATCATCCGGTATTCCTTGATGCCCTTGATGAATTTATTCCAGATGGTTTTCTGGTATTTCTTGTAAATGGAGCGTTCGATTTCTTCCGCCCTTGTCAGTTCTTTCATTGCGTTCATTCCTTTGCAGTGGATTCATCCTATTATAGCATATTTCCGGGGAAATTGCAACTGTTTTGTTGACACAGGACTTGAAGTATGTTATCATAATAATGTACAAACCCCAAGGAGGAACTCAAATGAAACGAAAATCTGCATATATTCTCATTGTCTGTCTGCTTCTTTGCACCGGATGCACGGCAAAGGAAAATAATACAATCGCAGAAACGACCACAGCGGAATCCACACAGACAGAAACAACACCGGAAACGGAAACCGAAATTTCAACAACAGCACAAACGGATGCACCTGTACAGCCGGAAATAAATGCACTCGTTGCCATCTGCATGGCGGATGGTGAATCAGAGGAAATTGCACTGGATACAGCATCCTATATGCATGAAAAGGCACAGGAGCTTTCGGGAACGCTGTTCGGGGAGATTACCTCGAAGGAAGATGCTATTGCAAAGGGACGGGATGTTCTGATGCTGATCGGTGCAGGGGATTCTGTGGAACGTGCGGAATCCGAATATGTAGAAATTGACGGAGAATTGGTGAAATATGAGCGTGACGGTGAGCCGTGGCACGTGGAGCATTTTCCGGAACATGACGCATGGTGTGTGACACCTGCACTCCCCTCCGGTGTGACAGAGGACGGCAGATTTGTTGCTGCACCCGGTCAGCCGCCGTTTGTGATTCTGCGTGGCGTAGATGGTGCGGTGCTGGGGGTATTTCACTGATGCTGGAAACGGAGATCTATTTTGACTCTTTGCAGATCACAGCACTGGCACTGCGGTGCATACTTGACATATTTCTGCCGTTTACGGTGTTTTTTTATCTGCACAAAAGGCATGGGGGCAGGTGGTTTCCGCTGCTTGTCGGCGTGACAGCAACGATCCTGCTGGTCGTCCCCCGTGCGCTTCTGCGGAATCTGTTCGTTCCATCGGGTGGTGATTTTCTGCTGCAATTCTTCCTCTCTGCGCTGATCAATGCCATCTGTGAGGAAATGGCGCGGTATCTTGCGATGACCTATGCAATGCAGCAGCACACAGGGCTGATGGACGGCATTTGCTATGGTCTGGGGCATGGCGGTATGGAATCGCTGGTGCTGGCGCAGTATCCGCTGGACTATCTCTGGATGCAGATCCGGCACAGACGATTTGGAACGGAATATTTCACCGCCGGAAGAACGGACGAACAGCTTACCGCCGTACTGGAAAAGCTTCAGATCTGCGATTCGCTGGATGTTTTTGCATCCATGGAAGCGTTGATCGCAAGCATCTGTGCGTTTGCAAGTCATGTGGCATGGTCGGTGCTGGTGCTGACGGCGGTGCGTTTTGCAGGATGCAGAAAGTTCCTGTATCTGGCAATCGGTCTGCATATACTGAGCCATTTCGGAACGGTATTCTTTGACGTTCCGGGAACTCTGATTACAACGTTCGGCATCTGCTGGATGACCTATCGTTGGGTGAAGCCTTACTGGTCGGCAGAATATGCATAAACAACAAAAGCCTGCTGTGCGATCACAGCAGGCTCTTTTTCATCCTTTTCGTTCACGAACTCCGGTAATATCCTTAATGACTTCCCCCGCAATGATCAGCCCCACCACGGACGGGACAAAAGCATTGCTTGCCGGAATGCGCAGCTTCGGGGAATCGCTCCCCTCCTCCGCCATCACCTTGGCAATGGCTTCGGGGCTTGGCTGGAGGGGCAGTTCCTCGGAATAGACCACTTTCAGCTTTTTCACTCCACGCTTTTTCAGCTCGTGCCGCATGACCTTGGCAAGCGGACAGACGGAGGTCTTGTAAATATCCGTCACTTTGAATGCCGTCGGGTCAAGCTTATTGCCTGCCCCCATGGAGCTGATGATCGGGATATTATATTCCTGTGCCAGCTGTGCAAGGGCGATCTTGCCGCTGACAGTATCAATTGCATCGACAATATAATCATACTGCGCAAAATCGTATTCCTGTGCATTTTCGGGCAGGAAAAATTTCTGCATTGCCGTTACTTGGCATTCGGGGGAAATACTCCGGATACGGACGGCGGCGGCATCGACTTTCGGCTGACCGACGGTATCGAGGGTAGCGACCATCTGTCGGTTGACATTGGTCAGACTCACATCATCGTTGTCGATGAGGGTGATCGCCCCGATACCGCTCCGGACAAGGGCTTCGACCGCATGTCCGCCGACACCGCCGATGCCGAATACGGCAACATGGGCATTTTTCAGTTTCTGCATACCATCCCTGCCGAAGCAGAGTTCTGTGCGGGAAAATTGGTTTAACATGGGGGAGCCTCCTTTTTGAGTTTGGGATGTAGCTGATAAATTGAGATTTAGCGTACTGATTTTTATGCTTATTTCTTGATGATATCCCATTTATTATCTGTAATAACATATTGAAATTCGCTTAATTTTTCATTAAGTATTACATCAATCAAATCTTTAAAATCGCTTACTAAGTTTACTTTATCTAGTTCTTCCGTCCTAATCCAATGCATTTGTCCTTCATCTGAAGAACAGAGTTCTCCTTCATACTGAGTTGCTTCAAAAAGAAAAACAATATATCGCCCACCATCTATCGGGAAATGCTTTACACCGCACATTTTTGGATTAACAATTGTTAATCCTGTTTCTTCTTTCATTTCTCGAATAATCGCATCTACTATAGACTCACCTGGTTCTACATGTCCACCAGGCAATGTAAAGCCATTCCAATCTTTCTTTACTCTATCTTGTAACAAATATTGTCCATTTTGATGTAATAAACATAATACTGTAAGTTCTACAGTTTCTGTGCGTGACATCATATACACCTCCACAAATTCTTATTTACTGCACACTGCAATTTTCTCTATTATACCACATCCCCCCGTAAATTGCAATAAAAATCCGCCCTGTTCCATTTGGAAAAGGGCGGATTCTGCTTTATGCAATCTCCGTCACAGTGAAATCCTTATCCTCGACAGTCTGCTTCAGCAGTGCATTGTCCACATCGGCTGTCAGGGTGACAATGGCTGTTCCCTCCTTGTGGCTTACCTCTGCGGATGCAACACCTGCAACGGCTTCGAGTGCCTTCTTCACAGTTGCTTCGCAGTGCGGGCACATCATGCCCTCGATTCTGATTGTCTTTGTCATGGCTTTTTTCTCCTTTTTATGTTTGATTTTGATGAGTTTATCATGATCGGCATTGTACATGCCGAAAAGATTCAGACGCAGGGCATTTGATACGACGCAGAAGCTCGAAAGGCTCATCGCCGCCGCCCCGAACATGGGATTCAGTTCCCAGCCGAACACCGGAATCCACATACCGGCTGCCAGCGGAATCCCGATGATATTGTAAATGAACGCCCAGAACAGATTCTGCCGGATATTCCGGAGCGTTGCACGGCTTAAACGGATTGCTGCCGGCACATCGGTCAGACGGCTTTTCATCAGGACAATGTCCGCCGCATCAATCGCCACGTCCGTACCTGCCCCGATTGCAATGCCAATATCCGCACGGGTCAGAGCCGGTGCATCATTGATGCCGTCACCGACCATCGCTACCTTCCCCTCTGCGGAAAGTTTGCGGATCACGGCTTCCTTGCCATCGGGCAGGACATCCGCTATCACCTCATCGACACCCGCCTGTTTGCCGATCGCCTCCGCCGTGCGGCGGTTATCTCCGGTCAGCATTACCACACGAAGCCCCAGATTCCGCAGTTCTCTGATCGCCTGCGGACTTTCGGGTTTAAGAATATCCGCAACCGCAATCATGCCGATGAAAGTATCCTCTTTGCAGAAAAACAGCGGCGTTTTTCCCGCTTCCGCAAGGCTCTGCGCATGGGAAATGACCGATTCCGGCAGATGGATTTTGCTCTGCATGAATTTCAGACTGCCGCCATAGAGCAAAACACCTTCAAGTTTCGCAGAAAGTCCATTTCCTGCGAGTGCCTGAAAATCCGTCACAGGCATGGGGGCAATCCCCTTTACCTGTACATAACCGATCACCGCATGGGCAAGCGGATGCTCGCTGTGCTGTTCGAGGGAGTATGCCATTTGCAGGAAATCCTCCTCTCCGATTCCCTGTGCCGGAATGATGTCTGTTACCGCAGGTTTTCCCTCCGTGATCGTACCGGTCTTGTCAAGAGCAATGATCTCCGTCCGTCCTGCGGCTTCGAGGGAGGACGCTGTTTTGAACAGAATGCCATTCTTTGCACCTTTACCGCTGCCGACCATGATGGCGACGGGTGTTGCCAGTCCCAACGCACAGGGGCAGCTGATCACGAGGACGGAAATGGCTCTTGTGATAGAAAATCCGATGCTTTCGCCGCAGATCATCCAGATGATGAACGTCACAACCGCAATTGCAATAACCGCCGGAACGAAAATGCCTGCCACTGTATCCGCCGTTTTGGCAATGGGGGCTTTTGTAGCGGCAGCATCGCTCACCATGCGGATGATCTGCGAAAGTGCCGTATCCTCGCCGACCTTAACGGCTTCACAGCGCAGGAATCCGGAACGGTTGATGGTTGCCGCCGAAACCGTATCCCCTGTGGCTTTGTCAACAGGAATACTTTCACCGGTCAATGCAGATTCATCGACCGCACTATTTCCCTCCAGTACCACGCCATCCACTGGAATGCTCGCACCGGGACGAACGAGGAAAATATCTCCCTTTTTCACCTGTGAAGCCGGAATTTCGGTTTCCGTCTCCCCGCGCAGAACGATGGCTGTTTTCGGCGCAAGCTGCATGAGGGATTTCAGCGCATCGGTGGTTTTCCCCTTGGAACGGGCTTCCAGCATTTTTCCGACAGTAATCAGCGTCACGATCATGGCGGCAGATTCAAAATAATAATGCGTGTGCATTTCCATATGATCCATCGCCGTTAAGGACAGCAGCTGTGCCGTGCTGTAGACAAACGAAGCGGACGATCCGAGTGCAACCAGCGTGTCCATATTCGGTGCACGATGCCAGAGCGTGCGAAAACCGTTGATGAAAAATTTCTGGTTGATGACCATGACGATTCCGGCGAGGAGCATTTGCAGAATGCCCTGTGCGATGGGATTTCCATCGAGAAATAGCGGAACCGGAAATCCCCACATGCCATGTCCCATGGACAGATACATAAGGATCAGCAGGAATCCCAATGATGCGAAAAGCCGCTGTTTCAGAACGGGCGTTTCACGATCCTCCAGTGCATCCATCGCTTCATTAGCCGGCGCAGATTCTGCCCCTTTTAGAGATGCACCGTAGCCCGCCGCCTTTACTGCGGAAATAATCGCATCCGGAGAAGCCGTGCCTTCCACGCCCATGGAATTGGTCAATAGACTGACAGAGCAGGAAGTCACGCCCTCTACGCCGGATACTGCCTTTTCAACACGCGCGACACAGGCGGCACAGCTCATGCCTGTCACTGTAAATTGTTCCATAATTCCTCCTATTTCATCATTTTCTGCAAAGTTGCAAGCAATTCATCAATTGTTTCATCTTTTCCATCACGGATGTCCTGCGCTACACAGGTACGGATATGCTCCGCAAGCAGTTCCCGGCTGAATGCGTTGAGTGCGGCATTGACTGCCGCCGTCTGCATTAAAATATCGGTACAATAGGCATTTTTCTCCACCATGCCACGAATCCCACGAATCTGACCCTCGATCCGGCTCAGCCGATTGAGAAGTTTTTTGTATTCCTCCTCGCTGCGGATCTTGGTTTTCTGACAGCACGGACATTCTATTTTCTCATCCACACTACCACCTCCACTATTATTATATACCCCCTGGGGGTATTTGTCAAGTATTGTTTCCTGACGCAACAAACGCTCCCCGGCTGGAGAGCGTTTTTCATTATTTTCTGGTGTTCATTGCATTATCCATGAACTGCCGCAGGTCCGGTTCCGACATGTCAAGCACGAACCCAAATTCCTGAAGCATGAGATGTTCGGCATTTTTCATTGCATTTTCATCCATTGCAGAAAAGCGTTTGCCTTTTGCTTCCGCAGAACGCTTTCGGAAATAAAGTGCTGAAATCAGACGCAAAATTGCCATGTGGTCATCACTTTTCATAATCTGTGAATACATTTCCTTGCGTTCACGGCGATTGTCGGACCAGTATTCGCTGCATTCTCTGGACTCCGGCATGGAATTGATCAGATTCAGAACCTCTGCTTCAGTCAGCAGTCTGCGGAGCTTCTCCTCCGCTTTTGCTACCGGGATGTAATAGGTGGAACTTTGATCCGAAATCGGTTTGATTTTATAATATAATACTGTATGTTCACCGTCCATGCTCTGTTCCTCCAGATCCATTACCTGGCAGACACCGGCGTTCCGGTATACAATATATGCCCCCTTTTGCAGTTCCATGCGATGACCTCCTTTTTTGACTATGTTATAATTATAACATATATTTCAAAAAAATGTCATGGGGTAATTGCACAAAAAACATGGGGGATCATTTGTGAAAAAAGCCTGAAAATTGGTTTTGATAGACATGATTGCACATAAAACAAAAACCCGCTTCTTGTCAGAAGCGGATTTCAAAGAAGGAGCCGGCACCGAACTAAATTCCCAGGTCGAGACCAACCAAGTATTTTCGTCGCGAAAGAGCTTAACTACCGTGTTCGGAAAGGGAACGGGTGGGACCTCTAAGCAATAAGCACCGGCAAGGATGGAAACAGGAAATAAAGA
>JAZQCT010000031.1:0-27791 GCA_045546475.1 Oscillospiraceae bacterium
AACACATCTTTTCGGCAAAATTTCACGCATCCTGCGTTGAAAAGGTTTGACAGGCGACAGCCTGCCTGCACCTTTTCGCCTTGCCTGCATAAAATTTTTGCTCGAAAATCTGCGTATTATTTTAGTGTCAACACTCCCTAACAGCTATGACGCTCAGCGATGCTGAGCGTCATGCGGTTCAAAAAACTATCTCGCGAAACAGGAACTCCCGACACAGGATGTACCCCGTAACGCGTCTAACAGCACGGTTGCCGTGCCGCGCTTAGCCTACCAAGCCGGAACGTTCGATACCTTCTGTGAAGTACTTCTGCAGGCAGACGTACATGATCAGCAGAGGTGTGACTGCCAGCAGACAGCCGGCTTCCATCCAGAGGATCTGCTCGCGGGCGGATACCTGCACGGTCGCGCTGCCGAACAGCTCGATCAGCAGGAGCTTGTCGAGGTTCTTCAGCATCAGTGCCATGGTGGAATTCTCAGTGAAGAATGTGGAGCTTACATAGTAGTCATTCCAGTACCATACCACGGAAAACAGGAATACGGTCAGGAACGAGGAAGCTGCATTGGGGATCATGACCTTGATAAAGGTCTTGAACGGTCCGCAGCCGTCGAGATACGCTGCATCCTCCAGCTCCTTGGGAAGTCCCTTGAAGAACTGTCGGAAGATGAAGATCATCAGACCTGCACGGATGCCATTGGCGGTCATCGCCGGAAGATACATCGTCCAGGGCGTGTCGATCAGGTTGAACGCAGAGCCTGCCGCGTTGCCGAAGGCATTCTGGATCAGCGGCTGGAGTCCGAAGAAATAACGGAATTCCATGTACTGCGGAATTGCAATGATCTGGTTCGGTACGAGGATCATCATCAGCACGATGCCGAAGAGCAGGTTCTTACCCTTGAATTTGAATCTTGCAAAACCATAGCCCGTGATCGCGCAGGTCACGACCTGCACAAGGGAACAGCCGATGTTCAGGAACAGCGTATTGCCGAGTGTATTCCAGAAGTCCATTGCATTCATCGTCTGCTGCAGGATCTTCAGCGTGAAATGACGCGGGATCCACATAACGGTCGGGTCGTTCATATCCTCCTGCGCACGGAACGCACAGCTTACCATGTAGATCAGCGGGTAGAGAATGATGAAGCACAGACCGAACAGGATAATGAAGCGGAATACCGGCCATACCTTTTCGAGAGCTGCCTTGCGCTTGAGGTAGGCAATCTCTTCCTTGTTCATGTTCTGCATATGGATGCGCTGGATCTCTTTCTTGGAGAGACCATTGCCAATGACCTTCTCGCCCGCCGCGGCGGGCTGTAATTCTTTCTTTGCCATTGCTGTCCCTCCTTAATCTACTTCATAATAAATGAAGTGGTTCATAATTACAGTAATGAGTCCGACTGCCGCCAGTACAATGAGGAAGTAGACCCATGCCATTGCGGCTGCCTGACCGTATTTCCAGTCGCTCTGCATATCCAGTACACGTCCCATGACCTGGTTGTCCGGTGCGGTAAAGGAGTCGATGACGGTAAAGATCAGGTTTGCCAGAATCATCGGGCTGACATACGGAAGCGTGATCTTCCAGAAGTATTCCCACGCGGTCGCGCCCTCCATCTGTGCGGCTTCCTTTGCAGAAACCGGGATGTTCTGAAGTGCGGCGAGGAAGATCAGGATCTGGATGCCGGTGCTCCATACGATGCTGAAGATGTTGTTGGATACGGTCTCTACCATCGTCTGCATATTATCGCTCAGACCGTAGATGCCAATAAACTGGAACAGCTCGCCCATGAGGTCGGTGGAGAACATGGTGGAGAACTGACCGGCACTGCTTGCACCGCTGTTGGAGATGTCGCCGTTGATGATGCTGTAGACGGGACCTGTCGCGATGATAACGGGCAGGAAGAATACAGCTCTTGCGAAGGTTCTGCCCTTGAACTTCTGGTTCAGGATCACTGCAATGAACAGCGAGAAGATCAGGATCAGAGGTGTCTGCCAGAGGGTCTCGCCCAGCACGCTGACGAGATATTTCGCATAGTGCTGGTCCTCTGTGAATACATACTTGTAGTTGTCAATGCCAACCCATGTACCGGTCATGCCGCCCGTTTCCGGTCTGACATCCATGAACGAGTAGATCAGGGAATTGGCAAGCGGATAGAGGAAGAAAATCAATGTTCCCACCATCCACAGTGCAATAAAACCGTAACCGTACAGTCCCTTGCGCTTTTCATACGGCAGATTCTTCAGGAACCCGCCCTCTTTCTTGGTTGCTTTCATCTGTACGCTCACTCCCCTTTCTCAGATGCCGTATCTGCCAGACGGTATTCCGTACCATCCACTGTGATAGTCTCTTCCGCATAATCCACCGTCACGACTGTGCCGTTTTCATATGTCGTTACAGAAACATCACCGTCTCTCTGATAATCTGTGATCAGCTGGTCGCTGACACCGGAGAGTACCTTTGCAGCAAGCTGATAGCTCTCTGCTGCGGTTTCCTGCCAGAAGGCATAATGCGAATAAAAATAGGTATCCAGCTCTGTGTCCTTGAGGTCGGACGCTTCGGCATAGATCATATCATATGCCGGATTGCAGCCCGTTGCCACGGAGGTCAGGAAGGCATTGCCGCTGTCCGCGCTGCCGTTGATGGCAGTACCGGAGTACGGGATCAGACCATGCATCACGATCTGATAGAACGGTACATCGGCATCGAACAGGTCAAAGCCGCTGGACTGGAGCGGTACATCGGAGATGCGCTCCGCATAGGGGAATGCATAGGCTGCACAGGTATCTGCCAGCAGGGAAACACCTGCATCGCTGAGTAACTGATAGGATTCCTGCAGTGCTGCCATGGTATCGTCACGGGACATTGCCGCCTTGCCATAGTCGCCGTACAGCGTGGAGGTCATCTCACCGAGGGATACACCGGTCAGCCCCTTCTTGCTGTAGCGATCTGCCAGCTTCCCGTACAGCTCCGTAAAGGACACGGGAGAGAGCAGGGAACGGGTCGTTACGGAGGTATCCTGCACACCGTAGGAAAGATTGTAGGTCATCTGTCTGGAGTAGGAACCGGAAATGCGGATGGCAGTATCCGTGAAGCTGTAGTAGCCGTTGCCGGACTTAAATTCCTTGTTGTTCACGGAGGGATAGAACGCGATCCCCTGCTCTGCCAGATAATCAGTCAGATCATTGAATGCGCCGTTTCCGCCCAGTGTGCCGGAGGGCTTTGCCTTATTGTCAGCCTTGCCGGAAATGCCTTCATTTGTCCAGTTGTTGTAGACAACGACCATATCCTCCACGCCCAGATCCACCAGACCGCTGACGATCTCCTGTGCTTCATCGAAGCTGGTCATGGAGGTCTTCATGGTCACGGGAATACCGAGTACGGATTTGGACTTCATCGTGCCGCCGTAGAAATCAACGAACATTTCGGTTGTATCGGGCTTTGCGTTTCTCTTCACGCCGCCGTCGGTCAGAAGGTAGTCACGGTAGACATTCGCAATATCTACATAATCCGCGTCCTTTTCTGCGATCGGATAGTAGCGGAGCCTGATGTTCTCGGTCTTGATGCTGCCCTCTTCAAATACGGTCAGGGTACCGCCGTGGTTACCTGCCATTGTATAGGTATCGGAGCCGCGCAGCAGGAAAGAGAAATTGCAGATATTGTAGCTGCTCAGGGACTGACCGCTGACTGCGGTATTCAGTGTCGCATTACCATCGCCCTCGTCAATGATGACTGCCATGGCATTATCCTCCTTGACAATACCATAGACGGGCATGAGGATCTTTTCGGTAACAGCGGGCTTTGTGGTCTGCACTGCGGTGATGTCTCTGCCGTAGACCTTCTGGGCATAGTTCTTTGCCTTTTCCTTGCCGTTATTGAACTCTACCAGTGCGCCGCAGCCGTCCGGCAGGACAAAATAGCCCTCCTCGTCAGGTGCGCCCGCACCGAAGCTGCCGAGCATGGTGAGCTGTGTGGCAACCTTGCCGGCTTCAAGCTGTGTCTCCTTGATCTTTGTGCAGTCCACTGCGGCTTCCATATAGCCGTCGCAGAGCTTGTAGGTCACGGGGACGGTGATGCCGGATTTGTCATAGGCATAGGAGATCTCCACGCCGTCGGTGATCTCCTTGACCTTCAGCTCCGCGGCATCGCGGGAACGCTGGTTGGTGGTCGCAAAGGAAATGCTGTCACCATACTGCAGCACCATGGAGGACTGCAGCTCAGTTGCAAGGAGCGGCGTTGCGCGGGTATCTCGGTTGGCATTCAGGGGGGTGGACCACCAGATATAGCCGTTTGCCTTGTTTTCCAGAGCAATCACACCGGTGTACTCATCCACATGCATAATGAGATCGTCATTCTCGGCGACCTTCTTTACACAAGCCCATGCCTGATCCTTTTCAGGGCTGAGCAGTGCCTGCCAGAGCTTGTCGCTGCTGCGGTAGACGCACTGTTCGGCAGTCTCCTCATCGAGCTTCATGGTCACATAGACCTCTTCATAATCCTGTGTGTAAAGCTCCAGCGTTTCCTTGTCCTTTGTCAGGAACAGGTATTCACTGTCGAGCGTGGACACGCGGAAGCGGATCTTTTCCACCTTTGTCAGATCTTCGCTGAGGAAGACAAGATACCTGCCTGCTTCACTCAGATAGATGGCATCCTCGATCTCCTCGCAGACTGCAATGACCTTGCCGGATGCGGTGTCGATCAGGGCGATCTCTGCACCCTTGAGCTGGTCGATGATCTCGTCAGCGGCATCCTCCGCTTCGTCCTCATCCGCATACTCGGAGCCGACCTTGGCAAGAAATTCTGCCTCGATCTCGTCCTTATACTCCTCGCTGCGCAGATAAACCTCATAGCCGTCCGCCTCGCCGACGGACTTCATGTACTGCTTGACCACATCAGCGGTGATCTCAACTTCCTCCTCTTCTTCCTCCACAGTGATCGTGGCAGCGGCATCGCCATCTGTGCTGTCCTCACCCTCTGCGGGAGCCTCAGCGGAGGTCTCTTCTTCGTTTTCAGAATTTACGAGCATCGTATTGACGGGCAATGCAAGCACTGCAGCCAGCATACACGCCAGAACACGTTTCATTTTTAACAACTGCATATCTTCATCGCCTCCTCTTATACCTTCAGCCGGTATGCGATCTCTGTATAAATGGAGTACACGAATACATACACCTGCTGTACCAGCGAGAGCAGGAGAACGAGCAGGAACAGAATGATCAGCATCGCGGCAATCGTCAGGGCGATCGCGCCCAATGTCTTCAGGAATGAATACTGGTGTACGGACTTGATGGCAGAGAATACGAGAACGACGCTCCAGCCGAGTCCGATAATATTCACGGCTTCGATAAAGATATACTCATCACGGATGAGGAAGTGGGACAGGAATACATCCAGATAGATGCTTGCCACATAGGGTACAAGTGCGTAGGCACTGTAGACGAAAATGTTCTTCATGGTGCCTTCGCCGTCAAGCAGCGTGCAGACAGCCCAGTTGCCGACCACCCATGTCAGGAACAGGATGATGGTCTGTACAATATAGGGGATGATGTTGAACATCTTGTCCGCTTCCGCATAGAACTGGAAGCCATACAGACGATTGTAGAAAATCGAGGCGACAAACCAGAGGAGAATGATGACAATGGCATACTGCACAGAGCCAGCCTTCTTCCAGCGCATATCCTCAAAGCCTTCAAAGGGATGCGTGACCGCATGTTTTACCCATTGACGGTTGTTCAGATCCATCATAGCGTTCACGCCTCCTTTCCAGCGGAGTTCTTCCGCTTCTTCAGATAGAAATACAGTACAGTTCCGCCTGCAGCAGCAACAGCAGCGATCACGACGATCTCTGTCAGATGCGCGCTCAGGAACTCGGTACGCCAGCCCTCAAAGGCGCGGTTGTAGCGGTACGGAGAATCCGCAAGCTTTGCATACTTCATGGAGCCTTCATAGTCGCCCTCGATCAGCAGTGCAGCAGAAATACCGAGGAATGCGCGGCGGTAGTTGCCGTCATACTGGAGCACCTCATACCAGGGATCCAGAGCCTCCTCATAGTAGCCGGCATTGTAGAGGTTGGTTGCCTCATGCACGATGCTGCCAAAGTCGGTCTCCTCGAAGATGGTCACATAGTTCTTGCGGGTGTCCACAACGAGTACCTCGCTGCCGATGGACTCAATGGCGGAAACCTCAGTGAAGCCGCCGAGCTGGTCGGAAGAACTGCCGAAGATGAACAGGAGGTTGCCTTCCTTGTCATACTGGAAGATCCTGCCGTTGGTCAGATCGAGGCAGTTGATATTGCCGTCATCTGCGATCTCGATGTCGCAGATCATGGACTGGTAGTTTTTGCTGGTGTTCACATCATAGATGGACTCGAAATCGCCCCATGCAGTTTCCAGACCGGAGAACAGATTCTTGCCGGCGGGATTGAGCTTCTTGACGGTATCGGTCTTCTGGGATGTGGACTGGGTGCAGGTGTAGATGAAGCCCTCGTCGTCCAGGTCAAAGCTTGTGATACCGGACGGTACGGTACGGGAGGTCTTGGAACGCATCTCGTCCGTGGAGATCATCTTCCAGAAATAGTTGGCAATGACCTGCGAGGTCTGTTCTACGGTGTTTGCACCATAATAGCCCTGGAACTCGCCGTCACTGTTGAACATGGCGGCACCGGTGGTAATATTGCCGAGTACGATATAGACATTGCCTGCCTTATCCGCCAGCACGCGCTGGGGCAGGAAGGTCAGCTCCTGGGAGAACAGCTCGGATTCGGGCTTGGTGATCTCCAGGGAGATATTGCCGTCGTAGTCGCAGACCAGCACACGGGAATTGTTGTAGTCCGCAATATAGACCAGATCAGTCTCCGGTGATACATAGACACCCTCCGGCTCCTTCAGTGTTGTGACAGTGCCGTCCTCATAATGAAATTCCTCCAGCACGGTCACGACCTCTGTCAGGTCGCTGTTGGTGACAACAATGCGGTTGTTGCCGGTATCGACAATAAAGAACTGGTCATAGGCATCGCGGAAGATGTCGCTCGGACCGGAAAAATCACCGATGCCGAGATCAAGACCGGATACGGAACGGGTTGCGAGATAGCCCGCCTGTGACGGGATCGCTTCGTTCCAGCGGTCGTAGTTGTAAACGTCATAATGCTCCTCAGCAGAAACCATCAGGTTCATGCTGCATACAGCGGTCATCACACCAGCAAGGGCAGCCGTCAGGAGCGTTTTCAGATTTCGCTTCATATGTACTCCCCTTTCTTAGTCCTTGATGCCGGAGTGCGCCATCGTTTCGATAACGTTCTTCTGGGCAAGCATAAAAATGACAATGGGCGGGATCAGCATGAACACGGCTGCTGCCATGGCAACGCCGGCTCTTGCAAGACCGGAGCTTGCTGCCTGCTGTACAACAGTGGGCAGGGTCTTGAGGGATTCCTTATAAACCAGCGTACCGCCCTGGATGTTCCAGGCTGCCTGGAAGGCAAAGATGATCATGGTCATCAGCGCGGGCTTCTGGTTGGGCAAGACGATCTTCCAGCAAATGGTGAACATATTCGCACCGTCCACCTTAGCTGCTTCGATCATCGCATCCGGAATGGTGGTCATGGACTGACGCATCAGGTACAGACACATCGGGGATGCAACGGAAGGCAGGATGAGTGCCCAGTAGGTATTGATCATGCCGAGCTGTGCCATAACGATATACTGCATGATGTAGATAACGTTGGACTGGTACAGCAGGGATACAACGATCACGCTGTTGAGGAATTTGTTGCCGGGGAACTTGCACTTTGCCAGTACGAACGCTGCCATGGAGGCAAAGACGCACTGTGCCACAGTAACGCATACGGTTACAAATACGCTGTTGAAGACATAACGGGAGAACGGAACCCACATATCGGAGAGGGTCGCGAACATATCCTTGAAGTTGTCCAGCGTCGGGTCGATGACATAGAGCTTCGGCGGGAACACGAACAGCTCATGCACCGGCTTGATGGACATAACACATGCCAGATAGATGGGCAGTGCCATGAAGGTGCCCAGCAGGAGCAGGAATACAAAGATCGCAACGGTTCCGCCGATCTTCCTGCCAGCCTGCTTGTTGGAGGCTTTCAGTTTTTTCGTATCAGTCATTCCGGCACCTCCTTAGTCCATGTACTTGCTCAGTACCTTGCTGATCAGCTTGTTGACAAGGAACATGGCAATGAAGAGTACCATACAGATCGCGGACGCATAGCCCATCTCATAGCGCACCCAGCCGTAGTCATAGGCATGGGTCATGATGGTGTGCGCCTTGTAGTCCGTGCTGGGGAAGCCGACCAGACTCTGTGCAACGGTACCGGCGGTGAAGGAGCTGACGATCTGCATAACCGCCGCAAACATCAGCTGCGGTCCCATGGACGGGATGGTAATGTAGATCAGCTCCTGCCAGCGGTTCTTGATGCCCTCGATGGCACCAGCCTCGTACTGGGAGCGGTCAATGTTCTGGAAGCCGGCACGCAGGGACAGGAAGCCTGCACCGAGCGACAGCCAGAGCTGTACCACGATGGTCACGCCCAGCACATACTCGCCGTCCGTCAGCCACTGGATCGGGGATGTGATGATGCCCAGATTCAGCAGAACGGAGTTGAGATAACCATAGGAGTCACCGCTGAAGATCAGCTGCCATACCGTGTAGACATTCGCCATGGACGGTGCATAGAAGATCAGGGTGAAGATGGTTTTCAGCTTGGGATGAAGCTCATTGATGAGCCATGCCAGCAGGAAGCAGAGCACATAGCTCAGCGGTCCTGTGAAGATGGCAAATACCAGTGTCACTCTGATGGACTGAATGAAGATACTGTCATTCAGGAACAGAGTGGTGTAATTGGACAGACCCACGAATTTCGGGAGCTGTACCATGTCAAAATCCGTAAAGCCCATTGGCAGGGACATGATTACGGGTACGGTGGTGAAAATGAAGAAGATCACCATGAACGGAAGCATCATGAGATAGCATTCCTTATTCTGTTTCATTTGCAGCCAGATCAAACGTCTGTTTTCCGCTTTGCTGCGTTTTCCGATTGCAGCACTATCCAAATGAAACCCCTCCTTATTTATTATTTTACGCCGGTGCAGACCCTGCACCGATATGACTCCTCCTAAGGAAACGGTATTGCGCTATTTAAAACCAACAATAGCTATGATTCCGCTTGTCGAAGACAAAGGAATCACGCGGCAGACGGTACTGCCGTCGCAAGTAGTGAACTTTCGCTGACGGAAATACCATCCATGCGTAACGCCAGCGCAGGCTCTGCGCTATTCGGTTTCCAATCCGAGATTCTCACGCTTTCTGGTGATTTCCGTATTGATATCACGGTTGTACCAAAGCAGCGTGTCACGGGGATTCTCGTTGTTGTTGACCGTTTCACGGAATGCATTCATAATATTTCTGGTCACTGCATAGGATGCAGGAATGATCGGAATTTCCTTCAGCTCGCTCTGCGCTTCCAGCAGGGTCGCCTGTTCATCCTTCGACCAGGAGAGCTGCTTCAGGGCTTCGGTGTTGGCAGGGGTATATCTGCCGAGCTGACCTAAAAGTCCCTCGATCTGCGTACCGTATGCGACCTGTACCTCTGCGGAGGTAAACCACTTGATAAATTCCCATGCGCCTTCCTTGTCCTTGCACTTGTCAAAGATGACTGCGCCGGAGGAAGTGGAGTTGACTGCGTGGGAAATGCTGCCGTCCTCCTGCAGTGTGCCGGGGATCTGGGTGAAGTCCCAGAGACCCTTGATCTCAGGGGATGCTACGGTCAGCTGGTTGAAGAAGGAATAATCAGAAATGACGATCGGATACTCTCCGGTACGGAAACGGCTGAAGCCGTCATAGCTCTGCTCAAAGCCGTACTTGGTATACAGGTCAGTCCACTGCTCGAACGCCTGCACGGCTTCGATGCTGTCAAAGGTGGTCTGCGTCAGGGTATCATTATAATAGTTCGTATCCTTCTGGAGCATCAGGGCTGCGAAGGTATGACCGGACTCGGTTGCCGCAGAAATGGTGGCATTTGTACCGGATACGACCGGCAGCACCAGACCGACATACATATAATTTCTCTGGAGAGCCGGCAGCATGTCGATGACATCATCCCATGTCTCCGGAGGTCCTGTAAAGCCCATTTCGGAGAGAATGTCCTTACGGTAGAACATCATTGCCCAGCTCTGCGTCAGCGGAACGCCGTATACGCCGTCCTCATAAGTATAGGGGGTGGCTGCATATTTCTGGAAGCGGGATGCGACTTTCTCATAGTCTGCATACTCTGCCTTCATATCCACGAGCAGATTTCTTGCAGCGAGGTTGACGGGAAATTCACCGCCGAGGAAGAGTGCCACGTCCGGACCTTTTCCGGCAAGTGTTGCTTCGACAACGCCGCCGACAACGAGGTTGACTGCAATATTTGCGTCATGATTCGGCGCAAATTCAGAATCTACGAGGGATTTTACCACCATTGCCTGGTCACGTCCGAGGCTGACCCAGACATTGATGGCATCCTCGCCGGTATCATCGGAGAGGTTGGTGTAGTCCTCGAAGAAGGAGCTGTAGAATCTCTGCCAGCCGAAGCCCATGGACTTGAACATATTCTCCTTGACGGAGCTGAATTCCTGATCGGCGGAAGCAATCTCAAGATAATCCACTTCCAGCGGCTGACCGCGGTAGTCATACATCCATGCCGACAAGGCAGTGATATTGTCCTTGATCTGGGACTGGTAATCCGGGATCTTCAGCGGCTCGTCGATGCAGTTGTCCAGCACGAGATACATACGCTCCAGAGCTGCCGCTTCGGAACCCTCCGAGCCTGCCAGTGTTTCAATGTCATTCTTGATCTTCTTCAGATCATCGGACAGACGCTGAAATTCATCGAGCAGCTCCGGGATCTTTTCATGTACATAATAATCGGTATACTTATCGGGGGAAGGTCCTGTGATCATCAGGATCTTGCGGTAGTAGGTATTGATGTCCAGCACAGCGGCATCCAGCACGCGCATGGATTCGCCGATCTCACCGGGCATGACCTCCATGGAAATGGTATGATCCTGACCGCCTGTGAGATACACATAAATATCCTCACCGTCCGTATCGGTCGGAGAGATCACCTGCCACTCGGTATCGTAATAGCACTTGATCTGGTTCAGCTCCTCGCAGAGCACCTCGCCGTCTACATACATTCTGCGGTTGGAATAGAAGCCGCGCATGGTGGACTGGCGCGCCTTGATGCCGATCTTGTACCAGCCGTCCTCCGGCAGCTCCTCTGCGGGGATCTCCCAGGTGATGGTCTGCATTGCCTTTGTCCAGTTGCCGGCACCGATGGTATTGTATACGGTCTTTGCCGGGTTGGACGGGGAGGCAAGGTAGCTGGAATTATCCGCTGTGGGGTAGAGTGTGGACGCGCTCTTGTAAGCGGCATCCTCGCCCTCGATGCGGATGAGGGTGGAAGGCGTTCCCTCCACGGTCACACTGCTGTCCACGCTGTTTTTGTATTCTTCGTAGGCAGGCAGTGCGTCAAAATTACAGAATTTCAGATATTCCAGTGCAAAATAGCCTTTGGCAATATCCAGGGTAAGCTCATGCTCGCCCTCCTCCAGATAAAAGATCAGCGGATCGTTGAACAGACCATCCACATCCATCAGGGGTGTGGTCTGCCACATGCCGATCTGCTTCTGTGCGGGGCGCACCTGGTTGCCCTTGGAATCCAGTTCGATCTCACCGTCATTGACATACACCTTATTCAGCGTTGCACGGGACGCTGTATCATAGGGGGACTTGCCGTCGATGAGGACGCTGAACTCAATGTTCGCCATATTGGACGGGATGGGCAGGTAGGAAAGCTCCATACAATAGATGCCGGTTTCCGGTACTGTGATCTCATAGGTCACAGAGCCGTCGGAGGCGTTCCAGATGAGAATATCATCCTTGTTCTCCTGGGAATATTCTGCGCCGCAGCTTCCCTTGGAGACATCCTCCTCCTGGTCATACTCCCATGAGGTGCAGGAGGTGCCGCGCACCATGATCTCCTGGTCGGGGCGATGCTCGCCCGCGTAGGTATCATAGTAGTCGCTGTAGGTCGCCTGCTCCACATAGAGCGCGTCTGCTTCCGCTTCGGATACCGCGTCCGCAGCATCGACCGCTGTTAAGGTCAATGCCGCAGCATCTTCGCTGTCGGGCACTTCTATGTCGGCATACGCCGTCATCGGAAATGCCTGCGACGCAAGAAATGCCGCTAACAGCACGCTGACAAGCCGCACGGACATTCGTTTGCTTTTCAATTGATCTCCGCCTTTCTCGGCTGCTGTACAAGGCAGCAGCGATAATTTCTGCCGGACCTCCCTGCGTTGCACGCTGCAGGGAACGTACCGTATATCATCACACCATCACAGAACAGTCACGGCGCAATCATACATATACATTATAACAGGAAACCGCCCTTTCTGTCAAGCTTTTTTCACATAGAATATACAAAAAACATCCATAGTGTTTTGGTACTATTCACATATCCGATAAAATGCTTCTTGAATATGATAATGTTAAAACAGTTAATGAAATATGAAAATGCATAAAATGACAGTTTTTCGGTAGATTTGATGTTCAGAATTTTGACATATTTGAATTTTCTCCGACAAAATAAAACTTTTTTGAGAAAAGACTTGATTTTTTCTGAAAATATGATAGAATAGAAGTACAGGATACTTCAAGTATTCTTAAATCCATATCCGGAGGTGTAAGAAGTAATGGCATATACAATTTCTGATGCTTGCATCAGCTGCGGCGCATGTGAGGCTGAGTGCCCGGTAAGCGCAATCTCTGCTGGTGATGACAAGTATGTGATCGATGCAGACGCATGTCTGGATTGCGGCGCATGTGCAGCTGCATGTCCTGTAGAAGCTCCCCAGGCTGAATAAGGCGGAGTTTCTGTACACAAAGTAAACCACCGTATCTTTCGGGATACGGTGGTTTTTTTGCTGCCGCTTGCACGGAGTGCATAAGGCGGCATCCTATCAGCGGCGATCCGCCGCCCACCGTATCTTTCTGGATACGGTGGTTTTTTTATTTACTGAGCATATGCCGGATCATTGTGCGAGAAGCTTTCGCTTGAGGACTGCAAGGTCGAAAGCATTGACCGCGCCGTCACCGGTGAGATCACCCCTTGCAGGGGCTGTCATTGTACCGGCATTGAGCAGATATTTCTGCATCATGACAGCATCCGTCACGCCGAGAATGCCGTTGTCGGTGACATCGCCGGGGATTTCATTTTTTGACCAATGGGCGTAGAGGGTGTGGTCATAGTTTGTTGCTACTGTTGTCGATACGGTGACTTCCGTGCCGCCGTCTGCGGCTGTGAACCAGCCGAGGAAGGTGTAGCCTGCTCTTGTGAGTTCGGGGAGTGTTCCATAGCCCTTGCTCCAGGTGGCTCTGATGGATGTTGTTTCATCCGTTCCGTCATTGGGATCGAGGGTAATCGTATAGGAATTGAGTATCCACTGTGCATACAGTGTCTGATTTGCGGTGATCGTTACCTTGCTGTCCTTGGTGATCTGTGTACCGCCGGTTTCAGCGGTGAACCACCCCTGGAAAACATGACCTTTCCAAGTAGGCTTGGGCAGTTCGCCGTAGGTGCTGTTGTAGGTGACGGATTTGCTGGTGGGGTCGCAGGTGCCGCCGGTGGGTTTGAATGTTATGGTGTATTTGTTGGGGGTCCATTGGGCGTATACGGTCAGGTCGGATGCTTTTTGGTAGGTATCATCCTTGAAATATGTTCCCTCGTTCAGACACGCTCCGTCTGCACCATAGATTTTTGTCCCGCCGGAAGCCGCAGTGTAATACCCTGTGAACGTATAACCAGTTCGTGAAGGTTTTGTCCATGCTAATGAATTGTGATTATGTCCCTTATAAATCAGCAAGTTCTTGGTAGTTTTCACAGTTGTCGTCACAACTGTGCCGCTTTCATTTTTGATTGAACCGCCGTTGGGGTTGATATTCAGGGTAAAAAGACCAACACTTGTGCGCCGACGCGTACTTATTTCATTTCCAGCTGCGTCATAAACATACACATCCGTGTTATACCAACCGCGTTCGTTATTGTGTTCTGTAACCTTGACTGTATAAGTCCATGTAGTATCATTGACCTTTGTTGCAAGAGCTGTATTCCACCATTCGGAGAACAGATCATCCTGACCATTGCTGTCCGTCCATGTAGGAACAGCGATCTTAGTAACCCCAACGTTATCAGAAGCAACAATCGTCACCTTGTAGCCATTTACAGTCACATCAGAAATTGTAACAGAAGTAAGGGTTGGAGCTGTTGCATCCACTGGCGCATTAGTAATGGTAACATTGCCGCCATCCAGCCAATATGCACCCTCACCGGCTGTGTCAATAACAGCAGCATTCAGATAATAAGTACCCGCTGGTACGGATACCGGAAGCGTTGCTTCAAAACCATGATTCGCACCGCAGCCGAAAGCATTATCTACGTCCACACGGCTGACATTTGCAGTTGTGCTGACTCCGGTAACCGGATTTGTCATATCGGATGGATTCCAGAGATAAACGTCAATTCTGGCTGAAGCACTTGTATCATCGGGGTCATATCCCCAGCCTCTGACATAGATGGAATCCTCACCGCCGGAGTAGTTGTCGAGACAGCCGTCAGGAGTTAAATTTCCGTTCACAGTAACATAATCATGCCATCCCCAACCACGATATTTGCTACTCCAACTGGATAAAGCTGTCTTTTGTACCTTACCGCCAGTTGCATGTACAAACTCACCATTTCCGACATAAATCCCAATATGTCCATAGTAACTGTTTCCGCATGTTCCGCACGGACCACCTCCACAGTTTCCAAAATAGACATCCGCACCTACCGGAATGTTAGACATTGAGGTAGAATCAATATGTCCATCGCCATACTTGGATGCACAACATGCACTACTTCTGGTTGCTCCCATTCCAGCCCAGAAATCTGCAATATACGCTAAGCACATGCCACTTGGATAACTCGCGCCAACCTGTGAATTAAGTCCAGCAACAACATCACTTGCAGATAATGTAACACTCGCCGCACTCACCCTGCTCTCCTCCGGCAGTACCACCAGCATTGTCAGACACATCACCATCATTGTGATGATACTTACAATTCGTTTACCTTTCATAATATCCTCCATTTCTGAATTTTAAATGATTCTCCTGTTAAGTTTTCATTCAAAATACACCCATATCACATATTGATAACCTCCCATGCAAAAATACTAAAGATAACAGAATGTTTTTAGTCACATCTGACTGTTATCATTTATATTATAGTCTATTGAGATTGAAAAGTCAATACTTTTTAGTCATATGTGATAAAATCTTTGTAGAAGGGAGTGTCATTTATGGCTTGGTACAAGAGGATTCGTGATTTAAGAGAGGATTCAGACAAAACACAGACGGAGATTGCAGAAATTTTAGGTACAACGGCTCAGTATTACGGAAAATACGAAAAGGGAGAACGGGAGATTCCGTTCATGAGAGCAATTCAGCTTGCGGAATACTATGGTGTGAGCCTTGATTATCTGGCTGGTCGCCATCATTGCAGAAATGAACAGTCACTAAGCGAAGATGAGCAGAATCTTCTGCATAGCTGGCACTGCCTCTCAGAACGGGATAAGGGAAAGGTCGAGTATCTCATCACAGAACTGATAGAAGCACAGGCTCAAAGAAAAGAAGCCAAATAAAACTCACCCGCAAATAAGAATAAGAGCCTGCTCACGCTTTTGTGAACAGGCTCTGTTTGTTAAGAGATCAGCATTCTGCCCAGTGCGCGGCACTGCTCCAGACCGTCGTCGTCGGGCATTTCGTTGAGCATCAGTCCTGCATCGCCGACAAGCGCAATGCCCTGTGCCTTTACGCGCTCCTCCCAATTACGCATCCACTCGCCGTCGCCCCAGCCGTAGGAACCGAAGATGGCTACCTTCTTGCCTGCGAGCTTGGTTTCTGTGTTGGTGAAGAACGGCTCGAACTCATCTTCCTCCAGTACCTCGGCACCCATTGCCGGGCAGCCGAATGCGATCGCATCGTAGTCCTCCACACTGCCGGTGAACCCGGAAACTGTGAACAGCTCCGCCTCTGCACCCTCTGCAACCGCCTTTGCCATTACCTCTGTGTTGCCTGTTGCGCTCCAGTAAATTACTGCTGCTTTCATTGTCATGTACCTCCAATATTATGAAATTTTGAGAGCCTGGTAAAGATCCGCGCCCTCGTTTAATTTATTGCACAGAAAATTTCTGCACTTTTCGTAATTCGCAAACATCCGCCTTGCGTTCTCCGGACAGCCGTATACCTTCCAGCATCCGCAGAGCTTGAAATTTTCTCCGCGGTTCTCGATAAAGCCTATGACATCCTCAAGCGGATAGCCAAGAAAAATACCGATCTCATGCGGAAAGTCAGCCTCCTGACAGATACGGCGGGAAAGCACTGCCAGACAGGCTTCCAGACTGCCGTCCGAAGGATAGCCGCATTCCTCCAGCATGTTACGCACCTGCGGATCTGCAAGTCTTGCAGAAAGGAGCTTTTCGCTGTAGACAAGCAGGAGCATACGGTTCCTGCATTCACAAAGCACCCGGCTCCGCAGCCCCTTCCCTGCCGCGCGGCGGTTGAATGCTGCTGAATGCACATCCACATCGAACTCGTTTTTATTGAGCGAAACAAGACTTGCACATTTGATGCCCAGCAGTGTGGGCGCGGTATGCTGTGCGAGCTTCTGTCCGAAATTTCTGTACTCTGCGCTGCCCATGGCACTACTCCTTTCTTTGGTTAGTTAAGGCTAACCCTCTTCCTGAAAAGTATGCGCAGTCCTGCGCATGATATGCATGGAAACTTCCGGTCAGCTGCAGTACTGTTCCAGCACGCTTTTCAGTGCGCTGACGCTGGCACTGTGGATCTTTGCAACCGGAATGTCATGCTTTGCGGATTTCCGGTTCACGCTGCCCACCATTTTATGGGAGCAGGTATTGGTGAATACGATCATCAGGTCGGGAGTTCCGAGCTTATTCTCAAAGTCGGACGGCATCTGTGTGAAGACCTTTGCCTTACAGTTGAACGATTTACAGATGTCCTTATATCTGGTTGCCATGCGGTCATTGCCGCCGATTACAACTACACTCATTTTCTTCCTCCTTTTTGGTTAGCGACTGCTAACTGAATATAGTATACCACAAACAGGGGGATTTGTCAAGGGGTTACAGAAATTTTTTCACGGCTGTTCCAGAGGGACGGATTTTTACGCAATCTTTCAATAACGCTTGCTTTTTTTCAGACTTTCGATTATAATAATAGTAAGTGTACTCGCCATGGACGGCGGTGCAATCAAAAACGAAAGGAATTACACATGATGAAAAGAACTCTCTCTCTGACAGCCGCAGCAGCTTTGCTGGCTGTCACACTGACAGGCTGCGGCAGCGTACCTGCCAATACCGTTCACAGCGCGGACGACCTCACAGGCAAGACCATCGGCTGTCAGCTCGGCACGACCGGTTATATTTTTGCCGGTGATGTGGAAGGCGCAACCGTTGAGCCCTACAACAAGGGCGCGGATGCCGTACAGGCTCTGAAGCAGGGCAAGGTGGATGCTGTTATTATTGACAGCGAACCGGCAAAGGTATTCGTGGAAAAGAATGATACGCTCCAGATCCTCCCCGATCCGTTCGTAGAGGAGGAATATGCCATTGCCTACAAGAAGGGCAACGATGAACTGGGCGACAAGATCGACGACGCGCTGACACAGCTTAAAGCGGACGGCACGCTCGACGAAATCACCTCCCACTGGATCGGTGACGAAGCGGACTATGTTTCTTATGTACCGGATGAAAGCGTTTCCCGTGACAACGGCACACTGACCATGGCGACCAATGCAGAATTTCCGCCCTATGAGAGCATGGAAGGCGGCGAGATCGTCGGCATCGACGTGGATATGATGCAGGCTGTCTGCGATGTGCTGGGCATGGAACTCGTAGTCGAGAACATGGAATTTGATTCCATCATCGCTGCAGTGGATTCCGGCAAGGCGGATGTTGGTGTTGCCGGTCTGTCCGTCACACCGGACCGTGAAAAGAATGTTTCCTTCACACAGGGCTACGCGGTTTCCACACAGGTGATCATCGTCCGTAAGGATTAAGGAGGCTGCCTGTGAATTTTCTCGAACAATTCAGCGACAAGCTGTATTCGACCT
Organism: Oscillospiraceae bacterium; assembly: GCA_045546475.1. GTDB lineage: Bacteria > Bacillota > Clostridia > Oscillospirales > Ruminococcaceae > UBA3855. The sequence goes on from JAZQCT010000031.1 coordinate 18,226, forward strand.
TCATTGAGGACGACCGCTGGATGTATCTGGCGGACGGTCTGAAGACAACGCTGATCGTGACATTTTTTGCCGTGATCGTCGGCGTGGTGCTGGGATTTCTCATCGCCATCATCCGTGCGACGCATGACAAGACCGGCAAAATGAAAATCCTCAATTTTCTCGCCAAGATCTACCTGACCGTCATCCGCGGCACACCGGTGGTTGTACAGCTCCTTATCATTTACTTTGTCATTTTTGCGTCGGTCAACATTGATAAAATTTTCGTGGCAGTGCTGGCGTTCGGTCTTAACTCTGCGGCATATGTGGCAGAGATCGTGCGCTCCGGCATTATGTCCATCGACAACGGACAGTTTGAAGCCGGCGCAAGCCTTGGTCTGAACTACCCGAAGACCATGCTCTTTATCATTCTGCCCCAGGCACTGCGCAACATTCTGCCGGCACTGGCGAATGAATTTATCGTTCTCCTGAAGGAGACCTCGGTTGCAGGCTACATTGCCCTGACCGATCTGACCAAGGGCGGCGACATCATCCGCAGTGCGACCTATGAAGCATTCCTCCCGCTGATTGCTGTGGCATTGATCTATCTGATCATGGTCATGATACTCAGCTGGCTGGTATCCCGACTTGAAAGGAGGCTGTCCAAGAGTGATCGAGGTTAAAGCATTACATAAGTCCTTCGGAGATCTGCACATTCTGAAAGGCATTGATACGACCATCCAGAAAGGCGAAAAGGTGGTTATCATCGGGCCTTCCGGTTCCGGCAAGAGTACTTTTCTGCGATGCCTGAACCGTCTGGAGCAGCCCTCCTCCGGACAGATCCTGTTCGAGGGCGAGGATCTGACAGCAATGAACGACAAGCAGCTCCATGCGGTGCGTGAAAAGATGGGCATGGTATTCCAGCACTTCCATCTCTTTCCCCATCTGACCATCCGCAGAAACATCACCCTTGCCCCCGTCAAGCTGAAGCTCATGACGCAGGCGGAGGCGGATATAAAGGCGGATGAGCTGCTGAAAAAGGTCGGACTTTCCGACAAGGCAGAGCAGTATCCGAACCAGCTTTCCGGCGGTCAGAAGCAGCGAATTGCCATTGCAAGATCGCTTGCCATGAATCCGGATGTGATCCTCTTTGATGAACCTACCTCTGCACTTGACCCGGAGATGGTCGGCGAGGTACTGGAGCTGATGCGGGAGCTTGCCGCAGAGGGCATGACGATGGTGGTCGTTACTCACGAAATGGGCTTTGCGCGTGAAGTAGCATCCCGCGTGGTCTTCATGGACAATGGACAGATCATGGAGGAAAACGAGCCGCAGGAATTTTTTGCAAACCCGAAAAATCCGAGACTGCAGGAATTTTTATCGAAGGTGCTTTAAGTCGCGTGTGTGTAAAGATAATCCCCCAGCCCCTCCCCCAACGGGTGAGGGGCTTTTAGTGGAGGCGGCTGCGCCCCTTGGAACCCCGTTTGGGTACTTCGTCCCCGAACCCCTTTTGCGGAGCTATCGCTCTGCGTTTGATTTTAGGTTTTTCGACAAACTGAACAGCCTGAGAAGTTTGAGACTTCTCAGGCTGTTTTGTTGTATTATACTGCCGCAAGTTTCTGGAACTGTGCTTTCAGTGCCGGATAGATCTCACGGTAGAGCTGATAGTACTTCTCATATTCCGGTACGTTCTCCTGTACAGGTTCCTGTACATTTGCAGTATAGATGATCGCATCACATGCCTCCGGAACGCTCGGGTACATACCTGCACCGACAGCCGCCAGAATTGCCACGCCCAGCGCAGGGCCTTCCTTGGAATCAACCGTCTTGACCGGACAATTGTAGAGATCGGCAAGCATCTGTCTCCATACAGGGGACGAACCGCCGCCGCCGCAAGCCATCATATCGCTCACGGAAACGCCCATTTCACGGCATACCTCCACGCAGTCACGCAGGGAATAGGTTACGCCTTCCATCACGGCACGGAGCATATCACGCTTTTCGTGGATCGCAGACAGACCGAAGAATACGCCTCTTGCATTCGGGTCAAGATGCGGTGTACGCTCACCCATCAGATACGGCAGATACAGCAGCTTGTTCGCACCGATCGGAGATTCGAGAGCCGCGTTATCCATCAGATAATAGGGATCCACGCCCATTGCCTTTGCGGTTTCCTTTTCGGCATTGCAGAACTGATCTCTGAACCACTTCAGGGACAGACCTGCACCCTGTGTCACGCCCATGACATGCCAGCAGTCCGGCACAGCACAGCAGAATGTATGCACTCTGCCGCCCTTGTCAATGGTAATATCGGAGGTATGCGCAAATACCACGCCGCTTGTACCGATGGTAGTGAATGCCTTGCCGTCACGGACAACGCCCGTACCGACAGCCGCAGCGGCATTATCGCCCGCACCGCCGACCACGATCGTACCAGCCTTGAGTCCGCATCTTGCGGCAGCCGCAGCGGTCAGACCGCCTGTGACTTCGGGGCTTTCGTAGACTTTCGCCAGCATGGATTTGTCAATGTCCAGCTTCTCCAGCACTTCATCCGACCACTGACGCTTCGGAATATCGAGCAGCTGCATACCGGAAGCATCGGATACTTCAGTTGCAAATTCGCCGGTCAGACAGTAGCGCACATAGTCCTTCGGGAGGAGGATGTGACGGCACTTGTCGTAGTTTTCGGGTTCATTGTTGCGCACCCAGAGGATCTTGGATGCGGTGAAGCCTGTGAGTGCGGGGTTTGCGGTGATCTCGATCAGGCGTTCCTTGCCGACTCTTTCAGTAATTTCATCGCATTCCTTTGCGGTTCTCTGGTCACACCAGATGATGGAATTGCGGATCACATTGCAGTCCTTGTCGAGCATGACAAGACCGTGCATCTGACCGGACAGACCAATGCCCTTGACTTCATCCGCGGATACGCCGCTCTTGTCCATAACCGCCTTGATCGTATTGAAGGCAGCTTCACGCCAGTCGGCAGGATCCTGCTCGGCATAGCCGTTCTTCGGCTGGTACATGGGATATTCGATGGTATGGGAGGCGATGACCCTGCCCATTTCATCAAAGAGGACGGTTTTTGTGCCGCTTGTACCGAGATCGACACCAATTACATATGCCATAATTTCTACACTCCATTCCGCGCAGAGCCTGCGCTCGCATTACGCACGGATGGTATAGCTGCTGCCATCGTTCCCTTCCTGCGCTGAAAGCTTGCCTGCGTCCTGATTTCAGAAGAACCATCTGCACGAATAGATCTTCCTGTGCTTATTATACTATATTTTTCCCGGTTTGGCAAGGGGTTTGTGGAAATTTGCGGTTAATTGACATACCCCTCATATTGATCCAGGATTTCCTGACCGCCGTTTTCTTTCATTGTCAGCTGTGCAATGACACTGTGTTCATGCAGCCTTTCTGTATATGCATCTGCGGTGAGAACCTGCACTTCCCTGTTGCGGCATTTTTCTTCAAGATATTTCCAAACAGATTCACTGTAGCTGCACGCAAACAATGGACTGCCGTCTGCATCAAGGGCAATGATGTAGTTGCCTCCATAAATCGCCCGCCATTCCTCTGCACTGAATACTGCACCTCGGGATTTCCTGCCGAAAAACTGCACCGGACATTCACCGATACAAAGCTCCGCGATCTCATCATATTGATACGTTTTACAAAGAAAACTCTTTTCGTTGTCAATCAGACTGAATACGATTTCCTCATCCAGTTCCAGCATACCGATCTCTTTTCGGAATTGTTCGCTGTCCTTTGTATGACACAGCATGTAAACGCAAACACCGGCAAACACCAGATCAAACAGGGTAAAATGAAATAAATGTGAAATCACTGTGATGACGAACATCAGCAAAATCACTGACGCAGTCAGTATTCTGTTCATCCGCCATTTTTCTGCATAGGGCTTTGCGTGTTCGTCAGGCTCAATTCTCCGATGTACGGGAACTTTCAATCTCATTTTCCCATCTCCTTCCTGCTTCCATTATACCACAAATTTCCTCCATCCGTCAACATATCCGTCCAAAAGAAAATAATTATCGAAAATCAATAAAAAGTACTTGACAAATGATATTCAGCGTGTTATAATAGAAACATCATCAAATCCATGACGGAGGTAACAACTATGTGGAACAAAACCAAATCCTTACAGCTTTCCATCATTCTCGTGCGTGTGCTGTTCGTGTTCATCCCGATCCTGATGTGCTGTGTACCGGTCATCACCGAATGGTATGACGCGGTTTACGGCGAGGGCATCGGGCTGCTCGGCGGGCGTGTTGCGCTGCCGCTTTCCATCTGCCTGTATCTTGCGGCGGTCTGCGGTATGGTCTGCCTGTGGGCTCTCGGCAAGCTTTTGCAGAACATCAAAAAGGACGAAGTATTCACTGCCCAGAACTGCAAGTGCCTGCGCATCATTTCCTGGTGCTGTCTGCTGGCGGCGATCCCGTTCGGCGTGTTCGGCATCTGGCGTTCTCTGAGCTTCGTGGTTGCTCTGGCGGCGGCTTTTTTCGGCTTGATCCTGCGGGTTCTGAAAAATGTCTTTGAAAAAGCCGTGGAACTGAAGGAAGAAAACGACTACACCATTTAAAGGAGGTTTCCTATGCCGATTATTGTAAACTTAGATGTCATGATGGCAAAGCGGAAGATCTCCTCCGGAGAGCTTGCCAAGAAGATCGACATCACACCCGCGAATCTGTCCATCCTCAAGACCGGAAAAGCCAAAGCCATCCGCTTTTCCACACTGGAAAAGATCTGTGAAATCTTACAGTGCCAACCTGGAGATATACTGGAGTTCAGGGAGGAAGAATGATGAACATCCATAAAAGTTTGTTTCCGCTTGTGCGAAGCACAAAAGGAAACATCTCACCAGCGGGGGTTCCCCGCTGTCAGCCGGGAGATGTATTGGAATTTAAGGGGGTAGATGAATCATGACCATCAAAAGGGTATTGAAAACAATTGCGGCTGTTCTGGGCGTATTCCTGTTTGCCTGTGCAGCGTCTTTGATCTGGGGACTGTTTACCTATGTCAATGCGGTTCCCGAGATTACTGTGAATGGTCCCATTCATGCTGCTTCCGGCAGCACACTGCATATCACGGAGCTTGCGGACATCGAAGTTGAAAAAGCAATTTCTATGAGTATGTGGTTTGATTCTGATGACACCACCCCCGTCAATGCCTGTGTCACGAGTGACAGACAATCCCTGTATGTCGGCGACAGTGAGGGAACATTGGAAGTGACAGTTTCTGCAACAGGGGAAATGTCCGAATCCAGAGAAGCGAAAGTGACCGTCATTGTAGATTCGGAGAATGCAGAATGAAACGTGCGCTTCCCTATTTTGCGGCATTTCTCGCACTCCTCTTCATTGAGATCTGCATCGGCAGATTCACTTCCGGCTGGGTGCGGGGCTATGGCGGGGATGTGCTGGTGCTGCCGCTGCTGTACTGCCTGATCCGCATCTTTACGAATGCACTCCCCCGTTCCCTGCCGCTCTGGCTGTTCGGACTCGGATGCTTTATGGAGCTTTTGCAGCTGCTCCGTTTTGCTGAGCTGCTGGGATTTGCGGAGGGTTCGCTCCCTGCCGTGATCCTCGGCACGAGAGCGGACTGGCGGGATGTGCTTTGCTATGCGATCGGAACATTGCTGACTATCATCGCACTGCGACTGAAAGGAGAACATCATGACTGAATCCTACAACGAGATCTATGGTACGGCGAACACACTGCCTCTGCCGGAAGCTCCTGCACCGGCAGAAAAGCCCGCTGAAACCTATGCCAGAAAGGAACAGATCACCGCATTTCTCGCCATGCTGGCTGGATTTCTCTTCATCCGGCTGTGTTTGTACCATGTCACAGGTCTGCTGACGACCCTGTTTTTCTGGGGTGTATTCACATTCTGCATCGTGTATCTGCGCAAAAGCGGGAAGACCTTCCGGAAACAGCACAAAGCCCTTGCGGCAGTACTCTATCTCTTTTCCGCAGTCTACACCATTACAGCGAACGGATTCCTCAAATCCCTGAATACCGTTTTCCTCCTGCTTGCGGGCAGTCTGTTCATCTATACGGTCTGCCATCCGGAGAGGAATGTGTTCCGGTTCCTCCCCTACTCCCTGCAGAAAGCATTTCTTGCAAGTCCCTTTGCCAATTTCGGCAGATGTCCGGCGGCGGCAGTATCCGCTGTCAGGGGCAGCACGGGCGGCAGAAATCTGCTCTATATTCTCGGCGGTCTGCTTATTGCGGTTCCCGTCACTGTTACGGTTGCCGCGCTCCTGTGCAGTGCGGATCATAATATGAACCGGATGATCGAAAGCCTGCTCTTTGAGCCGGATGAAGAGCTGATAGTGCTGATCCCCCATCTCGCCTTCGGTGCACTGGCTGGCTTCTGGCTGTTCAGTCTGCTGTACAGCAATGTAACCGGAAAGAATCTGCCCTTGTTTGAACAGGCAGACTGTGAACGCAGTATTCTTGGTCTGCGCTTCCTCCCGAATCCCATGGTCTATGCGGCTGTGACCCCCATCTGCATCCTCTATGTGATGTTCTTTGTATCCCAGTTCCAGTATTTTCTGGGCGGCTTCACAGGTGAACTTGCGGAAAACCTCACCTATGCGGAATATGCACGCAAGGGCTTCTTCGAGCTGTGCTGGGTGTGCTGCATCAATGCCGCTGTGATCGGCGTGATGAGCTTCTGTGCCAAGCTCTGCGGTGTGGTCAAGCCCATGATGCTGAAAGTTTACACGCTCTTTCTCTCCGTTTCCTCCCTCATTCTGGCAGGTACGGCATTGGCGAAAATGTTCCTGTATATCGCCAATTACGGCATGACACAGCTGCGCGTGTACACCACCTGGTTCATGCTCCTGCTGGTGATCTTGTTCGTGCTGGTCATCATCCGTCAGTTCAGGATGAATCTGCACGTATGCAAAATCGGATTTGCTGCATTTACGGTGATGTTCGGTCTGCTCTGCTTCTCCCGTCCGGATGCGTGGATGACACGGTATAATGCGGAAATGTGCCTTGCAGGACACCTCGAGGAGCTTGACACGGATATGATCTACTGGCATATGTCTGCAGATGCTGCCGCCGTTCTCTCCACCTACCAGAACGGTGAGCTTGCAGAATGCAGGGTCGGAAAAAACGCACCGGTTGATGCCGTAATCAACAAGCATCTTGCGAAATGTGCGGAAGATCCATACCGAAATCTCAACCTCTCCGCATGGATATTACAGGTGAACGGGGTGACGGAAGAATGAACCCATTCCCCTATTCCCATGACAACAAACGCTACCACACACTGTACTATTATAATAAGGAGAAATTCGGCGGCAGAATTTACAAAGCCGTCCTCGACGGCGGCTTTACCTGCCCGAATCTCGACGGCACAAAGGGACATGGCGGCTGTGCATTCTGCGACGGCGGCAGCGGCGCATTCACAAAGCCCCTGCCCCTCCCCGATCAGCTCGATCTCGAAATGGAACGCATCCGCCGCCGGAATCAGGATGCAAGGGCAATCGCCTATTTCCAAGTGCATACCAATACCTACGCCCCCGTCCCCCGACTGCGTGAGCTGTTCGAGGAAGCTCTTGCACATCCGCATATCTGCGGCATTTCCATCGGCACACGCCCCGACTGCCTGCCGGAGGATGTGCTTTCCTATCTTGCCGATCTGAACCGTCGGATCTATCTCACCGTGGAGCTGGGTATCCAGACGGCACATGACCGGACGGCGGCAGATTTCGGGCGTGGGTATACATTCGCAGAATTTCTGGAAAGCTACGGGAAACTCCAGTCCCTCGGTATCCGCACCTGCCTGCATATCATCAACGGTCTGCCCGGCGAAAGCATGGAGGATATGATCGAAACTGCCCGTATTCTGGGAAAATTACATCCGCAGGCGATGAAGATCCAGCTTCTGCATATTCTGAAAGGCACGAGATATGCAGAGCGTTTTGAACGTGGGGAGATCATCCCCATGACGCAGGAAGATTATATCGAAACCGTTGTGAAACAGCTGGAATGCCTGCCGCCGGAAACGGTGATCGAACGGGTGACGGGCGACGGCGAAAAGGCGAAGCTCCTTGCACCGCTGTGGAGCATGGACAAGATCCGGACGCTCGGCGGCATCGACAAGAGGCAGAAAGAGCTGGATTCATGGCAGGGGAAATGCTTTCCGTAAGGAGGAACATCATGCGAAAACGCTATCTGCTCATCGCAGGCATTGCTCTGCCCCTGATCGCAGGTATTCTGTTTCTTGCCTCCCATCCGACGGATCACCGCTATAACGACTGGTGGGTGATCGGTCGGCATATGGAGGAAATCGAAGAGCGGTACGGCGCACCCGACCTTGGTGCATACCGGAATGGAAGTACCGGACGTGTGGGATATTATATTTATACGGATCACGGCAGTCTGTTCCGGATTGATCCGGATCACCTCAGACATTATTACTACATCGAATACGACGAATCCGGAACGGCGACACGAGTCTATGACAGCGGTCATCCCGGAGGATAACCGATCCGCCTCCTGTGTGGGGCGGATTCTCTGTTTTCTACAAATTCCATGTTCAAAATCTGTACATTTTTCCAAAAGTGATAAATTTGTCACTTACCTATTGACTTTGCAAATCAAGTGTGATATAATTATCACATCAGGTGACAAAAACATCACACAAACGGAGGTAATGAGAATGGAAAAGACGAAAAAGGCACGGACATTGTATCAGGAACATAAGGCAGCATTTTTTGCCTATTTTTCGCTGATGCTTTCCAACGGCTCTAATCTGGTGATGGATTTCATGGGGATTCGCGGGCAGACCATTCCCCTGCTCATCAGTATTCTGCTCTGTGTTTTCACAATTGCCGCAATTTCTTGGTGGCTCTCGCCGAAATTTGGTTCACAGCCAATCAAAGAGGATGAATTGGCAAAGGAGAGCATGAACAAGGCTGAGGGATACACCTGCGCAGTACTGGTGATACTGGGACTAATCGGTGTTTCCGTGCTGAGTGTTCTGGATTTCAGCATCACAGTGAAACTGGACGCTTCCAACATCGGCAGTGCCTTTTTCATGTTATTCAGCATGTTTTTCGGACTGCGCAGCGGATTTTTCCTGCTGATCGAGCGGAAGTACAGCATTTCCGACGAGGATGAGGCGGAATAACATGCCGGAGCTGATTACAAAACTGAAGGAATACCGTGCCAAAACGGGCATGAAACAGGGGGATCTTGCGGAGCTTGTCGGGGTACGGCGTGAAACGATCATCCGGCTGGAAAAGGGGCAGTACAATCCCTCCCTGAAGCTTGCGATGGACATTGCAAAGGTGTTCGGGGTGACGGTGGAGGAGTTATTTTCGTTTGAAGAGTAAGGAGATGATAGAATGCTGAAGAACCTGCTTGCTCCCCTGCTGGCTTGTATGCTGTTATTTGCCACCGTACCGGATGGTGCAGGGCAGATTGTCAAGTCAAGTGCAACACTTAGCAGAAATAAATTCAAGCGGAGAAAGAAAGCCGAGACACTTGCGAGGTCTGTTGTTAATAAGAGAAACAACAAACTGCAAATCATCTTCAGGAAGCAGACGGAAATCAAA
>JAZQCT010000032.1:0-18810 GCA_045546475.1 Oscillospiraceae bacterium
ACCCCTTCCGTCACCCCACCCCCTTTGTCGATTTTGACAGAAGTTGCAGAGCAAAAACATTTGAATTAAGCCGTTGATATTGCCATCCCCCTTTGCCGATTTTGGAGGAGATTTATGAATGGGCGTGTCAAAACGTGCTTCAATCCCACCGTGACAAAAAACGTTCCAGTTTCATACAGATCATCCTCGCCGGAATGCAGAGGAAGAACCAGAAGGTGCTGTAGAGCAGGGAGATCTGACCGCGGAAATTCATCGGCAGATCGCTGTAGTCCCATACGTCCCAGCCCATGCGGACGTTGACCAGAAGCCCCACCAACAGCTCCGCCGAGGTGATGATGACCGCCCCCAGCAGGTACTGCACCGGCAGGGGCAGGCGTTCCGGTGCACCGGTAAACAGCAGATAGAGCATCGTCAGGACAAAACCGCCGGTCAGTGCCATTGTCCAGTGGGTATAGCCCCGCGCCGTGATCTCGATCATGGCATAGAGAAAGAAGCCGATCAGAAAGGGAATGCCCAGTTTTGCAGTTCTCATCGGAAAACCACCTCCCGAAAATAATATGATGTATCCACAGAATGCCCGATTTTACTGAAAATATACAAAGGAAAAGGAAGGACACCGAACATGCAGGAAATTTTACTCTGGCTCGTACTGATACTCTGTGCCGTCATCGGCATTGTCTGCGCCGTGCAGGCGGTCATGCTCCGGCGGCTCATGGAGCAGATACAGCAAAAGCCCCAGAACATCGTACAAAAAGAGGAGTTTGACAAGCTCCAGCAGCGTATGACGCAGATCTATGCCTCGGTGCAGACCTCGCAGGAGGCTTCTTCCAAATACTTCGAGAGTATGGCAAAGCTTCTGCGCGAGGATCAGCAGATGGCGGCATCGGCGCAGGAAGAAAAGATGGACTACATCAGTGACCGGACGCGCCATGATCTTGCGGAGATCAAGAAGAACAGTGAAGCCCTTACCCTGCGCACGGAAGAACGTCTGCGCACCTTTGCGGCGGAAAACGAGCAAAAGCTCTCCGGCATCCGGCAGACCATCGGACAGGGACTCCAGCAGATGCAGGCGGAGCAGACCAGACAGCTGGACGAAATGCGCAAGGTCGTGGATGAGAAGATGCAGAAGGTGCTGGATGAACGCATGAAGCAGGCATTTTCGGCAGTCAATGAACGTCTGGAGCAGGTCTATAAGGGACTGGGCGAGATGCAGACGCTTGCAAACGGCGTGGGCGACTTGAAAAAACTCCTGACGAATGTCAAGACGCGCGGCGAGATCGGAGAAATTCAGCTCCAGGCACTGCTTTCGGATATTTTAGCAGAGGGGCAGTACATCCAGAATGCAAAGCTCGGCAAGGGCATTGTGGAATTTGCGGTGCGGATGCCGGACAAGGCGGATGGTGAAGTCCTCCTGCCGATCGACGCAAAATTTGCCGGCGACACCTACCTGCATTTACAGGAGGCATATACATCCGGCGAGCCGTCACAGATCACGGCAATGCAGAAGCAGCTTGCCCAGCGCATCCGGAGCGAAGCGCAGGATATTGCAGCGAAATACATCGTTCCCCCGCAGACGACGGATTTCGGCATTCTCTTCCTCCCGACGGAGGGACTTTATACGGAGGCTGTCCGGCTGGGTCTGCCGGATGAGATCTTCCGGAAATACAGAGTATTCATCACAGGTCCCACCACGATCGCAGCGATCCTCTGTACTCTGCAGATGGGCTTCCAGAGCCTTGCCGTGCAGCGGTACAGCAGCGAGGTCTGGCAGGTGCTGGGCGAAGTACGGACGGAGTTCCATAAATTTGCCGATGCCCTCACCAAAACCCAGGATAAGCTCCAGAGTGCCAGCGACGAGCTGGAAAAGCTTGTCGGTGTGCGGACAAGACAGATGGTGAAAAGACTGGATCATGTACAGTCTTTTCTGACAGATAACGAAACTACATAAAACCAAGGCATCCATTATCCGTGAGGATTCAGTCCCCATTCCTGCCAAGAATGCGATTGCTCTGCAATCTCAGCGTTTTGCCTTTATCCCCGCAGGGGGCAATGGCAAAACGACTTGGGATTCCAAAGGGATGACATCCCTTTGGCGGGGGTGTGGGGGGAGCGCCCCCACGGACAGTGGAATGCTGTGTATTTAAGGAGGCTCATCATCTATGAGAAGAAGTGGTATTTTAATGCATATCTCCAGTCTGCCGTCCCGATTCGGAATCGGACGGATGGGCAAGGCGGCGTATGATTTTGTGGATTTTCTGCGAATGAGTGAAACGGCTTACTGGCAGATCCTGCCCCTCTCCCCGACGAGCTACGGGGATTCCCCCTATCAGAGTTTTTCGGTCAATGCCGGAAACCCCTATTTCATCGACTTTGCACTGCTGGAGGAGCAGGGACTTCTGGAGCATGAGGACTATGCATCCATGCTCTGGCAGCGAAACGGCGACAGTGTGGATTATGAGCTTCTCTACAGGAGCAATATCACCGTTCTGCGCCGTGCTTTTGCGAAATTCCAGGAAAAGCCCCTGCGAGGCTATGCAGCCTTCAAAAAAGAGCAGAAAAGCTGGCTGCCGGAATACGCCCTCTTTATGGCACTCAAGGACAGCCACGGCGGCGCACCTTGGTATGAATGGGAGCCGGAGCTTGCAATGCGCGATAAAAAAGCCCTCGATGCAGCGAGAACCGAGCTTGCCGAGGAGATCGAGCTGTACTGCTTCATCCAGTTCATTTTCACCCAGCAGTGGCAGGCACTGAAAGCCTATGCCAACCAGAACCATGTCGAAATCATCGGGGATATGCCCATCTATGTTGCCTATGACAGTGCGGATGTGTGGGCATCTCCTGAGCTGTTTGCACTGGATGCGGACAAAAAGCCCGTCGAGGTGGCAGGCTGTCCGCCCGATGCCTTCTCCCCGACCGGTCAGCTCTGGGGCAATCCCCTCTATAACTGGGACTATCACAAGAAAACCGGCTACCAGTGGTGGACACAGCGTCTGCAGTATGCCTCCACCCTCTACGATGTGATCCGCATCGACCATTTCCGCGGCTTTGAGAGCTATTATGCCATCCCCTACGGCAATGAGACCGCACAGAAGGGCAAGTGGCGCAAGGGTCCGAACAAGGCTCTGTTCCTCGCGGTAAAGAAGGAGCTTGGGGAGCTTCGCATCATTGCGGAGGATCTCGGCTTCATCACGCCCGGTGTGCGCAGAATGCTGAAGGCTCTGAAATATCCCGGCATGAAGGTACTCCAGTTCGGCTTCGATTCCGACCCGTCCAATGAACATCTGCCGCATAACTTCCAGTCCCCGAACTGCGTGGTCTATACCGGCACGCATGACAACGAGACACTCTCCGGCTGGCTGGAGGCATCGGATAAGAAAACCGTCAAGTACGCGAAAAAATACCTTCGTGTCAATAAAAAATCCCATATTCCGGATGCAATGGTCGCTGCCGCCTGGCAGAGTATCGCGGAGCTTGCAGTGGCGCAGATGCAGGATTTTCTGCACGAAGACAGCAGCTGCCGCATGAATACGCCCTCCATCCTCGGCGGCAACTGGCAGTACCGGACGGAAAGCACGGACTTCACACCGGAGCTTGCCGCTTCTATCCGGAAGCTCAACCGCACCTACGGCAGAAACGTACAGCTCCCGGATTCGGAGGAAGGAACAGAAGCATGAGAATGTGCAGAAAAGCGGCTGCGTTCTGCACTGGGGCTGCACTCTGTATGGGAATGCTCCCGGCACTCCCCGCATCCGCAGAAACATGGGCAGCTTTGACGGATACCATCGAATGGCAGCTGGATGAAACCGGAACGCTCACCATCCGGGGAACGGGAGAAATGCCGGATTTCTCGTGCAGCACCTACCGGATCAAATCGGCGGACCGTTCATTCATCCCCTATGATACGGACAAGCTTGCCCCGTGGTACAATGCCGGATACGAACAGATCGAGCATATCGTCGTAGAAGAGGGCATCACACGCATTTCGGAGCTGGCATTCATCGGATGCTCCAATGCCGTTTCTGCAAGCATTCCGGCATCGGTGACAACCATTTCCAATAATGCGTTCAAATGCTGTTTCTCGATGCAGGAGGTCAGTTTTGCAGAGAACATCCAGCTGGATTACCTCGGTATGGAGGCATTTGGATATAACTATGATCTGACGGAGATCGACCTGCCGGAGTCCCTGACAGAAATGAGCGGTACAACGTTCGATTATTCCGGTCTGACCTGCCTGTATATTCCGGAAAATCTGACCACGATTAACCCCCAGCTCTTTTCCCATATGAAGAACGTTACGGAATTTACGGTCGATCCCGATAATCCTGCCTATTCCTCTCTGGACGGCGTACTCTACAACAAGAATCGGACCATTCTCTACCGCTATCCAGCGGCACGGGAGCAGGACGCATTCTTCACACCGGACAGCGTACAATTCGTTGAAGGTGCGGCGTTCGCCTATACCACAGGAGTGGAAACGGTCTATTTTTCGGACAATGTACTCGGCTTTGCTTCCAATCTGTTCATGTACAGCAAAAGTGCATCGCTCGTGCGATTTCCGGAAGCACTCTACAGTCTCCCGAATCAATGCTTCGTAGCCTGCATGTCCCTGCGTACGCTGCTGCTGCCGGTGCTTCTGCAAAATGCACAGAAAGGCTTTCTGGAAACGGAACAGCTCGATGTCTACTATGCCCGCACGCAGGAGGAGCTTGCACAGATCGCGGGCTATTCCGCATTCACGAAAAGCGGCTATACCATCCATGCCGGCATGACCGAGGATGATCTTGTCAGTGCCGATCTTTCCGGTGACGGTGTGGTGAATGCACAGGATGCCGCACATCTGCTTTCCTATTCCGCAAAGCGCGGCACGAACTTCAACGGCGGACTGATGCTCTACCAGCACAAATTCATGGACAAGCTTGCCTTCGCTGCCGGACAGCAGGGGGATGCCGCTGTGCCTGCAACGCTCGTTCCCGGAACGGCAGCAGATGCCTCCGATGCAGCTGTTATGCTCCAGTATGCCGCCGCGGTCGGATCGGGGTATGAGGACGGACTTTCCGCATTTCTTGTACAGAAATAGAGGAGGAAACAGGATCTATGATGAAACACAAAGCACTTGCCATATTTTGTGCGGCTGCACTTCTCTCCGGACAGATGCTGTACCTCCCCTCGCCCATCGTGCCGGAACTGACGGTTTCTGCCAATCTGGAGGAGGAAGGTATGGGACAAATCGGGGCAGACGTGTTCTGGCAGTACAGCAATGGTACGCTCACCATTTACGGAAACGGTGCGATCGACGAAATTTCATACTATCCGTGGACGAATATGGACAGCATACAATATCCGGATTTCACCACGATCATCATCGAAAACGGTGTGACGAATCTGCCGGAAGGCATCTTTCAGGGACTTGCCACCGTTTCTGAGGTGGAAATTGCCGATACGGTGACATCCATCGGGGCAAATGCCTTTGCAGGATGCAGTAATATCCAGCAGATCGAGCTGCCTGATGCACTGACAACACTATCCGGCACCGCATTTGACGGGACGGAGATCGGAACGCTGTATCTGCCGCCGGCACTTGCGGAAATTTCAGACAATTATTTTGAAGGTATGACCTCCCTGTGTTATATTTCCGGTGAAACCACCGGCTATGCGGCGGACGGCCCCGGTCTGTACAATGCTGATTACACAAAGCTTCTCCGTTACATCCCCACAACCATCTCTGATGTCTCCATCCGTGAGGGTGTAACGGAGATCGGAACGGCGGTGTTTGCAAACCATGCCATACATTCCGTATCCTTCCCTGCCTCCCTGACCATCATCGGAGAACGGGCATTCAGCGGATGCAATCTGCAGTCCGTCACATTCCACGGCACACAGACACAGTGGAATCTGGTACAGATTTTAAGCGGCAACGAGATCCTGGATGCGGTGACAATGAATTTCACTGGCATAGAGAATGTGCCGGATTACCTCGATCAGGGCACTGTCGGCAAGCTGCCATGGACACTGACACAGGAGGGTGTGCTGACCATCTACCCGGACACGAACACCGGAAGCGGGGCAATTGTTGATTACCGGATCATGGGGCTGTATTCCGATGAGGACTACACAGAGGTCAGCTGGAACAACGAAGAACCGCCGTGGTTCAAGCACCAGTCGGTCATCACCTCCATCATCATCCGGGAGGGTATCCATACGGTGGGCAATGCGGCATTTGTGGGGCTTCCGTTTGTGACTTCCGTCAGCATTCCGGCTTCCGTCATATCAATCGGCACGGATGCCTTCTCCTACTCACGGCGGCTGGAAACAGTGAACTTTGCAGAAAATTCCAGCCTGCTGGCGATCGGTGAGGATGCATTCCAGTACTGCCTGAGCCTGAAATATTTCACGATTCCGGAATCCGTTACAACACTCGGGGCGAACTGCTTTGACAATATCGGGGCTGAAACCATTCATATTCCGGCAAGTGTAACGGAGATCGGTGAATGTGCATTTATCGACTGCATGAATCTGAAAAGCATCACGGTTGCAAAGGAAAATCCTGCGTATACATCACAGGACGGCGTGCTGTACAACAGGGGCAAAAGTATTCTGCTGCTGTATCCGCCGCAGCTCGACACAGAGATCGTTTTTCTGCCTCCGTCTGTCACCGCCATCGCACCGAGAGCCTTTGCGTGGAACGATCATATCAGAAACGTCTGGCTGCACGACGGCATAACGGCAATACTGGACGATGCGTTCTACTACTGCAATCAGCTGTCCTACATCCGGCTGCCGTCCACGCTTACCTACATGGGATACAGCATCTTCTACCACTGCAACAGCCTCTCCTCCCTGGCACTGCCGGCAAGCCTGACAGAATGCCAGTCACTTTCCTCGAGTATGTATGTGACGGACCACGTCTGGTTCGAGGGAACTGCGGAGCAGTTTGCAGCGATCGAAGGGTATCCGGAGGAGGATGCGCTGGAATATGGAGTAACGTTCAATGCGCTCCCGAGTGCATATCTTGCCTGTGATACCAATCATGATCATAAGGTGGATGCCACGGAGGCGGCACAGCTTCTGCGCTATGCGGCAGCGGAGGGAAGCGGTTATACGGGAGGATATGCATATTTCCTCATGTCGAACAAAAAACAGGCAAATTACCGCTGCATCAGCGATATTGACACGGGTGCTGTTCCGGCGGATGTGAATGCGGATGGAAACGCTGATGCTTCCGATGCTGCAATGATGCTGCAGTATGCCGCCGCTGTCGGAGCGGGCTACGGGTACGGATTCCCGACTTTTCTGAAGAAGTAATCTGCGGCTGCAAGCCGTGAATACAGGGCTTTCTTCCCTGCCCTTTTCAAGGGAAAAACAAAGGAGATGTTCTTATGACAAACAACTATGATGTCATCATTGCAGGCTGTGGTGCGGCGGGGCTTTATGCGGCGATCAATCTGCCGCGGACGGCTAAGATCCTCCTGCTGACCAAGCGTGAGCTGGGTCTTTGCAATACCGCCCTTGCGCAGGGAGGCATTGCGGGCGTGTATGATTCCCCCGAGGACCGCACCTCCCTGCACGAAAATGATACCTACATCGCCGGCGGTTTCCAGAACAATCCGGAGACCGTACATATCCTCGTCGAAGAAGCGGCGCAGGACATTGCAAAAATCATTGCACTCGGCGTGGATTTCGACAAAAAGCCGGACGGCGACTACCACCGCACCCTCGAGGGCGGTCACAGCAGACGGCGTATCTTCCACCATAAGGATGCGACCGGTGCAGAGATCGCACGCAAGCTCCTTGCCCACGTCCAGACCCTCCCGAATGTCGAGATCTGCGAGCATACGCTTCTATGCGATGTCAAGAAAACGGATACCGGATTTTCTGCCCTGACACTCTGCGAAGGTGCATACCGCACGGTACACAGCCATTTCTTCATCATGGCGACCGGCGGCATCGGGCGCGTCTATGAGTTCACCACCAATTCCGCCATTGCGACCGGTGACGGCATTATGTTCGCCTATAATATGGGGGCGATGATCCGCGGGCTTTCCCTCATCCAGTTCCATCCTACCGCATTCAACAACCGCCACACCCGCGAATGCTTCCTGATTTCCGAGGCGGTGCGCGGCGAGGGGGCTTATCTGCTCAACTGTGACGGGGAACGCTTCATGCAGCGGTATGATGACCGCCTGGAGCTTGCGCCGCGCGATGTGGTGTCGAATGCCATCGTGCTGGAATCCAGGCGGACGGGATCCTCGGATTTTTACCTCGATATTTCCCACAAGGACGCGGATTTCATCAGAAACCGCTTCCCGATGATCTATCAGAATCTCCTGGAACAGGGCTATGATCTCACCCGCGACAGAGTGCCGATCTATCCGTGCCAGCACTATCTGATGGGCGGCATTCAGGTGAATGCAGACGGCAGAACGAATGTGGACGGGCTGTATGCGGCGGGGGAATGCTCGCATACAGGCGTACACGGTCACAACCGCCTTGCCAGCAATTCGCTGCTGGAAGCACTGGTATTCTCCAGACGGGCGGCGGCGGATATTGCCGGAAAGCTGGATGCTGCACCGGAGGACTTCGCTCCGTATACCTACACCCCGGATCCGGATGCAGAGCCGGTGCCGCATGGCGTGCGCACACAGCTCCGGCGTATTCTGCAGGAGAGCTATTTCGTCATTCCGAACGGCGAAAAAACACATGAAAACTTCGGCAGGGTCTGCGATATTCTCCACAGTCTGGAGGATGGCAATTACCGCGTCAATGCCGATTATGTAGAAGCCAAAGCAACCGCAACCATGGCATTCCTCATTCTCAATGAAGCCATGGTCGAACAGAAAGGAGTATAATCATGCAGTTATTACAGAGCTACATCGACAGTATCATCAACACCGCACTGGAGGAGGACATCCATTATGTGGATGTGACGACGGACTATCTTCTTCCCGACGGTCACACCAGCAGTGCCTACTATATCGCCAAGGCGGAGGGCGTTGTCTGCGGTCTGGACATTGCCAAGCGCGTGTTTGAGCTGGTCGGCGGCGGCGTTGTATTTGACGCTAAGATGAAAGACGGCGACAAGGTGAAAAAAGGCGATATTATTGCGGAAATGTCCGGCGATACCAAGACACTCCTCAAGGGTGAGCGCACGGCACTGAACATTCTCCAGCATATGTCCGGCATTGCAACTGCAACCAATCACTGTGTCGAGCTGGTGGCTGGCACGAATGCAAAGATCACGGACACCAGAAAGACCCTCCCCGGACTGCGCAGACTGCAGAAATATGCGGTCATCGTGGGCGGCGGCAGAAACCACCGCTACAACCTCTCCGAGGGCGCAATGCTGAAGGATAACCATATTGACGTATACGGCGGTATCGTTCCGGCGGTAACGGAGCTTCGCAAGAAGATCGGTCATATGACCAAGATCGAGGTCGAGGTGCGTGATCTGGACGAGCTGCAGCAGGCACTGTCCGTCGGCTGTGAGCTGATTATGCTGGACAACATGAGCTGTGAGGATATGACAAAGGCTGTCGAGATCACCGCAGGCCGCGCCCTCCTCGAAGCATCCGGCAACGTGACGGAAGCCAACATTGCCGAGATCGCCAAGACCGGCGTGGACATCATCTCCCTCGGTGCACTGACGCATTCCGTGCAGTGCTTTGACATCTCCATGCGTTTCAACAAGTGAGGAGGGATAGGATGAAACTGCGAAATACAGCCATTTTACTCTCATGTACCATTCTCGCCGCAGTCCTGACCGGCTGCAGCACAACTGACGATCCTGCTGTATCCCAGACGGAGGGAACAGAAAAGGCACAGTCCGCAGGCGAAACCGAAGCTGCCACGGAAGCGGTAACAAAGGGAAAAGTCCACATCAACGTGGAAACTGTGGAAATCTCGCTTGCCGACCTGCAGGCGCAGAACTATACCGTTCCGCTGATCATCAGCATGGATGAGAATGCAGGCATCAACTACGCAGAATGGGGACTTTCCGTGGATGAACGCTGCACCTTTGCCGTGGATGAAAAGAACCGTGATCTGGCGATCAAGGTTTACCATGCGATCAATGAGGAGCAGCATTTCCTGTGGACGGCGTGGGCAGCAGCCGGTGAGCCGGACACACAGACAGGACCGATCCTGCATCTGAACGTAACAGTTCCGAAGGATGCAAAGGCTGGCGATTTCTACACCGTGGACTATGCGGATTGGTCGCTTGCCGACAAGCCCCATGCGTGGAGCAGTGATGACAACAACTGGAGCGAGAATGGGGATGTGACATGGGTTGACGGCGGCATTCAGATCATAGAATAACAAGAAGCGGCAGCTGTACCGAACGTACAGCCGCCGCTTTTCTGATTCAGTTATTCAGCCATATATTCCTCAAGACTGCCGCTGTAGCCGGCACCGACTGCCGCAGCATACTGTAAAATGCAGGCGGAATCCTTGGTGTCCACCACATAGTCACCGTTGATGTCACCGAACACCTCCGGTCGGGTATCACCGCCGTTAATGGTATAAAACTGCACCACGGGGCTGACATTGATGTCATCCTCAAGACACGCATACTGTGCGACAAAATCGGAATGATGCAGGGACAGGCGGACTCTGTAAATATCCACGATGCTGTCCTCATAGCTGCCCTCCACATAATCCGGTACATAATTCTTCACATTCGGGAACGTATACTCGATCCCATAAAGATTACACTCTGTTCCCTGCTCCGTAGTGGCAATACCGGCAGTTTCAAACAGCTGAACGACCGGATGGTAGGAATACAGCTCGTAATCCTCTCCGGACTCCAGCAGCTCATGTTCATACCAATCTGCGGGCAAACCGAACATTTCCGGCTGGGTATCGATCTCATACGGCACCTCTTTATCACAGTACACATAGAATACCACGCCATGTACACCGATATAATGCCTGAAGAATTGATAATCCGGCAGTGCGGTTTCCTCGGGCAGTGTTTCCTCTGCTTCAAACCCGTACAGCTCACAGTACTCAAGATACACATCATAGTCGGAGAGGGTGTGATAGTACAGAAAATCCTTTGCAGCTTCCTCTTCTGCCAATACCGGCATTGCCGGCAGCATCAGACAGCACAGCAGGGATGCTGTGATACGGCTCATTGTTCTTCGTGTGTTTTTCATAAAATCAACTCCTTTTCTGACAGCACTCCCGCAAGCCGGCCGGCATGTTGTTTGTGTGCTTTCACCTATATAACAATGGTGTGAGGGAAATATTGGGTGTGAGGGAGAACATTGTATGAATGCACAAAGGGCATTGAGAGAAATTGGATGTTCTGCACAAAAGAAAGGACGGTGCACAAACACCGTCCTCTTTTCATCTTCAATTGCAGTCAATTACCGCAGCTTTGCCCCACACGGGAACGCATCATCCGCAAACATTACCTGTGCGCTGCCGTCGGGCATATCCGCTGCACAGATCATACCGCAGCTCTCCACGCCGCAGAGCTTCACGGGCTTGAGGTTTGCCACAATGACAACCTTCTTGCCGATCAGATCCTCCGGTGTGTACCACTGTGCAATGCCGGATACCACCTGTCTGCCGCCCATGCCGTCATCAAGCTGGAGGCGCAGAAGCTTCTTGGACTTCTTCACCTTTTCGCATTCGAGTACCTTTGCCACACGCAGGTCAACCTTCATGAAATCATCGAATTCAATCGGATCGCCCTGTGCTTCTGGTGTGAATGCCGGCTCTTCCGGCTCCTCTGCCGGGAGGGCATTGCGGATGATCTGGTTCAGCTCCTCGATCTCCTTATCCACGTCAATTCTCGGGAAGAGGATCTCGCCCTTGCATACCGTCACATTCTGCGGCAGTACATCGAACTTTGCCGCATTCTCATAGGTCACATCCTCTGCCTTTGCGCCGATCTGCTCCCATACCTTGGGCATGGTGGTGGGCATATAGGGGCTGAGGAGTGTGGAAATGATACGGATGGAATCGAGCAGATTGTACAGTACAGCGGCAAGTCTCGGCTTCTGGCTGTCATCCTTGCCGAGCTTCCACGGCTCTGTCTCGTCAATATACTTATTGGCTCTGTCCACCAGTGTGAAGATGGTTTCGAGTGCCTGCTTGATCTGGGTCTTGTCGATATAGGCATCCACCTTTTCACGGATGGAAACTGCCAGTGCTTTCAGCTCCTCATCCACCGGTGCGGCTTCACGCTCGGTCGGAATCGTACCGCCGAAGTACTTGTCCGCCATTGCCACGGTTCTGGAAACCAGATTGCCGAAGCCGTTGGCGAGGTCGGTGTTGATGCGGTTGATCAGGATCTCGTTGGAGAAATCGCTGTCCGCACCGAGAGCCATTTCACGCAGGATGTGGTAGCGGATGGCATCGGGACTGTAACGCTGACCGAGGATGAACGGATCGACCACGTTGCCGATGGACTTGGACATCTTCTGTCCGTTGAATGTGATCCAGCCATGCACAGCGAGATGCTCCGGCAGGGGAAGATCGAGTGCCATCAGGATGGCAGGCCAGATGATGGCATGGAAACGCATGATGTCCTTTGCAACCATGTGGGTATCCGCCGGCCAGTATTTTGCGAAATCATCGTATGCACCGTTCTCATAGCCGAGGGCGGTGATATAGTTGGAGAGGGCATCCACCCATACATAGACAACATGACCCTCATCGAAGGAAACCGGAACGCCCCACTTGAATGTGGTTCTGGATACGCAGAGATCCTCGAGACCCGGCTTGATGAAGTTGTTAACCAGCTCCGTTGCACGGGTCTTGGGCTGGAGGTAGTCGGTTTCGGTCAGAAGCTTCTCCAGACGCTCTGCAAAGGGGGACATTTTGAAGAAATATGCCTCTTCCTCCGCATCGACAACATCACGTCCGCAGTCGGGGCACTTGCCGTCCTTGAGCTGGGAGGATGTCCAGAAGCTCTCGCAGGGTGTGCAGTACTTGCCGGTGTACTTGCCCTTGTAGATATAGCCCTTATCGTAGAGAGCCTTGAAGATTTTCTGTACGGATTCCACATGATAATCATCGGTGGTACGGATATAACGGTCGTAGCTGATGTTCATGTATTCCCAGAGATTCTTGAAGATCTCAACGATCTTGTCCACATATTCCTTGGGAGTCACGCCTGCTTCGGCAGCTTTCTGTTCGATCTTCAGACCATGCTCGTCCGTACCGGTGAGGAACATGACATCATAGCCCTGCATTCGGCGGTAGCGTGCGATGGAATCACACGCAACGGTTGTATAGCAATGTCCGATGTGGGGATTACCGGACGGGTAATAAATCGGGGTGGTGATATAAAACGGTTTTGACATAGGGATTTTCCTCCTTTTTCGATGTCCGCCGCACAAAACGGCGTTACTTTTATTATAGCACAGAATTTGGGATTTGTAAACACCAAAAACAAGGAAAAATGAAAAAGCAGTCTGTCGAAAAACCTAAAACCAAACGCGGAGCGATAGCGCCACAAAAGAGGTAGGGGGACGAAGTCCCCGAAATATAGCCCCTCCCCCGTTGGGGGAGGGGTTGGGGTGGGGCAGCCTTGGGGTGCCAACCCCAGAAAATAGACTTTTTTGACAAGCTGGGAAAAATAAAAAAGTCCGTTTCCCTCACAGGAAACGGACTTTTCAGATTCATAGAAAACTTACGCCTTCTTCTTCGCGTAATCGCTGATAGTCTTGATGCCGCGGCGTTCATTCCACCATACCCAGAGCGTCGGTGCGATGCACTGGGAGGAGAAGGTACCTGCGATCAGACCGAATACCATCGGTACGGAGAAGCTCATGATGTCGCCTACATGGCACACACCAGCCACAACACTGATCACGATCATGGTTGCAAGTGTTGTGATGGAGGTTCTCAGAGAACGGCGCAGTGTCTGGGATGCACTGATGTTGACCAGCTCTGCAATCGTGCTCTTCTTCGGAAGCAGCGTCTGATTCTCACGGATTCTGTCATAGACAACGATGGTGTTGTTGATGGAGTAGCCGAAGATGGTCAGGAGTACTGCCATAAAGTTAGCATTGATCTCGAAGCCGCAGAGTACGAATGCACCATAGGTAATGATAACATCATGCAGCAGGGCAACGATAGTGAAGATACCGGCAGACCAGCCGCTGACCTTCTTGAAGCGGAATGCAATGTAGATGATGAGCAGGATCGCTGCAAAGACAACTGCCACAATGCACTTGCCGAAGAATTCCTTACCGGAGGACGGGCTGACATCATTGCTGTCGAGCATTGTAACCTCTGCATCCGGATAGGTTTCCTGTACACAAGCGAGCATCTGCTCCTGCAGATCCGCACTCAGACCTTCATTATAGCTGAAGGAAATGGTCAGGGTGTTGGTGTCCGCATCAAAACTTTCACCGGTCTGGATGGTGATAGGAGTACCGAGGATCTCCTCGATCTCTGCCTTGCAGGCATTCTCATCAATATCTCCTGTGTAGGAGTAGGAAACGATGGTACCGCCCTTGAAGTCGATCGCAACCTCAACGCCGAGGAAGGTCATGCACAGGGAGAGTACAACGAGTACAGAAGCGATGGAGAAGTAAACCTTCTTCATGCCGCTGAAGTTGAAGGTTCTTGCAGCCTTGTACTTCTCTGCATTGTAGCCGTACAGGGAGGGCTTCTGGAAGCACTTGAACTTTGCAAGGGACATGGTCATCAGTCTTGCAGCACCTACGCCCATGATGAAGTTCAGGATTACGCCGACGAGCAGTGTGAAGCCGAAGGAGTACACAAAGCCCTCAGTGGTGGAACCGAACATAAAGAAGATGGTGCTGTCAAGGAACTTGGTCAGGGGATTGGTGTTGGTACCGAATGCACCCATCAGGATCACTGCAACGATCGCCAGAGTGAGGTTACCGTCAAGGATCGCAGAGAATGCGTTCTTGTAGCCTGCACGCAGGGAAGCCTCCACGGATCTGCCTCTTGCAAGCTCTTCACGGATACGCTCTGCGGTGATGATGTTACAGTCAACGCCCATACCAACGGAAAGGATGATACCTGCAATGCCGGGGATAGTGAGCGTAGAGCTGGGCATGAAGCCAAACCAGCCGGAAACCGCAGCGAGCATTCCGGCAACCTGACCGATCAGACCGACAACTGCCACAAAACCGGGCAGGCGGTAGAGTACGAGCATGTAGATGCAGATGAATGTCAGGGCGATGATGCCGCTGAGGATCATTGTATAGAGAGCACCTGCACCGAGTGTCGGGGACAGTGTCTTGGTGCTGGTGGTTTTCAGAGAGAACGGCAGAGCACCGGAGGTGATCTGGTCAGCCAGCTCCTTTGAGCTTTCTGCATCGAAATTACCGGTAATGACTGCATCGCCGGTGGAAATGGTTTCGCTGACAGTTGCACTGGAAACGCACATATCATCCATCCAGATGGAGATATAGCCGCCGTTTGCGGACTGTGCAGCAGTTGCGGTCGTAAATGCCTTTGCACCCTCATCATCGAGCTTGAGCTGAACGACCCACTTGGAATTCTGGGAATCATAGCCGGGGGTTGCTTCTACAACGCTTGCACCGGTCAGAATGACCTCGCCGTCCACTTCCTGACCATAGCGGAAGGTCAGCTCGGACATCTGTCCCAGCTCCTCCACAGCGGCAGAGGGATCGAAGTCCTCCTCGCCGGACTGCCACGGGAAGCGCACGATGATGCGGCTGTTGTTGTAGTCCACATAGGTCTCGCTGTCGTTGATATTGAGGGACACAAGGCGCATATTGATGACCTGCAGTGCAGCGTCCATCTGCTCCTCTGTCGCGTCCATATCATTTTCGGGTTCAAAGGTGATGTCCACACCGCCCTGGATGTCGATACCCAGTCGGATGTCCTCCAGACCGTGGACGTAGGTTGTCTTGATGTCACCGTAGTATGTAGAGATGCCGAATACTGTAGAGAGCGCGAACGCCATAATCACGGCAAAGGTGACAAAAAAGACGGATTTTCCTGATTTTTTCTTCACAATCTAACCTCCTGGCGGACTGCTTCCGATTGACGGGGAAGATGTCCGTTTTTTCTCGTGATAATTCACGGCAATTACTATTATTATAGTACAATTTCGCTATAAAGTCAATAGCTTATGTGAAAGTTGTTTTTGAATCCTGGGAAATTTTTGTGAAACTGCCCTATATAAATAAAGGGTGGGCTGCTTTAGGAAAGCTGTGCAAAACTGCCCCATCCCTGCCCCACCCCGTGGGGAGCAGCCCTCCAAAGGCTCTGCGCCCGCATCACTTGATCCCGAACAGTTTCTTTCCATTCTCACAGCAGAGATCGATCAGCTCCTGCGTGTCCATGTTCTTGATCTCTGCTGCCTTTTCTGCGGTATAAGCGATCAGGCTGCTGTCGCAGCGTTTGCCGCGGAAGGGGACGGGTGCCATATAGGGGCAGTCGGTCTCCAGCAGGAATCGGTCAGCCGGAAGCATTTCCAGCACCTCCAGAGCTTTTCGTGCATTCTTGAAGGTCAGCACACCTGTGAAGCTGATGTACAGTCCAAGCTGTAAAATTTCCTTTGCCGTTTCTGCGGAACCGCTGTAGCAGTGCATGACACCTTTCGGGCGGTACTGCCGCAGGATCTCCATGGCATCCCCGATGGCATCGCGCACATGGAGGATGACCGGCAGATCAAGCTCCTGTGCCAGCTCCAGCTGGGCAATGAATACTGCCTTCTGCTTTTCCGCATCATATCCCTCATAATGGTAATCCAGCCCGATCTCGCCAATGGCGCGGATCTTCGGGTCATCCTGCGCAAGCTTCCGGATCTGTGCAAGCCAGTCCTCCGGCAGACGGTCCACGCATTCCGGATGCACACCGGCGGCGGCATAGATATAATCATACTGTCCAGCCAGCGCGGCACAGGCAGCGGAATCCTCCGGACTGCAGCCGGCAAGCATGACGAGGGATACACCGCGCTCCGGCAGAGAGGCAAGCAGCTCCCCGCGATCCGCATCAAAGGCGCGGTCAGTATAATGTGCATGGGTATCGAATATATTCGTATACAAGGCTTATTCCTCCGTTGCGGCGGGAGCTTCGGTCACCTCGGGGGCTTCAAAGAACTCCCGCACGCCGTCATAGAAGCCGCTGTCAAGAACGAATACATCACTTTCTCTGTCCAGATCACCGGTCGCAATGCGGAACACGCCGAGGGCATCGCCGTATCGGTACATGTACTTGATGTCCGACTCATGGTCGCTGTAGTCGATGGAGGAAATATCGGTCTG
Source organism: Oscillospiraceae bacterium (assembly GCA_045546475.1). GTDB lineage: Bacteria > Bacillota > Clostridia > Oscillospirales > Ruminococcaceae > UBA3855. The sequence continues at coordinate 17,223 of JAZQCT010000032.1, forward strand.
CATCATGTTGATAAGCGTCCGGAAATTGGCATCCATCGTGGAAGAAATGCGCTCATAATTAGTCTGGTTGAGCATCTCACACATCAGGTCAGCGGTCAGCGCACTGCGCTCGATCTCGCCCTGGTCAAACATCGGATAGGTGATGAGCTTCTCCATCAGGGGCGGTCCGAGGTACTGGGGCTCGGCACTGTCCGTAAAGCCCTTGGTGCCGGAGGGTACCTGGTAGTATGCGCCGCCGAAAATATTGCAGATCTTCTGGAAGCCCTCCGTATTGAAAATGATGTAGCGGTCGGGCATGATCTGTGTTTCGTTGGAAATGGCAGTCTTGACTGTCTGGATGCCGCCGTTGCTGTAGAAGCCCGACAGAGTATCCTGTCTGCCGTCCACAACGGAAAGCATATTATCCGGCAGTCCGACGAACATGATTTCCTTTTCTCCGGGGCGCACACGCGCAAGCAGGAAGGTCAGCGGCTCGTGGTCGCTTGCCTCATCCAGCACAAACAAGAGCGTGAAATCATCCTCCGGGGTCGGCTTCTGGTGCGTACCCTGCATCTGCTGAATACCGCCCTCGCTGCTGTCCAGCTTATCAAACAGGTACATCGCCACAGCACCGATACCGACGATGGCAAACAGGAATGCCAGCAGAAACGGAATGGCGACATGCCCTCTCTTCTTTTTCTTTCTTCTCTCTCCCATAGCTTCCTCCTTTTTCTTCACATCCTGCGCAAAGCTTGTGCAGTTTATGAAAGTTTGTGGTTTCCCCTTGCAATTTTGCGAATTAGATGCTATAATATAAATATGTGTCACAATCCGCAGCGTTCTGTCTCCCATCCGCCCTCTGCGCGTTCGCGTTCCAGGCAGATCCGGCAGTAGCTCAAATGTCTGCGCTGTGCATAACGGAAGGCGTGCATGGAGCCGGAACGTCCGTCCCCGCACACGGCGATGACTGCGCCGGAGCGATCCGCCATATAACTGTTGCGGTGCAGGAATACCCGCGCGTCACGGTAGCTGCCCGGCAGTGTCACGAGCGCGTCCACATTGGCAAGCATATATTCCAGGCGCGGCATACTGTAGCCGCGGCGGCGGAAAAACTCGCGGTAATCCTGGCAGGGCTGTACACCAATGACGGTCACAGCGGGATCACGCTGCCGCAGCTGGAAGAGATATTCCGCTGCAAGATAGTCGATCCCATCCGCAAGTCCGGTGTAGAAATGGGTATAGCCCAGAAGCACTGCAATGTCAATATGCTCATGCAGCATTGCGGTCAGCTGCGCAAGCTGTTCTCCGCGCGGCAGCTTTTCCGGACGATGTCCGGTAAAAAAGAGTACACGCTGCTTCGGAACACCTTGCAGGATCGGGTGTACGGAATGACGCTGCATCCTAATCCTCCCTTTCGGAGCCTGTGTATCAGCACAGGTTCTCAAACAGTCTATTTTATTATAGCATACCGGGAACAAAACCACAAGGGTAAATCGGGAATTTTTTTGAAAAATTACAGTTCTGTTCCCGTTTCGATACCAAATCGACATAAATTGCGGCGCGGAACGACAGCTCCGTAAAAGGGGTTTGGGGACGAAGTCCCCAAAGC
>JAZQCT010000033.1:0-54800 GCA_045546475.1 Oscillospiraceae bacterium
GGTTTTTTCGCCATGCTTCGAGGTTTTTTATCATCTCGGTGCCTCTCGCCTGACGACTTTATTATTATATCATACTTTTCTCACTTTGTCAATCCTTTTTGATGTAGAAGGATATAGAAAATTTTAGGGTTGTTTTGTGCAGCTTGTCTACGGCGAATTTTCCACAGGATTTTACTCCTGTGGAAACCTCATTTTTTTACATTATTCTTCTTCCGGCAGGGTGAAGGTGACATTCCACTCTCCCTCAACCTTATCTGTAAATTTACTGAATCTTCCATATAAAGCACATTCCGCCGCTTCGGCTTCGCTTACATTAAATACAAATTCCTTATATTCAGCCGTCAGATTCTGCATCTGCGCTCTGTCCTCGCAGCCATGAAGTTCTGCAACGCTGTATATCTGCGTTCCGTCCTGCTTCTCCAACCAGATCACGCCATCATTATTCAGCTGCATATCATCAATATACACCTGCACATGCAGCAATCCGTCCTGATAACCTGCGCCCGTGAACATCACGCACTCTGCTGGAAACGCATCCTTTCTGGATGGTCTTATCATTTTCGTTTCAGCAAGATACTCCCATCCAGCCATTGTAGAAGAACCATGGATATGCATTTCATCTTTTTCACAGAATGCTGAGTCCAGTGTCTGCCAGGCTATCATATCCACTGAACCTTCCCACTGCACTCCATTTCCAAGAATACGATCCAGATCAAATGTTACCTCGTCCCCTGTTTGCAGATCACCGCTGATGAACTCAATAGAGAGGAGAAGCGTCAATGTTTTCGATTCTGCATCGTAGCCCGCATAGCTCAGCTCATGCTTCTGAATGCTTACACTCATCCGTTCTTCATAGATCGACAAATCGGGCATAAGACTTGACACACTGCAAAAACTTTCCCATGCACCCAATCTGTCTCCCTCCAGATCCTGCATAGTAATATAGGCTTCCACCGTATTCTCATGGAAATAGATACCGCCAACCTCCATGCGGATACCATTGCTTTCACTGATCATTTCCAGCGGCTTAAAGCGTTCCGCTGTTTCCGGTGCAATTTTATAGAGTGCGTAGTAAAATTCCGGCACATTCTGCGCAAGCACTGGCACACTTCCCACCATGACCAGACAAGCAGCAGCGGCGGCGATGCCGATATATCTCCGGATCAGTCTGCGCTTCGGACGAAGCTCTGCGGCGGCAAGCGTGCGTTCGATCAGAGCTTCATCAGCGGTGATGCGGCTCTGCAGCTTCTGATAGGTTTCTTTCATCATAGCAACTCCTCCTTTAATTGTATCGCAAGCTGTTCCCTTGCACGTCTGAGCTGGGAACGGATGGTGGAAGGCTTGCGACCCAGCAGCTTTGCAATTTCTTCCGTTTTGTAGCCCTCATAATAATGTAAGTGGATCACCGCACGGTAGGCAGGCTTGAGCTCCCGCAGGGCTTCCTCCAGGTGAAGCTCTTCGGGCGGTATGTCGGGGATCTGTTCCTCCAGCGGCTCCGTATGGCGTTTCCATGCAGAATGCAGATAGCTCTTGGCACAATTCGCCGTCACGCGCACAAGCCACGCCTTGCAGTGTTCCTCACTTTCAAACTGCGGCTTTTTCCGCACCATGCGCAGGAAGGTCTCCTGGAAAATGTCCTCCGCGTCCGCATGGTTTCTCACATAGGAATACGCCAGCCGGAACACCATATCCGCATGGCGGCGGATGCAGGCTTCGGCATAGGCTTTGTAGTCGTCGGGCATCGCTGTTCACCTCCTTCTACTAATAATACCATATAACTCGTCAGAATGTTGCATGTATCTGCAAAAAAATCCTCCGGTATGTTTACCAGAGGCAGCTTGTAGAAAAAGTCTCTTTTCTGGGGGTGGCATCCCAAAGCTGCCCCCACCCCAACCCTCCCCGAGGGGAGGGGCTATATTTGGAGGGTGCTGCGCACCCTCCATCCGCCAAAGGGCAAAGCCCTTTGATCCCATTGTGGTTTTTCGACAGACTGCCTCCGGTATGTTTACCAGAGGTTTTTTCTGTTTCATCCAGTATCTTCTCCAACAGCATCATGCAAAGAGAACAGGTTATTGATACTCCGCCGTCAGATAATCTCCAAATTCTGTGTGCAAGGATTCCGGTGTGTATCCTTGCAGGATCAGATCATCTGCAAGCGTCAGCACCCACTCCTCGCTGTAAAGTTCCGGAGATGCACAGATATAGTAGCTCCAGCCGTCTTTGATAAATGCAAGCAGCAGCCATTCTCCACGATGCCCGTACAGCTCTACGCCGTGCCGTTCTTTGCCCGGTTCTTCCGTGATCACACCGCCCGGGTAGTACCACTCACTCTCGCCGATGACAATGAATGCATCCTCCATAAAGACGTTCATCAGCACGGGATCGCCATTGTCATAAGATATATCACAGATCCAGTCCTTTTTTTCTTCATCCGTTATTGAGGGAAACAACAGCTCGGGCTGTGTCAGCTGAAGCTGTTTGAACGCTCTGTCATATGTGACAGCATCAAATCCAACCGATTCCGTGCATCCAAAATAACTTGCAGCATCCTCAATGTGATCCGTTTGCGGTTCAACTCTGACCGCCGTCTTTTCCAGCAGCAGCTGCAGGCTGATCCCTGCATCCATGATCTGCCGTGCAATGTTCAGCACCCGATCCTCCGGCAGCTTGCGGCATACCATACTGCAGCCCAAGCCCTCCTTGGTAATGAAGTACAGCTCCTTCCGGTCGGGATCCGCCGTATCAGAGAAGCCGTAGACTATGACACCATTGTACCGTCTGCCGTCCTCTTCCCCTCTGATGGGGAAATCCGAACCCATCTCGCCGTGTGCATTGAGGTAGATATTCGCCGAACCATTCTCGTCGCCATACTCAAAAACTGCAAATTGTGCCATGCCGTCCCCCGTGGCGTAAATGCGCGGACTGGTCAGCGGCAGCGGAATATCCAGCTCCGGATCTTCAATAGCCACTTCATGCAGTCCGTTCCATGCCTGATCCAGACGGTGCGAGGTGATCTCGGAAATATCACGGAAGAAATACGCATGTGCAGGCTGCTCGATCCCGGCGATCGTTTTCAGCGTCTTTGCAATGTCATCATAGAAGCTGATCACTTCATCATTGCTCATGCCGCGGCAGGTGATCTGGCAGTCCCAGCCATTGAAGCTGTATTTTGTTTCACCATTATCAACGATCTCAATGCGATTGGAATTGAAGCTCAGCACGGTGCTGCCGTCTTCTGCGGTGCTGCCGAACAGCATCACGCCGTCACGTTCCACGCCGTCCTCTGCTTCCAGCTGTCCGTGGGCGTACATTTTGCCGGTGCTGCTGATGATGACTTCTGCGTTCTGCATTTTGTCCTGATTGCTGTAGGAAAGCCGGATGTTCGCCGCCGAACCATCCTCACGCAGATAATAGCTGCCCTCAAAATGGGTCGGTCCGAAGGGTGTTACATAAAAGAATGGTGATTCCTCTCCGACCAGTGCAGTACCGCCGGTCGATTCCATCGTGAAATCCGCGGACACAGGGATGGGACTTTCCAGCGCAAAATAGCGGCTCGGATCATTTTCTGCAAACAGCCCTGCGCAGGTCTGATTCAGGAACGATGCGGCAATCTGCTCCGCCTCCTGCAGGCTGATGCCGTCGCATTCCATCGAAAATCCCACGCCGTTCCAGATGAAATACAGCTCAAAGGACTGCTTGGCGTTATCTTCTCCATACAGGCTTGTCGTTTCGTAGATGTGAATTGCCGGTTTCTCACGTCCTGCATCCGCAGAAAGATCCACATGGAAATTGGCAGGGAACAAATGCCCCTTTTCATGCAGTGTGATCCGAATTGTATTATCACCGCCGCCGCCATGCACGATCAGATACATATTTTCCGGCGTGCCGTTTGCATCTAAATTAAAATGTGCCTCCCGAATGGAATAGGCATCCGCCGCAAAGGGCAGGGTCGGATTTGTCACCTTGACCGATTCGCCGCCGGCATCCCATGTGTAGTCAATGCAGGCAAAGTTCTCCGGCGTTTCCCAGATCAGATCATAGTCCACATGCTCCTCAATACTTGTATCCGAACTCTGCCCGACCGACACGCCCGAATCGGGGGAATCCGGCACAGTCTGCACGCCGCCCTGCCGTGCAAGCATCCAGCAGCCGCCAGCGACACAAAGACACACCGCCGCCGCAATTGCCGCATATTTCCCGAAATTTGTTTTTTTTGTAATGACGGGGATCTCCTCAGCAGTCATTTCCTCCGCATCGAGAATCTCCGCAACATACTGCTCGTCCACCTGTGAAAGCATTCGTTTCAGTTCTTCGCGTTTCATTCCAGATACCCTCTTTCTTTTAAATATGTATGCAGCTTCCTGCGTGTGCGGAACAGAATGGATTCCGTCTTGCTTTTACTGAAGCCGCAGAGCTGTGTGATCTCGTCGATACTGCACGCCTGCCAGTAGCGCAGGAGGAATATACGGCGGTGTTCCGCTTTGAGTGTGCCGAGAAATGCATTGATGGTCTCACGCAGTTCGCTGTCCTCGTAGGAATTGGCAGCAGTGTCGCTGCACAGGCTTTCCGCCAGCTCCTCAAAGGAAACTGCCGCTTCCGGATTGCGCTTTTCTGCGTGGAGGTAGGCATAGCGTTTGTACGCCAGATTCCGCGCGATCACAGCAAGGTACGCCTTCAGACTCTGAGGACGATTCGGTGGGATCGCATTCCACGCCTGAAAATAGGTGTCATTCTCGCACTCGTCCGTATCCTCCTGATTTTTCAGAATACCGGCAATGATATGCCGGATCAGCTTGCCGTACTGCTCTCTGGTACAGCTTATCGCCTGTTCAGAACGAGCAAAGTACAGGGAAATAATGTCTGCATCTTTCATTCGCACGACCTCCTTTCACTCTATCAGAACGATTCCGGCAGGGAAAGCTTGCAGAAAACTGAGTATTTTGTAAAATTGTCCAAAAAGGGAAGGGTTGATTTGGTGATCCTGTCGGGGATGGCATGGCTGCCCCTTACTTTATTATAATAGAAAAAAACGCCCACGTCAACAATTCACAAAAACAACGCCAGCTCGTGGAAAATAATCCAAAATGCAATAAAGCCACCAAGAAATGCAATTGTAATTTCTTTTAAAATCATGTATAATATATGAAAGAGATCAAAACAAACCCGTATTCACATGTTGTTCAAAAAGCAAAAAGGGGGAAACTTTTATGCAGTTGTTTCAGAAGACAAAGAGCAGATTCCGGAGACTGCTCAGCGGCGTGACAGCGTCCGCTCTCGCCTTTTCCGCACTCGCGGGAATCCCGGAGATTGCACCCATACGCGCAGAGGCTGCCACAGCCAACTGGAAATTCGACCTCGGCGGCGCAGGTACGGCAAGCGGCTATACCGGCGTTTCCGCAGGCACGGGGTACAGCGCATCCACCGGCTACGGCTTCTCTGGCAGCGTGTCCGATGTCACCGCAGGCGGATCGGGAGCTTTGAGTGACGCAGTACGCTTCACAGGCGGCGAGTTCAGGGTTGATCTGCCAAACGGTCTGTATCAGGTCACCGTCACCACCGGCAACAGCCCGAGAACATCCATCACGATGGAGGGTATGCTCCAGATGATCAACCTCTGCGGCAACAACGCTGTCGAGTCGATCCAGATTCCGGTTACGGACGGTCAGCTCAGTATTGCGGCGGTTGCAGGCATGAACAATGCACAGTATACGATTTCTGCAATTGAGATCACACAGCTCAATACAACGGGCGAGATGAAGCCGACAGTATGGCTCTGCGGCGACTCCACTGTTGCAAACTACTACAACCAGCCCGATACCTCCCAGCACGGCTGGGGTCAGTACCTCAAGGATTACATCAATACAAATGTATTTGAAGTCCGCAATATGGCGGCAAGCGGTCAGTATGCGAAGGGATTCTATGACGGCGGTCAGTTCGATGCGATCAAGACCTACGGCAAGGCGGGTGACTATTATGTCATCTCCATCGGCATCAACGATACCAACTATTCCAACAAGGACGAATACTATACCGTTGTCACTGAAATGGTCGAAATTGCGAAGTCCAAGGGCATGAACGTCATCCTCGTCAAGCAGCAGGGCAGACGCAGCGACTTAAACAGAGAAACCCTCCTCGGCGGCAGATGGTTCGGCGGTCAGCTCGATACCATCGGTGCGGAGCAGAATGTACAGGTCATCGACCTGTTCACCGCATGGCAGAATTTCGGTATTGAAACAGGCTATGACGGCATGGCGGCATATTATGCGGCAAATGACGACCTCCACCAGAGCAAGCTTGGCGCACAGAAGAATGCGGAGCTGGTACAGGGTCTGATGAAGATCGGCGATACGGCGATGGACACCAGCGTTTACTACACCTTCAAGAATACCAACAGCGGCATGGTGATGGATATTGAAGGCGGCATCATGGCGGACGGCACAAATCTTCAGCAGTGGGGCGGCAATGATCTCACCTGCCAGCAGTGGGAGCTGAGACCGTTTGCAAAGGGTACTACCTATTATTATGTGCATTCCGTTGCTGACCCGAATTATGTTCTCAAGGCTATGACAGGTTCTGACGGCGGCAATCTCCAGATCGTTCCCTATGCAACCAATGACAGCATGATGCTGTTCCAGTTCACCAAGGTCGGCGATGGCTCGTACTACATTTCCACACGCTCCTCCAGAGATGCCTGCTTTGTAGAGGTTGCTGGAGCGAGCACTGCAAGCGGCGCGAATGTACAGCAGTGGAGCTGGACCTACAGCAAGTGCCAGAACTGGCAGGCAGAAAAGATCGAGATCCCGACTGTAGAACCGACAACGGAACCCACGACAGAGCCTCCCACGGAGCAGACTACGGAACCGCCTGTACAGCAGCCGACTGATCCGGCAGAACCGGATACTGAGGATGACATCACCATGGGTGATTTCAACAAGGACGGCAGAGTGGATGCATTCGACCTTGCAATGCTGAAAAAGTACATGCGCACCGGCGAGGGTTTCGATGAAGATCAGCGCAGAGCTGCGGATGTATCCGGTGACGGCAATGTGGATATTTCCGATACCAAAATGGTACGCGACTTCACCCATGCAAGGGATGTGCATTTTGCCAAGCCCGCAGCACGTTATGAATCCGTATATTATGCAGTGGATCAGGTATGGGAAGACGGCATGGCTGAAACCGTGAATGCCGGCTACACCAAGGAAGAAGGCTATGTAAACCTCGGAAACAACGACACCAGCAATATCACCTTCACTGTACAGGTTGCGGAAAAGGGCAACTATATGACGCATATCCGTTTTGCGAACGGTTCTGCGGTTGACAGAAAGATGGCAGTCTATGTCAACGGCAATACACAGGATTACTGGATGCAGTCCTTCCCCGGCACGGGCGCATGGACGACATGGACGGAGATCGGTCTGGTACTCCCGCTGAATGCCGGCGAGAATACTATCAAGTTCCAGTCCGCAGTTGCGGATGCTGGCGCACCGAATCTCGATTATATTGATCTGACATTGACGGATGAACCGTATGCAGAGACCTATGTTCCCGAAGTCAACGAGGATGTTACCGACGGCACAAAGCCCACAGTCTTCATTCTGGGCGATTCCACCGTACAGTCCTACCGTGCAAGCTATGCACCGCAGCAGGGCTGGGGTTATTATCTGGCAGATTATTTCACCGAGGATGTCACTGTGGATAACCGTTCCATGGCGGGCAGAAGCACAAAGAAAGCCTATGACGAGGGCAGATGGCAGAGCCTTGCAGACAGCCTGAAGGAAGGCGACTATGTCATGATCCAGTTTGCCATCAACGATTCCGGTGCCTCCAATGCGGACAGATATGCTCCCACCTGCGGCAATGTGGATAATCCGACCGAAGGCTCTTACGAATGGTACATGACACAGTTCATCAACGATGCCAAGGCAAAGGGTGCAACCCCGATCCTGGTGACAACGGTAATCGGCATGAAGGCTTACAACAGCTCCACCGGTCAGTTCACCAACAGCTATTCCAACTACTGCGATGCCTGCAAGAATCTGTCCAAGAAGTACAGCATTCCGTGCATCGACCTGAACACGATCATGAAGGATCACTACAATTCCGTAGGTTACGATACCGCCAAGTCCTATCACCTGATGGGTGCGGTAGAAGGCTCTACCGATGGTACACACTTCTGTGAGACCGGTGCCAATGTGGTTGCAGGTCTTGTGGCAAACGCTGTGAAGAATCAGAAGATCGCTGGTCTGTCCGGCTATGTAAAATAATTCCTTCAAAAACAACATTCTCTCATAACCAAAACGGTTCTGCGGTATTGCTCCGCAGAACCGTTTTGCTGTATTATCGGATCATCTCTCTGATCTCCTGCTCCGTCTGTGCGATCTCGCGCCGGAACTCCTCCGCCGATACGCGGTATGCACCGTTGCCGAGGATGATGATCTGCTCCAGCCCATCGGAGGTCGCAACTCTGACACGCGCATCCTTACAGAGCTTGTGCGTCACACGCTCAATATACATGTCCGCTGTTTCGGCTTCCTTGGTATAGACAATGCTTACGCCGTTCTCCTCCAGAACGCTTTCCCTGCCGCCCTTGACCTTGTAGGCATCGAACACGACGATCATGCGGCATTTACGGAAGCCCTGGTAATTTGCCAGAATATCAATAAGCCGCTGCCTTGCAGATTCCAGGCTGTCCCGTGCAATGATCTTCAGCTCATCCCATGCAAAAATGATATTGTAGCCGTCCACCAGCAGATACTCCGGACCCTTGGAAACGGGGACGGGCTTGCGGGATGGCCTGGGCGGCTGCTTTTCCGTGTGCATGGCATGGCGTTCCTCGCGCTGGATCGCGCCGTAGGTCTGCTCGAAGATCTTCATCAGCTCCGCATCCTGTGCGGCACTGCCGGTATACTTTGTCCGTTCAGGCTGCTTCTGCAAAACGGTATATTCCGCCGTCTCCGGATGAAGACAGCTCTCCGTATGCATATAGCCCGGCACCTCGTCCCATTTCACAAGGAAGCCGGCACCGTGTGCGCAGAAAACAGAATCCGGGGAATTGTCCGTGTCCGCCTCCGGGTGGTAGCCGATGGCGGCAATGACCTCCTCCGCATCCGCACAGGGCGCATAGCCAGCCGAGGTGCAGGAGATCCGTCCCCTGCCGCGCGTGTACTCCATGACAGTACTCTGGTAGGTCATCATGGCAGCGGCGGGAGCCTTTCCGCGCAGGAGCGTCATTTCTCCCAGCGTTTCCGGTGCATCAAAGCTGCCGTGCATGAGCTGGAGATCCGTGATCGCCCTGCCCACGCATTCCGCCGGCACCTCCAGACGGAAATGATACCACGGTTCGAGCAGAACGCTCTCCGCCTGCATCAGCCCCTGACGGACGGCGCGGTAGGTCGCCTGGCGGAAATCGCCGCCCTCCGTGTGCTTCTTATGCGCTCTGCCTGCGGCAAGGGAGATCTTCACATCCGTCAGCGGTGAGCCGGTCAGCACGCCGAGATGCGGCTTTTCCTGCAAATGCGTCAGGATCAGCCGCTGCCAGTTGCGGTCGAGCGCGTCCTCACGGCAGATACTGCTGAACTTCATGCCGCTGCCCGGCGGCAGGGGTTCCAGAATGAGCCGCACCTCCGCATAGTGCCGGAGAGGTTCATAATGCCCCATCCCCTCGACTTTATCGGCAATGGTTTCCTTGTAGGCAACGCCGCCGGGGGTAAATTCCGCATGGATGCCGAAACGCTCGCCCAGAACATGGCGCAGAACCGCCATCTGGATCTCACCCATAAGCAGGACATGGATCTCCTGCAATTGGGGCAGATAAGTGACCTGCAGCTGAGGATCCTCCTCCTCCAGCTTCCGGAGGGCGGAAAGTGCCGTATGCACATCAATTTCCTGCGGCAGTACGACCGCATAGCGAAGAACAGGCTCAAGACGGGGGCTGCCGGTATCCTTTGCGGCACCAAGTCCCTGCCCGGCATAGGTGTGCGTCAGACCCGTCACCGCACAGACAGTACCGGCGGGGGCATCATCTGCAGGCTGGAATTTCGCGCCGGAATACAGGCGGATCTGATTGACCTTCTCCTGCCACGGTTCGCCGTCCGCGGCTGTTCCCTCCAGAATATCGCGCACATGGAGCGTCCCGCCCGTGATTTTCATATGGGTGAGTCTTCGCCCCTGTTCATCCTCGGTGATCTTGTAGACCTTCGCGGCAAATTCCGGCAGAGCGGGGCGCGGATGCGCAAACTCCTCCAGCAGCCGCAGAAATTCCTCCACGCCCTGTCCTTTCAGCGCAGAGCCGAACATACAGGGGAACACATGCCGTCCCGCGATCGCCGCGGCAATGGTCCCCGGCTGCAGCTCTCCCTGCTCCAGCAGCTCCTGCATAAGAGCCTCATCACAGACCGCAAGGCTTTCTGCAAACGCCTCCGACTGCATATCAGAAAAATCCACGCAATTGCCATGCAGACGCGAGGTGAGCGTGTCCATCAGCTCTGCATGGCTTTGCAGGGAGAGATCCATTTTATTGACAAAGAGAAACGTTGGTACGCCGCTGTGTTCGAGGAGCTTCCAGAGTGTTTCTGTGTGGCTCTGCACGCCCTCCGAACCGCTGATGACAAGCACTGCGCAGTCAAGTACCTGGAGCGTTCGTTCCATCTCGGCGGAAAAATCCACATGTCCGGGCGTATCCAGCAGGGTGAACTCCGTTTCTCCCGTATGCAGGCGCGCCTGCTTGGAGAAGATCGTAATGCCCCGGTCACGCTCCAGGCTGTGGGTATCGAGGAACGCATCCCCATGATCCACCCGACCCATACGCCGCAGCTCTCCTGCAGCAAACAGTAATCCCTCTGAGAGGGTAGTCTTTCCGGAATCGACGTGAGCAAGAATGCCGAGGGTAATGCGTTTCATGAGGGGTTCTCCTTTTCGTTGTGTAGTATCTTTATACTATTCCCATTTCAAAATCATGAAAGAATTTCATGATTTTGATAGCCGCCACAGGCGGCGTATGGGAATGCATGAGACGGATTTTGTGATGCAAAGCGTCACAAAATGGCGGGTGTGTCAGCACACGCCTCAAATCAAACGATTTCAATCGTTTGATTTGAAGTTAGTATTATTATAGCATATTTGGGTGGGGATGGCAATAGGGATGAAGCGGAAACCATGCAAATCAATTTTTCTTTATCAGAGCTTACCTAAACTGCCCCGCCCCCTGCCCCCTCCCGGAGGGAGGGGGATTTTGTGGCGGTGCTGCGCACCGCTACCGCCTTTTGAAACTGATTTTTTGAAAATTGATTTGCATGAGCGGAAACTGCGGAGCAATGCCGGACAGATAATGATCCCCCCGCTGTTTCCAGCAGGGGGATTCTTCGTTCAGGAAGTCGGATAGACAGGTCTGTAGCGGAGCAATTCCCGTTTCAGACGTACAAGGTCAAATGCATCGATCACACCGTCACAGCACATATCAGCATCTCTGAAGAAATCACTGTTGATCTCCATCAGTTCATCATAGGAGAGAGTACCCATGATCCATCGATTCAGGACGATCAGATCTGTCGAATCCACTCTGCCGCTTCCGTCCGCATCGCCGGTTCCCTGTACCAGGATCGGGGCAGCGGTTGTTGTAGTTGTTGTGGTGGTAGTGGTCACAGCAGTCGTTGTTGTTGTTTCAGTCACAGTTGTCTCCTGCGCTTCTTCCGCAGCAGAATCGGGGAGAATGAAGGAGGTGACATCAGCAGGCAATCCAATCTTTACCTCGGATGGCACAGCTTCCTTGCTCAATCGTCTCTGTCCCAGATAAACTGCCAGACTGTCCCCATTAACTCCCAAGCCAAGAAATTGAGCATCGTCGCGAGGGTATGTATAAATAGATTTAATAGAATAATCTCCGCTTGTTTTTTTCTGGATCTGATAGATCTGATCCGCTGTTGTAATAAACAGATCCCCATTGAAGACCTGCATTGCTGAATGTGGTCCGTATCCTGATGTTACGTCTCCTCGATTTCCATTTTCATCGTAATAATTCCAGAAGCTCGTATAGGTTCCCAGCTCCACCTTTATCTCTGCTTCGCCCTCTTCATTGAAATCAAACAGAACCCAGCGACCCTCTCCATTTGCACCTTTATCAACGGGCTGGATCATCGCCCACATGCCATCAAACGGGACGATTTTAGACTGCACAGGATGACTGGTATCGCCAGTGACCCATAAAGCATTTGAATATGTTATCTCCGTAATCGGGTCAGATATACCATTCAATGTAACCAGATCAGTATTTCTGGCTCCAGTAGCCTTCAGAATATCAACCGAGTTACAGAGAAAGAATTCATATCTTGAACGTCCCACAAATTGCGAAATTGAAGGTGAACGTCCTTCCGCGCAGGTAGTATCCACATTATACCATCCTTCATCTATCTTCACCAAATTCCACATATGATTATTATCATTACTCTTGATTGGAACATTATCCACTCCAATCAGGTTCAGCAAATACCCATACATCCAGGCATATCCTTCACAATAAGTGAAACCATTCTTTAAAGTATTATTGATTGTTCCATCTTCTGGCTTTTCTGTATTATTGTATGTCAGATAATCTGTTACTACGCCGTACAGATACAATGCCTTTTCTGCATCCGACCAGGCAGGATCCACATCTTTTACCAGCTTCGCTAATCTTTCAGTATTCTCTTTACACATATTGTAATATACTTCATCATCCCTCGTGAGCACATACACGGGATTCAGGTAGCGTACACGGTTTTTATCCTCTACACCCGGCAGTGCGTCCAGATCTTCAAGCAGATTGAATTCTGTCAACTGTCTCTGCGCAAGTACGCCGGCATCCCAACCCATTACAACACAGGCATAAATATTTATGAGTGCCTGATTGATTTTTGAATATGCGATCTGAGAACCTTCCACACGCTGAATGTTGATTTGTTCTTCATGGTTGCGCAAACCGATATAGACCGCCTTTGCAAGCTCCTGGGTTACTTCTTCACTGAGGGGTGTCACAGCACCAAGCACCGAGAAATCCGGAACCTCAATATACTCCGGATAGAGCGCAGTGATTACCTCCTCCTCGTTCAAAAGCATCTTTGTACCCTTGAATGCCTGTACATCATAGCCAAACTCGCTTACAACCTTGGAATAAATGGCGTAGTAGGTCTGCTTCACTTCATCCGTGCATTCAATATCCGTGCCTTCAATTCCTGCTACACTGATGGACGGCACACGATCCTTCATGCCAATAAAGAGTGCTTCAGCCACTGCCTGTGTCGTTTCTGCGTCAAAAACGCCCATCGCTCCCCACTCAGTAAAAACCGGAACCGTGTAGAAATTCATTTTGAGGCTCTCAATACAGCCATCGTACTCCGAGAAGCCGAACAGAACCGTGGAAATGTGTTCGTCCGATTCTACCCAGTAATCCGGATTTTCCTCTCTCCAGCGTGTCACGGTCTCAGCATAGATGGCTCTGTAGGCATCCTCCACCTCGCTGCTGCGGGGAATTACTGCACCCGTGATCCACGAAACATCAACATTCTCATCCCCATACTCCAGGCTCTCATAAATCGCTTCTGCGATTTCCGCTGTGGTTTCCTCATCGAATACCCCGATGCTCCCCACATCTGTTGTGTCGGCTGCTGATACCATAATTGCAGACTTCTGGTGCTTTGCTTGATCCAGCGGCAGCATTGCCGTCTGCGAGATCACCATACATGCTGCCATACACAGGGCAGTCTTTTTGAATATACCATTAGTCATATTCTCCACTCCTTATGCAAACTGTCATTCTACCATTTTTCTACATTTCCACTATTTTTGTATCATTATTATACCATTTTTGTGCTATTCTGTCAATATATCCCTATTTTTTCTGCCTTTTGCATATACAAACGGTATACATTTTCAGCATTCTGCCATAGAAATATGAGTAATCTGTGTCCAAATATGAACCAGATATTTACAACCCACACAAAGCGATATACATAAAAAACGACATCCCCGCGGTGTGCGGGGATGTTCGGTGTGGTTTCGGGTTATTCAGCGTGCTGTTCCAGAAGATAACGCTTCAGAATGGCAAGGTCAAATGCGTCAATCACACCATCGCCTGTCATGTCATATTCTGCGGACGCTTCGCCTTCGCCGACCAGAAAACGCTGCAGGGCAACTACGTCGATCACGCTGACAGTATCATCAGTTTCTTCGTCAGAAGCCTGTGTCGTTGTTTCTGTGGGAACAGTGGTCGTTTCTGTCGGTTCAGTAGTTGTTTCCACCGGTTCAGTGGTCTCCTCAGTTGCCGGTACATCCTGCTGCTCACCGGCAGCGGCAGTAAGCTGTGCCTGGAGATCAGCAATGTTCACAGAGTATTCCGCAGTGTAGGTGATGGCGTTTGCGCCTTCAGCAATGTAATAATACAGCATACCATCCTTGACGCACATGCCATAGATAGACATGCCCTGTGCCTTCTGCTCCTCTGTCAGACCGAACAGCCAGACAACCTGACCATTTCTTATACCCATGAGATTCTGCGGTGTTGTATAATAAACATCACCCTCATACAGATCCGTAACAATATAGGTACCATCATACCATGCACCGTTCGGATCATTCGGCACATACCAGCGGTCAGAAAGGCTCAGGAAGATCTCCTTTTCTGCGGAGCCGTCTGCAGGATCAACAGTACACTTTGCAAACATGCCTGTTGATGCATCATTTTCTGCGGAGTATATACCAAGCCATCTGCCGTCGGGCAGAGCTTCGATGGTAGTCGTGCTGCCGTTCCAGAAACCGTTGTCGTACTTGTCCGATACAGGAAGATCATATGCAGACATGCCGCTGCTGATCAAATTCCAGTCAGCAGCATCATGACCGGATGCGCGGATCGCCTGATCGCCCTTGAGGAAGCTGTCGTGCTTCACTCTGCCGGGCATCGCACCGAATACATCATCAAAAGTAAGATCCACATGGTACCAGCTGCCGTCGATCTCGATCATGTTCCAGGCATGATTCAGCTGCAAACTGGATACGATCACAGAATTGATCCCCACGCGCTGCATGAGTATATGATAGAGTTCTGCATAGCCCTCACATACGCCCATCTTCCGCTGGAGCATTCCATAAGCAGTACGCGCCAGCTTTTCTTCCTCCGTGCCATCTTCATAGACGTTATTGTCGTAGCTGAAATGATCCGCTACATATTCATGCAGATAAAGAGCCTTTTCCATATCCGACCAGGAATCCTGTACGCCGGCAGTGATCTCGTCGATCATTGCGATCGTTTCGCTGTATTCCTGCTCATAGCTTGCATCATCAGCGAAATACTTGATGTTGCCCATCTTTGTGATATAATCACCGGAGGATGCATATCCGAACTTAGAGTCATTGACCAGCATACAAGCTTCCATATCAGCGACTGCGTATGCGATCTTGGCGATGGAGCCGTTTTCATTCTTAGGGATCAGCGGCATATCCTCGCCCGCCAGCACGATCACACTGCTGTGTGAGGCAAAGCCGAGATAGATCTGCTCAGCGATCTTCTGTGTTTCTTCCGCTGTGAAGCAACCGACTGCACCAAGAACAGAAAAATCCGGCACTTCTGTTGTTTCAGCAGATGCCGGAAGCAATGCAGTCTGCATGAACGCCATACATGCGGCTGCAAACGCCGCAAGCTTTCTTTTTATACTATTTGTCATAATCTCAACCCCTTATCCAAAACTACCAGGCTGTTTACACCAGCACAATCACGATACTTACATGTATATTATAGCATTTTATGGAGAAAATGTCAATGATTTCCTGAATTTTCTACTTTTTTCATATACAATCAGTAATCATTTTGGGCATCCTGCATGTATTGTGAGCGAATTATGAACGTCCAGAAGTAAGCCCCGCGGCTGCGGGGCTTTGTTGGTTATGCATTTTTCTGATTCAGAAGCGCGCGCTTGAGCAGTGCAAGGTCAAATGCATCCACTCTGCCGTCACGGGTCAGATCCGCATTCAAGCCATTCTCCGCATCCAGCTTTTCGCCGAGCAGATACCGCTGCAGTGCGATCACGTCCAGAACGTTGATGACATTATCACCATTCGCATCGCCCATAACCAGCTCGGGCTCTGTTGTTGTCGTGGTCGTGGTTTCAGTCTGGGTCGCTTCAGAAGCTGTGGTATTCTTCTTGGTGGTGGTAGCTTCGGTCTGGGTTGCTTCAGAAGCTGTGGTGTTTTTCTTGGTGGTAGTAGCTTCAGTCTGGGTCGCTTCAGAAGCTGTGGTGTTCTTCTTGGTAGTAGTAGCTTCAGTCTGGGTTGCTTCAGAAGCTGTGGTGTTTTTCTTGGTGGTGGTTTCTTCCGTTGTGGTAGTTTCTTCTGTTGTAGTGGTTTCTTCCGTTGTGGTAGTTTCTTCGGTTGTAGTAGTTTCTTCTGTTGTGGTAGTTTCTTCGGTTGTAGTGGTTTCTTCCGTTGTGGTAGTTTCTTCGGTTGTAGTAGTTTCTTCTGTTGTGGTGGTTTCTTCCGTTGTGGTAGTTTCTTCTGTTGTGGTGGTTTCTTCCGTTGTGGTAGTTTCTTCTGTTGTGGTGGTTTCTTCCGTTGTGGTGGTTTCTTCTGTTGTGGTGGTTTCTTCAGTTGTCGTTGTTTCCGGAGTTACTGCAGGACCCGCCTGGCTGTCGATCTGTGCCTGGTATGCGGTGATGTCGATCGCGTACTCCGTCGGGGTGGAGTTGATATTGGCAGCGGTGGAATAATACATGATGCCGTCATCAATGTACATGCCATAGATATACGCTTCCTCTGCCTGCTGCTCTTCGGTCAGACCGAACAGCCAGACAACGATGTTATTTCTCAGCACGAATACATTCTGCGGAGTAGTATAATAGAGGTCATTATTGTACATCTCTGTCACGATGTAGGACTTTCCGTAATACTTGGAACAGTTCGTACCGGGTACATACCAGCGTTCTGACAGGGAAAGGAAAATGTTTCCCTCAGCTGCGCCGGTTTCAGGATCAAAGGTACACTTGGTAAATTCACCGGTGGTCAGGTCGTTGGACGAAGGATAAACAGTGATCCATGTGCCGTCATTGCAGTATTCCAGTGTTGTGAGAGAATTGTTCCAGAAACCGTCATCATAGCGGTCAGAAACCGGCAGATCAAAAATGGATGTGCCGCTGGTCGTTACCCAGTCGGTGGAATTGTGACCCGATTCTGTCATTGCTGCGTCACTCTTGAGGAAGCTGGAATACTGTACCCGTCCGGGGAGCATTTTATAATTGTCATCCCAAGTCACATCCACATGGTACCAGCTGCCGTCGATCTCCAGCAGGTTCCATGCATGGCAGAGGGATTCACTCAGAACCATGGTGGATTCCACGCCCACACGGCGCAGGAGCAGACCATAGAGCCATGCATAGCCCTCGCATACGGCAATATCCCTTGTCAGCATACCATAGGCAGTGTGACGGAGATATAATTCATCGGCAGTTTCATATTCCACATAATCATAATTATAATGCTCCGACATCCACTCATGGATGTACAGTGCCTTTTCTGCCTTCGTCATGGAGTCATCCACATCGGCAACAATGTCGTCCATCATGCCGGTAATGCGCTCGTACTCTGCGTCGTACACATCATCCTCGACCAGGTAATTCGGTGCAACTGCAACAATACCGCTGCTGCTCATTGCATACGGCATACTGTTCTTGACAGTCAGAACACCGACATCCCAGCCAGCCACAACACTGCGGAAAATATTGCCGAGCGCATCCACATCCTCCGCACTCACACCGATAGAAGGCATTCCTCTGCCATCCAGGGAGATGTAGGACGAATGTTCTTCGAGACCTTCATAGATCGTTTCGGCGATCTTGACAGTCTCCTCCTCCGTGAACACACCTACCGCACCGAGTACGGAAAAATCAGGTGTTTCCTCTGCGGCACTTGCGGGGAGCAGCATTCCCTGTGCCATTGTCATGCATACCGCCGCTGCTGCTGCAGCCACTCTCTTTATACTATTAGTCATAAACTCAACTCCTTATTCAATTTGTCATTCTACCACAGACTCATTTAAACCAATTCTTTACTCATATTTTAGCACTTACTGTGCAAAATGTCAATAGATCGAGGCAATTTTTGACATTTTGCATATACAAGCGGTAAAGTTTTTTACATTTTGAATTGAAACGTTTTAAGAAACCACTTTAAAGTGCGGAAGTATTAATGAATTGTACACAGAAAATACAAAAACCGCCCGAAATCGGGCGGTTTCAGTCTGTCGAAAAACCTCAATAGGATCAAAGGGCTTTGCCCTTTGGCGGGTGGAGGGTGCGCAGCACCCTCCAAATATAGCCCCTCCCCTCGGGGAGGGGTTGGGGTGGGGGCAGTTACAGAATGCCTATTCCTAAGAAAAAGGACTTTTTCTACAAGCTGAAACCGCCCGAAATCGGGCGGTTTGGGGTTTTATGGGGTGAAGGAATCACTTCTGTTCAGCCTGTGCCTTGAGAAGGTCTCTGATCTCGGTGAGCAGCTCCTCTTCCTTGGTGGGCTTGGGCGGCTCAGCGGGCTTTTCCTCTTCCTTGCGCTTGAATGCATTGAGAGTCTTGATGATAGTGAACAGACAGAGTGCGGTCAGCAGGAAGGTGATGACATTCTGGATGAAGCTGCCGAAATTGATGTACGGGTTGTTGCCCCACGGAATGGTAATGCCGAGGTCATTGAAGTTCACGCCTACCAGCAGTGTGCCGATCAGGGGGGTGAAAATATCGGCTACCAGAGAATTGACGATCGCTGTGAAGGCACCGCCGATGATCACACCGACTGCCATATCCACAACATTGCCTCTGGAAATAAACGCCTTAAACTCCTTCATTACGCTGCCGGCGTTCTTCGCCTGCTTTGCTGCTGCATCCTTTGCGGTCTGCATTGCGTTTTTTTCTTCTGCCATGGTTATATATTCCTTTCTTTAAATATTGGGAACTGTATTGTTATCCTGTGCAAGGATCGCCTGTGCTGCGGCGGAAACGCTCGGATCTTCCACAGCGGCTTGTGCATCGAGTGCATGATCCGCTGCCTGCATGGAACGCTTGGACTTCTTGTGTCCCTCCGCTTCGAGGGCAGCGATCTGCGCTTCCAATGCTTCATCATCCTCAATCATAGGCGTATTCACATTCATTTTCTTCATCCGCTGTGCAGCGGGGCTGGTATCCCCGAAAAATTCATCCGGCGACACGATGCGCTGAGGCGGCTTTTTCACGGGCGGCTCCGCATTCTTGGCTTCCTTGGTCTTCTGCTTCTTGGGCTGCGGGGCAGGAGCATCGTCCCTGACGCTCGTGATCTCGCTTGCAGAAAGGCTGATGGAGAAGGTCTGTGTGCTTGGCTTGGTACCGGTGCTCATCGTATTATGGCGCGGGCTGGTACTGAAGATCTGGTCAAGCAGTTCTGCCTCATCCGGGAGCTGTACGGAGGGATCTGTTTCTTCCTCCTCATGCATCAGGGATTCCGCGCTGACCGGTACCTCCGCATAGGATGCCACCTGCATGGTGACCTCCGCGGGAGGGGGCGGCGGTGCCTGCGGCATGGGGGCTGCCTGCATTGGCTGCATCTGCGGCATTGCCGGGTTCTGGGGATTCTGCGGCATCATGCCCATCTGGGGCTGCATCATACCCTGCATCTGCGGCATACCATAGGTCTGTACAGGAACCATTGCATACATGGGATTTCCGTAAGCATCATAGCCTGCCACCTGCGGCACCATCTGCATATAGAGCGGAATGCCGTTCGGGTCGTAGCCCATGAACTGTGCCTGCGGCATCATACCCATCATCTGGGGCTGCATCATACCCATCATCTGAGGCTGCATCATGCCCATCATCTGGGGCTGCATCATGCCCTGCGGGACAGGATTCTGCATCATCTGCGGATTCTGTGCATTTTCCGGCTGTGCAGGACTCTGCATCATCTGCGGATTCTGCATCATCATGCCCTGAGGGGCGGGGCTTTGCATCATCTGCGGATTCTGCGGCATTACAGGCTTCTGTGCCTGCACCGGCTTCTGTGCCTGCGGTGCAGCGGGCTGCTTCGGAGCAGCAGGTCCTGGCTGCGGGGCAGCAGCACGGGAAGCAGGAGCCTTCGCTGGCTTTGCACCGCCCTTCATGGGTGCGCCGCATTTCACGCAGTACGTAAACTTGTTATCATTCTGTTCTCCGCAATTCGGACAAATCAAGAATCATCACCGACTTTCTACCATTGTATATCTCCCAATCCATTTCTGCATATTTCCCAATTAGACTCATCACATATTTATTATAACATAGGATTGAAAAAATAGCAAGATATTTTCCGTTTTTGTACATCCGCGTTACAAATACGGTGTCGGTTTTGTGCATTCTGCATATTCTGATTATTCTGTATCCTCGGCATTCTCGTCAGAGCTTTCCCCGGTAGTCTCCGTCGGTGCGTCCGTGGAGATCACAGGAGCATCCCCGGTCTCGCCGGTGTCTACCGTTACAATAAAGCCGTCGGAATTATTGCCGGAAACTTCATAGTCGAGCTTGCCCGGAACGGGTACCATCGTCGTGCTGAAATCCGTGGATGCCGGCACATAGTAGACCTCATAGATCTTTCCGTCATAATTGGTGATGGTGAGATGCTCGCCGTCATAGGGATACTCGCGGAGCATTTCGATATACTCCTCAAGGCAGAGCCTGCCGCTGGTCATATAATAAGCATGGGGCTGACCGACATAGCGGTAATGCCACGGCTCGTACTGGATCTCGGTGATCACGCTCTTTTCCTCCGGATAGCGGAGAATGAAGCCGTATTCGTAGCAGTGTTCGTCGATCCAGGAATACACGCCGGTGCCGTCATATTCCTCATCGCCGAGCAGGGTCAGATCCACGCAGTAGCCTGTCTGATGCTCACTGTAGCCTGCCTTGGCTACACGGTCAGAAGTCTCCTCGCCGGTCTCTTCCAGATCCTCCTCGTACAGCTCCTGCTGACGTTCCTTGGAACGATGGCCGCTGATGACAAGGAGATTGTCGTCATAGGTCGCCTCAAAGAAATCATCAAACATGGCAACCAGCTGATCCGCAGCGATCTGGCGCACGAACAGCTCCGCATCGCGGACGGAAAAACTGTGGCTTTCCGCACCGAGCTTGACCTCGTAGAGGCTCACCAGGTCATTTTCCGTACCCCGGAACGGCTCGCTGTAGTTGACGAGCATAAGCGGACCGTTATAGACCTCCAGATTCAGGTATTCCTCATTCTGGTAAATGGTCTTGGGTTCGGTCGTTGCTTCCTCGGTGGGCTGGATCTCCTCATCGGTGGGTGCATAGAGGGTCGTCTGGTCGATGGGGCTGGTATTGCTTGCAACATGATAGAAGCAGAAGCCGACTGCACCGACCAGCGCAGCAGAAAGGATCACATCAAGGATGCGCTGCTGGGTGGTGGTCATTTGTTTTTTCGGCTTTTTCTGCGTTTTTCCCATATAGTTACACTCCATTTCTTTGGTGGTTTTTGCATATATATTCTTATTATACCACAAAAGAATGAAGAATGGAAGTCTTTTTTTGATTTTTCATCCAAATCAATTTTTCTTTATCGGGGCTTATCTAAATTGCCCCCTCCCAGAGGGAGGGGGATTTTGGGGCAGTGCTGCGCACCGCCTCCGCCAAAGGCTGCCGCCTTTTGAAACCGTTTTTTTTGAAAATTGATTTGCGTGTTGATTTTTTCGCCGCAGCTGCCCCAGCCGGATGATTTTTTGGCATATCCCAGAAGCACTGCGCATAAGCTTTGAGCAGCGAAGGGAGGGCTGTCCATGAGAGGACTGTATATCTGTCTGGCAGCGGGGCTTATGCTGCTCAGCGGCTGCCGGGCGCAGGCAGGGACAGAAACAGAGAGCTATTACATACAGGAGGTGGCACATCTGCAGCCGTTTGCCGCAATTCCGGAGCCGATCACGGAACCGCAGGAGGATGCACCGCTGAATTATGAGGAGGTACGCGCTGTCTGGATCCCTGTGATGCAGTACGAGGAATGGATGCTCGGAAAAAGCGAGGCAGCGTTCCGGAAGGCAGCGGAGGACGCATTCCGGAACTGCACAGAGCTTGGTATCAATACTGTCTATGTGCATGTACGCGCTTATGGGGACGCATATTATGACTCCACACTGTTTCCGGCTGGAAGTTATCTGGATGGCGATTATGATCCGCTTGCTGTCATGACGGAGGCGGCACATGCGCAGGGGCTTTCCATTCATGCATGGATCAATCCCATGCGCTGTGCATCCGCGGACAGGCTTGCCGCGGCGGGAACGGCGTATCCGCTGGGGGAATGGTACCAGGATCCTGCCAAAAATGGCACATGGCTCGTACAGTCGGGGTCGCTGTATTATCTCAATCCTGCCTACCCGGAGGTGCGGCAGCTCATTGCGGATGGTGTTACGGAAATTCTCACACAGTATGAGGTGGACGGCATCCATATTGACGATTTCTTCTACCCGACACAGGATCCCGGCTTTGATGCACAGGCGTTTGCTGACAGCGGGGCTTCGGATCTTGCAGCATGGCGGCGCGGGAACTGCAATGCCATGGTGCAGGAGCTGTACCGGGCTGTGAAAGCACAGGACGAACGTCTGCTGTTCGGCATCAGTCCGCAGGGCAATATGCGGACGAATTACGAAACGCTCTATGCGGATGCCGCACGCTGGTGCAGTGAGGAGGGCTTCTGCGATTACATCGTACCGCAGATCTACTACGGCTTCGGGAACAGTACCTGTCCTTTTGCGGAGACCGCACAGCTCTGGGCAGAAACGGCATCCTCCGCCCGGCTCATCCTCGGACTTGCGCCGTATAAGATCGGGCAGACGGATCCCTGGGCAGGTGCCGGCGCGGAGGAATGGCGTACCGACCCCGAAACGCTCTCCCGGCAGACGGCATTTGCAGAATCACTGGAAAACGTCAGCGGTACGGCATTCTACAGCTACGCCTCCCTCTTTGCACCGGAGGAAACTGCCGCCGCGATGGTGCAGGCAGAGGCTGTGCGCATCGGGGAGCTATGGAAGGCGGGATCCGAATGATTAGATATTCTGCATAGTTTTCATTCCATTTTTTGTGCATTTCTCCGATTCCCGATTTTTTTTGCAAAATTCTCCAATCTTTTTCTGCGGGCGTTGTTTTATAAGCAAAAGGCAGTGATACACTGACCGAGAGAACATGTTCCAAAACCATCAGCAACGCATACTGCCGCCGCAGGCGGCTCAGGAAAGGAAGGAATTATTATGACAAATTACAGACGTATTCTGGCTTTTGCAGCCGCAGCAGTGATGATCTTCGGAGCAAATACAGCACCGTTCACCCCCATACAGACAGCTTCCATGCTCACAGCATCCGCGGAGGATACCACTTATACGGAGGGTACATATGAACAGCTGGTTTACCGCAATTACGGAAATTTTGTCACCATCGCAGGCGTGACGGACACACCGACAAATCCCAATATCGTCATTCCGGCTGAAATTGACGGTGTGGCAGTGACTGCAATCGAGGAACGTGCATTTGAAGAATGCCAGTGGATCTATACCGTGAGCATTCCTGCTGATGTAACAAGCATTGGTGCTTATGCGTTCTCCGGATGCACGGGTCTGACAGAAATCAATATTCAGGGCAATCATATCAGCCTCGGCAATGGGGCATTCATGAGATGCATCGATCTGACTACACTGGTGATTCCGGCGGCTGTTGAAAGCATCCCCTACCTGTGCTTTGCCAGCTGCTATAGCCTGCAAAGTGTTGTCATTGAAAACGGTATCACTGCTATTCACGATAATGCGTTCGCGGGCTGCTCCGACCTGACTTCCGTTGCCATCCCCTCCACGGTCACCAGCATCGGCTATGGCGCATTCAACGGCTCGGCAGTCCATGACGTGTACTACACTGGCAGTGAGTCCGATTGGGATGCCATTACGATCGACTCCAACAACACCATCCTGCTGACAGCGGATGTACATTACACGATCATCTCAGAGGGTACCTATAACGGTATGCACTATCAAAGCTTCGGTGCTTACATCCAGATCTCCGACGCGGAGGAGGGCATTACCAATGCTGAAATCCCCGAAACCATCGACGGTCTGCCGGTCAAGTCCATTGGCGCGCTTGCATTTGCTGACTGTACGACGCTTCAGAGTGTGACACTCCCCGATACCCTTGAGAGTATCGAGGACAGCGCATTCAACGGCTGTACCGCTCTGACCTCGGTCGTGATTCCGGATTCTGTGAGCAGATTGCAGGGCTACGCATTCACGGGTTGTGACGCACTGACGGATGTCGTGATCGGAAACGGCGTTACATCGCTCAATTCCTATCTGTTCGGCGGCTGCGACAATCTGACCAATGTGACGCTGCCGGATGGTCTGACCAGAATCCACATGGGCGCGTTCAGCGGATGCCCCAGCCTGAAGTCCATCAGCCTGCCGGATACACTGGAATCCATTGCGCACGGCGCGTTCATGTATTGTACAGCTCTGGAATCCATCACCATTCCGCAGAATGTAACGATAATCAATGATGACGCATTCGGTGACTGCGACAGCCTGACAACGGTGACCATTCCCTCGTCCGTAGAACACCTTGGCAACAGGGCATTCTACGGCAAGAACCTTTCCAATATCAATGTGGACGAAAACAACATTCATTTTAAGAGTATTGACGGCGTTCTCTTCAAGAAGGACGGCAAGACGCTGCTCTGCTATCCGAGCGGCAGAACCGGCGCGTACACTGTTCCGGATGGTACTGTGATCATTGATACAGGGGCTTTCATCGGCGCAGCAGGTCTGACGGACATCGCTCTCCCCGAAACCATGGTCACAATTATGAACGATGCATTTGACAACTGCTCCGCTCTGACTGCACTGCACATTCCGGCAAGTCTCCAGTCCATCCGCTCCAGCGTATTCACCGACTGTGACAGCATTGCGGAAGTGACTGTTGCAGAAGGAAATACCTATTTTTCCGCACAGGACAACATGCTCACATACCTCAAGAATAACACCCTCGTTTACTGCCCGACCACACTCAGCGGTACAGTGACCATTCCGGATTATGTGAAGATCATCGGCGGCGGCGTGTTTGAACATTGTGAAGGCATTACAGAGGTCATTATCCCCGATGGCATAACAATGATCTCCGGCGGCGCATTCGAGAACTGTACGAATCTGGAAACAGTGACCCTGCCGACTACACTGGAAACTCTGCTGAACGAGGCATTCTATGGCTGCACTGCACTAACCTCCATCGACATTCCCGAGGGTGTGACCGTTGTGAATGACCGTGCATTCTACGGCTGCACTGCGCTGACAGAAGTCACTCTGCCTGGATCTACCTCCTCCCTTGGCTTTGACGCATTCCTCAACTGCAACTCCATCACTACAGTCAACTACGCAGGCACGGAGGAAATGTGGAACGAGGTCTTCATCCGTATCGGCAATGATGCGATCCTGAACGCAGAACTGGTATTCTCCGATCTGAATGACAGCACCGCCATGCCGCCCACAGAGGACGCAAATACACTGGGTGATCCTGACGGCAGCGGCGAGATCAACGCCAGCGATGCGGCAATGCTCCTGGTCGCTTCTGCGGCAGAGGGCAGCGGCGGCACCAGCGGCATGTCCGACGCACAGAGAGCAAGCTGCGATGTGAACGGCGATGGTACATTCGACGCATCCGATGCCGCACTCATCCTGCAGTACGCCGCATACACCGGCTCCGGCGGTACGGATTCTATCGAGACCTATATTGCAAACAAGTAATCATGATATATAAACCAAAAAGGACAGTACCCGCGCGGTACTGTCCTTTTCTGCGCAAAATAAAAACTCCCGACCAGAATGTCGGAAGTTTTCATAAAGAGGAAGGTAAAAAATGTACAGCTTAATTTTATGAGAATATCTCATCTGCACTGAAAGCTGTTACTTTGGAAAATCAAATCATTTCAACTGGGATCTGACTCCCGCTGCGCTTAGTTAAAAGATTTAATTTTTCCACAACAATTCTTTATCCGAGAAGTTTTCTGAAGCCATGAGAGGGGGAAGCTTCATGAAAGCCTTCGCACGTTTCGGATCAGTGTTTTGCTGTTTTCTCTATTTTACCCGATTTGCCCCCTTCTTTCAATACACAATTATCTCTGAAACTATATTTTTGCATCTGATTTTTTAAGTTTTTCCGCGCTTTTTACGAAAACGTGTAAATTTTCATGAATTAAATATGAAATCGCATTTTATTAAAATCAATACATATTTTGTACATTTCAATAGGGCAGATTTCAGTGCATTAAAAAGCCCCCCGATCGGAGGGCTTTTGTGTATGGTTATTGTTATCAGGAAGTCGCGGCGGTGACGGTGGTCATCATGCCTGCGGTATTGAATACGCCGCAGTCCGCGCCGTTGGCGGATACGTTAAATTCCATGCCGTCCCAGATGTCGGGCGAGCAGATGAATACGGTGTTGTATGCCATATCGGAATAGGCATCGAACAGAACGGCACCGCCGCTGCTGACGCAGGCAGAGCTGCCGCCGGCAAGAGAAGGTACGAATTTCACTGCCAGTGCATTCTGTGTCGAGGTCGCTGCATCCGGTGCGGTCGCATCACAGCCGATGACATAGATATAACCGCCGGTCACAGTGAAGGAGGTCGCGGAATACAGACCGCTTTTTGTTTCCTTCGGTCCGCCCGTTACCCAGAGCGTGCCGCCGGCAATGTGCATTGTCCCCTTGGACTTCATGCCGTTCGTGCCGCCCGTCACATGGAGCGTGCCGCCGCTGACGGTAATGTCATCATTCGCCATCATGCCGGTCTTGACAGCATTGACATAGATGTCGCCGTTTTTCACAACAATATCATCATCGCTCGAAATGCCGTGTTCCACGGTGCCGTTGACATAGAGCGTTCCCGCGCCCTTGATCTCCAGCGTATCATTCGTACAGATCGCGCCGTCATTTGCGACACTGCCGCCCGTCAGAGAATTGACCGTTCCCTCGATCAGGGTCATGGTCAGACGCTTGGCATCCGTTACCATCACGGCAGGACCTGTGGAATTGGTAATATCCGCACCGTTGAGCTTGAGCTTGACCTTCATGGTCGTGTTGACCTCGATCATGCCGTCCGGCAGATAACCGCTGACGATGTAAGTACCCGTTTCCGTAATGGAGATGACATTGCCATTCACGGCTGCGCCGGAGCCTTCGATGGTCATGGTATTCAGGTCGATGAGTGCCATAACCACATCCTCGGGGTCAATGGGTTCTGTGGCAATTTCCGTGGGCGGCTCGGTAGGAGCTTCTGTCGGGGGTTCCGTGGGAGCTTCCGTCGGTGCCTGTGTAGGAGCCTGGGTCGCCGCCGGCTGTGTGGCAGCGGGCTGGGCTGCGGAGGATGCTGTATTGCTGCCGGTATCAGCAGCGGGGGCTTCTGTCTCTGCAGGAGCATCCTGCTGCTGCGATCCTGCCGCCGTTGCTGTCTGCGAGGTTGCAGAGGCAGTCTGCGCGGTGGTCTGCGCACCGGTGGTCTGGCTGGTCTCGGATGTCTTGGCGGTCTCGGAAGTCTTTGTCTCCTGTGTCCCGACCACGATCTCCTCCAGATCAATGGGCTTGTCATCCTCCGGATCGTCGGTTTCCTTCAGATAATCCTCCGGACTTGCCTCGTCCTCCTCATCCTCCTGCACAGCAGCAGTCGTTTCCGTTTCGCTGGAAAGCTCCTCCTTTTCGCTGCCGCATCCTGCAAGGCTTCCTGCCATTGCCAGCGCAAGAAGGAGGGAGAACCAGTTTCTTCTGTATTTCATGGTAATTCGTCCTTTCGTCATGATAGTGCAAAAGACCGGACAGAGAAGGATCCGGTCACTTTGCAGTTTTGCGCTTCCGCTTGTGCGAAGCACAAAAGAAAGCATATGGGTGCGCAGGCTCCGCGCATTCGCATCACCCTTACCTTACAAAAGCTATGACGCTCTGCGCAGCAAGCGTCATGCGGTTCGCAAACCTCGCTCGCGAAACAGTAAGTTCTCCCTCACCGCTTCACTCGCAAACGCGCCTGCCAGCGCGGGTTCCGCGCTTATTTCTCGTAGAGCTTGTCCTCGTAACGGAACAGGGTCAGGGTGATGGTCATGTTGCCGTTGAGGGTGCGGAGTTCGTCGAGGAACTTCTTCTGCTCCACATTATCCGGAAGCTGGATGCTGTAGATGCAGTCGAACATGGAGCCGAAGTTTGTGGTCTTGACTCTGCGGAGCTTCCAGCTGGTGGTATACTTGTTCAGGACGGCATCGAACAGACCTTCATAGTTGAGGTTCTCCGGAATGGAGATCTTCAGGGTCATGTCGCTTGCCTTGGGTGCTGCGTAGTTTGTGATATGGAGTACATACATCACAGCAGCCAGCAGGATGAAGAAAATGAATGCGATGCCCACATAGCCCTTGCCGCAGATAACGCCGCTTGCCATGGAGAGGAATACATAGCTGACATCCTTCGGGTCTGCCGGAATACTTCTGAAACGGCAGAGGGTGAATACGCCAGCGAGTGCCAGACCGCCTGCTGTGGTGCTGATGAGCATGAGCAGGATGGCAACGATGGGGGCGAGCATGATGACGGTCAGCGCGTAGCTCTGCGCGAAGCCCTCCTTGCGGTGGGTCAGAAGATAGAGCAGGCTGATGCCGAAGCCGATCACGAGGGAGGAGAGGATGCAGATCACGAACTGCATCACGGTAAGATTAACGACCGAACCGGTCACTGCGTCATAAGTAAGAATTGAATCAAACATGGAGGATACTTCCTTTCTTTTCGTTCTGTTTTCTCTGTTCGTAAAGCTGATTGCGGATGAATCTCTGGTATGCCTTGCCATACTTGGAGAAGCTGATCTTGTAGATCTGCAGCTCTGCAAGCTTCTGGGAGAGCCAGAGGGGCATGGCACCGACGATCTTAACCTCCATCAGACGCTGGTTGGGGGCGATGATCTGTGCGCCGTAGCTGGGCATTGCCAGAGAGAGATCATAGCGGCGTTCCGTGATCTGACGGTCGAAAGTCAGTCGAAAGTCCTTATCCTCCTTGCCGAAGAACGCGCTGCGCTGGTAGCTGATGTACTGTTTGGGGATGACGGGATAATTATTCAGGAACACGTCCAGCTCCCCGAAGATCTGCTTCTGGAGGTACTTGCTGGTATCCATGGGTTTTTTGCGCTGGAG
Organism: Oscillospiraceae bacterium; assembly: GCA_045546475.1. Classification (GTDB taxonomy): domain Bacteria; phylum Bacillota; class Clostridia; order Oscillospirales; family Ruminococcaceae; genus UBA3855. Next base: position 29,203 of record JAZQCT010000033.1, read on the forward strand.
CATGTACGCATCCGCTTCCGCGAGGGTCATGGTCACGCGGCGTTTTGTGACGATGCCGCCGACCTTCTTCTTGATCTCAAGGAACACCTTGTCATCGGGACCTGCGGGGGAATAGTAGCTGCGGAGTCTGATCTTCTCCTTGTAGTAGGGCTTGGCGATGGATTCGCGGATGAGGTAGTCATCGGGCGTATCGTAGTAGATATTGTAGATGCCGTAGTCCTTACCGCCGATGCAGAACTTATCCGGTTCCATGTACTTGTGGATCTCTTCGAGCAGTGCTTCATACTGCTCCATGGAAAGCAGGAATTTGATTTCCTTTCTCTGGAATGTACTGATTGCCATACTTTCGACATACCGGCGCGCCGCCGTATGTCTGCCGCTCCTTTCTATGATTGAATTGTGTGCCGTGCCGGAACTGCACGTTCCCGGCTGCCGGCGTTTCCCATACGTTCTGTACCTTACAATCACATTATACGGCTTGTGTCTTAAAATAAACTTAAAGCTTTATGAAATTTGCACTTTTTTCTGTAAATTTTGGAGAGGGGTTGGGCAGGGTGACGAGAGGGGTTATTCTTCTACTTTGATCATGCCGGCTTTTTTGGGGTCAAAGTCGGAGGGGGTGACGTTGGTGAAGATGGTGCGGTTGTCGTATCGTGCACCTCTCAGATCTGCACCGCTCAGATCTGCACCTAACAGATTTGCATGGCTCAGATTTGCAACGCTCAAATCTGCACGGAGCAGATTTACACCGAGCAGATTTGCGTCGCTCAGATTTGCACCGAACAGATCTGCACCGAACAGATCTGCATCGCTCAAATTTGCACCGAGCAGATTTGCACCGAACAGATCTGCACCGCTCAGATCTGCACCGCTCAGATCTGCACCGCTCAGATCTGCCCCTCTCAGATTTGCACCTCTCAGATCTGCATGATTCAAGGAACGCCGCATCTGTTCAATGATACCCCTTTCCCCGCCATTAAATTGTTCCACATTAAACCACAGAATCAAGCCATTCGTATACGGCAGCAGTATTTTCAGAAAATAAACAGAATTTCGAATTACATTTCCTGCTGCTGACTGCGCACTAATTGGCATATCATCCGCATGATATTCATGAAGACCGCTATTTTTACAGAACACATTGAACACATGCTCCAGCTCGTCCGGCTTGAAATACTGCTCGACATTCGGACAGGCAATTTTCTTTTGCTTCGCTGCCAATTTGAGGAATTCGTCGGTTTCAGATCTGATTCCCGCATACTTAAAACGATCACTCAGCCAATCTGCTACTTTCTTTCCGCACTCCTCCGCCGACTTTCCTTCCCCTCGCTCTGCATAGCGTTCATCCAACCCCTGCAAAATATACTCACAGAGGAAGAAGTCGCGGACGTGGTTGTGGGCGAATTCTACTGCGCCGTTCTCCGTCTGCTTGAAGTAGGCGCAGAGAGCGTAGCAGTCCCCAAGAGCCGAAATCAGTTTCGATGTTTCATCCGGATAGAGAGCACGAATGACGTTCAGAACCTCCTCTTTCTGGAAATACTGCTTTTTATAGCAGCTTTTGTAGATTTCATAGGCAAGGCGGCTGGTGATGCGGTAGAGCTTGTCCAGATGCTCCATTGCCACTGCGCCGCGACCAGTCGTGTTTTCTTGCATTTTCTTGTAGTCCGGCTGGGGGTTGATGTCATGGAACACCGTGCGGAACAACAGCCAGCGGTTCTCAAAGCATTCCGGTGTCAGCTTTTCATGCGCCGCACAAATCAGGTAAAGCAGAAACGGAGAACCATAGATGGCATCACCTTTGTTAGCATCATCTTCAAATAAAAAAACATCGTCTTTTTCATCTTCGAATTTTCGCACTTGTTCACAGCCCAGACTGCCTTTTAGTGCAGGGTCGGCTTTTTCGATGCTGTCCACCAGATCGCCACGCTGACGTTCACTGAATGCCGCATAGCAATAGCTGACAAAGTGTTTTGCTGAAATTTTCAGCTTTTTCAGCCGTTCCAATGCTTTTTCTGCGCTGATGTATTCAGGGCGTGAAGTAATGATGATTTTATAGCTCGATGACTGGTCAAAGAAGAACATGAGCTGTGTGAGCAGGTCAAGGGATTTTTCCGTTTCATTCCCTCCCCCGACCATACACAATTCATCCAATCCATCGAACACAAGAACGGCATTGCTTTCAAGCTTGTTTTGTGAAAACTCCGAAATACGCTTGTACAGCTCATCTACCTTCACATCCGCAAACTCACGCAGACGGAAAATATGTAACGGTCTGCCGTCTGTATACGTCGTTTCATTCGCCGCCATATGCGCTATAAAGCTTGTCTTACCATACCCGCCGTGACCGAGGAGCAGGAGAATGTTCTGGCTATTATCAGCAATGAAATCTTCCACACATTTCCCGACTTCTTTCCGTTTCCCATCTACCTCCACCTCCGGCATAACAAAAATATCCGCAAGTGTCACCTTAATTTCACCACGATGCAGGCAGAGGGGTTCGTTCCATTTGTTGATGTAGTCGGCGTTGTGGTTATGTTCTTTTATCAGAACATCTCGTATTTCATGTACTGTTTCATTGGTATCTCTTTCACGCCAGTAGCGGTCGAGAGCTTGGTCTTTTCCAATCTTGTCCTCGACAATTTTAAACAAATCGGTCACAAGACCATGCATAACATGAAAAGTCATTCCCCTTTGCTCTTTAGGAAGAGAATACTTCTCCATATAACAATCACAGAAATGATCAGCAAGCGCATTTTCACCGCTTACAAGATTCACCTTTGAAAAGTCAAATTCTGCTTCTGAAAAAAACGTTTTCAGATAATTGTATCTCTCATCTTCCAGAAGTTTTTTCAGTGCATTGCCAATGATTACCGTAGTTTTTTCAAGCTCTCCCTGCTCCTTGAACAGCCATTCCACTGATTCACCAGTCAAGTGTTCAATCAGCGCGGAAAGCGGTTTTTCAAGAAGTTCCAAGGTTTTCGGAAAACCACACAACTCCACCGCCGCAGGCACAAGTGCCACAGCCAGCTTATATGCGAATTTCCACTTTTCGTTTGTTGATTTTTCAGGCATAACACCCCTCCATTCCACAAATCTCTCCACCTATATTATAACACACCCCCACAAAAAATGCAAGCATTTGTGAAAAACGCACAAAGGCTTGCAATTTCCTCCATAATATTGTATAATGAGCAGAGGACACTGTAAAGGAGGGGCGGTATGGCTGGGTTTTCGGAGCTGATCAAGAATTTTGACAAGACGAGGGACTATGTGCGGGAGTTTTTTATCTACGGGTTCAAGGTGCGCGGGGACTTCGACCGCAAGAGTGCGCGTACCTATGACGACGAAAAACGCCGCGTGGAAAGCTGGCTGGGCGATTACCTGCGCTGTGACACCACCAGCCGCGGGAAACAGGTCGCCATCACCCTCAACAGCGCGCGCATTGCGGAAAATCCCCTGTACCGCGCCCTCGAGTCGCGGAGCTTTACGGACAATGACATCCGCCTGCACTTTCTCCTGCTCGATATTCTTTCGGACGGCGGGGCGCGTTCCGTCCGTGCGCTGACCGAACAGCTCGCCTCCGATTACGGCGCGGTCTTTGAGGAACAGACCGTCCGCGGAAAGCTGCGGGAATACGCCGCCGAGGGGATTCTGATACAGGAGCGCGCCGGGAAAGCCATCCTGTACCGCCTGACCTCCGAAACGCCGGAAGGGCTGTTTTCAGCGTTTCCGGGGCTTGCGGATGCTGTGCGGTTCTTCTCGTGCCTGCCGGAATTCGGATTCGTCGGACATACGCTCCTGAAGGCGGCGGGGCTGCGGAATGATCGGTTTTTCATGAAGCACAATTATATTGTACATACCCTTGAAGATGAAGTGCTGCTCCAGCTGACGGATGCCATCTCCGGCGGGCGCATGGTGAAGCTGCACAGCTTCGACAAACGCGGCAGCAGCTCCGAAATGGTCGTTGTTCCACTGAAGATCTATGCCTCCGCGCAGACGGGGCGGCGGTATCTTGTCTGCTATCATCCGGCTTTCCGGCGTTTCTTCGCCCAGCGGCTGGACTATATCCGGCGTGCGGAAGATGCCGGAGACTGTGCATCATATGCGGACTATGCAGCCATGCTGGAGCGCAACGCCGGGAAATGCTTCGGGGTTTCCTTCGGCGGACTGCGGTCGGGAACGATGCAGTCCACAGTATGCGTGACCATGCGGATCGACATGACGCGGGAGCCGTACATTCTGGAACGCCTGCAGCGCGAAAAACGCTGCGGACACGTCGAACACGCGGGCGGGGATCTGTACACGTTCACGGTGACGGTATTCGATGCCAATGAGATCATGAACTGGATCAAGACGTATCTCGGACGTATCGTGTCCATCACCGGTGCGCCGGCGCAGGAGGAACGCTTCCGGCAGGATGTACAGCGGATGTACAGGATGTATCGTAAGAAGGAGGATACGGATGGAGCTGTTCAGTGAGATCTATGGTGCCTATTTCCGCACGGCGGAGCGCATTCTGTCAGCGGGGACGATCTCCGCAAAGGAGGTACAGTGCATGATACAGGAGGAAGCGTTCCGGGATTCCATGCTGTTCCTGCCGCAGAAGCTGATGCCGGATACGCCGGATAGCTGGGGACTTCTGCGCAAGCGGGAGGACGGCGTACTGGAGCGCGTCACCCGTTCCGCACCGCCTTCCTTTCTGACGCTTCTGCAGAAACGGTGGCTGAAATCGAAGCTTGCCGATCCGAAAATGCGGCTGTTCCTGTCGGATGCGGAGCTTGCGGCACTGGAGGAACAGCTTGGGGATGTACAGCCGCTGTATCCGGCGGAGGTCTTCCGGTATTTCGACAGATTCGGGGACGGGGATCCATATGATGACCCGCATTATCGGCGGATATTCCGGATCACGCTGGAAGCAATGGCACAGCAGGAGACGGCGGAGGTGGATTATATTTCCGGCAGCGGAAAAGCTCTGCGGGGCGTTTTTCTGCCGCTGCGGATGGAATATTCCCGGAAGAACGATAAATTCCGTGTTCTGTGCTGCCGCGCGGGCAGACATGGTGCAGGCGGAACGGGCGTACTGAACATCGGGCGCATCACGGACATCCGGATGACGGGCAGACAGCTCCGGAACGCGCCTTCGACGGAGGAGGTGCTGTGCCGCCGCCGCTGCCGCGAGCCGGTGCAGGTACTGGTCAGCGGCGAGCGCAATGGGATCGAGCGGTTTCTGATGGAATTTTCTGCCTATGAGAAGCACACGGAATGGGATGCGGAACGCGGCAGATGCATGGTGCAGCTCTGGTATGACACGCAGGATGAAACGGAGGTACTCATCCGCCTGCTGGGCTTCGGCCCGGTGCTGGAGATCCTGGGTCCCCCGGCATTCCGCGAACAGGCGGCGGAGCGCGTGGCACGGCAGTACGCGCTTCTGGGATGTGCAGGCGGAGAGGTTTGAGTAATTGTGCTTTCTCCGGCTTGATTAGGCGGCGGAATTTGCTTTGAGAATTTACGCGCAGAAGTTTTTTGCAGAAATTTGAAAAAAAGACTTGACAAATGCCGCCGTATGTGCTATAATATATAAGTCGTCAGCAGTGCGGCTTATATAGGGGCGTAGTTCAACGGTAGAATAGGAGTCTCCAAAACTTTTGACGAGGGTTCGATTCCTTCCGCCCCTGCCAGACGCGGAGCCCGCGCGGGCGATTCGCGTATGAAAGCTTCCGAGTAATCGGGAGCTTTTCTTTTCGCGATATGGTTTCCCATAACGCATGATGCTTGCTTCGCAGAGCATCATTGCTACCCAGAGTTTTGAAATTGGAAAGTATGCCATCTGTTATATCGCATCTTGGTGTGATAAAAAGATGGCGCAACAAAAAGTCCGGATTTTTCATTTTCTTGCTATTTGAACGACGAATTTTTCAGAAAGGATTCATTACAAATGGGATTATTTCGCAGGAACAAATCGCCTGAACTTGCAAGTGCTAAAGTTGTGAATGCAGACATTAAAACTTCGGCTGAGATTCAGCGCGATCGACTGAAAAGTTATTTCAGCCGTTATAAAGATAAGAAATCAGCACAGGAGCAGATGCGCATTGAGCAGATGATTAAAAAGTTGGAGCGTGGCTGCTTTGGTGAGGATTACACACTGAACATGCTGAAACGCGCACCAATGAATATGCTGATCATTCGTGATCTGAATTTCAGGTACAATGATGAAACAGCAGTTCAGATCGACTTTCTTGTCATTACTGACAAGCTAATTTTCGCAGTAGAAACAAAAAATTGGAGTGGCAACTTCCGCATTGACTCACAGGGCGAGTTTATCGCACTGATCAATGGTTCGGCTGTACATCGGGAAAGCCCGATTTCGCAGAGCAACGCCCACACTGGCTATCTGAGGCAGTTGTACCACATGATCATGCCCAAGGACAAAATGGAGCGTTTTGACAATATGGTGGTCTGGGCAAATCAGGACAGCGTTCTGGAACGCACAGAAGCTCCCGCAGACATAGCAAAGAAAATTGTTTATCCTAATGGCGTTGTACAGCGTATTACAGAGTACCATGCCGCATCCAAACTGAAACCTCTGAAACAGGCTGAGATGCAGCATATCGCAGATTCTTTCCTTGCATATAGCACACAGCATCCGATCCCTCCTAAATGCCCTCTCTGCGGCAAAGGATTCCTCCAAAAGAAAAAAGGCATCAATGGTCGTCCTGACTTTTTAGGATGCAGCCGATACAATAAAAACGACAGCAGTAATAGCTGTAGTTACATGGAATCTATTGCATAAGCATAACAAAACCGCCTCCGATCTGATCAGAGGCGGTTTTGTTGGATAAGGGGTCAGATTGTGGGCTGTTCTGTTTCCTGATTGGTCGTTTCTTCTTCCTGTACCGGTGTAACCCCAACCCCAACGGGGGAGGGCTATAAACCCCTTTTGCGGAGCTATCGCTCCGCGTTTGATTTCAGGTTTTTCGACAGCCTGTGGCATTTCCCGATTGGGAAATGCCATTTTTCGTACAATATGTTTCACTTTCTCATTCCCGACCGTATGTATAGATGAAAGCTCTTGGGCTTATCTGACACAAGGGAGGTATTCTTATGAAAAAACTGATTGCCGGATTGATGGCATTTGTCCTCTGCTGCGGGATGCTGCTGCCGCAGCCCCTGTATTCCCCCGTACTCGAAGCACAGGCGGAGGAGGAAAATGTGACTTTCGTGCAGGATGGTCTGGTCTACAGTCTTCAGGATGATCTGGCTGTGCTGGAGGGATGCGAGGATAAGTCCGTGACTGCTGTCAGCATTCCTGCACAGATCGAGGGCAGACCTGTCGGATTTGTGCAGGCGGCATTCCGTGACTGTCCGAACCTCCAGCGCATTGATGCAGCGGAGGAAAGCACGCTGCTTTGCAGTGTGGACGGTGTACTCTTCACCAAGGCAATGGGAACGCTGCTGGAATATCCGGCAGCGAAATCCGGCACATACATAATTCCTGCGGAAACTGCACAGATCGCCCGCAGTGCATTTGCATACTGCACGGGGCTGACCAGTGTGACACTGCATGAAAATGTCGCGCTTTATGGCAAATGCTTTCAGTACTGCAAAAATCTGGAGGAAGTCATCGGCACGGCACGGATGGAACAGGGGCATGATTTTGTCGGCTGTTCAAAGCTTCGCTCCCTGACGGTTGGAAACTGCCATGTATCAGAACTGATCTTTCAGAATATGGACGCTTTGACAGAGCTGACATTTGCGCAGGATTGTTCGTTTTCCAGATTACAGGTGCTTGGCTGTCCGTCCCTGACCTCCCTGACAGTGGATGGGATGGTACACAGCCTGCATGAATCCGAAGTGACGATGGAGATCACGGGCTGTCCGTCGCTGCAGACGCTCACGCTCCAGCCGGATGTGAGTGTATCCTCTGCGCCCTATCGTGCCTATGTCGGAACGGTTGCGGCTGTTTCGGACTGCGGTTTGCTGGAGGAGATCGTCTGCCAGTATCCGGGGGATATTCAGCTGAAAGACTGCCCCTCCCTGCGGACACTCCGGAGGTACAGCGGCACAAGGCACACCACGATCTCCGGCTGTGATGCGCTGGAAACAGTATACGGGCTTGCCGATGATACACAGCTTCAGCAGGAATGTGCCTCCCTCGGTACGGAGTTTATTGCAGAGAACAATACCAGCTATACGATACAGTCACAGGACGGTCTGGAATATACTCTGCACTCTGCAAATGATGGGACTTGCTGGTATCTGACCAATGCCGATCCTGACATCATATCGGTGTATATCCCAGCGATGATCGGAGGAATTCCAGTTGCAGCATCCAGCAGTGTTTTTAATGAATGCACTGCGATCACTGCATTTGAGGCCGCTCCTGAAAACACCATGCTTTGCAGTGTGGATGGTGTTCTCTTCTCAAAGGACATGACCGCGCTCCTGCGATGCCCCAATCTTTGGGATGGTGCGTATACGATTCCGGACGGTGTGACCAATGCAGAAAATGCGTTTAAAAACTGCAAATGGCTCACCTCTCTGACGATTCCGGATTCCGTCACCGGAGATATGGGAACATTTGACGGGTGCGATTCTCTGAAAGAAATCAGCGGAGCATTCTACGTCGGTTCAGGGCTTCATCTTGACCACTGCCCGCGGCTGAAGGATGTTCATATTGCAGCATCGGATGAAATCATTGATCCCGGATTCGGGTTTCTCCTCTGTGACGGAAATGAAACGCTTGAACATCTGACAATCGGAAAAAACTGCATCATGGATGGTGAATTTCGATTCAGGTGGTGTACCGCGCTTGAAACGCTTGATTTCACACGGTGTACTGCTGACGGCAGACTGTCGGAGCTGATCATTTCGGACTGTGATGCGCTGACCTCGGTTTCCCTGCCTCCGGTGACTGGAGAGAAATGGGCATCTGCGGAGATCAGCGAATGCAGTGCGCTCAGGACGCTGAAAGTCTACGGGAATTGGCGGATTCTGAAGCAGGGCGATTTTCATCCGGATGCGGTGATCTATGCCTATGAGGACAACAGCAATATCCGGTCGCTCTGCGAACAAACCGGTATACCATTCATTCCCTTTGGTGATGTCAAGGCGGACGGCAGTCTGGATATTCTCGATGTACTCCAGCTGAACAAAAATCTGCTTTCCGGAGAGAAACTCGATGAAAAAGGGCAGAATGCTGCGGATATTGATGCTGACGGCAGACTGACCTCTGCGGATGCGCTGCAGATTCTCCGCACGACCATCGGATTGTAGAACCAATGCCCGTTTTCGCGGGGCATGATTTTTTACATTCTTTTCATAATATTACGTTACACTAAAACGCGATCCATCGTATGTAGCAATGAAAGCCAACATGCATGGTGCTTATCAAAAGGAAGGGAGGAAACAGCATGACCGACAGTGAACTGCGTGACTGTATCCGGAGATCAGCGGACGAAGGGTGCAGGGCATTGTATGACACCTATTTTAATTATGTCTATTCAATCGTGTACCATATTCTGCGCGGCTGCGGCAGCCATGAGGATGTGGAAGAATGCGTGGCGGATATATTTCTTGATGTCATACAGCATTTCGACACAGATCATTCCGGTTCGGTCAAGGCATATGTCGGTACAATTGCCAAACGCAGGGCGATCGACAGGTGCAGGTCGTTTTCCTCCCGGAACAAGCATATGATCCCGATGGAAAGTGAACAATTTTCCGATCTTCCCTCTGACATCTGTGTGGAAGATACCATAGAGCGAACGGAGCAGAACCGCATTCTAATGGAATGCATCCAGATGCTGGGAGAACCAGATGCGACGATCATTATCCAGAAATACTTCTATGACCGCAATTCTGTCATGATCGGAAAGATCACAGGACTTTCGCCGCCGGCAGTCCGAATGCGGTGTACAAGGGCGATGAATCGACTGAGAGCAGCACTTTCCGAACGAAATATTTTTCTATGAAGGAGGTAATCCAATGAATAAACACGAAAAGCACCTGCGTGATCTACTGCAGAGTGCGGATATGGAAACAGTGGAACGGATTGCAGAGCAGTTCCCCGCTGCAGAAGATGCGGCAAAGGAAAGGATCTATCATAAGATTCTGACGGCACAGCAGCTGCACAATCCTGCTGATTCGATACAGGCAGATGAAGTTCCAGTAATCTGTCACAACCGCTATCGGGGCATCTGGGCAGCTGCGGCATGTCTGCTCATCTGCGGCGGCATCATCGGAACTGCGGCTCTGCATCGTCCGGAAACACTCACGGAGGATGCACGGACTGCAAGCCGGATTGATCGCTTTGATACTACACTTGAGGCAGAGGAAACAATATACACCGCCCCGGAAACCAATGCACCGGCACAGCGGGAAACAACAGCATCGCTGGAAATTCAGCCTGAAACAACTGCTGCAGTTGCGGCGGAAACCACGATCGTCACGGTAATCGCGTATGAGCCGGTACGGACGGAGGAGATATTGCCGGTACAAGAAACACAGGCGGCCGAGACGGCTGCACTGGAGACTGTTACTGCCATGATACAGGATACTGCACCTGCACAAACCACGACTATTTCAATTGAAACAGTGTCCATTGAATCCACAGTACAGAACAAGTTTGAATTTATTTCGATGGCGGAGAATATTCCGGTCGTACCGGGCTTCAAGGTGATCTTGTCGGAAAGCGAATCAGGTCCGACCTGTGCGATCTGGCCGGAGAATGCGGCTGACGGCAAATCGAAAATCGAAATGATCTATCGACCAGCATATCTTCCGGCGGGCTGGACACTGGATACGGAGCAGCTGGCAGTGATGGAGCAGAATTATACGGAGATGGAAGAAACCTATATCTACGAGCACTGGTACCATCCGCCAAAGAATGCAGACGGCAGCTATCCGCTCACGGATACTTATCTGCTCCTTACACAGAAGCGTCTGAATGCGGATGGTGTAGAGCTGCCGCTTGTCAAGGATGAGTCCGCATGTTATCTCATGCGTGAGCAGAAGTATGTCTATGGTGTATCCGGGCTGACCGAGCCGGACGATCTGTATACCTACAGCTATACAGCGACAGAGATCAATGCTCATCCCGCCTATATCTATCGGGATCACTGGGCAGACAACACGAATGCGGACAATCTCCATTATACCCAGTACACGCTGTACTGGGAACAGGACGGTTATCTGTTCAGTCTTTACACCGCCAATGTGCCGGAATCCTATCTGCACGAGCTGATCAGGATTGCAGAATCCGTGCAGCCGATCGGATGACCTGACAACAACCTTTCTCTTTCATAACGAATCATTCCCATACAATAAGAAGGAACTGCTGCGGACTGCAGCAGTTCCTTCTTACACTATTTCCCAAAACTTTAATAGATAAAATAGGCTTTGGAAGAAGAAAGCCTTTGGCGGAGGTACGGTTTTGGTATGCTGCCCCAGAAAAAGACTTTTTCTGCAGGCTGCGGATACCTCCACACAAGGTATCCGCCCTTTCTGTATATTGATAGTTTTGGGGATCGGTATCACACTGCTTCCGCCGCAATGCGCAGGATCTCTGCGACATCAGCCGAGGAGAGCGGCACAAAGCCGCCGGTTTTGCCGTCGCCCAGACCGAATTTTTCCACAAGCACCGGAATATCTGCCGGGTCTGCGCCAAGCTCTGCGAAATTGATGGGCATTCCGATGTCATGCAGGAATCTGCGGAAGCAGGCAATGCCCTCGCGTGCGGTCACTTCGGGGTCGGCAAAATGCATCTCACAGCCCCATACACGCACTGCCATCTGGGCAAAACGCATCACATCATGCTTGTACACAAATTCCATCCATGCCGGCATCACAACGGCAAGACCTGCGCCGTGCGCACAGTCGTAAAGTCCTGACAGCTCATGCTCGATGCCGTGGCTGTTCCAGTCCTGATCTCTGCCGACGCCAACAATATCATTGTGTGCGACCGTACCCGCCCACATGATATTGGCTCTTGCTTCGTAATTGTCGGGATCTGCAATGACCCTGGGGGTTTCCTTGATCATGGTCATCAGAACGGCTTCACACAGTCTGTCCGTGATCTCGACTTCCTTGGTGTTGGTGAAATAGCGTTCAAATACATGCGCCATAATATCCGTTGCGCCGCAGGCTGTCTGGTAAGCCGGAAGCGTCTGGGTAAGCGCAGGGTTGAGGATGGAGAAGCGCGGACGCAGAAGATCGGAACCGACATCGCGCTTGAGCATTCCTTCTTCCTTGGTCACAACGGAGCCGCCGGAGCCTTCACTGCCGGCTGCCGCAATGGTCAGCACAGTACCGATGGGGAGAGCCTGCTCCACGCGCTTGCCAGTGCCGTAGAAGTCCCAGAAATCGCCGTCATAGGGTACACCGAGCGCGATGCCCTTTGCAGAGTCAATGCAGGAACCGCCTCCGACGGAGAGAATGAAATCGACCTTTTCCTCACGGCACAGCTCGATGCCCTTATAGATCAGCGTATCACGCGGATTGGGCTGTACGCCGCCGAGGAGAACATAGCGGATGCCGGTAGCTTCGAGGGATGCCTTCACTCTGTCAAGCAGTCCGGAGCGCACGACGGAACCGGAGCCGTAGTGAATGAGGACGCAGCTGCCGCCGTATTTTCTGACATATTCACCGCAGGCGTTTTCCGTATCCCTGCCGAATACAAATTCTGTGGGGCTGCAAAATGTAAAATTGTTCATAGTAATCCTTCCTTTCCTGAGCAAGGCTGCACATACTCATACAATTATTATACCATATCCTGAGGCGGGAAGCAATTACAAATTGATTGGAAAATTGTACAAAACCATAAAAAACCGTTGGTGCTTCCGCACTATGCCCGGATGAAGATAAGGCAAGCCGGATGCGGGAATCAATAATGCAGATGAAAAAACACCATCCCCCGCCGGATCGGCGGGGGATAGTGCGTAGAGCGTTATGTAATAGTATCCGATAAAGGACCCAGTTATAAGTATAACACGGAACTGCTGTCCCGTCAATGACGGAAAATAGGGCATTATGACGAATATGGGAGTTGACATGCCGCGTCGGGCTGTGATATAATGGAACCAACAATATAAGGAGGTCATCCCATGAAAACAACCAGATTTCTTGCGGTCTGCCTGGCGGCGGCGTTCGGATTTTCATTTTCCGGAACATATCCCCTGCACAGTACCGCAGCAGAGCTGAAGGATTCCGGCATTGACTATACGGAATCCCTCGAAACCATCGAAAACCCCGGCGTGGGCTATACCAATACGCTCTGGATGAGCTGTGCGCCGGATGACACGCCCATCTTTAACCCGACCGGCAATCTCATGCTCATCCTCGTCGATCTCGGCGGCTTCTCCAGCGGCTCGAACGGCGTGACCGATGAGGAGGGCAATTACACCGCGGGGACGGACTATGACCTTGACGAAACCTTCTTTGCCAATCTCCGCGTCACACTCGAAAACTGCCGGAAGAACGGCTGTACCATTGCCCTGCGCTTCCGCTATGATGATGTCGGCAGGCTTAATCCGGAGCCGTCCTCGTTTGAACAGATGGTGCGGCACATTGAACAGATCCGCACAGACGGCTTTCTGGAGGATTATAAGGACATCATTGCCTTTGTAGAATCGGGCTTTGTGGGTTCATGGGGCGAGCACTGGGGCGGCAAATACTGCTCCTTTGAGGACAAGGCAAAGGTGCTCGATCTGCTTCTGGATGTTGTCCCTGCACCGATCCCCGTGACCGTGCGCACCCCTCCGACCTTCACCACATGGGCGGGCATCACGGAGGAAGATCTCACCTACTACACCCCCGAACCCGGCAGCGACGCGGCGCGCGTCTGCCTGTACAATGACGGCTATATGGGTTCGGACATTGATCTCGGCACCTACCATGACCGTGAACGTGATACTGCATGGGTCGGCAGACAGGCTCTGACCTCCTATTTCGGCGGCGAATTTTCCGGCAATCTGGAATTTACCATGCAGTACGATACCTATCTCCCTGAAAATGCCATCCCTGAAATGTACAAGACCCACCTGAGCTACATCAATTCCAACATCTATCAGCTCTACAAGGACTACACCTTCGGGGAACAGTATGATGTGGAAAATGTGGACAACAGCGCGTATTACGGGCAGACCGTGTTCAAATTCATGCGCGATCATCTCGGCTACCGCTTTGTCATCCGTGACTGCGATCTGAGCGCGGAGGTACCGCAGGGCGGTGTGCTGACGGTGCAGACGGATATTGAAAATACCGGCTTTGCCAACCCCATCATGGAGCAGAAGGCGGAGATCCTGCTCGAAAAGGACGGCAATTTCATCCGCACGGAGGTGGATGCCGACACGAATACATGGTACTCCCGCACGACCGTTTCTCCTGAATTTCAGCTGAAGCTCCCTGGCGGTCTGGAACCGGGTGAATGGAATGTCTACTGCAAGCTCTCCACTGGCGAGAATACCCTCGATGAAATGCACATGCGCTCCGTGCAGTTTGCGAACAACGGCACATGGCATTCCGGTCTGGGTGCCAACTATCTCGGTACGTTCACTGTGACAGCAAGTACGGATGCCGCTGCAAGAACGGATGGCAGCTTCCGTCAGGTGAATGCAGAAAACGAGGTCACGGCTTCCGATGGTGAAATGTTCACAGTGAATGGAACTGCGGCAGCCGACGGTTACATCAGCCATGCCGACGAACACGCAGACGCTCTGCAATATGCGGCAGCGGACGGCAACAGCCTGTATATCACAAACGATGACAAGTACCTCTATGTCATGGCAGAGCTCGACCACGATGCACAGTCTCCGGTCTATAACATCAGCTTCAAGAATCAGGCGAACGGAGAAAATTACTGGCTCTATTATCAGGGCAACGGCTTTATCTATTTCAACCATGGCACACCCTATGGCGTGGTGCAGAAGCATTACGGAAACACAGTGGAATTTCGTCTGCCGCTGGGTGAGCTGATGGGGCTGGAAGCGGGCGTTCTGCTGCATGATGTGAATGTCACCATTCAGGATGAAGCCAATTCCTGGACAAAGGTGGCGATCCTGAACGCGGAAGAATACACGGTTGCGGACAATTTCAACATCTATTCGGCAAAGCGCACAGAATATCTTACGGAAACAGAGGTGCTGACCCTGACAGCACGGACGACCTGTGAAAATCTGTCCTATCAATGGCTGCTGGACGGTGTGCCGGTGGAGGGGGCAGTCAATGACACGCTGACAGTTTCCGGCGAAACTCCGGGCATCTACTCCGTCCGCATCACCTCCGCGGGCGGCACGGAAAAGACCGCGGACATCTGCGAGGTACTGACAGAAGCCGCGGCACTGCGCGGGGATGTGAACCTTGACGGTGCTGTGGACGTGGCAGATGTGATACTCCTCCAGAAATACCTCCTTGCACTGGAAACCCTCTCCGCCCCGCAGATCGCAGCGGCGGAGCTGCATGAGGACGGCAGAACGGATGTGTTTGATCTGGCGGTGCTGAAAAGGGGGCTGGTTGAGTGAGGCGGATTTTCCATTCTATTGAAAAATAAGCTGGGATATGATATAATCAAAACAAAGAATGCTTCAGTTTTTACGGAGGAAACTATGGGAAGATTTTTTACATCAACACAGATATACAATCCAAAACAGCTTGATCATGATGCATTTGCCGCCTCTTTCTGCAAGAAAATGAAACAAGAGGGCTATGAGCTGTGTGAGGTGGAGTGTGCGGAATTGTCATATGTGCTTGCATTTGCAGACAACTGCAAATGGGTGACGATCAGTTCTGAAGCCTATGAACAGGGCAATCAGACCTCACAGGCTGACACGGCTCGGATTGCCAGAATGCTTGGAACATACTGCGTCAACACCATTGTCATCGACAGTGACTGTGCAATGCTTGACCTTTACGATGATAAGGGAAAAAAGGCGGATACGGCAGTTATGGGCAGGGCGGACGATTATTTCGGAGATGATATTCCTGAACCTACAAAAGCTGTATGGGAGCAGTTCCTTTCAGCAGGCAGCACATGGGAACAGCTGACCGCTGTGATGCAGGGTAGCTATGTTTTTGTGGAGGATGGACTGACAGAGCTTGCACCGATGATCGGCATGGATAGCAGGCGTATTCTCTTTGCATTTGAAAATGTAAATGAAAATGATGCAAATGTGCAATTTTTGTTCTTTAAGAAGGCGGATTCGAAGCAAGAGAAGAAGCTCACACTCAATTCCGCCTTTGTCAAAGTGTTTGGCGATGGGCTTGCACCGCTTGGGTTTGTCAGGCTGAAAAAGACAAAGCTGCCGTTTTTTGTGCGGCTGATCAATGGTGAGTTATTGCAGATCGTGACATACCGGCAATTGAGTGCAAAGAAAGTTGGTTATAAAAGATTTGAAGTTTTGGGAGGGATTGTTTCTCTCTATCGAAACACAATTCCTTTTGAAAAAGAACCCCAATTATGGCTCAAAACAAATGGTCGGTATTATCGTTCAGAATGCGCTGTACCCGTTGATGACTGTGTGAAAAAAAGGGTGATAGAGTTCAATTGCGATATATGGGGAACGTCAATGAAAATGTATTCAGAACCAGAAAGGTTTGAAGATGGTTTCACGGAAAATATCTACACATTTCTCTGTAAAGCGGATGATAACGAAGAAATGCTGAAAGGACTTCAGAATGCATTTGATGTGACATGTTCCATTATGGTGCCAATTTTTGAAAAAGTCACGGATCTTCATTCGTCCATCGAGTACTTTTATCGAATGCATGAAAATATGTATCTTTCTGAAAATCTGGAAGAACTCAAAACAAGTGATTCAGAAGGTCTGACGATGATTGCGGCAGGGTACAGAGGTGATTTTGTGCCATTTATGGAACATTGGCTTGCAAAGGAAGTGAAGGAGGTCGAAAACGGAACACGCGGAGCTGCCGGTGCGGGAACCATTGATGCATATTGGGAACGAGGAAGAAAGCGGATACAGGAACGTGTTGCCATTCGTGACAGGATGCTTGATGATCCGGAATTAAACAAAAAAGTAATGGAGGAACTGGAGCGACGGAAAACGGAAAATCTTATCATGCTTCAATCATACGGAATGGCTATGAACGTCACTGCCAAAAAAGAAAAGAAACTTACACTTAATTCCA
Source organism: Oscillospiraceae bacterium (assembly GCA_045546475.1). Lineage (GTDB taxonomy): Bacteria > Bacillota > Clostridia > Oscillospirales > Ruminococcaceae > UBA3855. The sequence goes on from JAZQCT010000033.1 coordinate 46,342, forward strand.
CCTTTGTCAAAGTGTTTGGCGATGGGCTTGCACCGCTTGGGTTTGTCAGGCTGAAAAAGACAAAGCTGCCGTTTTTTGCGCGGTTGATCAATGGTGAATTATTGCAGATCGTGACATACCGAGAAAAAGCAAAACGAAAAGATGGCTATAAGACCTTTGAGGTATTAGGCGGAATTGTTTCTCTATATCGACGGACGATAGATTTTACAAAAAGCCCAGAGTTATGGCTGAAATCCAATCACTATTATTATTCGAAATGGGATGCTGAACTAAACAATGATGTGAAAAAACATGCAATCAAGATGGGTTATAGTATGTCAGAAAATCAAACTATACCTGTTGAAGCATGTGAGGAGGCGTTTAAAAAAAGTATCATATCCTTTGTATGCAAAACGGATGATAATGTATCACTTCTTAATGGAATGAAAAATGCGTTTGATGTAACCGCACATATTATGATTCCTATTTTCGATCAAGTCAACACCTACAACTCCTGTATAGATTTTTTATATAAGTACTATTCAGGGTGGCTGGAGCTTGCGGAATTGGATGAATTTATTGAGAATGATCGCTATTCCGTATCAGAAGGACTGTTGTTGATACTGGCAAATTACAGAGATGATGGTATAGAAAGGATAAAAAAAGAATTATCGGAGCGAATCCCTTTTCTTGGAAAGCAAGAGGATGCTGAAAAACTTAAACTGCATTATGAAAATAAAAGAGCTGAACAGATTGCGATTCGGAATATGATGCTCGATGATCCGCAATTAAACGCAAAAGTAATGAAAGAACTGGAGCGGCGGAAAGCAGAAAACATAGCAGTACTGAAACTCCATGGAATAGGATGAACAAAATGCTCCCCCACGTTTTCGTGAGGGAGCATCGTTTTATTCTGCCAGTGCAGCCTTGATTGCATCTGCCTTGTCCGTCTTTTCCCAGACAACGCCGATATTTTCTCTGCCGAAGTGACCGTAGGCAGCCAGCTTTCTGTACTGCGGGCGGCGCAGGTCTAGCATCTCAATGATGCCCTGCGGGCGCAGGTCGAATACCTTGTTGACAGCCTCTGCCAGCTTTTCATCGGAAACCTTGCCGGTGCCGAAGGTATCCACCAGAACGGAGACCGGACGTGCCACGCCGATGGCATAGGCAAGCTGGATCTCACACTTGTCTGCAAGCCCTGCGGCTACGATGTTCTTGGCAATGTATCTTGCCGCATATGCCGCGGATCTGTCCACCTTCGTCGGATCCTTGCCGCTGAATGCACCGCCGCCGTGTCTGGAATAGCCGCCGTAGGTATCCACGATGATCTTTCTGCCGGTCAGACCGCTGTCACCCTGCGGACCGCCGACTACGAAACGTCCTGTCGGGTTGATGTAGATCTTGGTATTCTCATCCATCAGCTCTGCCGGAATGATGGGATCAATGACCAGCTCCTTGATGTCCTCGCGGATCTGCTCGATGGAGATCTCTGCGGAGTGCTGGGAGGAAATGACCACAGCATCCACGCGGACGGGCTTGCCGTTTTCGTCATATTCCACAGTGACCTGGGACTTGCCGTCGGGGCGCAGATAACGCAGTGTGCCGTTCTTGCGCACCTCGGTCAGGCGGAGTGCCAGCTTATGCGCGAGGGCAATGGGCATGGGCATCAGCTCCGGTGTCTCATTGCAGGCATAGCCGAACATCAGACCCTGGTCGCCCGCGCCGGTGTCCTTTTCATCTGCCGCGCTGTCATAGGAATGGTTCACGCCCATGGCAATATCGGGAGACTGCTTGTCGATGGCGGTCAGCACATTGCAGGTGTGACCGTCAAAGCCGAATTTTGCACGGTCGTAGCCGATGTCCACAACGACCTGTCTTGCGATCTGGGGGATGTCCACTCTGGCTGTTGTGGTGATCTCACCCATGCAGAGTACCATGCCGGTGGTGCAGGCGGTCTCGCAGGCAACTCTTGCCATGGGATCCTGTGCAAGGATCGCGTCAAGTACTGCGTCAGAGATCTGATCGCAGATCTTATCGGGATGTCCTTCTGTGACGGACTCGGATGTAAACAATCTTTTCTGCATAAAAATTCCTCCTATAAGATAAACTTCCAAAAGATGACACTACGAACCTGCCCGCACAGGTTCAAAAAAACGGCATTCGCAGACCGAATGCCGTGATTTTCTCTGAAAAATCCTCATCTCTCGGTCATACCGCAGGATTTAGCACCTTGTCCGTTACGGACAGGTTGCCGGGCTTCACAGGACCTGTTCCTCAGCCTCTCTTGATAAGGGTGCAGTTTTACTGCTATTTTATTATACTACATTATGGGGGAGTTGTCAAGGGGGAATTTTTGGGTAAATTCCGTCCACGCCTGTGCAATTTCGTCGGGCTGATCGGCATAGAGCTGGTGGGACTTTGCGTCCCGCACCTGCCATCCCTGCGCCTTGGCATAGGCAGTATTTTCGTCCTTCCATGAGACATGTTTCAGCCGCGCGTTCATATCGCTGATGAACAGCAGTGCCGGAATGCCGCTGAGGTCGGCATCTGCCACGTCCCTTGCATTCTGCGTGGATTTTGCCTGTTCTGCAACCATTTCGGAATGGCAGACATTCCCGAAAAACAGGCGTTTGTATTCTTCGCGCTCCGCATCATTCAGACAGCCGCTTTTCCAGAGCGCGGACTTTTTGAAAAACAGCGCAGAATAGAGCTTCTGCCGGAATTTCGAGCCTTGCATCCGTGCAAGCGTCTGGCTCTGTGCATAAGCCATGCGCGTTTTCTTTTCGGCTGGAATCTCCGCATCCTGCTTGAGGGCAAAGGGCGGTGTGACCATATCGAGTCCGAGAATGCATTCGACCTCGGAGGGGTACTGCGATGCCCAGAAGATCGCCTCCATGCCGGAATAGGAATGGGGCGCAAGGCAGTAGGGCGGTGCAATGCCGGCTTTGGCAAGGGCTTCACGGGATTCATCCGTCATGTTCTTCACATCACGGGGCGCACCGGTATTGCCCTGACTATAGCCATAGCCAGCCTTTTCGAGGATCACGACGCGGAAATCCGCAGTGAGCTTTTCCCAGAGGGGCTTGTATTCAAGGATGGGGGATGTGACCATAGCACCGGCAAGGAACACGATGGTTTTCGTGCCGTTTCCGGTGATAAATACGTTCATGTCATGTCCGTTGACGCGAACGAGGTTCTGGTAGTGCTGCATGGGCAGCCTCCTTTCGTTACTTCTGCTCCAAAGCAGTAATGAGATCCACTCTTCTCTGGTGACGACCGCCCTCAAATTCAGTATTGAGGAACAGCTCCACCAGCTCCAGAGCCAGACCATAACCCACAACGCGCTCACCCATGCACAGGACATTGCAGTCGTTGTGCAGTCTTGTGTACTTCACAGAGAAGCAGTCGCTTGCACATGCGGCACGAATGCCCTTGATCTTGTTTGCCGCCATGCTCATGCCGATGCCGGTGCCGCAGAGGAGGATGCCCTTTTCTGCCTTGCCGCTGACGATCTCATTGCAGACCTTTTCTGCCATAATGGGATAATCACAGGGAACGCCTTCTTCCGTTCCGCAGTCGATATAGGGGATGTTCTTTTCGTCAAGATATGCCTTGACAGCGTTTTTCAGACCACATGCTGCGTGGTCGCATCCGAGTGCTATCATGTTTTCTCAGCCTTTCCTATCGTGTGTTATGCACCAGTTTATTTTTTTGAAGGGAAGTTCTGCAAAATTCGCCCTCCCCCTGCCCCCTCCCTAAAGGGAGGGGGAATAAAGTCGGGGACTTCGCCCCTTGAACCCCATAGCGTTTGAGGGGGACACGAAGACCCTGTTGCCGCTTGTGCGCCAGCACAAAAGGCAACGAATGTCAGCGGCGACCCGCCGCCGCTTGTGCGCCAGCACAAAAGGCGGCAAATGTCAGCGGCGACCCGCCGCTTACTTATCCATTTTCTTCTTCTGCACCTGTACCGCCTGTAAATAGGAGGCTGTCAGTTCCTGTGCAGTGACGGGAGTCTTCCATGCCGCACATGTGCAGACACCTGCTGCCGACTGCAGACGGAGCATCGCAGGTGCAATATGCAGCTTGTCCGTGGGATGATTTGTCATATCCGTGTACTGCTTCATAAATTCCTCCGCACCGTCACCGACCAGGATGACCGGCTCATTCATGCGTCCGACAACCTCCATAATTTCGGAAACTGTCTGCAATTCATCCGGTATCATGCGTTCCACGCCACGCGGTGCATCGTCCATCGAATAGCGGTAGGAAAACCATGCACAATAGAACAGATCCGCTCTTGCGTGCATGAGTGCCAGAATCTGCGGCGCACCATAGATCCGGCTTGCCATCGCTTCGAGCGTGGAAACGCCCACGCACGGTGTATTATGCACCATCGCCATGCCCTGTACCGCCGCAATGCCGATACGCAGTCCGGTGTATGAGCCAGGACCCACTGCGACCGCATAACAGTCCACATCCTCGGGCTTCATGCGGCATTCTTCGAGAAGATCCTTGCACAGCGGAAGAATCACCTGCGAATGCGTCCGGCTGGTATAGATCGTATGCTCGCCCAGCAGGATGCCGGATTCCGTATCCAGAATTGCCGCGGACGCTGTTTTTCCGGAAGTATCAAGTCCCAGTATCCGCAAATCGTTCATCTCCCTCTATGATAATTTTTCTGTCCTCATCGCCCAGACGTTCCAGCGTAATGCGGATGGTATTCTTCGGCAATGCGGATGCAATATTCTCCGACCATTCGACTGCAAAGACGCATTCCTCCATCGGGTAATCATAAAAGCCCGTGGTTTCCAGCTCATTCTCATCGACGATGCGGTACATATCAAAATGGATCAGCGGTGTGATGCCCTCCCTACTGTACTCATGCACCAGTGCAAAGGTCGGGGAGGTCACAACATCGGGCAGCCCCATGCCGAGGGCAAGCCCCCTTGTAAATGTCGTTTTTCCTGCGCCCAGATCCCCCAGATAGGCGATCACATCCCCTGCTTTCAGCTTTGCGCCGATCTTCTGTGCAAAAGCGATGGTTTCCTCCGGGGAATGGGTGGTATATACTGTTTTCGTCATCAGAACAGACCGCTGATATTGCCGTCATTGTCGCAGTCGATCTTGAATGCGGCAGGAGCCTTCGGCAGACCGGGCATGGTCATGATGTCACCTGTCAGAACAACGACAAAGCCTGCACCTGCGGACAGACGCACATCACGAACGGTGATGGTGAAATCCTCCGGACATCCCAGAAGCTTCGGGTTGTCAGACAGGGAGTACTGTGTCTTTGCGATACATACGGGCAGATTGCCATAGCCCATATCCTCAATCTCCTTGAGAGCCTTTGCCGCTGCGGGGAGGAACTTCACGCCGTTTGCACGGTAGATTTCCTTTGCAATGGTCTCGACCTTCTTGGAGATGGACAGCTCGTTCTTGTACAGCACACGGAAGCCGTCGTCATTTTCCTCGGTCATCGCGATGGTCTCACAAACCTTGGTCGCAAGGTCAGTGCCGCCTTCGCCGCCCTTTGCGAAGATCTCACACATGGAGGTCTCTACGCCGAGTTTCTTGCAGTAATCCGCTACAAATGCCAGTTCTTCCTCGCTGTCGGTATGGAAGCGGTTGATCGCAACGACTACCGGTACATGGTACTTAAACATATTCTCGATATGGGTGCGCAGGTTCACGATACCACGCTTGAGGGCATCGACATCGGGAGTTGTCAGATCCGCACGCTCCACGCCGCCGTTGTATTTCAGCGCACGGATGGTGGCTACCATAACAACGCAGGAGGGCTTCAGACCGCCATAGCGGCACTTGATGTCGAAGAACTTCTCTGCACCGAGATCGGAGCCGAAGCCTGCCTCTGTGATGCAGTAATCGCCGAGCTTCAGCGCAAGCTTTGTTGCACGGATGGAATTGCAGCCGTGTGCGATATTGGCGAAAGGACCGCCATGAATCAGAACGGGAGTATGTTCGAGAGTCTGCACGAGGTTCGGCTTGAGAGCGTCCTTGAGGAGTGCTGTCATTGCGCCGTGTGCCTGCAGATCCTTTGCATAGACCGGCTCGCCCTTTGTATTGTACGCAACGAGGATATTGCCCAGACGCTTCTTGAGGTCGGCAAGATCGGTTGCAAGGCAGAGGATCGCCATGACTTCGGATGCCACCGTGATCTGGAAGCCATCCTCACGCGGCACGCCGTTGAGTCTGCCGCCCATGCCGACAACAACATTGCGGAGAGCACGGTCATTCATATCCATGCATCTCTTGAACATGATGCGGCGTGTGTCGATCTGGAGTTCATTGCCCTGCTGGAGGTGATTGTCCAGAATTGCGCAAAGCAGGTTGTTTGCAGCGGTCATGGCATGGATATCGCCTGTGAAGTGCAGGTTAATATCCTCCATCGGAACAACCTGCGAATAGCCGCCGCCGGCTGCGCCGCCCTTGATGCCGAATACCGGACCCAGAGAGGGTTCACGCAGTGCAAGGACAGCCTTCTTGCCGATCTTTGCCATAGCCTGACCAAGACCAACACTGACAGTGGTCTTGCCCTCGCCGGCAGGAGTCGGATTGATGGCGGTCACAAGAATCAGCTTGCCGTCAGGACGGCAGGCAGTTTTTGCATAGAGCTTTTCAGTCACCTTTGCCTTGTAGTGACCATAGGGTTCGAGGTCCTCGGGTTCAATGCCGAGACCTGCGGCGATTTCAGTAATGGGCTTCATTTGCGCAGCCTGTGCGATTTCGATATCGGATAACATGTTGTATACCTCCGGGTTATTGTTTTTGGTCATTATGTGCAGCGGTTTTCGCTCCGCTGCTCGTTACTTTAAGTATAGCATATTTTGCATCTGAATGCAAGTATTTTTCAGATTCTTCCGCACTGCCTGTAAAAAAGTCCCCCTCACGGGGGACAAAAGTTTCATGAGAATCATTCCCCATCAAACATCTTTTCCAGAGCCTGCTGTGCGGAGAGCCTGCCTGCAAAGAGCTGGGCGAAGGCTTCATAATTTTCATCCATAAAGGAGATCGGATACATGAAAGCATCCTCCACGATCTGGGCATTCGGTGCCTGGTGCACACAGTTCTGACCGACGCGGAAATACAGGATCCCCTCCTCACGCTCAAACACCAGACAGCCCAGCAGCAGACGGGTATTGACATCGTTGACAAATGCACTGATCTCATCATACCGCTTCGCCGGCAGCTCCAGATCTGCGGCGGCCATGACCGTGAATACGGCTTCGCCGACAATGGCATGGATCATTACGCCGGTCTCCTCCGTCAGTGCGACAGCGGACTGGAACATGCCTTCCTCCTCGAAGAAGTCATACTTCCAGTTCTGTGTTTCAAAAAATTTCTTGATCGTGTTGATCATTGCGGTTCTTACCATGATTTTGTTCCTCCTTATGAATAATTAAAGTGCCGCCGGACGGCGGCACTTGTATATGCGGGCATCGGGGCAAAGCCCCCGACAAAATTTATTCGCCCAGTGCTACAGTACCGGCAGCTTCTGCTGCATCCGCAGCAGCGGCAGCTTCGGCAGCGGCGATCTGCTCTTCAAGGCTGAGGCTCTCCGCAGTGGGTGCAGCCTGACCCATCTCTGCCATCAGACGCTGCAGCTCGGAATCCACCTTGGCATTGGTCTGGAGCTGTTCAAATGTCTCCATTTCATTGGAGCTGACGCCATTGGAGCCTGCGATCTCTGCAAATGCTTCTGCTTCTGCTTCCTTGCGGGCAACCTTTTCCTCCATGCGTGTGAACTTGTCAAAGGAGCTGCTGGTGTCGATACCGCCGATGGACTGTGCCAGATTCTTCTGGGTATCTGCCATCTGGGAACGTGCGATCAGCATTGCCTGACGGCTCTTGGCTTCTTCCAGCTTGGACTTGAGGGTCTCCACCTGTGTACGGATAGCATCGGTCTGCTCGGAAATGGTCTCATACATCTCCTTATAATTTGCAGTATCTTCGTCAGCCTTGACCTTCTGCTGCAGTGCGCGCTTTGCAAGGTCGGTATTGCCGGCAGCCAGTGCAGCCTTAGCCTTTGCCTCCCAGTCAGCGGACTTGCGGGCAGCGTCATTGTACTGCTTTTCCGCCATACGCTCACTGGCAACAGCCTTGCCCAGTGCCTGTGTAGACTTATTCAGTTCCTTCTGCATGTCCAGAATGATCTGCTTGACCATTTTCTCCGGATCCTCTGCACGGTCGATGAGGTCGTTGACGTTGGATTTGAAAATGTCACTGATTCTTGAAAAAATACCCATGATGATTTCCTCCGTTCATTTGGTGGGATTCGATTCTGCAAGCGAATTTGACAAATTTAATATCGCTATATATGTATGATAGCACAAAACTGCACAAATGTCAAGTTTTTTCTTTGGGTTTTGACGGAGACGGGCAATGTTTTCAACTTTAGGAAAGTTGTGCATAGATTGCCCCTCCCCCAAGTCGGATCGTAGCCATGTCGTTCTGTGAGCCAA
>JAZQCT010000034.1:0-20852 GCA_045546475.1 Oscillospiraceae bacterium
CGCAGATTTTCGAGCAAAAATTTTATGCAGGCAAGGCGAAAAGGTGCAGGCAGGCTGTCGCCTGTCAAACCTTTTCAACGCAGGATGCGTGAAATTTTGCCGAAAAGATGTGTTGTTAGGCTTAGTGTCAACACGACCTAAAAAAGGGTCTGCGGCAGTTTGTACAGCAGACCCAATTTATTGAATATCGTAATGCCACAAAAATATCCCCTGCCTTCAAAGCAGGGGATAAAATTTTACTTATTTCTCAAAGAACGGCTCTGCATTCTTCAGTGCAGCCACACCGAACTTGGTATGGGAACCGGTGATCGCCAGCTCCACACCGCGCATCTGCGGCTTTGCAGCCTCAGCAACGCCGTCGTAAATCTTCTTGGCAGCTGCCTCATCCAGCGTGGGATCATGCTCAAGCACCAGCAGGAAGTTCGGCTGCTGCTTGTCATCACGCTTCATCACACGCAGATATGCCTTGGTGATGTCATCCTGTGTCTCCAGATATGCTCTCAGTACATCCAGCAGGGGAGTCGGCTCTTCCTTCAGTGTGCCGATCTGGATCTGTGTGCCAGGAGCCATAGCCTCAGTATTGTTCACGCGGAGCAGAGTTTCCGTCGGTACCAGTACATTGTGACTGAACGGATTGAGCACTGCGCCTGCAGCGTCGCCGCCGTTGTTGTTCTGGAGAATGTGGCAGAGATCCTGGTAAGTGATCGCAGCCTTTCTGTGATCGCCGTTCTTTTCCCACTTGGCATACTCTGCATCATCTGTGAACAGCGGGAAATACTTCTTGCCCTCCTGATTGTTGAACAGGATGAAACGGATCTTGGGCTGTTCCTTCAGCTCCATTGTACCGTCCGGATTTGCGATCGCCTTCTGCTCTGTGCTGATCTCAGCGGGAACGATAAAACGTGCAGGCTTGAGTGCATTGACGAATGCAAATTCACTCTGCTGTGTGCGTTCCTTCTTCATTTCTTCCATTGCCTTTACCAGAAAAGGATTTGTGATCGGCTTCTGGTTGTTATTCTGTTCTGCCAAAATATTCACCTCATTAAAAACTTTTACAGTCACAGGCAGTGCCTGCGCAAACAACTGTTATAGACATTATAGCATAATTTTTTCATAAAGTCAACTGTATTTTTATAAGCTATGTAAATTTCCTGTTTTCCACAGCTTTTTTTATCACAAATCATGAGAAGCCCTGTGGAAAACCGGCTGTCATACAATGCGCGAACGTCCGGAAATGAAAAAATCAGGAGCAAATTCAGCTTTTGCTGAACTCTCCTGATCCTTTTTCATTGCTTGTCCGCCGGTATCAGAACTGCTTACGCACGCTCTACCTTACCGGAACGCAGACATCTGGAGCATACATTGATGTGACAGGGAGAACCCTTAACGATCGCCTTTACGCGCTGTACGTTGGGCTTCCATGTTCTGTTGGTCAGTCTATGGGAATGGGAAACCTTGTTGCCAAAAGTTACGCCCTTGCCGCAAATTTCGCACTTTGCCATTTGGGATACACCTCCTTCTAACATGTGGGAAAACACTTATACCGTAATTATAGCAGATATTCTCGAAAAAAGCAAGCCTTTTTTTCGTTTCTTTTGAAAAAAAACCTCCAAAAATGAAAATCTGTTGAAATTGCAGAAGTTCACAATAATTCAACGGTTGAATTTGTGGAAAATGCAGACTGCTTTCGGAGCGAATTTTGCAGGAATGGATGAAAACTTTATGAAATCCCTTGCAAAAACAGCCGTTCTGTAGTATAATTAAAAGTGTATTTCATTCTAAGGAGGATCTCTATGCCCGCAACAGAAGATATGCTGGAATACCTTGTCCGGCTCATGATCATTTTCCTGATCTCACCCATCCACGAATTTGCACACGCCTGGTCCGCCCACAAGCTGGGGGACGATACTGCCAAATATTCCGGAAGATTGACGCTCTCGCCCTTTGCACATATTGATATTTACGGCGCGCTGCTGATCTTCTTCTTCGGCTTCGGCTGGGCAAAGCCCGTTCCGGTCAACCCCCTGCGCTTCAAGAAGCCCCGTCTCGGAATGCTCATCACCGCTGCAGCAGGTCCGCTGTCCAATATCATCGTTGCCCTCATCGGCATGGCAGCACTGCAGGTGATGGTCTCCGTTACCATGATCTCCGGCACCATGTCCTACATCTACATGATGGTGTATTTCTTTGTTGTCATCAATATCAACATGGCGGTGTTCAACCTGATCCCGATCCCGCCTCTGGACGGTTCGAGAATCCTCAGTTATTTCACCCCCTACAAGGTGGACAGATGGATCAATGAGCATTATACCATTTTCTTTATCACCCTGGTGCTGCTGATGACCACACCGCTTCTGAGCATACCGCTGAATTTCCTTTCCAATCTGATCTTCAACGGGCTGGAGTTTATCACCTCCTGGATCCCGCTGGTGCTGAGGTAAGGAATGAGCGCGATTACATTTAAACTGGATGTCTTTGAAGGCCCCCTGGATCTGCTGCTGCATCTGATCTCCAAGCATAAGCTGAATATCAATGACATCGAGATCACAAAGCTGCTGGAGCAGTACCTTCTCTACATGGAGGAGGCAAGACAGCAGGATCTGGAGCTTGCCGGTGAATTTCTGGAAATGGCAGCAAGACTCGTGTACATCAAAAGTGCCTCCCTTCTTCCCAAGCCAGAAGAAGCCGAGCGCGTCAAGCGCGAGCTGGAGGGCGCATTGATTGAATATGCAATGTGTCAGACGGCTGCCGGTCAGCTGCGGGAATGCTTCATTGCCGATGACATCTTTGTCCGCAAGCCCATGAAGCTGGAACGCAAAATGATCTATGAGCTGACCCATCCAGCCGAAAAGCTCTCGGAGGTGCTTGCTAACCTCGGCAAAGCCAAAATGAACGGTCAGCTCCTGTCCGAAAAGATCACAGATACGGTCACACAGGTGAAGGTGGTCTCCGTCATTTCCAAGGTCGTATTCGTCCTGCGCCGGCTCTATGCCGGGAAAACTGTTTCCGTGCAGTCGCTGTATGACGGCATCACCGACCGTTCTGCAAGGGTTGCGACCTTCCTTGCCGTGCTGGAGCTGACGAGATTCGGCAGGATCGAGCTGAATGAAGACAATACCATGCTGACGATGAAAGCAAAGAAAGGCGGATGATCCCTATGGATGAACAGAACAACCTTGCCGCTGCCGAGGCGATCCTCTTTGCATCCGGCGAGCCGCTGGAAACAGAAAAGCTTGCCCTGACGCTGAATATTCTGGAACGGGATGCGCACGCTCTTATGGAGGAGCTTGCGGAGAAATACCGCAGGATCGGCAGCGGTCTGCAGATGCTTCGTCTTGGCAATGCCTGGCAGCTTGGCACCCGCGCGGAATTTGCACCGCTGATCCGCACCGCGCTGGAGACCAAGCGGATGCAGCCTCTGTCCAATGCCGCGATGGAGGCACTGACGATCGTTGCCTATAACCAGCCTGTGAGCAAGGGATTTGTGGAGCGTGTGCGCGGGATCGACAGCTCCTCCGTGGTCAATTCCCTGGTGGATAAGGGACTGCTGGAGGAAGCCGGGCGCATTGATGTCCCCGGACATCCCATCGCCTACCAGACAACACCCCTGTTCCTCCGCGCATTCGGGCTTTCCTCCCTGGAGGAGCTTCCTGACCCCAAACCGGCGCAGACAGAGGAGTTTGCAGGCGAAATTACAGATATAAACAACACAGAAAACTGAGATTTTGATGAGCGGACGGAGGTGACAGCATGAAGATCTTTCTGATAATATTATTGGTGCTGGCACTGCTCCTGCTTGTCATATTGCTTTCGCGAGTCGAGGTCTTCGCGGAATATTGGAATGGGAAATTCCGCTATGCTGTCCGGTATTTCGGCATTCAGGTGTATCCGTTCCGGAAAAAGGCGGATGCCGGGGACAAGCCACCGGAAAAAACGGCAGAAGAAACACAGAAGGATGCCGAAAAAAAAGCACAGAAGGAAGCCGAAAAGCAGGCTGCTAAGGAAGCAGAAGCCAAGGTCAGAAAGCATATCCTGCCCGCTGAGAAAATGCAGGAGCTGATGCAGACGATCTCCGAAAAGGCGGATCTGATTTCTGATATACTGTCGGTCGTGCCGGGAACCCTCTCCCGCCTGCTCCACGCGGTAACGCTGGAGCTGGAAACGGATCTCCTCATCGGCGGCGAGGATGCTGCAGATACGGCTGTCCTGTACGGCAGGATCCAGCTTGCCCTGCAGAATTTTCTGGCAAATCTGGGAAAGCATATCCATGTCAAGCGGAAAAATGTCCGCATTGTGTGTGATTTTGCTGCGGATGACAGCCGCTGGAATGTCCGCGCAAGCATCAAGGTGCGCATCGGAACAGCCGCGGCAGCAGCGCTCTGGTTCCTCTGGCATTACTGGACGGGCAGCCGGAAGGCAAGAAAAGCGGTCATCAGCGAGCAGATCTGATGCCCTCCCTGAACTGAATTACAAGCGGCACAGCCGCAGAAGGAGTATTATATGAGTGAACATGCAATCAATGGCTTTATGGGGATCAGCATGGAGAAGATCCGCAGTGTGGTGGATGCCAACACTATGATCGGCGATCCCATCCACTGTGCTGACGGTACGACCGTGATCCCCGTGTCCAAAGTCTCGCTCGGCTTTGCATCCGGCGGCTCCGATCTGCCCACACGAACCGCCAAGGAATATTTTGCAGGCGGTGCCGGTGCCGGCATGAGTGTGAAGCCCGTCGGCTTTCTGGTGATCCAGAACGGCGATGTCCGCCTGATCCAGCTTTCCATGACAGCGGATAAGGGAAACGTTGCACTGAATATGGTGCCGGAGATCATTGATAAGATCTCTGCAATTGTGTCCAAGAAGGACAAGCAAGCAGGGGAGACCCCTGCAGAAGCCGCACCGGCAGAAACGGTGACGGCAGAATAAATTCCCTCTTGTCCGCATAGGATGGCAGTAACAAACTGCTGTTTTATGGAGGATGGATATGAAACGAATTACAGGTACAGCTTTGGCGTTCTGCATCTTTTTTGCTGGTCTGCCGGTGAAAACAGTCCATGCGGCGGACGTATCCGCAAAGGCGTGCATTCTGATGGAGGCTTCTACGGGCAGGGTGCTTTATGAGAAGCTGGCATATGAAAAGCTGCCCATGGCAAGCACCACCAAGATCATGACCACGCTCCTGACCATCGAGAGCGGCGATCTGGACGCGGAATTTATCGTGGACAGCGGCGCGATCCATGTGGAAGGCTCCTCCATGGGGCTGCAGGAGGGCGATCTGGTCTCCAGACGTGATCTCTGTTATGGAATGCTTCTGCCCTCCGGCAATGACGCTGCCAATGCTGCCGCTGTATCCGTTGCGGGGAGCATACCGGCATTCGTGGAACGGATGAACGAACGCGCCGCAGAGATCGGCATGACGCGCACCTGCTTTGCAACGCCCTCCGGATTGGACGGCGAGGGTCACGGTGCATCCGCTTATGACATGGCACTTCTGACCCGCGAAGCGATGCAGAAGCCGGTGTTCCGGGAGATCTGCTCCCAGTCCTCGGCGCGTGTCAGTTTCGGCAATCCCCCCTATGACAGGACGCTCTACAATTCCAACAAGCTCCTCACCATGTATGAAGGCGTGATCGGTGTGAAAACAGGCTTTACGGATGATGCCGGACGCTGTCTGGTATCCGCCTGTGAGCGTGACGGCGTGACGCTGCTCTGTGTGACGCTGAATGCCCCCGATGACTGGAACGACCATAAAAAGCTGTACGATCACGGCTTTGCATCCGTGGAATGCCGGGAGCTGGAAGCCCCTTCCGTTCTGACCCAGACGGTCGTCGGCAGTGAGACACCGGAGATCCTGCTGAAGCCCTCCGAAGCTGTAACGATCGGCGCGTGGGAGGGGGATACCTCCGGAGTACATACGCGCGTCCTGAAGGCTCCTTTTGCCTATGCGCCTATTGCAGAGGGGCAGGAGCTTGGCACACTCGAATATTATTATGAAGAAAGACTGATCGCTTCCGTACCGCTTTGTGCGGCGGAGGCTGCGTCCGCCCTGCCGGCTCCGGAACCGGAAAACAGCTTCGTGCGGTTCTGGAAAAAGCTTTGCGGAAAGGAATGAAAGAAAAGGAGGATATTTGTGGCAAATATCAGAATACAGAAAATACTGGCGGATGCGGGCTACTGCTCCCGCCGCAAGGCGGAGGCACTCATTTCCGCTGGAAAGGTGCAGCGCAACGGCAGACCCGTCAAGCTCGGCGATAAGGCATCCCCGAAGGATCTCATCACCGTCAACGGCGAGCGGGTGAATATCCCGCGCAAAAAGGTACTGCGCTACATCATGCTCAACAAGCCGAGAGGCTATGTGACAACGGTGTCCGATGAACTGGAACGCCGCTGCGTCATGGATCTGCTGGAGGACGTGGAGGAGCGCGTCTATCCCATCGGTCGGCTCGACCGCAATTCCGAGGGCTTGCTGCTCCTGACCAATGACGGCAACTTTGCCAACGGCATCATGCACCCCAGCCGCCATGTGTCCAAGACCTACCGCGTGACCGTCCGCCCCGATGTTTCCGATGACCAGCTCGTGCAGCTCTCTGACGGCGTGATGCTCGACGGCAGAAAGACCCTGCCTGCCAATGTTGTTGTCATGAACAAGGAACCCGGCAGAGTGGTGATGCAGATCACCATCCATGAGGGCAGAAACCGCCAGATCCGCCGCATGTGCGAGGCAGTCGGTCTGGAGGTCGCAAGACTCCGCAGAACCTCCATCGGACCGATCAAGCTCGGAATGCTCAAGCCCGGCACCTACCGCGATCTGACCGCTGAGGAACTCCGTGCCATCCGCAATGCCATCGGAAAGGAATAAGCCATGCTGAAAATTCTGGAACAGACGAATCATGAACCCTACCGCGCCGTGCTGGATGCGATCCGGAGTGAATATCCTCTCTACCTGACGGAAGCCATGGAGGGGGAGCAGGTAACAGGCTATATCGTCTATGCCTATGAGTCGGATGCTGTGGCTGTCCATGCCATACAGGACGGCGGTGATCTGATGCTCTGTGATGGTCTGGTGCGCTCCGTGCTGTTCAAGGGTCTGCTGCGCGGACTGAACAGAGGCGTGTTCCGCCTGCAGGATACCGCCATGATGGAGCGAATGGAGAAACTTCGATTTGTGAAAAATAACCAAAATACGCTTGACGATATTGCAGAAATTATGGATAACTGTAAAAGTTGCAAAGAAGCACGCAGAAACACTTGAAAAAAGTCGAAAAAAAGAGTATCATTATAATGTATATGGGCAAACTCTGCGGAAACGGAGCTGCCTGTAGTCTATGTTAGGAAGGAACGATACTATGCAAATGGAAAAAAACCTGAACAGCCCCGCAAGAGTGCGCCTGACCGCACTGTTTGATGAGGGTTCCTATAAGGAAATTGGTTCCTGTGTCATGGAGAAGAATGCACCCGCCGGCGTTGTCTGCGCTTACGGCTATGTGAACGGCAATCCCGTTTATGCATTCGCACAGGATCAGAGCGTGGAAAAGGGCGCAGTCGGCAGTGCACAGGCAGACAAGATCGCAAGACTCTATGACCTCGCCGCAAAGACGGGCAGCCCCGTTGTTGGTATTTTTGATTCCAACGGTGCATTTATGGACGGCACCGCAGAATCCCTCAATGCCTACAGCCTGCTCATGACAAAGACAGCATCCGTTTCCGGCGTTGTACCGCAGATCGCTGTGGTTGCAGGCGTTTGTGCCGGCAGTGCAGCAATGATGGCATGTGCATCTGACTTTGTTGTAATGGCAGAGGATGCAGAGCTGTTCCTGACTCCCTCTTTCGAGAAGGGTGCAGGCAGTGCCAAGGCAGCAGCTGCAAACGGCATCGCGGCAATGACAGCTGCAGATGATAAGGCAGCGATCGAAAAGGCAAGAGAGCTGATCAACCTGCTCCCCGTGAACAACATGGCATGTGTTCCCTGCATGGAGTATGATGCTCCGGCAGCTGCAGCAGGCAAGGATATGCAGTCCATCGTGGACAGCATTGCAGACGGCGGCAGCGTTGTAGAGCTGTATGCAGATTATGCAGGTGCAGCTTATACTGCACTTGCAACCGTAGCAGGCTCTACAGTGGCAATTGCAGCAACCAATAAGACAGCGGACAAGCTGACAGAAGCAGACTGCGCAAAGCTGGCACGTTTTGTTCGCACCTGCGACGCATTCTCCATTCCGGTGATCACACTGGTGGATACACTTGGCTTCGACGGCAGCAATGATACTGAGCTGACAGGCGCAGTAAGAGCACTGACCAGACTTGCCGGCAGCTATGCAGAGGCAACGACCGCAAAGCTCACAGTCATCACCGGCAAGGCAGTCGGTCCTGTATTTGTCGCAATGGCTGGCAAGCACAGCAATGCAGACTTCACCTATGCACTTGACGGCGCATACATTGCACCGCTGGCACCCGAGGCTGCCGTAGAGTTCCTGTGGCATGACAAGCTTGCAGGCGCAAAGGATCTCGCTGCAAAGCGTGCAGAGCTTGCAAAGGAATACACAAGCACGATCGCTTCCGCAGAGGCTGCTGCACAGCAGGGCTGCGTGGATGAGATCGTAGACGCAGCAGACCTGAGAGCAGTGCTGAGCAGTGCGCTGGCAATGCTGGAAGGCAAGCGCGTGACCAACCTCCCGAGAAAGCACAATAACCTCCCGTTCTGATCGTGACGGACGGACAAAATATAATGAATGGTGGTACTTACTATGAAAAGATTTAGTGTAACAGTAAACGGCAAGGCATACGATGTTGCAGTTGAGGAACTCGGCGCAGGCGCAGCTCCTGCAGCAGCTCCCGCTCCCGCAGCAGCACCTGCACCGGCTCCGGCAGCAGCTCCCGCTCCCGCAGCAGCACCGGCTGCAGCAGGCGCAGGCGAGAAGGTAACTGCTCCGATGCCCGGTACCATTCTGGATGTCAAGGTTCAGAACGGCGCAAGCGTTTCCAAAGGTCAGTGCATTATGATCCTGGAGGCAATGAAGATGGAGAATGAGATCGTAGCTCCCTGTGATGGTACTATCACAAGCGTAACTGTACAGAAGGGCGCAACAGTCAATGCCGGCGATACACTGGCAACAGTGGGCTAAAAACAACTGTTTTATTCAAAATCTGAAGAAAGGAACATTTTACGGCAACGTAAAATGATAATACTATGGCAAAGGTAAAAGTTACTGAAACCGTCCTGCGTGATGCCCATCAGTCCCTGCTGGCGACCCGTATGCGCATGGATGAAATGCTCCCGATCCTCCCGCTGATGGATAAGGTCGGATTCCATTCTGTAGAGTGCTGGGGCGGTGCGACATTTGACTCCTGTCTGCGTTTCCTGAACGAAGATCCGTGGGAGAGACTCCGCACCATCAAGAAGAACATGCCCAACACCAAGCTCCAGATGCTGTTCCGCGGTCAGAACATGCTGGGCTACCGTCACTATGCAGACGATGTTCTGGAATACTTCGTACAGAAGTCCGTAGCAAACGGCATCGACATCATCCGTATTTTTGACGCGCTCAATGACATGCGCAACCTCGAATCTGCGATCAAGGCAGCTAAGAAGGAAGGCGCACATACACAGATCGCTTTCTCCTACACACTGGGCGAAGTGTTCACAACTGACTACTATGTGGACTATGCAAAGAAGATCGAAGCAGCTGGCGCAGATTCCATCTGCATCAAGGATATGGCAGCTCTGCTGACTCCCTACGAGACAGAGAAGCTCGTAAGAGCACTGAAGGCAGCTGTTAAGGTGCCGATCCAGCTGCATACACATTATACATCCGGTCTGGCTTCCATGTGCCTGATGAAGGGTATCGAAGCAGGTGTGGATGTCATTGATACCGCAATGTCCCCGCTGGCTCTGGGTACCTCCCATGCGCCGACAGAGTCCATGGTAGCAGCTCTGCAGGGTACAGAATATGATACTGGTCTGGATCTGGTACAGCTGACCGAGATCCGTGACTACTTCATGACACTGCGTGAAAAGTACATCAAGGAAGGTCTGCTCGACCCCAAGATGCTTGCAGTTGATGCAAATGCACTGATCTATCAGGTTCCCGGCGGTATGCTGTCCAACCTCCTGTCCCAGCTCAAGCAGGCTGGCAAGGAAGATCAGCTGACCGAGGTACTCAAGGAAGTACCGAGAGTGCGTAAGGATGCCGGCTTCCCGCCGCTGGTAACACCGTCCTCCCAGATCGTTGGTACACAGGCTGTATTCAATGTGATCATGGGCGAGCGTTATAAGATGGTTACCAAGGAGTTCAAGGGACTGGTTCGCGGCGAATACGGTCAGACCCCCGTTCCGATCGATCCGGACTTCCGCAAGAAGATCATCGGCGATGAGAAGCCGATCGACTGCCGTCCGGCTGATCTGATCGAGCCTGAGCTGGAGAAGCTCCGTCAGGAATGTGCAGAGTGGACTGAGCAGGAAGAGGATGTTCTGAGCTATGCACAGTTCGGTCAGGTTGCTGTGAAGTTCTTCGAGGCACGCCGCAACGCAAAGTTCGGTCTCGACGGCAAGCACGGCGACGCTGCAAATCAGGTTCATCCTGTATAATCAGAAATTTTAGTGACAGTCTGCCATTTCCTTTATGGGGATGGCAGACTTTTATGGACGCAGGGATTTGTTTCCTGATCCTGCCCAAGAATGAATTGCTTGCAATTTTAACGTTTCGCCTTTGTCCCCTGAAAGGGGGCAATGGCGAAACGCCTTGGGTTTCCAAAGGGATGACATCCCTTTGGCGGGGGTCAGGGGGCAGAGCCCCCTGCCGTCCACAAGTACACCACCACCAGAAAGGAGAGGGGCAGAATGCCGATCAGAATCCCAGAAAATTTACCAGCATACCAGACATTGGAAGAGGAGAATATTTTTGTCATGCCGAAGAACCGTGCGGAGCATCAGGACATCCGTCCGCTCCGTGTGCTGATCCTTAACCTGATGCCGAAGAAAATCGAAACGGAATGCCAGCTGATGCGGCTTCTGAGCAATTCGCCTTTGCAGGTGGATGTGGATCTTCTGCAGGTCGAGCATGTCTCCAAGAACACCTCCAAGGCGCACCTGAGCACATTTTACAAGACCTTCCCGCAGATCCGCGGAGACTTCTATGACGGCATGATCATCACCGGCGCACCGGTGGAGCAGCTGGAATTTGAGCAGGTGGACTACTGGCAGGAGCTTTGCGAGATCATGGAATGGACGAAAACGCATGTATACTCCACCATGCACATCTGCTGGGCAGCGCAGGCGGGACTGTACTACCATTTCGGCGTACCAAAGTACCAGCTTGACAGAAAGCTGTTCGGCGTATTCCCGCATAAGGCAGAGATCCCGAATACACCGCTTCTGCGCGGTTTTGATGATGAATTTCCCGTTCCGCACTCCCGCCACACGGAAACGCGCCGCGCGGATGTGGAAAAAATCCCGGCGCTGGAGATCCTGTCCTATTCGCCGCTTGCCGGTGTCTATATCGTTGCCAACAAGAACCATAGACAGTTCTTCCTGACCGGGCATAATGAGTATGTCCGCGACACGCTCAAGGACGAGTACTTCCGCGACGTGGAAAAGGGTCTGCCGATCGACGTGCCGTTCAACTACTTCCCCGGCGACAACCCCAACTGCACCCCGAAATTCTCATGGAGAAGCCATGCGAATCTGATGTATTCCAACTGGCTCAACTACTGCGTGTATCAGGAAACCCCCTTCAATCTGGAGGAACTGCCGCAGATGGTGGAGGATGGGATTGCGTAGTTTGTGCGTGGATTTGTTTTGAAAACTGGAGATAAATAGGGATTCAGAGGAGAGATTTCAATGCTCTACGGAAATGATCTTCCAAATAAAATGAAGTTTGTGGATTCTTTTCCTTATGATGAAAAAGAATATGATATTGTGATTCTGTTTTTTGACAATATGATCCGCAGAAATTTTTTAGAAACTTTAAAAAATATGAAAGCGTGCCGCAGTGGTATGCTTTGCGATAACATCGGCTATAATATGCCGGATATGAACGATTGTGATTTGACAGATGCAGATCATATAGAATTATGGTGGATAGCAGGAACACGCGATTACAGTTGCAAAATTGATTTTAATATGTTTGTGGAATGCTTGAGACTTTCTGCAAATATATGGATAAAAAACAATAAGATCGTGGATAGGCGCACAATTGCAGAGATTGATAATTCTATTGATGCGATTGTACTGCATTATATTAAAGTTTGATTTTCCACAAACTCTCTCCACTGCGTGTACCAGGAAATCCCCTTCAATCTGGAGGAACTCCCGCAGATGGTGGAGGATGGGATCGCATAACGATACAAAAAATGACAGGAGACACAATCATGAAAACCCAAGAACGAAAGAAACAGCTTGACATTGACTTATGGATCATTTTTCTCATTTCCGCGTTGGTTCTCGGCATTTTTATGGTTTTTGGAAACCAGATCAACAGCGTGGCATATGATAAACAGGTGCACATTCTTTTGCGTGTCCTGATGATGGGCGGACTGTTCCAGTATGGATTAGCAGGTCTGGGGATCACCGTTGTGTCCATTCTTCGCCGTGAAAGCTTTCTGTCCCATGGTCTGCGTACAAAAAATATTCTGCCTGCGATTGGACTGAGTGCTCTGTGCTGTCTGCCGGATCTCATTTACCAGATCGCTGCCGGACATGCACATGCATGGTTCCCGTTTTCGGATGTGAATTTCACCCGCGAGGTCATGGCATCCGGCTTCCCCGTCAATGCGGTCGGAATGGCGATGATTGCAATATGCTGGGGCTTTTTTGAGGGCTTTAATTATGTTGTCATTGCCGATAAGATCAGTGAACGTTATCCCTCCAAGCACCGCTTCTGGGATTGGGGCGCGTTCATCTGTGCAGTGATGTGTATTCTCGTGCATGGCGCGGTCGGTGTTACGCCGGATGCCATCATTGAGATGCTCTGCACCATCTTTTTGATTTATGGAATGCTTCTTGTGCGTAAGGAAACCGGAAACGCATGGGGATGTGTGCTGATTTTCTTTGCCTATTGGAATGCGGTGTAATAAACCGAAAACCCTCAGCTTTGTAAGGCTGAGGGTTTTCTTGTTATGGAGAAATTACTGCAAATCGCAAAGATCCAGCACGGGGAATTTCTCATCAAATTTAGTCAGCGTGAAATTCAGGTGCATGTTCATATACAGACTGCCCAGCATATCCTCGCTGACAAGGTATGCCATCTGTACATCCACCGACTCACCAGCCGGAATCGTGATGTGATTTTTATGCATACCGCTTTCAGACTGAATGGAGAAGAAACAGCCGTCATTTTTCAAATCATGAAGAAATTCTGTGTTTCTCTCTGCAATGTCGGATTTCATCATTCCGTTTTCCATTGCCACATTGTCTCTGATCGTGAACAGCGTCGGGAAAATGATATGCTCCACCGGATGGTCGGAATTATTGGTATAGGTTGCCTTTACCACCAGTACATGCTGCGGAAGGGTTTCGGAAAGGACTTCCTCATCCAGTGTATCCACGCCGTTGCCGGGGTTGTACCATGTGTGGACAACATCCGCAGCATTGCCGTGAAAGGTTTCATGCTGTTTCTATTGTAACAGAAATTTGTATATTTTGCAATTATTGTTCCCTCTCCAGAATTTTCTCAAAAAATCCCTCCGTCCCCACCTCCCCGCTCCTGTTATACCGGTCAAGCCCGAACAGGCATTCCGGGTCGCGGGTGATGTAATTCGGGCGTTCGTAGCAGGTAAAGGTGCAGCGGATCCCCAGCTCCTTCAGTACCGGAACGCTCTCCCGGCAGATATAGCCGTAGGGATACGCGAATGCAATGGGTGCCATCCCCGTTTGCTCCTGCATCCGACTCTGGAGCCGTGCCAGATCCTCACGGAGCATAGCCGCATACGCTTCGGGATCCTCCCCATAGCGTATGGAACACCCCGCCCGGTCGCTCATGCTGTGCAGATCATAGGTGTGATTCCCGATCTCCACACGCCCCGACTCCAGCAGTGCGTTCATATCCTCCCATGTGAGATACGAGTAATTGTCATTATGCGAATCATCCGGCGCGGTCTCATCCGTATAGATCCCTACCGCCGACACCACCGCACACATATCATATTCCTCCAGCAGCGGCAGAACGATGGAAAGATTGTTGTAGAATCCGTCATCAAAGGTGAGCATCACCGGATGCGCCGGCAGTGTGCCTCGCCCTTCGGTATATGCGATCAGATCAGCAGCACTGACTGTTTCATAGCCATGTTCCGCAAGATAGCGCAGATCTTCCTCAAACTGCGCCGCTGTCACCTGATAGGTGCTCTGCGTATCCGGCGTGACGCTGTGGTACATCACCACGGGCAGAAAAACGCCGTCCTCCGGCACTTCGGCAGAAAATACCTGCCTGCCGACATGCGAACAAAGCAGCATCAGAATGACCGCCGCCGCGTCAAAGAACAGCAGACGAAAAAAACGCTTCGGATTATAGCAGTGATACATAGACATCCCTCCGTGTTGGAGTATATGCGCATATCTTGTCCGATTTTCCGGGCATCCGGCGAAAACCTGCCTCCCTGCATATCCTGTCCGGCTCCTGCATAGAATCAGACAGAATGACAATACTGGAGGTGAAGGGTATGCGCCGCAGAACGCGAACACGCCGCAGACGTTTCCTGTTGGTGACGCTGGTATGCACCGGTGTACTGGGAACATCCGCACTGCTGAGCAAGCTTCCGGCAACAGCCGATTTTCTGGATTGGGGTGCGGACGAGCTGGAGGAATACACGGAGGAACCGCAGGTACTGTTCACTGAGGATCCTGCGCGGTTTCTGTCACGCGGCTATGGGGTCACTGCGGAGACCGAAGCTCCTGACCCGACGGAGGCAGTCAGCGTTTCCGCGGATGCAGGACCGAAGCCCTATCCGGAAACCTGGGAGCTGTCCGGCGAGGTGCGTGAGGTGACCTACACCGCCTATTCCGGTACGCGCTTTTTTGATCTGGAACATGCCGGACAGGTACAGAATCTGACCAGCATCTCCAACGAAAAACTCAGCGCGGAAAGCCGTCTGCGCCCGGCATTTGACATAGAGCTGAATGCAGAACCGCAGGTTCTCATCATGCACACGCACACGACAGAAAGCTTTGAACCCTATGTGCGGAATGCCTTTGATGCCGGCTTCAACTACCGCACGACTGACAGCAGCAAAAATATGGTCATGGTGGGGGACGCGATCGCTGCCCAGCTGGAAGCGGCAGGAATTGCGGTGATCCATGAGGGCACGATCCATGATTATCCGTCCTACACCGGCTCCTATGACCGGAGCCGCCAGACAGTCACGGCGATCCTGGAACAGTATCCTTCGATCAAGGTGGTGCTGGACATTCACCGCGATGCCATCGGTACGGAGGAGAGCATCAGCCAGCCGGTTGCAGAGATCGGGGGCAGAAAGGCAGCACAGGTCATGATCATATCCGGCTGTGATGACGGCACGATGGGGATGCCGAATTACATGCAGAATTTCCGTCTTGCCTGCCTCCTGCAGCAGCAGATGGAGACGGATCACCCCGGACTGACGCGCCCCATTCTGTTCGATTACCGGAAATACAACCAGGATCTGACAACGGGCAGTTTGCTCATAGAGGTCGGCTCCCACGGCAACACACTGGAACAGGCAGAATACGCCGGCGAGCTGATCGGCAGATCCCTCGCCGCCGCCCTGACCAGCCTGTCCTGATCAGAAAACTATTTTCAAAAGATGACTCCCCACAGGGTGGGCAATGTCATCAAGTTAAGCGGGTGCAAGGGGCGGCAGCCTAACAGGCTCTCGTCCCGTCTGTCACTTCGTGACATTTCCCCACCCTGTGGGGAGTCACCCCCAAAACCGCCGCAGGCGGAAGCGGGGTGCGGGGGCGCAGCCCCCGCTCAAATCCCCCCTCCCTCTGGGAAGGGGCAGGGGGTGGGCAAGCTTTGCCCAACTTCCCAAAGTTGACGACATTGACGGAGCAGCTTTGCTCCCCATTAGAAAGCGAAAGCCGCAAATTTAACCAACAACGGAGGAACCATGAAAAACAAACTGCGTCTCAGCCTGCTATGTCTCACCATCCACCTGATCGTCAGCGGGGTGATCTGGGGATGCCTGGTGGTCTACCAGCGCGGCTACAATACCCTGCACACGGAGGAGATTCCCGCCGCAAGCATAAGCCGGACAGCGGACCGGATGCACATTCAGCTGTTAGAGGAGAGCTGCAGCTTCCCGTCCGCATGGATCGAAGAAGAAAGCGCGCTGTATTTTGCAGTTTACGCTGCCGCACCGGAACCGCTTCGTTTCTGGTTCGAGGTGTCAGGCTTTGCAGATTCATACTTTTGAAATAGTATATTCACAAAATATTCTGAAAGTAAGTATTGCAAAAGGGGAGCATTTCTGGTATAATAATAATAGTGCTGTGCTGAGAGGTACAGTGAATGCGCCTGTAGTTTAGCTGGATAAAACAGGGGACTCCGACTCCCCAGACCGCAGATTCGAGTTCTGTCAGGCGCACCATATCGCATTGCTATGTGCAGTGCGAATCGTTCGGGATGTAGCTCAGTTTGGTAGAGTGCCTGGTTTGGGACCAGGATGCCGCAGGTTCGAGTCCTGTCATCCCGACCAGCGCGGAGCCCGCGCCGGCAGACGCGTATGAGAGTTTCCGAGTGATCGGGAACTCTTTTTTCGCGATATAGTTTTGTTTACCGCATGACGCTTGCTTCGCAGAGCGTCATAGCTATTGATAGTTTGGAAACTGAAAACTGTGTCATCTATTTTGTCACGCCTTGACAGCGGGGAGCCCCCGCCGGCAGACGCGTATGAGAGTTTCCGAGTGATCGGGAACTCTTTTTTTCGCGATATAGTTTTGTTTACCGCATGATTCCTTATGCACTTCGTGCAAGCAGAATCATGGCTTTTGAAAAGTATGTATTGGAGGACAAATAAATGAAACATTTGAGTTTTGATACTTATTTTGCATATATTGCAAATGAAATGATAAAAGCCTGTGTGGACTATACTGGTTTGGATCGTGGATATACTTACATATACATAGTTCGTGAAAACGGTTTCACAACTACAGATGCCTTTTTTTGCATTGACGGAAAAGTGAAAATGAAGCATAAACTGGATGTATTTGGGGTTGATGTGTCCAGAGATAAGCAAAAAGAATTGGTGTACAATCTGATGAACCTCAATTTTATGCTGCAAATGCTTTGTGAATATAATAATAATCCGATGCCGAAAGAAATCAGAGTAATCTATGATGCTGAGAAAAAAACGTTTACAAAAACACTGAAATATGAAAATCAGCTCGATAAAGAGTCAGTTATTGATGAAATATTTAATGAATGGTTTGATGAAGTGAGGAGAGAACACGAAGAAATATAACAGCAGCGAGACAGATAGTATTCTCCGTCCGACTTCATGCATATTTCCCCCAAAACAGCGCAAAATAGCATAGAACCAACGCCGCCGGCAGGTGTCCGGCGGCGTTGGCTTTTGCAGGAAAGGAAGGTTGCTATGATCGAACAGGACACTGTCAGATTACTCCGGGAATGCGATGCCGGCATTAAGATGGGCATTTCTTCCATCCATGATTCCGTGAAATATGTCAGGGATGCAGAGCTGAAAGGCATTCTTGAACGCAGTCTGGAGGAGCATGAGCTGATTAAAGACGACATGCAGGAACTGCTGGAGGATTACCACGACGACGGCAAGGAGCCGGCGGCAATGGCAAAGGGCATGGAGTGGTTCAAGACAAATGTAACGCTTGCAGTCGATCCCTCGGATGCCGCTGTAGCGGATTTTATCACAGAGGGCTGCAACATGGGCGTAAAATCCCTTGCACGCTATCTGAACCAGTACGAAGCGGCGGACGAAAAGTCCAAGAACATCTCCAAACGGCTCATCCGCGAGGAGGAACAGCTTGCTGTATCCATCCGCAGATTCCTATAAATCCACCCAGCCCCGCTGCACTGCCGGGGCTGGTTTGCTGTGCCGGCATTCCCGCTCTAAAACAACACAGAAAAAAGCAGATTCAGGTATTTTCTGATCTGCTTTTTTGTGGTACAATTAAGATGGAGGAAGTAATACCAATCCCCAAAACTATAATAGACAAAATCGGTTTCAAAAGGCGTTAGCCCTTGGCGGGTCGCGGGGGGGGCAGCCTTGGGGTGCCAAACCCAGAAAAAAGACATTTCTACAAGCTTTACGGACTGCCGTTCTGAGAAACAGCAGTCCGTTTTGCATATTTTTGTTCCAAAAATACGTATTCTATTGACTTTTTTCGGGAAATGCTCTATAATAAATAGGTAAATAAAAAATAAAGGAGAAATCCCATGGTATTCCATATTTCACTCATTCTGATACCGCTTCTGGTTGCTCTTGTGCTGACAGAGCTTGGCATCATCCTGAAGCGCGTCCCCGTCAAACGTTGTTCCCGCCTGCAGCTGAAGGGACGGAGCGACGCTGTGTACTGTGCCATTGTATTCGGTCTGCTCGCAGCGGCACAGTTCATCTTTTTCATCCTGACCAATCTTTTCATTGATCGGTGCATGGCAGTCCCGGTGAACGGTCTGCCCGATTCTGTGGTACTGCTTGTGAGTTTTCTCTGCTCGGGAAGTGTTTTCCTGCGCATGTATGACCAATTCGGAAAGCTTCGCCGTCTGACTGCACAGTGCGCAGTACTGGCGTTGGTGTTAGTGGTGGCAGAAACGCTCGTTTTCAACGGCAAGAGCTTCTGCACGAACTATCAGGAGAAGACCTATACTGCCGATCAGATGGAGATCACCGAGGGTGACATGACGGAATTGGATGAAAACAACTCCATCAAGATCCAGCGAAGCGGTGCCGTCGATGTGCATGACCTCCCGGATTTTGCAGGCGCAGTCAGGGTCAATGCAATACAGCCGGAGGATTCCAGAAACCTGCGCATCCAGCTGAAAATGAAGGACAACAATTTTTCAGAGGAATATATCATCGTCGGCGACAAACAGACCAGCGGCAGAAACTATTCCTGTGATTTTGTGATCCATCCCCATGAAGATCTGCGCAGTATGCGCATCCAGTTCCTCAATGTGCAGACCACTGTCAATCTGCGCTCTGTGACATTCTGTACCACGCTTCCGTTCTATTTTTCCGCACTGCGCTATTTCGTCCTGTTTGCCGTGCTTGCTGCCATTCTGGCGATCCGCATCACCGGCTTTGCACAAGTGCGCTACGACCATGAGAACCGTTTCCACCGCATTGCCGTTGCTGTCATGATGGTCGCCTGCGTTTCCTCGACGCTGTTCTATCATGTGCGGGAGGAAGTTATGGTGACCTATCCGTTTGAAAACGCCGTGAAGGACTATGATCCCTATTCCCAGACCTTTGATGCCCTGCAGAAGGGTCAGGTATATCTCGATGTTGAGCCGGATGCCGGACTTGCGGAACTGGAGAATGTCTATGACCGCGGTCTGCGCAACAACTCCGGTGCAAGCTCGATCTGGGACAGAGCCTATTATGACGGGAAATACTATTCCTACTTCGGCATCACGCCCGTTCTGGTGCTGTTCTATCCGGTGTACTGGATCACAGGTGCTTTGCCGACCATGGTCACCACCAATGAATTTTTTGCTGTATTTGCCGTTTTCTTCCTCTGCCTTACACTCCATGCCGCAATGCGGCTCTTTGCACCGAGGGGAAATCTGCTCCTGTTCCTGCTCATGATGCCGGCAGCGACATGTGCCTGCGGTGCGCTCTACTGCTTCCAGTATCCCAACATGTACGGTGCGGCGGTCGCAGCGGCACTCTGCTTCTGCTTTGCCACCCTCTGGCTCGGTTTTTCCGCCTGTCTGGCAAAGCGGCACAGCGCGAAGCTCATACTGCTTGCCGCCTGCGGTCTTGCACTGGGTCTCTGTGCCGGCTCACGTCCGAGCATGGCAGTATGCGGTCTGGTACTGGCACCGCTGTTTCTGGGCATCCTCCTGGACAAGCAGCAGTCCCTGCGCTGCCGTCTTGAACAGGCATATGTCTTCCTCATCCCCGTACTCCTGGCAGGCGCAGGGCTGATGTACTACAACGCACTGCGTTTCGGCTCGCCGCTGGATTTCGGCGCGTCCTACCAGCTCACAGTCAGCAACATTTCCGCAAATCATCTCCGTCTTTCTGCATTGCCGGCAGCCTTCATGCACTACTTCTGCCATATTCCCAGCTTCCGCAATCTGTTCCCGTATTTCGGTATGAATGGAGCCGGTGTTGCTAATTATGGCATGTATGTTTATATTGACATCATGTTCGGTGCATTCTTCCTCCCGCTTCTGCTGATGGGAACCTTCCTGCTGCCGTCCTCTCTCCGGATGCAGCCGCAGTCCGATGGCATCGCCAAGCTCCGCGAGCGCGGCTTCCTGGTAGGATGCTTTGTCATCGCGCTGTTCATCGCATGGGCAGATTTCTGCCTTGCCGGCGTGCATCTGCGCTACCTGTTCGACCTGATGCCCGTTATGCTTCCGGGATGCGTCTGCACCATCCTGCGTACCACCACGCTCCGCAGCAAAACACAGTACGGACTTGCCGTGCTTGCCGCATTCCTGACCATGGTTGTGGTCTGGATGCTCATGCTGACGGACAATGGTCATACCACAGCCCAGAAGTATCCGGAGCTGTTTGAGACCGTGGAGGATCTGGTAGTCTTCTGGCGGTAAATGCAATAACATACTATGAAAAGCACGCAAATCAATTCTCAAAAGATCGGTTTCAAAAGGCGATAGCCTTTGGCGGTGGGGGTGCGCAGCACCGCCCCTAAATCCCCCTCCCTCCGGAAGTCGGAT
>JAZQCT010000035.1:0-16501 GCA_045546475.1 Oscillospiraceae bacterium
GGTAACACAGAACTTACCCCTATGGATGATAATGAATTAACCGAATACTTGTGGCCGATTGTTCGGGAAATGATAAAAACGGCTATTGAAAACAAGCAGAACTTAATTGTCGAAGGTGGCTACATTCCATTCGATTGGCAGAAGGAATTTGACTCCGAATATCTCAAAAACATTAAATATTATTGTCTTGTAATGACTGAGAAATATATTAGAAATCACTTTGCCGACATAAAGGGATATGCAAATACCATTGAAAATCGTTTGGACGATGAATGGTGCACAATGGAGAGTGTATTGTCAGAAAATGCACAGATGTTAGAATTTGCAAAAAAGTATAATGTGAACTATATACTCATTGACGATAAGTACGAAATCAATATTGAGTTATAACGATAAATTCCAATTTGTCGAACTGAATATGATTATAGGAGGCGCAGAAACATGAAAAAAACAATCAAACGCATTCTGATCATCCTTGCAGCAATTGTCATACTGCCGTTTTTACTGTACGGCATCTTCTGGCTTGCCGTTCCGATCAGCCGATCGGATGCAGATGTTCGTGCGTATGTACTTCAGCAGATTCCTGTGGGTACCGGTTGGGAGAATGTCATTTCTGTTGCCGGAGACAAGGAATGGGAGATCAGAGAAACGAGAACCGATCGTGGCTTGCGCATCAACGATGCGGCTGGAACCGCCTCCATTGCAAGCGTGGACGAGATGCAGGAGGGCGCAGAAAACAAGGAAAATGTGCGGATCGTGGGAGAACAGGCAATGTTTGTACATCTCGGAGAATATCGTATGATTTTTCATACAGCCGTTTTTGCTTATCTCGCATTTGATGAAAACGGGGAACTTATTGAAGCCGCAATCCGAAGAGATATTGATGCACCATAACCATGCCCCGATGTGAACGCATCGGGGGTTTTTGTACCCGATCCGGAAATTCTGCCCAAAATTTACCGCACGCTCTTGACAAATCCTGTAATGTGGTGTTATAATAAAGTTGCAGTATTGTCAAAACTTCCGTGCATATTACAAGTGGTAGACTGAAATACCATTTGCGTTTTGGCGTACTGTAGAATTGTAAGGAGGGTCATATTATGAAAAAGAACAAGAAAAGCCGCGTTCTTGCCGGCGTACTGGCAGCAGCGTGCGCATGTGCCGCACTTCCGCTCTCTGCGGCAAGCGCAGTTGAGATCGTTCCGGGTGATGTGATCTACGAGACCGACTTTGAAGACGGCATCGTAGACAAGTTCACAGGACGCGGCGGCGTGGAGGTCATGGAGGCTGTGACGGATTATGCGAACAGCGGCGAATACTCCATGTGCGTCAGCGGCAGAGAAAAGGGCTGGCATGGTCCGCAGATCCTGCTCGATGAGATCTGCGAGCCGAACAAGGAATATACCGTCAGCGCATTTGTCCGCGCAGAATGGTACAATGACATCAAGCTCAGCCTGGAGTATACCGACGCGGACGGCGTGCGCCATTACAGCAACCTCAAGTCTGCTGTGAACCAGGGCGACGGCTGGAGCGAATTTTCCGAGGTCAAGTTCAGCTTCACCGATGATGTGAGCAAGGTTTATATTTACTTCGAGGGCAATGACGCTGCGAAGATCTGGGTGGATGATTTCTGTCTGCAGGAAGCACCGACCATCCCGATCCAGGAGGACATCCCGTCCCTGGAGGCAGTATATGACGATTATTTCAAGGTCGGAACAGCCATTATGGCATCCAATCTTGCTTCACCGTCCTTCATGGATCTGACCGAGAAGCACTTCAGCGACAGCATCACCTTCGGCAATGAGCTGAAGCCCGACGCTTGTCTGAATCAGGCGGCCTGCCAGGCATATATGGAGGAAAATGACGGCGATGATACCAACCCGCAGATCTCTCTTGCGTCCGCAAAGAGTCTCCTGAACTACTGCGCAGAGACCGGCACACCGGTCCGCGGACATACCCTTGTATGGCACAGCCAGACTCCGGACTGGTTCTTCAAGGAGGGCTATGCAGATGACGGCGAATGGGTAACCTCCGAAAAGATGCTGCTCCGTATGGAAAACTACATCAAGAACCTTATGGAAGCACTGGCAACGGAATATCCGGATGTGGAATTTTATGCATGGGACGTTGTGAATGAAGCGTGGCTTGACAGCGGTGTTCCGCGTACAGCCGGCGAACAGGGCGCAAACGGCTCGAACAATTCCGCATGGGTACAGGTATTCGGCGACAATTCCTTCATCAAGTATGCATTTGAGTATGCAAGAAAGTACGCACCGGAGGGCTGCAAGCTCTATTACAATGACTTCAACGAGTACATGCCCCAGAAGACCGATGCCATCATAGCCATGGCAGAGGAGCTGAAGGCAGAGGGGCTGATCGACGGTATCGGTCTGCAGTCCCATCTGGATGTCGGTTTCCCGTCCGTTTCCGTCTATGAAAAGGCAATTGCCAAGTTTGCAGAGACCGGTCTGGACATTCAGGTAACGGAGCTGGATATTACCACTTCCGACACCTCCGAAACTGGTCTGGAAACACAGGCACAGATCTACAGCGATATTTTCGATGTACTGGTGAAGTATTCCGATTCCATTTCCGCTGTTGTTCTCTGGGGCGTGACTGACGACCAGAGCTGGCGTGCGGACAGAGTGCCGCTGCTGTTCGACGGACAGTTCCAGGCAAAGCCCGCCTATTATTCGATCGTAGACGGCATGGAAGTGCCGCCGACCGAAGAAACCACAGAAGCACCGACGGAGGAAACCACGGAAGCACCGAGCGAGGAAACGACAACGGATACCACAGCGACCGCTGCACCGGATGATATTGCATTCGGCGACATCAACGGTGATGCCGAGGTGAGCATCCTGGACGTTCTGACGCTGAACCGCAACCTCCTGACCGGTGAGCCGCTGTCTGCAGCGGGCGAGAAGTGCGCCGACGTTGACGGTGACGGCAAGCCCACCGCATCGGATGCACTGTATATTCTCAAGTTTACGATCGGTGTTGTGAAGGTACTGCCGATTGCATAACTCCAAATCCCTGAATCAACAACGAAGCCCGGCGAAAGCCGGGCTTTATTATTAACATTAGTTATACTAAAACATGTTCATTTATGTGAACAATCTTTAATTTTCTGCTATGTTACTATCTACATTATTGACGCTTTTTAAATCATCTAAAAGAAGTAACGCACTTAGAGCAGAATGTTGTAAAAGTTCACTTTGTCTTTCGAGTAATGCAATAGTGTCATCAGCAGAATATACAGACTCCTCGCTTGCGTTTTTATCTTCAAAAGCATTGATCAGTTCAAGAGAACTTGTGAAAAATTTTATAAGATCGTTAATTGAACCTGCGGGAGTGAATGATAATACATTTTCCACAAGTTCTTTGATTCTTTTTTTGATATTGTGATTTTTGAATTTATTATCTACTACATTCAAGGAATAATAAATATTATATGCGACCAATAAAATAGAAGATTCTAAAAAAAGACGATTAAGCTCAGACACAGTGAATAACATTTCGTTCTGCTGTTGAATCGAAGTCAAATGATTGTAAACATTTGTAGCACAGATTTTTTTAAGATTAGCATCCGTTATTTCGTTAATCGAATCTTTCATTGATTCACCATAATTATGTACATTGGCAAGATATTTGTTATATTCATCCATATTGTGTTTAAGGTACTCTGCATAAAGCTGTACAGCATCTGTTAATCGTAAAAATGAGTTAAATCCGAGAGAGAGATTTTGAGATGTTATTTCTTTGATCGTTTTTGATTGTAAATTTTCACAATAATTATTTAGATTAATTAATGATTCAATAATTTCATTGGACATTGTTATTAGTTCTTCAAGTAAGTTATTTCTATCCATTATTAACCTCCGCTCTGATAATAAATTAATTCGCTGTGAGCAACAAGAATTAAACTTACATGGATTTCTTATCAAACCAAATGAAAAATATTCATATATCTATTGTATCATATGGTTTTCAAATTGTCAAGTGATTTTGAATAAATTGTTGATGGTTTTAGTTTAGTGGTAATACTGTTTGATCAACAACGAAGCCCGGCGAAAGCCGGGCTTCATCTTTTATTTCTGTATCACACCTACAGGGCAGACCTCCGCACATGCACCGCAGCCGGTACATTTTGCGTAGTCGATCACAGCGTGGAACTCCTGCACTGTGATCGCGCCGCTGGGGCATTTCTTCTCGCAGATCTTACAGCCGATACAGCCGTTTTTGCAAGCAAGCTTTGTGTTTTTGCCGTTCGCGCCGGAAGAACATGCCGCAGTGACCGGATTGGACTTCGGGCGCAGGGAAAGCAGCCCCTTCGGACAGGCAGCCGCGCATTTCCCGCAGGCAAGACAGCGGTCTGCAATAATATGTGCAATACCGTCCTTCAGACAGATCGCATCCTCCTCACAGACTGCCATGCAGTCGCCGAAGCCTAAGCAGCCGTAGCTGCACATGCTGCTGCCGCCGTAATTCGCCGCCGCCGCACGGCAGGTCGGCGTGCCTTTGTACTCATAATATTGACCAGCCGCATCACAGGTGCCATTACAATGCACCGCCATGACCATCGGTTCCGCCGCAGTAACCGTTCTGCCGAGGATCGCGCCGATCTTTCCGGCAGCGTCCGCACCGCCGGGGCGGCAGAGGTTCGGTTCTGCCCTGCCGTCTGCGATGGCTTCCGCATAATCCGCACAGCCCGCAAAGCCGCAGGAACCGCAGTTTGCACCGGGAAGAGCTTCTGTGATCTGCTCCTTTTTCGGATCCGTTTTCACAGCAAAGAAGGTCGAAGCCGCCGTCAGCAGAACGCCGGAGAGAAGTCCCATAGCGGCAAAGATCAGGATGGGAAGTAAAATACTCATTTCTTACCTCCTTATATCATGCCGGAAAATGCCGAAAAGCTCAGGGAAACGATGGATGCTGCAACCAGCGTAGCAGGAATGCCCTTGAAGGTTTCCGGAATATCAGCGTTTTCGAGCTTACTGCGCACACCGGCGAAGATGATGAGCGAGAGCGTAAAGCCCATTCCTACACAGACCGCATTCCAGACAGACAGTCCGAAGCTGTAGCCGTCGTCAATATTGTTGAGCGTTACGCCCAGCACTGCGCAGTTGGTCGTGATCAGCGGCAGATACACGCCCAGAGCCTTGTACAGCGGCGGAAGCAGCTTGCGCAGGACGATTTCTACAAGCTGCACGAACAGCGCGATGATCAGGATGAACGCCACTGTCTGGAGGTAGGCAAGATCCAGGTATACCAGCAGCTGATAGACCGGATAGGTCACAGCCGCCGCACATGCCATAACAAAGATGACCGCTGCCCCCATGCCAAGGCTGGAGGAAAGCTTCTTGGAAACGCCTAAAAACGGGCAGATGCCCATGAATTTGGAAAGAACATAATTGTCCGTCAGAACTGCCGCCAGCATGACGGAAACCATTGTCTGCAATACTGTCATGCCTGTGCCTCCTGTTCTTCACCGCATCCGCCGTGACAGGCGGCTGCATTCGGACATCCCGCACAGCCGATATTGGCAGGTGCTTTTTTCTTTGATAGTTTGGAAACCGCCGCGATCACACAGCCCAGCACGAAGAAGCCGCCCGCCGGCAGAACAAAGATCGTCATGGTGGGGAAGGTCTCCGGAAGGGCAAGCCCCATCCAGCTGCCGGTGCCGAGGATCTCACGGATCGAGCCCATTGTGAACAGGGAGAGCGTGAAGCCCAGTCCCATGCCCAGACCGTCAAGGATGGAGGGGAGAACGGCATTCTTGCAGGCGAACATCTCCGCACGTCCCAGAATGATGCAGTTGACGGTGATGAGGGAAAGGAACGTTCCCAGCGCGTCATAGAGATCGGGGAGAAAGCCGTGCATCAGAAATTCAATGATCGTGACAAAGCCCGCAATGATAACGATATAGCAGGGGAGCTTTACCGTCTGCGGGATGACCTTCCGGAGGAGGGAGATCACGAGATTCGAACCGACCAGTACAAAGGTCGTTGCCAGTCCCATGCCCAGACCATTAACCGCCTGTGTGGTGATGGCAAGCGTCGGACACATGCCCAGCAGCCCCACAAGCGTGGGATTTTCCTTGATAATGCCCTTGGTAAATTCCTTGAGATAGCTTTTGTCAGCCATTACTCCACCTCCTTTGTCTGATGGAATGCGTTAGTTGCCAGGTCCACCGCATTGCGCAGTCCCCTGGAAGAATAGGTCGCGCCGGAAATCGTGTCAGGCGCGTCCTTTGCGCCCTGAGTGCCTTCGTACTGTGCAAGATACGCAGGATCGTTGATCTTTGTGCCGAGTCCCGGTGTTTCTGCAAGGGAAACGATGCCCACACTTGCTACTGTACCATCGGCATTTATGCCAATGAGTGCACGGATGCCGCCCTTGGCGTAGCCGTCCGCAGTGATGTCGTAAATCATCAGCCCGTCAGATTTCTGGTATACGGCAGTGATGCCCTCCACGGCGTTTTCCAGTTCCGTGTAGGTGTCCTCGCCGAATACGGCAGTCAGGCTTTTCTGCACCTTGTCAGCCTCTGCCTGCACGATCTTATCCTTTGTGACGGCATTTGCCGCCGCGAGCAGTCCGCAGACGATCGCACAGACGAGCATGAGAACGAGGGAAGGAAGAACTTTCTGCATCACTTCGCCTCCTTCTTGGTAACTGCACCGAACGGGCGCGCCATGGTGAATTTGTCAATGTAGGGCGTGAGGATGTTCATCAGCAGAATGGCAAAGGACACACCCTCCGGATAGCTTCCGTAGAACCGGATGAGGAACGTCAGCAGACCGCACCCGATGCCGAAAATGAGCTTGCCCTTTGCCGTGATGGGCGTGGTCACATAGTCCGTTGCCATGAAGAACGCACCGAGCAGCAGACCGCCGGAAAGCAGGTGGTATACCACATCATTCACATTTCCGGTCGCAATGAATACAGAAACTGCCACTGTGCCAAGGAACGCAAGCGGTGTGACGGGGGAGATGATGCCCATGAACATGAGGAATAGTCCGCCGAACAGGATCGCCGCTGCGCAGGTCTCACCTAAACAGCCGCCCGTACTGCCCCAGAACAGATCGGTAATGGATGCCGTGCCGGACACAAGGGGTGTTGCCGAGGAAACGGCATCATAGGCAAAGGCATCCCCAGCCGCTGTTTTCGGTAGGATCCAGTTGGTCATGGACGGTGTGAGCGATACCATCAGCACGATTCTTGCGGTGATGGCAGGATTGGCGAAATTCTGCCCCAGACCGCCGAACAGCTGCTTGACGATCACGATCGCGATGAAGCAGCCCAGTGCCGCCTGCCAGAGCGGCAGCGTGACCGGCAGATTCATCGCCAGCAAAAGCCCCGTCAGCGCGGCACTGCCGTCCGCAATGGTCTGCTCACGCTTCATGACCTGACGGCAGACCCCCTCACATGCCATGGAGAACAGCGTGCAGAACAGCAGCAGCACCAGTGCACGCCAGCCGAAATGAATGACGGATGCCGCAGCCGCCGGCATCAGCGCGGCAATGACGAGGATCATGATCTTCTGTGTGGACATTTCGTCCCGGATATGGGGCGAAGTTGCAATATGTAATAATTTCATCGTTCCCCTCCTTATTTCTGCCGCAGAAATTCTCTTGCCAGCCGGTGACTTTCCACCAGCGGACGATTGGCAGGACAGACATAGCTGCAGCAGCCGCACAGCATACACAGGCTCATGTGCAGCTTTTCCAGCTCTGCCTTGTCGCGTCTGCGGTATGCCTGCTCCATCGCTGTCGGCGTGAGCTTCAGCGGACAGACGCGCAGGCATCTGCCGCAGCGGATACATGCCGTCGTCACAGCGGGCTTGTCATTGGTGAATGCGAGGATCGCGTTGTTGGTCTTGGTCACGGGCAGATCAAATTCCGGAAGTCCCGCGCCCATCATAGGACCGCCGCCGATCAGCCGGCGCACCTCATCAAAGCGGCACTCCGCATAGGCAAGAACCTCCCGGATGGAAGTACCCACCGGTACAGTGACATTGCAGGGCTTTCCCACTGCGTCGCCGTCAATGGTCAGACTGCGCGACACCAAGGGCATTCCTGTGCGGAAGTATTCCTCCAGAAACGCCATTGTGGATACGTTCAGCACGATCACGCCCTGATCTGAGGGCAGCTGCCCCTCCTGCACGATGCGTCCGGTGATGTTGTAGATCAGCACCTTTTCCGCACCCTGCGGATAAACGGGCGGCAGGGGAACAATGGTGATGCTGTCATCCCGCTCTGCGCATTCGCTGAGGATCCTGATCGCCTGCGGCTTGTTGTCCTCCACGCCGATAAAGCATTCAGGAATGTCAAGGAACTGCATCACGCGCCGGATGCTGGCAAGGATCTCCTCCTGCTTTTCCTGCATCGTGCGGTCATCGGAGGTGATGTAAGGCTCACATTCTGCTGCGTTGATGATGAGAAATTCGATCTTGTTTTTAGGAGTGAGCTTGACATGCGTCGGGAAGCCCGCACCGCCAAGACCCACCGCACCGCTTCTGCGGACGGCGGCAAGAAATTCCTCACGATTCGTACATGCCGGCGGTTTCAGCCCGGGATAGGGAGTCATCAGTCCGTCGGATTCGATCTCCACCGCCTTGCAGTAACTGCCGCTTGGCATACGATAATCAGAAATTGCCGTGACTGTGCCGGAAACGCTTGCATGGATGTCAGCAGAAAAGAAAGCGTCACTCGTGCCGATGCATTCTCCGACGCATACCTGCTGTTTCACCTTCACCGTTGGCTCACAGGGAACGCCCATATGCATTGACATGGGAATGCGCACCCTCTGCGGCGGCGGCAGCGTGACAAATGCAATTTCCGCTGTACGCTTTTCATGCGCCAGCCGGATACCATTCAGTTTTCGCATACTGTTACCTCCCATGGGATTGGTATAAAAAATACCCCCGCCCGTCTGGCGGGGGAAAATTTTTTTCAAAACCACTTTTCATTTTACAAAAAATGTGGTACAATAATAGGGTACATGCTTATGCATTTCTCTTCTTGTGAATGCTGTCTTCGCTGATCTTGATGAGCATCAGCAGGGAAGAGGAATATTCCGGATAGGACTGGGACAGAATGGATGTTGTCAGATAGAGAATATCCGAATTTGTCACACAGTCGTTCTCACCGATCGGAATACCGCTGGATGCCGCCTTGATGTTGGCTTCGTTCATGCATACGATCGCACTGGAATCGTCATTTGCAACGACCTTCGGCACGGAGAACAGCTTCTGGTCATTGTGGGGGTTGGCATTGTACACAATGCGGAACAGCTTATACACGGACAGCATCAGATAGGAGGAAATCTCCTTGATCAGTGTAATACTATTCGCCTTCTGTGCCAGTGAGAACAGCAGACTGATGGAATTGTTGATGATCTTGCGGTTGAATGCCACGACCTCGGGGCTGGGCATACTGTTATTGCCGTCATCATCCGGAATTTCTTCCATGGTGATGGTCTTGCCCTCCGGTTCAGGTGTTCTGCCGAGCAGATAGTCACAGGACACATTATAATAATCCGCGATCTTTACCAGAAAATCAAGACCGCATTCACGGATGCCTTTTTCATAGTGAGAGAGCAGAGCCTGTGAGATGCCAAGGTCTGCAGCAGCCTGCTTCTGGCTGATCTGGCGTTCTTTTCTCTGAAGTGCTATGATTCTTGGGAAATCTGTATTCATTGGGAAAATCTCCTTTCCTGATGGTTTGCTCAAAATATCCTACATCTATATTATACCGTATATTATACTGATTGTAAAGTGTGAGTTTTGTGGAAAATAAAGTGTGTTTTTTTGATTTTCTTGTGTAAAAAAACGACAAATACAAAATTTAGACACATCTTTTGTGCATATTTATATCATTCCGGAAAGCCTTCGCCGCACCGGAACTGTAAGGAGGAATTATACATGCGAGGTTATCGGATGAGCCTGATCCGTCATGGACGGACGGAGGCAAATGAAAAGGGTATTTATATCGGAAACACAGACTATTCTCTGTCCGACAGGGGAGCTGCGGAGCTTTGCAGCAAGATGGATCTGTATGAATATCCCCGTGTACAGCGCGTCTACAGCAGCCCGCTGAAACGCTGCACAGAAACAGCAGAGATCCTGTTCCCGGATACGGAGCTGTATACTGCCGAGGAGCTGCGCGAGCTGAATTTCGGCGAATTTGATGGGAAATCCGTGGATGAACTGATCCAGCGCGAGGATTATAAGGAATGGCTGCGCGGCGGTTCTCCCGATGTGCGTCCGCCCGGCGGCGAAAGTGCGGCGGAGCTGTGCCTGCGAAGCTTCCAGGTGCTGCACCGGATGCTGCTTGACATGATGGAATCCGATCTGGATCACTGCGCTGTGATCACCCACGCCGGCGTGATCACCAATATGCTCAGCTGCTTCGGTCTGCCTAAGATCTCTGCAAAGGAGCTGTCCTGCGAGCCTGGCGAGGGCTATGAGATCATGTTCACCGCTCAGATGTGGCAGCAGGCGCAAGCGTTTGAGATCCTCGGCATGACACCGTATTCCAGGAACTGACACGTTCAGGAAGGAGCGCTTTTTACATAGGCAGATATTCTGCCCTGTATATAATAATGTAAGGAGCGATTCCATGAATTTTCGTGAGCTGCACGCCTGTGCAGGGCGTATTCTGCATGGCGGTTACCGTCAGGTTCTCCGCGCGTCCCTGCTGTATCCGTCCGTATGGCTGGTGCTTTGGGTCAGTCCCTGCATCCTTGCTGCCGTCCTGATCGGAGCCGGCATCCTCACTCCGCGTGCTCTGCTGCTTGGCAGTGTGCCGCTGTGGGTTCTCATCGCCGCGCTCTGGGCAGTCCTGCGCTTCTGCATACTTTTGCCCATTCGCTGCGGCACCTGGAGCTGGTTTACAGGCAGATCCGGATTGGCACGCGCACAGGAAAGACCTGTATTTTTCCGGAATTTCCGCAGTTATATGCAGGGTGTACGCTATTTTTCCTGCATCTGGCTGTTCCGGCTCGGTGCCGCGCTTCCCTGCGCACTCGGTCTGCTCGGCGCGGATCATGCCTTCCGTGCCGGCATCGGTCAGCCCGAAGGCATCCTGGAGCTGTTTCTGACTGCGCAGTGCCTGTGCCTTGCGGCGGCGGGCGCAGTCTATTATGCGGATTTCTGCATCGGAGCCGCCGCTGTGC
This sequence comes from Oscillospiraceae bacterium, assembly GCA_045546475.1. Taxonomy (GTDB): domain Bacteria; phylum Bacillota; class Clostridia; order Oscillospirales; family Ruminococcaceae; genus UBA3855. The sequence goes on from JAZQCT010000035.1 coordinate 11,176, forward strand.
CGTTTTTGTTCACAGAGCATCCGGATGGTTCGCCCATTGCGGAGCTGCGGCGTTCACGCAGCATCCTGCGAGGGCATCATGCACAGCTGCTCCGTCTGCTTATCGGATATCTCCCGGCAGCCCTGCCCGCGGTGACGATCCCGTTTCTGCTGCCGCGTCTGATGATGGAGTATACGCTGTTTCTGCAGATCTGCATCCGTGAATATGAGGAGGAAGCACATGCCCATACTGCAATTTACTATGAACCGGCAGGAGCCGTGCAGGCTTGATGCCTTCCTGCGCCAGGACTGCGGCGTATCCCGCAGACAGATCAGCAGGCTGAAGCACCTGCCCCACGGCATGACCCGGGGCGGGCAGCCCATCCGGAGCATTGATACCGTGCATCCCGGCGATGTCATCCGCCTGTGCATGGAGGATACCACTGCCATCCTCCCGAATCCGGAGCTGTCGGTTCCCGTCGTGTTTGCGGATGAAGATCTGCTGGTATTTGACAAGCCCGCCGGAATGCCTGTGCATCCGAGCCTCCATCACCGCATGGACACCCTCGGAAATGCCTTTGCCGCGCGGTATCCCGGACTGACCTTCCGACCGGTCCACCGTCTTGACCGGAATACCTCCGGTCTGGTCGCGGTCGCCCGGCATCCTGTTGCCGCCGCGAATCTGCACGGACGCATCTGTAAGACCTATCTTGCCCTTGCCTGCGGCAGGATGCCGGGATCCGGCACGATCACTGCCCCCATCGGCAGGGAGCCGGATTCCCTCATCAAACGCCGCATTGACCCGGACGGCAAGCCGGCTGTGACGCATTACCGGGTATTGCAGAACGGCAGATATGCCCTGACCGCGCTGCAGCTTGCGACCGGGCGTACGCACCAGATCCGGGTGCATCTGTCCCATATCGGCTGTCCCCTTGCCGGGGATGACCTCTACGGCGGCAGCTGTGCTGACATCGGCAGACACGCGCTCCACTGTGCGGCATTTGCCTATACGGACGGCCGCGGCACAGTACATCAGATCACCTCGCCGCTTCCGGCGGACATGCAGGCATTGCTGGATCTGCCGGAATCCGGCGATACAGGAAATGCCTCCCATGGCATTGTGCCGGTTTCCGGCACATTTCCCGGAGCAGCCTTGTGCATCCCTACAGAAATTAGTCCCGATGATGCTTTTTCTGTTCCGGACGGGTTGTATTTTCCGGGTATTCTGCTATAATGATTACCATGTGTTACTGATTTGTAACCCTTTGCAGTCATTATACTAATCCTCAAAACCATGATAGACAAAATAGGTTTCAAAAAGCGATAGCCTTTGGCGGGTCGCGGGGGAGCAGATCAAAGTTGTCTATTGGTGTTAAGGGGATTAGTGTTACCGAGCAGAAAGGAGTTGTATACATGAAAGAACCCAAAAAGAAACACACACATAAACAGCACAGCGGCTTTGAACGCCTGATGGTGCGGATCGGTATGATGGTCATACAGAGTCTGACACTGCTCTGGCGGATCCTTTGGCTGCTGGTCAGCGGTATTTTCCGGATGCTCTGGTATGTCCTCTGCCAGATCGGCAGTTTTTTCCGGCTTCTGGGGAGAGCTATCCGCGGCGGCTTTACGGCGCATAACAGCACGGCGCAGACGATGCTCCGGGATGTGCGCCGCGCCCGAAAGGAGGGCGCACGCGCCTTCACTGTGCAGATCCTTCGTTTTATTGGTATGTACATATTCGGAGAGCACGGCATCCTGCGCACGGGCTTCAATTACCTCATGCCTGTGATCTCCGTTGTATTCCTGTTTGCCGTTATCCGTTACGGCACGGGGCTTGATTACGCCATCAGCGTAGTCTGCAACGGCGAGGAGCTGGGCATCATCGAATCCGAGAGCGAATTTGAAGCCGCCGAAGCCGAGGTGCGCCAGCGCATCAGCACAGCCGGCGAGGAACCGGATGTGCATTTCAATCCCGTCTATACCCTGAAGATCGTCTCCGGCGAGGATCAGTATGTGTCCGCGCATACCATCGCCGACAAGCTCCTTGCCAATTCCAAGGAATCCCTCACAGACGCATATGGTGTCTATGTGGACGGCGAATTTATCGGGGCAGTGGCAAACTGCCAGGTCATCTCCGCAGCAATGGACAGAACGCTTGCGGAATATGCGGCGAATCTGAGTGATATGGTGACGGAGGTCTACTACACCAAGAAAATCGAATACCAGTCCGGTGTCTACCTGACGGATACCATCGCCACCCCTTCCGAGATCCTGCGCATCCTCAGCGCGGAAACGGAATCCGAGACCCGCTATACCATCCAGGCATCGGATTCCCCCCAGCTTGTTGCTGCCAAATTCAATATGACCATGGAGGAGCTGACCGAGCTGAATCCTCACATGGACCGCAATTTCAAGGAAGGCGGGATGCTGACCGTACTGACGACCTCACGCTATATCCCGATCGCCCACACCAAGAGCATGACCGTCATGAGCTATATCGACTATGCCAGCGTCGAGGTGGAGACCTCCGCCCTGAATCTTGGTGCGCGGGAGGTCATTTCCCGCGGCGTGATGGGCGAGAAGCACAGCGAGGTGGAGATCACCTATATTGACGGTGTGGAGAACAGCCGCAAGGTGCTCAGCTCTGCGATCACCAAGGAGCCGGTTCCGGAGCAGATCGGCATCGGCACCTATTCTCCCCAGCCGGCAAGCACGTCCACCGTATTCACCGGCAACGGCATGTTCGGCTGGCCCCTGAACGGCGGCTATATCAGCGACGGTTATATCAGCAACCGCAACCACAAGGGCATCGACATCGCTGCTCCCTACGGCACGGAGATCTATGCAGCAGAATCCGGCACTGTCGTAGCAGCGGGCTGGAATAACGGCGGCTACGGCAATTATGTCATTATCGAGCATCCCGACAACTACCGCACGCTCTATGCACACTGCAGTGTGGTCATTGCCTACGAGGGACAGCAGGTCGAAAAGGGACAGCTCATCGCCCAGGTCGGCTCCACCGGCAATTCCACCGGCAACCACTGTCATTTTGAAGTGCGCCTGAACAACATCTGCGTCAACCCCGGAAGCTTCCTGCGGGTGAATGCGGATTAAGCGGCGCGGAACCCGTGCTGGCGTTCGCGTTTGGTGGTTTGCTGTGAGGGAGAGTACCCGTTTCGCGGGCGAAGTCTTCCAAACGCATGACGCTTGCTGCGCAGAGCGTCATGGCTATTGATGGATTAAAGGGACAGTTACAGTGTGCCTATCCCTGAGAAAAAAAGACTTCTTCTGCAAACGATATCCTGGATTCATATTTGTTCACAAAAAATTTACAATTAAAAATGAAAAATCCCCCATAAAAGTCTTGCATTTTATGGGGGATTGTGTTATAATAGTTAAAGTCAGTGAAGAACTGACAAAAGATATGCGTTGAAGCGAAAGGTTGCTGGCGGTATGCTGGGGAATTTTCGTGGAGTATGTCCGATTTTAAACCGGGCGGCAAGGAAAGATGACACAGTATGTGGAGCACGATGCGCAGTATCACTGTGCAGTCATGAGTTACGGATGACTGTGTGCGTATTGCAATGGGTCGTGGTTCAGATACTGAAACTGCGTCCGGAATCCTGAAAACAAGCGTTTCAGATTTCGGATTTTCTATTGTGGGGTGTGCGATACACCCGGCACGGTGTCATGAATTCCTAAGATGTCCCACCTGTATTAACCCGTACAAGGAGGCGAAAAGAAATGGCAGTAAGCGAAAAGATCAGAATCAAGATCAAGGGCTATGAGCACGCAACTGTAGATGCAGCAGCAGCAAAGATTGTTGAGGCAGCTAAGAGAAGCGGCGCAAGCGTCAGCGGTCCGATTCCGTTGCCGACAGAAAAGGAGATCGTAACTATCCTGAGAGCAACACACAAGTACAAGGACAGCCGTGAGCAGTTCGAGCAGAGAACTCACAAGCGTCTGATCGACGTAATTCGTCCGACAGGCAAGACTACTGAGTCCCTGCAGAAGCTGGAACTCCCGGCAGGCGTTGACATCGTAATGGAAGTGAAGTAATTCCATACGAAGCTCTGCAACAAAATCGCGTGAAATGCGCGTCGCTGCGGATGAAGCGGATTCATCTGGTCATGTTGGCGAAAGTCAACCAATAACCTACAAGGAGGAAAACTAATGCAAAAAGGTATTATCGGCAAGAAGATCGGTATGACACAGATCTTCGACGAAAACGGCAAGGTAATCCCGGTAACAGTTGTTGAGGCTGGTCCCTGTGTAGTAGTACAGGTAAAGACTGTTGAAAACGACGGTTACGCAGCAGTTCAGCTGGGCTATGGCGACAAGAAGGCTCAGAGAGTGAACAAGCCTATGAAGGGTCACTTCGACAAGGCAGGCGCAGGCTACAAGAGAACTCTGAAGGAATTCAAGTTCGATGACTGTGCAATGGAGGCTGGAAGCCTCGTAAAGGCTGATACTTTTGCTGTGGGCGACATCGTTGATGTTTCCGGCACAAGCAAGGGTAAGGGATTCCAGGGTGCGATCAAGCGTCACAACCAGTCCAGACTGAAGGAAACTCACGGTACAGGCCCTGTTCACAGACAGGCAGGTTCCATGGGTGCGTGCTCCTCTCCGTCCAGAATCTTCAAGGGCAAGGGCATGGCAGGTCAGATGGGTAATGAAAAGGTTACTGTACAGAACCTCGAGGTTGTGAAGGTTGATGCAGAAAACAACCTGATTGCAATCAAGGGCGCAATCCCGGGTCCCAAGGGCGGCATTGTTACTATCGTTGACAGTGTAAAGGCGTAAGGAAGGAGGAAACGTAAATGGCACAGGTTAAAGTATATGATATGGCTGGTAACGCAGTATCTGAAACTGAGCTTTCCGATGCAGTGTTTGGCATTGAGCCGAATGTTTCCGTTATGCACATGGTAGTGAAGAACTATCTGGCAAACCAGCGTCAGGGTACACAGTCCACACTGACCCGCACTGAAGTCAGAGGCGGCGGCAGAAAGCCCTGGAGACAGAAGGGAACAGGTCATGCAAGACAGGGTTCCACAAGAGCTCCACAGTGGACACATGGTGGCGTGGTATTCGCTCCAAAGCCACGTGATTACTCTGTAAAGATGAACAAGAAGGAAAAGGCACTTGCAATCAAGTCCGCTTTAACTTCCAGAGTAGCAGAGGACAAGATTTATGTTGTTGATTCTTTAAGCTTTGATGAAATCAAGACAAAGAAGATGGCTGCAGTTTTAGATAGCTTAAAGGTAGAAAAGGCACTGGTAGTTCTTGATAAGAAGGATGAAAACGTAATCCTTTCCGCAAGAAACCTTCCTGCAGTAAGAACAGTAATG
>JAZQCT010000036.1:0-2632 GCA_045546475.1 Oscillospiraceae bacterium
CAACAGCAACCTTACGAATCTGTATCGCTGTGTGCGTGAGCAGCCGGAGGAACTCAAAAAACAGCTGGAATACGTTGTGAATTCCCGTGAGGACTTCGAGAGGATCGCCAGTCTGCACAAAAACGGGCTGCTGCCGCAGTACGGCGACTGCGACAGGGCAGTAAAGTTTTACCAGCTGATCCGTGGCAGCTATGCCAATAATCTGCGGTGTTTCAGTGCGAAGCCGCATTCCTATTGGTCAGATTTTCCGCTGATCGACATGGCGGCGGAACGTCTGCAGCGGGTCATTATCGAGAACAAGGATTTTGAGCAGCTCATCCGGCAGTATGACCGTCCGGTGAGCTTTTTCTATTGCGATCCGCCGTATTATTCGACCGAGCATTACTACCATGACGCACCGTTCGGAACGGAGGATCACCAGCGGCTGCGTGACACGCTGCTGGGATGTCAGGGAAAATTTCTGGTATCCTACAACGACTGTCCCGAAATCCGGCAGCTTTGGGCGAGGGACGGCATCTGGATTGAGCCGATTCTTCGCACAAACAATCTGAAACAGAAGTATGAGAAGGGCAGCGTTTACCCCGAATTGTTCATTTCCAATTACGATACAAGCGAACGAGAAAAAATGGGGCTTCAGCTTTCATTTTTTGACGAGAACGGAGGATTTTTCTAATGGCTGGAATTTACAAAATTGACCATGCAAACGATGCAGGGCGTATCGTCCTGCATCTGCTGACAGGACGAGAGATGGAATTTGCCATCAGGGATGACGGCGGCAATCCGGAGATGTGGATCTATCCGAAGGACATGGAGGAATCGGAGATCAAGCAGATCTGTGACCGGTATCCAAAGTGCAACAGGTGTCCATTGGACAAGCGGTGTGACCGTGAATTCGGAATGGAGGGAAAAGTGAATGGATGAGATGAAAGTGTTTGAGAACAGCGAATTTGGCTGTCTGGAGGTATTGTGGGAGGGAGAAAAAGCATATTTCCCTGCAATCGACTGTGCAAAAATTCTGGGATATACAAATCCGAGAAAAGCAATCCGTGACCATTGCAAGGGGGGAACGAGTCGTTCCCTCCTTACAAATGGCGGTATTCAGGAGAAAAAATACATTTCAGAGGGTGACCTGTACCGCCTGATTGTCCGTTCCAAACTTGAGGCAGCACAGCGGTTTGAACGATGGGTGTTTGACGAGGTTCTTCCCGACATCCGCAGGCAGGGCTTCCACATCACGACCGAAGCACTGGAACGCCTGCTGTCCGATCCGGAAACCGCAATCCGCACATTTACCGCACTCAAGGAGGAGCGTGACAGGAACAAAGTCCTGACAGAGGAAAACCGCATCCTTACGCAGAAGTGTGGTTATCTTGATCTTATTACCGTTTGCACGAACGCTGTACCGATCACGGTAATTGCCAAGGATTACGGCATGTCGGGGCGTGAGATGAACCGGCTCCTGCATAATCTGGGTGTGCAGTTCCAGCTGCAGTGCGGCACATGGGTTTTGTACCAGAAATACGCCAATCACGGGTACACACGCAGCCGGACAATTGTGTACGATGATGTGCATTGCCGGTCGGCGGTGCATACCTACTGGACGCAGAGAGGGCGGCGGTTCCTGTACGAATTTCTGAAGGAACGAGGGCATCTTCCGCTGTGCGAGAAAGGAGGTGATGCGGATGAAGATTCTGGTATGTGAACCCGAAAAACCACCATATGTCAAGGAAATTTCCGAGGATGTGTCGGATATGCAGGCGGTGGTGGGCGGCTACATCGAGGCTGTGTATTTTGAAGAAAAGGGCGACGCTCTCATTTTCTGCAATGACGAATTCCTGCTCAACGGAAGCCAGCCCAACCGGATTGTCGGAGAATTGCTGATTCATGGAACATTTTTCGTGGTCGGTGATACGACAAATTCGATTGGTGAGCATGTATCCTGTTCGCTGACGGACGAGCAGATCGAGAAATACACCGAACAGTTCACGCCGATGGTACAGCAGCTTACACCGCAGGAAGTGCTGGCGATTCTATTCGGAATGGAGGAAGAATCACCGGATTTGAGCATGATGTAAATTCAAGAAGGAGGAGATTTTATGAAAATTACAGCAAGCATTAACCGCATCGTTACAAAGCCCGATTCCCCTGTAAAGGCATTTGCAAGTGTTACGCTTGATGGCGTATTCGCTGTGCATGGTCTGCGGCGGGCAACGCCCGCAAGTGAGATGCCGCCTTATGCACTGCGTGCAAGCGGCGGCAGAGGTTTCCTTGTTGCCTTATGTGCCGTAGGCACACACCCGTAGGGCGTCCCTTGCGGATAAGGCAACGAATTGCCAGCGGCGGCTCGCCGCTTGAACGCCTATGATCTGAAGCTCACACAGGAGCAGGTGTCGGAAATCGAGGTCAGGGCGGACGAGGGAATGGAAGAAGAAATTGAACCGGAGATGATGTAATGAAATTTATTCAGTGGTTCTGCAAGAAAATCAGATCACCCACTTGTGAAAAAGGTCGAATTTCCTTGAAAAAGCTGGACATCTTTGCTGAAATGTGGTATGGTGGTGGCAAAGGAGGGACGCATATGAAAAAATCATGTTTCCTTTTTCTGCTGCTGATAACGCTGACCGGCTGCAGC
>JAZQCT010000037.1:0-3048 GCA_045546475.1 Oscillospiraceae bacterium
CGGGGCAGTGTTTTCAATACCTTCGTCCGCATGGGCGGCGTCGAGCCGCTCACACCGGAGGATGTGAAATTCCTTGCCTCCATCTCGGTTCCTCAGATCAAAAAGAGCGTTGAAGAATGTGACAGCGGCCTAATGCTTTCTGTGACGCTGGAACCGCTGGAGGTGCGGCTGATCGAGATCTCGCCTTATGGGCAGGGGTGACGGATTTACAAGACCCCGGATGGGAGCTTTCCCATCCGGGGTCTTGCCATCCTTCAGACGCAGGAACTCTGCATATACTCCCGCAGGATCCTGCGGGCCTGCTCGTCCGCTTTGCCTTTGAACACATGCCCGCCCCCGTCGATCTCCTCATATCGGCAGTCCGGATAGATATCCTTCAGCCTCCTAGCGTAACGGATATTCACGATTTTGTCCGCTGTGCCATGAACCAGCAGCACGGGTCCGGCATATCCCTTCATCTCCTGATATGGATCCATGCGCATCACGGTTCTGGCATAGTCTCTGCCCAATTTCATCGGGAATCGCCCGAGGACATCCGGAAGTTGAGCGGGATCAAAGGTATAAAACATCATTCTGCCCTTGCGTGCATCGTCGGGAATGCACACGGCAGGATAGAACAGGATGAGCCTCTCTATCCACTCTTTCCCAAGCTCGGCTGCTACTAGCCCGGAAACGAATCCGCCTTGGCTGCAGCCGAGCAGGGTGATACCTGTGGGAGAGAATTGCGTCTTCACCCCCTCGATCACGGCCAGCAGATCCGCCTTTTCTGTCAGCACGGTCATATCCTGACTGCGTCCGTCGCTCCTGCTGATGATCCCTCCGCCGCAAAAATCGAAGGTGACTGCGAGAAATCCCATGTCGGCAAGGAGCTCTGCATAGGGAATACACATCCGCTCATTGGCGAGGAAACCGTGACTGAGGATCACCGCATGCTGTGGCGTATCCTTCCTGCCCCACAGGTGTCCGCGTATCGTCAGTTCTCCCCGATTAAACTCGATTTTGGTTTTGATGAAATCACCTCACGCTTTCTGCGAGCTTTTTAGCCCATGACTGCTTTTTCCGGTTTAGAGGTGGAAATTCACGGATCAAAGGCTTGTGTGCCAGATCCTTTTCAACCACTGTTTACTCTCCGGTTTCTGCTTTTGCCAGCACACGATCACTGAAATCGCGGACGACCTGCTCATAGCGTTCCTGATCTATCAAATAACTGAGCCCGTGGCCCGCTCCGGGGAAAAGCTGCAGTTCGATCCTGGCCGAATCGGCAACCTGTATCTCCATGCTCATTTGACAGGGAACGAAATTGTCCTCCTCGCCGTGGATAAGCAAGATCGGAACAGCGGCATGTTTGACGGCCTCCAAAGCGGTCGATTCTGTCAAATCAAAATGACCAAACAGTTTCGCGGATACGCAGGCAAGCCAGGTTGAAAACTGTACAGGCAGCCTCATATCTCCACAGACTTTGTGGATGATTGCTTTCGGCGCGGAGTAGGGACAGTCCGCAATAATTCCGACAACCTGAGATGGCAACTCCAGCTCGGATGCCATCAGAACGGTAGCGGCGCCCATGGAGATCCCAACAAGAAGGATCTGCGTTTCTTCGCCAAATCGCTGCAGGGCGTACCGCACCCAGTCCAGGCAGTCAAGACGTTCTTTGATTCCAAAGCTGATTGTGTGCCCCTGGCTGCTGCAATGTGCCCGCTGCTCGATCATCAAGACATTGTGCCCCTGTCGGAGCATGACCTGAAGCCCGCCGCTGAAATCCCGGGACGGTGTCCCGCGATAGCCGTGAAAGCAGATGTTCAGCGGTGCGCCTTCCCGCTGATGATAGTATCGGCCGGACAGAACGAGACCGTCGTGGGAGGTAATTGTGACAGCTTCATAGGGAAGCGCATTTGCGGCATCGATGAGATACAGGATATCCTCATGCAGGGCATCCATTTGGGGTGTTGAAGCAAGTGCGTAGTCGTTGTTTTGCTGCTTGTTCGGCGAATAATAGGCAAAACGATAGACAGCATAGCTCAAACACAGAAATAATATGAAAATCTGGAAGTTTCTCGGCATTCTTATTTCTGCTGCTGTGCTGATCCTGGTGCTGATTCTTGCCTACGCAGGCATGAAGCCTGCCGTCCCCGGCAACTATGAAACGACCGTGAAAACAGGCGGAGAGATAGAGGCTTATTATCTGGCTCACGGCAACTGCGTGGTGAAATACACCGAGCAGCAGGTGATGGAAAACTTCAAAAAATATGAGATCTATTACCCTGCCGAACTGGAAACAAGCGACCATAGCTTCATGACTGATCCCAAGAAGCTGACGGAGGAAGAAACCGTCGCAGTCAACAAGGTGCGGGAGATCTTCGCCTCTATGGGCATGATCCCCTGCACAGCCTGTCACTACTGCGTGCTGGACAACGACTGCCCCAAGAAGATCCAGATCCCGGAGCTCTTCTCCTGCTACAATCTGAAAACCACATTCCACAGCTGGAATACGGATTACTATTACAAGAACATCCTGACCCGCGACCATGGCAAGGCGTCAGACTGCCTCAAGTGCGGCAAGTGTGAGAAGATCTGTCCCCAGCATCTGCCCATCCGAAAGCTTCTGGAACAGGTGGCGGAAGAGTTTGAGCAGGCATGAAGAGGAATTTCATTTCCTGAGTTTGCCTGACTGCACGGCAAGATTTGGTCTTCGGCATAAAGCCTTTGTACTTTGGGAATCTGACATGAAAACGAAACGTATGATGATTGCAGAGTTTTAAGCTGATCATCCATATGGATCACACCCATTCAAAGCTATCTTTTCCCGCTCCCAGTTCAAAGTGGTATTTCACAAGACCGGTATCCACACCGGTAAAGATACCGTTATCACAGGAGATGGATACCTTGTTATCTGTTCCACTGATAGTAAATGCCTGTTTTGCCAGAGCAGTAGGCGCTAATAGAGCCGCTTCAATGCCGTCCTTAAACCACTTTGGTGCTTCTCCATCGTATGAACTGACCTGCTCTGCCGTCTTTGTCTTATGCGGAACACCCTGCGTCTGCCCGTAG
>JAZQCT010000038.1:0-30891 GCA_045546475.1 Oscillospiraceae bacterium
CCCCACCCCCTGCCCCCTCCCCGAGGGGAGGGGATTTTGTGGCGGTGCTGCGCACCGCCACCGCCAAAGGCTGTCGCCTTTTGAAACCAATTTTTTTGAAAAATGATTTGCGTGTTTGTTTACAGATAAAACATTGACAAACTCCGTATAAATATGTATAATTAGTATAAGTACATACAGCCGCAGAGGGGGCGGCTATATCAATGAGAAATGCCGCGCCGGATAAGACGGCATGGCAGAAAGGGCAGAGTATGAGTATTTTTCGATTGACCAGACAGAGTCATGTGTCCCTCTCGGAGGATTGGAAGCTTTTCCTCCGGCTTTTTCATAACATCGGCTCATTTACCTACAAGGATTCCGTGCAGACTGCCTTCTTTGATGAGAATGCACAGCGCATTCTCGGCAGTGCCAAGTCCCTGCCGAGAGACGGCTACCATGAGCTGATCCGGAAGCTGACCGCAGAACCGGTGGAGGGGGAGCAGAATCTGTATCTGTTCCGTGCCGGTGCGGAAAAGCGTTTTTACAAGCTGCATATTACCCAGCGTGCCGGGGATGAGATCGGCTTTGTGGAGGAGATGACCCGCCGCGTAGGGCAGCAGTTCACTGACTACCGCCAGCATGATCTTGATGATGTGACCAGTATGCTGCGGTTTCCGGCGTTTTCTTCCATTGTCCAGCGTCGCTTCCAGAAGTCGAAGCGTGTCACCATCGCCGCACTCTATGTCGAGGGACTGGACAAGATCACCGATTTTTCCAATGTCAACAGTACCAACTACTGCATGGCATCCGTTGCGGAGGTGCTGAGCCGCTTTGCGGGGGATAATGTCCTGTTCTCGGCGAAGTCCTTCCAGAATTTCTACGTCTGCTTTGTGGATATGGAGGAGGCGAATGTCTCCATGCTCCTCGAACAGATGCGCAGTGCCGTGGCAGAATGTACCATCTCAGATAATTTCGGACAGCCCCTGTCCGGTGCGAACCGTTCCAGTCTGCGGCTCTATGCAGGTCTGGCAGTTTATCCGGAGGAGGGTGCAAGCCTGAACCGCCTCATTCCCTATGCGGAATTTGCGCTGTTTGAGACCCAGCACCGCCAGCGTCCGGTGACGCGCTTCTCCATGGAGGCGTATGAACGCCAGAAGGACGAATACCGCGAGGAACAGCTGTTCAATACCATCATGAAGGAGAACCAGCTGACCTACCATTACCAGCCCATTGTGGACGCGCATACCGGCAATATTGTTGCCTATGAGGCACTCATGCGTTCGGAGCATTTCTCTCCGGACAAGATCCTGAGCCTGGCACAGCGTTACAACCGGCTGTATGATGTGGAATATGCGACCCTGTTCAATTGTATGCGCTTTCTCAGCGAGCATCAGAATGCATTTGCAGGCAAGAAGCTTTTTATCAACTGCATTGCCTCCGCCGCGCTGAATGAGACGGATTATAATACCTTGATGCTCACCTACGAGAGCCTGTTTGAAAAGGTCGTGCTGGAGATCATTGAGCAGTCCGTTGCATCGGAGGAGGATCTGCTGAAGGTCAAGCGACGCTGCACCTCACTCGGCGGACAGATCGCGATCGACGACTACGGCACGGGCTATGCCAATACGGCAACGCTCCTGCAGAATCTTCCCGATTATGTGAAGATCGACCGCTGTCTGATCACCGACATCTGCAAGGATGCCAAGAAGCAGCAGCTCGTATCCAGTGTTATTGATTATGCACATGACAACCAGATCCAGGTGCTGGCAGAGGGCGTGGAGGAGGAGGAAGACCTCCGCACCGTCATCCGTCTCGGCGTTGACCTGATCCAGGGCTACTATACCTCACGTCCCAATCCTTATCTGCTGGAGGAGGTCTCCGCAGAGGTGAAGGATGTCATCATCAACACCAATCTGGAAAACAGCAGCGGACATAAAAAGGTCTATAATGCGCACAATGATGAGGTGCTGGATCTTGTGGAGCTGGCACTGCAGAATTATACGGATATCCATGTGTTCCGTCATACGCTGACGCTTGTCGGCGATCCGGAAAAGACGCTCCCCATCCATGTAGCTGTCATGGATAACCACAGCTGCGAGCTGACGCTGCGTGATGTTCATCTGATCAGCAAGGAAAAGCCCTGTATTGCCATCGGCAGCTATGCACAGCTGACGCTGAATGTGGAGGGGCAGAATTCCCTTGATTATATGGGCATCCGTGTGCCGCAGGGTTCGTTCTTCCATCTGAAGGGCAGCGGTGACCTGAAGATCAACTGCTATTCGAAGATCGGCTACGGCATCGGCACGGACTGCGACAGCAGCTATGGCTGTATCACGCTCGAATCCACCGGCAATCTGGACATTATCTGCAACAGTGACCGCAGCGTCGGTGTGGGCGGCGGCAAGAATCCGGACGATTCTGAGATCCAGATCAAATCCGGCAATATCCGCGTAGAGGTCGGTTCCCCGAATGGCGTGGGTATCGGCTGTATGGATGGCATGTCCCTGATCTATACGAGCGAGGATTGTAAGCTGGAGCTGGAAATGAGCGGTATCAGCAGTGTGGGTATGGGCAGCCTTTCTGGCGAGACAAGCATTGACTGCAAGACAGACATCAATTTCACCGGCGGCGGCAGCCGCGTGGTGGGCATCGGTGTGCTCAACCAGGGCGGCGGCGAGGTCTATGTGGAGAACTGCACGCAGAAATACCACATGCGCACGAATTTCGGCACCTGCATCGGCGGCATCGGCGGCAAGGTGGATGTGTATGTGAAAAAGTGCAGGATCGAAGTCAATGCTGAAGGCGGCGAGATCACCGGCATCGGCGATGCCAAGGGCAGCGGTAATGTGGCACTGGAGGGAACGGAGCTGAAGGCATTCATCCTTGCCGCAAAGCCCCACGAAGCCATCTCGAAGAACGGTCAGTTCAGTATGCGCGGCAGTACGATCATCGCGGATATCAATGACCGGCACAATACGCAGGAGGGGAACTGAGTGTCGGGCAATGTTGTCAACTTTAGGAAAGTTGTGCAAAGCTTGCCCCCACCTCACCGGTGCCGTCCCCTCTGTCACTTCGTGCCGTCTCCCCACCCCGTGGGGACCAGCCCCCTGCCCCCTCCCAAAGGGAGGGGGAGATTGAGCCGGTGCTCCGCACCAGCACCGGCAAGGGCTGCCGCCCTTTGATCCCGCTTAAAATGATGATATTGACGGCATTTTGCCGTTGCAAATTTATAGTACATAGGAGTAGGAAATTATGAAACTTGGTATGGTAGGTCTCCCCAACGTGGGAAAGAGCACATTGTTCAACGCGCTGACAAATGCCGGCGCACAGTCTGCAAATTATCCGTTCTGCACCATTGAGAAGAACGTGGGCGTGGTGTCCGTGCCGGATGCGCGTCTGGACGAGCTTGCAAAGATGTATGATCCGGATAAGTTCACCCCCGCAACCCTCGAATTTGTCGATATTGCGGGTCTGGTGAAGGGTGCATCCAAGGGCGAGGGTCTGGGCAACAAGTTCCTTGCCGACATCCGCGAGGTGGATGCGATCGTGCATGTGGTGCGCTGCTTTGAATCCATGGACATCATCCATGTGGACGGCAGTGTGAATCCCGCAAGAGACATTGAGACCATCAATCTGGAGCTGGTATTCTCGGATCTCGAAATGGTACAGCGCAGAATCGACCGTGCAAAGAAGCTGATGAAGGGCGACAAGAAAGCCGCTGTACAGGTGGATTTCTTCGAGCGTCTGGCGGCACACCTGGAAGAGGGCAAGTCTGCGCGCAGCTTTGATGTGACGGAGGACGAGCAGGAATTTCTGCATGATACTCCCCTGCTGTCCGGCAAGCCCGTGATCTATGCGGCAAATCTCTGCGAGGAGGATTTTGCAGGCGATCTTTCAGAACACGCGCATTTCCAGGCAGTGAAGGCAATTGCCGAGGAGGAACATGCCGCAGTACTGCCGATCTGTGCGCAGGTCGAGGCAGAGATCTCCGATATGGGCGATGAGGATAAGGAAATGTTCCTCTCTGAACTGGGTCTGGAGGAATCCGGTCTGAACCGTATCATCCAGACGGGCTACAGCCTGCTGGGTCTGATCTCGTTCCTGACCGCCGGCAAGCAGGAAGTCCGTGCATGGACCATCACAGAGGGCACAAAGGCACCGCAGGCAGCCGGAAAGATCCATACGGATTTTGAAAAGGGCTTCATCCGTGCCGAGGTCATTGCCTATGACGATCTGATGAAGTGCGGCACAATGGCGGCTGCAAAGGAACAGGGACTTGTCCGTCTTGAGGGCAAGGAGTATGTGATGGCGGATGGCGATATTGTTGTGTTCCGTTTCAATGTCTGATGCTCTGTGAAGGAGAATGACAGCTATGTTATATCAATGTTTATTTATGCTGATGGATATAGAATACGGAACAGGTGTGGATGAAAACGGCATCGGCTCATGGGGAGCATTACTGTTTGGTCTGGCTTTTGTCGTGGCGATTGCGGGATTTTTCATTTATCGTATCGTCATCGAACACATGACCTGCAACGTTCCTGTGCAGGCGGTGTGTGTGGATTACCAGTCCATTTTTTCAAGCGGCGGAACGGTTTATGCACCCGTGTGGGAATACGAATATCAGGGGCAGATCATCCGGTCCAATGGTGCTGTCTATACCAACACCAGAGGGAAGCTGCTGGGAAAAACACGCACATTGTACATTAATCCCGATGATCCGGAGAAATTCCGGAAGAGTATGAAAGACAATGCAGTATTTCTGTTTGCCTGCGGAATTTTCCTTGCATTCATCGTCGGTGCGATGATCGTGAAGGCAAGAAATACATAATCAAGGGAAAACGGGAAAAACTATAAAAAATACAATACAAGGGAGATTACTACCATGAAAAAAGCAATTCTTATGATGATCGCCGCAGCGATGCTCTGCGGCACAATGACGGCATGTGTATCCACCAAGACCGAGGATTCTGTTCCGGAAAAGCCCGAGGCAACGGATGCTGCCACTGAGGCAAAGGATACCGAAGCAGAAACGGAAGCGGAAACGGAAGCCGATACCGAGGAAGAAACCGAAGCGGATACAGAAGCAGAGACACCCGCAGAAACAGAAGCAGATACGGACGCAGAGAGCGATGCTCCTGCGGACAGTGAAGCTGCCGGCGATGACAGCAGTGCAGAGGGCGATGCGCCCGCAGTGACCGGTGATACCCTCGGTCAGACGCTGCTGGCAGATTTTGAAGCAAAGGCAGCGGATGGAACACTTTCCTGCCAGATCCTGGCGGATGAGCTGATGAAGAATCCGGCGATCCTGTTCGGACCTGCCACCATGCCGGTGGAGCCGGGTCTGCTGACAGGCTTCGGCAATGCAGAGATCACAGGCTTCAAGGAGGGCACAATGTTTGCTCCTATGATCGGTTCCATTGCATTCGTGGGCTATGTATTTGAGCTGGAGGAAGGCACGGACGGTGAAGCCTTCATGCAGACACTGAAGGACAACGCAGACCCCAGATGGAATATCTGCGTGGAAGCAGAGGAGACCGTTGTCGGTCAGTCCGCAAACAAGGTATTCTTTGTAATGTGTCCTACTTCTCTGGAGGGCTAAGCGGCAGCACCCGCTGGCGATTTGCCTCCAATGCGCCTTTGGCGCAAAAGTGGGCGGCAACCTGCCGCCCAAAGGGATGGAATCCCTTTGGAATCCTGATTCGTTTTACAATAGCCCCCGTATGGGGGCTATTGTAAAACCTATGAGTTTCAAAGAAATACATTCTTGGGCAAGGTGCAGGAAAACTGCGCCCTTGCAAATATGATTACCCATCAGAGAGGTAAGCGGTATGTTATTTTCAAGTATTACATTTCTGTACTGGTTTCTTCCCTGCGTCCTGATCCTGTATTTCATTTCCCCGAAATGCCTGAAAAACGCCGTTCTCATGCTTGTGAGTCTGTTTTTCTATGCATGGGGCGAGCCGAAATATGTGGTACTCATGATCGCAAGCATCCTCTGCAGTTATGTGTCGGGACTGCTCATTGAAAAATTCCGCGGCAAAGCGGGGGCAAAGGTGACGCTCTGGATCTCGGCGGCATTATTCCTCGGTGCGCTGGGGTATTTCAAGTACGCGGATTTCTTCATCACGAATTTCAATGCCGTGACCGGACTTTCCGTGCCGCTGCTCCGGATCGCGCTCCCCATCGGCATCAGCTTCTATACATTCCAGATCCTGAGCTACACGATAGATGTGTACCGGGGAGATGTAAAGGCACAGAGAAACCCCGTCTCACTTGCCGCCTATGTGGCACTCTTCCCCCAGCTGATCGCGGGTCCCATCGTGCGCTATTCGGATGTGGCAGAACAGCTGGCAGAGCGCACGCATTCCATTTCCAAGGCGGCGGAGGGTATCCGGCGGTTCGTGCTGGGTCTGTCGAAGAAGATCTTCCTTGCCAATGTCCTGGGCGAGCTGTGTGCGGCGTTTCAGGGTACGCAGGATGGCTCCGTACTGTTCTGCTGGATGTATGCAATTGCCTATTCGCTTCAGATCTACTTCGATTTTTCGGGCTATAGTGATATGGCGATCGGTCTGGGCAAGCTGTTCGGCTTTGATTTTCTGGAGAATTTCAACTACCCCTATATTTCGCGCAGTGTGACGGAATTCTGGCGCAGATGGCACATGTCCCTCGGCACCTGGTTCCGGGATTATGTCTATATTCCCCTCGGCGGCAGCCGTGTCTCCAAGGGTCGCTGGCTGCTGAACATTCTTGTTGTCTGGTTCCTGACGGGCTTCTGGCATGGGGCAGCGTGGAATTTCATCGTGTGGGGTTTGTTCTTTGCGGTGTTCCTCATGGCGGAGAAGCTGTTTTTACTGGAATATCTGAAAAAATCGAAAGTCCTCTCCCATGTGTATGTACTTCTGCTTGCCCTGGTGAGTTTTGTGATCTTCGGCGCACCGGATATGGGCGCGGCGTGGGAAACCCTGCGCGGCATGGCAGGCTTCGGCGGACTGCCGCTAATTTCGGCGGAGGCACTGTATCAGCTGCGGAGCTTCGGCGTGATCCTGCTCCTTGCCTGTATCGGCGCGACTCCCCTGCCGAAAAAGGCGGCTGCCTATCTGCAAAGCAAAGCGGAGCCGGCGTTCGTTGTCCTCGAACCCCTTGCCCTCTGCGCGCTCCTGCTGACAGCAACCGCCTATCTGGTAAACGGCTCGTTCAATCCGTTTTTGTATTTTCGGTTTTAGGGGCAGTGAGGTCGTTGTCGATTTTCGCCCCTAAAAAACAAAATTTCTTGACAAATGCATTCTAATATGATATGATAAAAACAGAGCATACCAATACGGTGACTTGCCATTTTTAGGGCAAGTCTGCAAAGTCCTATTTTTGGGACTTTGCAGGCGGTCAATCCTGCTCCCTGAGAGGGGGGTACATATTATGGCACACTACATCACACTATCTGAACTCGTAGAGATCGGGATGTTTCTGGTTTCGCTGGTTTCTCTGCTGTATGTTATTTTTCATAATGATGAAAAAAGGAAATAACCGCCTGACTTCCGAATAAGGCGGTTATTTCTATAACTACTTAAATGGGAGCGACCGTCATCGGTATGCTCTTTAATTATATTATACCGCATATGCGGGAGATTGTCAAGTCCGAATCTTGCAAAAAAATTGTCAAGTCGAATGTCAAATCGAATTTTGCAAAAAGGCTGCTGCACATTGCGTGCAGCAGCACTGTTTATATGTGTATCCGGCAATCACACAACACCGATCGTCTGCTTCAGGATCATCAGCGCGTCAGCTGCTGTCGGAACACCGTCCTGATCCATGTCCGCATTCTGTATGCCGGAATCTGCCAACTTTGTACCCATGAGGAGGCACTTGTTCAGTGCGAGTACATCCAGAATGCTGATGCTGCCGTCACAGTTGACATCGCCAAAATTGATGGTAATGCCTTCGTCAGTTACAGTCACTTCAAAGGAGGTACTTGCAGAGCCGTACTTCACATAGATCGTGTAGACACCCGGCTTTGTGCTGTCAAATGCGGAGTCGTTCAGTGTGATCGTGCCGTTCTCCACAAACTCTTTCACATCCTGAAAGAAAATATCACCGAATACCATACCGTCCCCGCTGCCGTAGCTTGCAGAGAATACCGCACCGGTCAAGTCAAGCTCCTCACCGATCTGATATACTGTCTTTGCGGGCAGCTCGTTCAGAGAAATAGAGTAATAATCGCGGATGCTGTCGGTGATGTCATCGAAGAAGCTTTCATCATAGACAAATACCTCAAAGGAGTCCACCGCCGAGCCGAAGTGTACATAGATATTGTAGATGCCCGCTGCTGTGTTGTCAAATTCAGAGGTATCCACGGTAACGGTACCGTTTTCCACCAGATCGGTCAGTTCCTCACCGAAAATATCCCCCATCACGGAACCATCATCATTGCCGAAACCACCACCAACGGTGACACCAGTCAGGTCAAGCTCTTCGCCTACCACGTAATCGAGCTTCGCATCGTAAGTGTACACGGATACATAGTAAGTGTCGTATTCATATTCGCTCTCAGCAAATACCTGCATCAGCGGTGCTGCCTGTGCTGTAAGTGCCATAGCTGCTGCGAGTGCTGCAAAACGTCTGCAAAAATTTTTTCTCATAGTATTCTCATCCTTTCCAAAAAACAAAGAACGCCGCCCAAAAGCAGCGTTCTTCTTATTCAGCAAATACTTATGCTTCGTCGATCTTCTCCGCTGCGTCCTCAACTGCTTCTTCTACTGCATCCACAGCGTCTTCTGCAGCTTCCTCCACTGCCTCAGCAATATCCTCAATGACAGTGCCGGCATCTGCAGCCAGCTCTTCAGCGGCTTCTACAGCCTCCTCAGGGATGGCAACATCCAGATTCTGGTCACAGCAGGTGCACTGCTCACCGCAGGCGAGGTCATCCAGGTAGTCTTCATCATCAAATTCTGCACTGTCAAAACGCATTCTGCGCTTGTTCTGCTGCTTCTGGAGCAGGATCACAACCGCTGCCGCAGTCGCAATTGCAGTTGCGGCGATAATAGCAATAAGCTTCCAATTCTTCATAGTGTAATTCCTCATTTCTCCGCAGAATACTTTTCGCCGGACTGCTGCGGACAGACTGGAGCATCCCCAGCCAACCGACGGCTTGTCAATAAAGCTACTTCTATTATACCATATTCTTTTGCGGATTTCAACACTTTTCGGATATTTTTTAAAGGTTTTTTGTCAGATACATCAAAATGGAAATTGCCGCAGTCGGTGCAGTTTCACACCGGAGGATGCGGTTTCCGAGCCATACACGGCAAAGTCCGGCATCCGCTGCCTGCTGTGCCTCCTCCTCGGAGATGCCGCCCTCGCTGCCGATGAACAGCCCGATGCGGGTCTTTCCCTCCAGCGGCACTTCGCCGAAGCGCACACCGCCTTCCTCCTCATAGAGCATGACAGCCATATCCTGCTGCTCCTGCATATGCCGCAGTGCTTCCTTCCAGCTCAGGAGGGGTGCGACCTGCGGGATGATGCCGCGTCCGGACTGCTTTGCCGCAGAAACGGCGATCTTCTGAAGTCTCTGGCGTTTTTTCTCAAAATCCGTCTTTGACGGACGTGCCACACAGCGGGAGGTCAGCACGGGGACGATCTCGCAGGCACCAAGCTCCACCGCCTTCTGGACGATCTCGGCAAGCTTATCCTGTTTGGGGACAGCCTGGTAGAGCGTGACCTTCACGGAGGGTTCTGCGGCGCAGGGGGTAATGGTATGGGGGCGCAGGTACACCTCGCTGTCAGTGATACGGGTGATCTCGCACTGGTAGTCCATGCCCTCGGCGCAGACGGTCAGTTCCTCCCCCGTGCGCATCCGGAGGGCGCGTCCGATATGGTTGGCATCCTCGCCGGTGATGACGATCTGTTCGGGGTCGGCATGTTCCACAAAGAATCTGGGCATACGGGACCTCCTTACATTACGCAGTAGTATCTGCCGTCACGCTCATACATGTACAGCCACTGTTCCTGCACAAGCACACTGGAGGCACCGCCGTTGTAGGAGATCAGCCACTCCATTTCGACAGCCCACCAGCCTGTCAGCGACTGCTCAAAATCCTCCTCGCCGCTGATGCCGGCGAGCACCTCGGTCATGGTACCCAGACCGGAGCTGACGCGTTCCTGCGTGAAATCCGTCACAGTGACCATGACATAGGAGAAGTCATCCGCGGTCGCTTCTGCCACGGAGGCATGGAGCGCGGTCATCATATCGTCATAGGATTCATACTGTCCCTCATAGACATCATTGAGCTGGTAGTCGGCATAGAAGCCGAAGGTATTGTCATGGTACATCGCGCCGTCGCAGTTCTGGATGGCAGCGAGATAGTCGGTCAGCACGGTGACCTGTTCTTCATTGACAAAACGGCGGTCATAGCTGACGGACAGTGCAAAATCGGATTTGCTTTCGCGCATGGTCGCGCCATAGGGAAGATCCTCCTCCGCAATGGTCGGACCTCCGGACATACAGCCGCCGAACAGCACCATGCTGAGTGCGGAAGCGGTGAGGAGTGCTGTGATTTTATGGAATCTGTTCATTTTGATTACCTCCAGGATGTTTTGCTTTCTCTATCAATATACCACATCCCTTTGGATTTGTCAAGGTTCGGGGCAGTTTGGGCACGCAAATCAATTTTTATATCGAAGCTTACCTAAACTGCCCCCACCTCACCGGTGCCGTTCCCTTACTCCCTTTAGGATAGTGCTATGGGCAGAAGCTTCTATACCTGCTGTTCCAGCACCACCCGCAGTTTTTTAATGATCTTCTTTTCCAGGCGTGAGATGTAGGACTGGGAAATACCGATCTGCTCAGCGACCTCCTTCTGTGTGCGCTCGCCGCCGCCGCAGAGACCGAAGCGCATTTCCATGATCTCACGCTCGCGGGGCGGCAGGCTGCGAACGGCGGCACGGAGCGTTTCACATTCCGCCTCCCATTCAATGCCCCGGCTTACAATATCCTCCTCTGTGCCGAGAATATCCGACAGCAGAAGCTCGTTGCCGTCCCAGTCCGTACTCAGCGGTTCATCAATGGAGATCTCTCCGCGGTACTGCGAAGCCTTGCGCAGGAACATGAGGATCTCGTTTTCAATACACCGTGACGCATAGGTGGCAAGCTTAATGTTCTTTTCCGGCACAAAGGTATTCACCGCCTTGATGAGTCCTATGGTGCCGATGGAAATGAGATCCTCCAGACCCACGCCGGAGGTTTCAAATTTCCGGGACAGAAAGACCACCAGCCGGAGATTGTGGGTGATGAGCGTTTCTCTTGCAGCCGGATCGCCCTCTGCAAGGCGGCGGAAGACCTCGTCCTCCTCCTCCCGCGTCAGCGGCGGCGGCAGACTGTCCGAGCCGTTGATATAATCCACGCGGCAGACCGGAAACAGCCGCTGCAGTAATTGTCGGAGTGTGGTCAGAAGTTTCATAGAAAATCCTCCTAATACAATAGTCTGGGGTGAAAGATCGCTTTCCGGGTTTCCCGTTCCCCGATGCCCACGAGTGCGTCCACTTTATGATACCGTCCGGTCTGTTCTGCGCAGATCACCACCTCATCCGGACGGAATACCGTGATCAGACCGCTGCCGGCGACGGTCTCGCACGGCAGGAGCCGGAAGCCCTTGGGCAGAGGTGTGCCGGGGGATGGTGCAAGCTCTGCAAATTCCGAGCCGTCACAGATGATGACAGGCATTCCGGTGAGGAAATCCACCAGCGAATTGCCCGTATCTGCAAAGCCCTGCAGCTGTACTGTGCGGCGGCGGTAGCGGATGCAGACCCGGTAGCTTCCGTCCGCACCGCGGCTTCTGTCACGCAGATACTGCACCACATGCAGGAGCAGATATGCCGCGATGGTGAACAGCACAAGATGCAGAAGGGATACATCCAGATACCAGCAGGAATTGGCGTGCAGTACTCTGACGCTGCACAAGAGGGAAAGGGCAAGCAGGATGCCTGCCAGAGCAAAGCTGCTCCCGAACAGGCAGATACTGCAGAAGAACAGCCGCGAACGGTCGCGCAGACCGAATGCCGCCGCGCAGAGCAGCACAGCCGTCAGGAGCTTGCAGAGAACGGAGAGGAGAACGGGCATGGGCGGCAGGAGGATCATCAGCGTACTCAGACTGCCCAGCGCGGAGGCGAGCAGACATCTGCCGGCGCGCAGGCGGCTGTGGGTCATCCGTGCCGTCATGCGGAGCAATATGTAGTTGACATACAGATTGAACACGAGCAGTACATCCAGATAGATCGTCTGCATAACGCACCGCCTTTCTTCCAGTCCATTATACACCTTTGTCCGTGCGGAATCTGTCAAAACGGGGAACTGCCGGAATTTTATATCAGCAATGCTGTCCGTTTCATAAAATCGGTTTCAAAAGGGGGCAGCCTTTGACGGGTCGCGGGCGACTTCCCACGGGGTGGGGAGACGGCACGAAGTGACAGAGGGGACGGCACCTGTAAGGTGGGGGCAGTTTTGGAAAAGCCAACCCCAGAAAAAGACTTTTGACAAGGAGCTTTCTCCAGAAATCACAAGAACCCGTATGAAACCGCCCCGCCGCGTCCATACTCCTTCCGATACCAACGAAAGGAGCTTTTGCTATGGCATACCATAAGGTTGTGATCTCCGGTATCAGCACATCGGATCTGATCGTGCTGAAGGAGGAGGAAAAAATGGCTTTGCTGCGTGAGTTCAAAGAAACCGGCAGCAAAGCGGCAAGGGATCAGCTGATACAGGGCAATCTGCGGCTGGTGCTTTCCGTTGTCCAGCGGTTCGCCGGACGCGGGGAGGATGCGGATGACCTGTTCCAGATCGGCGTGGTGGGGCTGATCAAGGCGATCAATAATTTCGATCTCACCAAGGAGGTGCGCTTCTCCACCTACTGCGTTCCCATGATCAGCGGCGAGCTGCGGCGGTATCTGCGCGACTACAGCCAGATCAAGGTCAGCCGTTCCCTGCGTGACCTTGCCTACCGTGCCATCCAGGCAAAGGAGCAGCTGACAAGCTCCCTTCAGCGCGAGCCGACCATGGATGAAATTGCCGATGCCATCGGGGAAAAACGTGCCGATGTCGTGATCGCTCTCGAAAGCATCAGCGATCCGGTATCCCTCTATGAGCCGGTATATTCCGACGGCGGGGACACGCTCTATGTGATGGACCAGCTCAGCGACCGGAGCAGTGCGGAGAGCTGGATCGCACAGTTTACCATGCGCGACGCGATGCGGTCACTGGGTGAACGGGAAAAAAATATCCTCTGCCTGCGCTTCCTTTGCGGAAAAACGCAGGTAGAGGTTGCAAAAGAGATCGGTATTTCCCAGGCACAGGTCTCGCGTCTGGAGAAGAGTGCAATCGCTAAGATACGGGAGGCGATTACGCCGTAGAAGATGTGTTGCCTTGATTGTTGAAAAAGTCTTTTTTCTGGGGTTAGCACACCAAAGCTGCCCCGCCCCAAATCCCCCTCCCAAAGGGAGGGGGATTTGGGGCGGGGGCTGCGCCCCCGCATCCCGCCAAAGGCTAACGCCTTTTGAAACCGTGGCATTAGCATTAGTCATCGTCGTCGTCGAAGGAATCCTCCGGCGGGTCGATGGTTTCTTCGTAGTCCGTTTCGTCCTCCTCGGGCGGATCGAGCTGCATGGAGTCGAGGATGTTCACATATACCTTGTCCTCCTCCTGCAGTGCTTCTTCCTCCGCTTTTTCATGCATCTCCTCTGCTTCGGCGGGGGAGATCTGGTTTTTGCGGATCACGCGCACCAGAAACAGGATCACGACTGCCAGCACAGCCGCTGCCGCAATGATAATGCCGATGGTCAGCGCGGAGATGCCGCTGCCGCCGCGGAGACGGAAGCCGTCGATCTTAACAGGGATCGGCATTCCCTCCTCATCCGTTTCCTCGCCGTCCGTGTAGCCGAAGGCATAGCTGCCGAGCGTGTTTTTGTCCACCGTATCCGGCAGGGTCACGGATTTCAGGGAGGGGCAGGCGTAGAAGGCATAATTGCCGATCTGCGTCAGGCTCTTCGGCAGGGATACCTCGGTCAGTGCGGTGCAGTCCGCAAAGGCATTGTCTGCGAGGCTCTGCAGTCCCTCCGGCAGTGTGATGGAGGTCAGACCGTCGCAGTATTCAAACGCGCCCGCGCCGATGCTCTTGAGTGTGGATGGGAACTGTACATCCTTCAGATTCACTGCCGAGAAGAATGCGCCGTCCGCGATGGAGGTCACGCCCTCCGGGATGACAAAGCTGCTGTCCTGCTTGCCGGCAGGATAGGCAAACAGCACCTGTTTTTCGGTATTGTAGAGTACGCCGTCCTCTGCGATATAGGAAGCATTGCCCTCCTCCACCGTATAGGCGGAGAGATTTACACAGCCCATGAACGGCATGTAGCCAAGATCCTCCATATTGGCAGGAACGGTAAACTCTGTAATGTTGACGCAGCCGTAATATGCCGCCGTACCCAGTGATGTCACGGAGGAAGGCAGTGCTACCTCATCAATGGCATAGCAGAAGGCAAAGGCATAATCTTCCAGCGTGGTCAGCGTCTCCGGCAGCTCCGGTGCGGGCAGAAGGGCACAGTTGTAGAATGCACCAAGCCCAATGGACTCCAGCTGTGCGGGGAAAGTCACGTTCTGGAGATAGCTGCAGTCATAGAACATGCCGTCCGGAATGGCAGTGATGCTGTCCGGAAGCTCGGCGGTCTCCAGGGTGGAACAGCCATAAAAGGCATAGTCGCCGATCTCCTCGATCTGCTCCGGCAGTACGACCTTGCTCAGAGCCGTACAGCCCATGAAGGCAGCCTCGCCGATGCGGCGGACGTTTTCACCGATGGTCACGGCTTCCAGATTTTCACAGCCATAGAAGGCACTGTCGCCGATGGAAACGATCTTGTAGCCGTCAGTGGAAGCAGGAATTGTGACCGCCAGTGCGGAGGAGTCGCAGGCATACAGCTCTACGCCGCCGTCCACATAGGCAAAGGTGAACATACCGTCCTCATAGGTCTCGGGCTGGGTCTCCGCCTGTGTTTCTGCAAATGCGGTCAGAGCCGGCGTGCAGCAGAGCATCATCCCGGCGCAGAGGGGGGCAAGTAAGTGTTTGAGTTGCATGGGATATATTCCGTCCTTTCATACAATTAAAATATCGATACTTTTTCTGGGGTCGGCACTCCAGGACTGCCTCCACCGCCAAAGGCTGATGCCTTTTGCAGCTGCTTTTGTCTATTCAGAGGAACAGTATCATTTTTTTACGATCCGCACGATCGCAATGGTCAGTGCCGCGATCACTGCGGCAGCGGCGGCGATCAGTACATAATAAAAGGTCTTGCCCGCGGTGTATTCCCAGGCAATGCCGTTGCTCTCCGCATAGGTGTGCGCGGGAGATCCCTTGGGGAACCGCAGGGTAAAGCCTTCCTGCACCACGCTTCCAGCCGCCGCTTCATCATAGCACCAGCCAATGCAGGAGCTGCTGATGGTGATGACGGATGCCGGAACCGTCAGGGATTCCAGCGAAGTACAGTGATAGAAGGCATATGCGCCGATCTTTTCGAGTCCCTCCGGCAGTGCAATGTCTGTCAGGGAAACACAGGAATAGAAGCAGTTCTCGCCGATGCTTTTCAGTGTGGAGGGAAGCTTCACGGACTGCAGCGATGTGCAGCAGCTGAATGTGCTGCCGATCAGCTTGGTGACACCCTCCGGAACGGCAATGGACTGCAGGGCAATGCAGTAATAGAACGCATCCTCACCGATGGAGGTCACACGGTTCAGGTCGATCTGTTCGAGGTACTGCGCGCCGATGAATGCCCAGTCCTCGATCTCCGTGCAGGGATCCGGCACGGTATAGGCAGTATCCGGACGGGCTTCTGGGTATTTGATCAGGGTGGTCATGTCCTTGTCGAACAGCACGCCGTCCTGTGACGCATAGGCGGCATTATCCGGCGATACTGTGAAGGATGTGACATATTCCGTCGTGTCAAAGGCAAACGCTCCGATCTCTGCGACGCTTGCCGGGATGGATACCTCCGGCAGTGCGGAACAGCCGAAGAAGGCGTTCTCGCCGATGACGGTCAGGCTTTCCGGGAATGTGATCCCCGCAAGACTGCTGCAGCCATAGAATGCCTGCGCACCGATGCTGGTAAGACCATCCGGCAGACTGACCTCCGTCAGGGCGGTATTCTCCAGAAAACAGCCATCCGCCAGAGCTGAAACTGTATAGCCGTCAATGACCGACGGTACTTCCGCTGCTGTCAGCTCTGTATTGGTGCAGGTAACGGCGGCAGTGCCGTCCTGCAGAAGCACATAGGAAAAATCCTCACCGGCTGCCGCCGCCGGCAGTCCTGCGGCAAATCGTGTCCGTTTCATATGCGCGCTCCTTATTTGCGGTTCCGGCGTTCCTGTCTGCGGGCGCGTTTTTCTTCCAGCTTTCTTGCTGATTCTGCAAGGGCAGCCTTTGCTTCGTCGCGCCGTTTCCAGTACCAGAAGCCGCCTGCGCCAGCAGCACTGAGCACCACGAGGATCACAATGAGCCAGAGGATCACACTTGCCGCAGTTGCCTTGGCAGAATAGCTGATCTTGTTGCGTCTTGCATAGGAAGAAGCCTTACTGCCGGAAACTGTTTTCATTTTAAAGCCCTCAATGACGGCGTTTTCATTCGTATCCGGGTCAACGCTGTAGCCGATGCCCATTTCTCCGATGCTGACAACGGAGGAAGGAACGATCATTTCCTTGATCTGGACGCAGCCGTAGAATGCCATTTCGCCGATCTTCTCCAGTCCGTCCGGCAGGGTAATGCTCGTGAGATTCACGCAGCCATAGAAGCACTTGTCACCGATGCTTTCCAGTGTGGAGGGAAGCTTCACCTTCTGCAGGCTCGTGCAGTAGGCAAAGGTCGGACCGATCAGTTCTGTGATGCCCTCGGAGAGTGTGACCTCCTGCAGGGAGGACGCACAGAAGAACGCATCCGCGCCGATGGCAGTTACACTTGTCATGTGCAGTCTTGCAAGGGAGCTGCAGTCCGTGAATGCCCACGGTGCAATGATGGTGCAGTCCCTCGGAATGGTATACTCCGTACCGGGTCTTGCTGCTGGATAGCGCACAAGCATTCCGGTTCCGTTTTCGTAAAGTACGCCGGCATCGGAGGTGAAGGTGGTATTGCCCTCCTCCACGAGGATCTCGCTCAGGGAGGTGCAGCCTTCAAAAACAAAGGAGTCGATCTTCGTGATCTGTGCGGGAACGGTCACAGTCCGGAGTGCCGAACAGCCGCGGAAGGCATAGCTGGAAAAGGTCACCAGCGTGTCGGGAAATGTCACTGTTTCGAGCGCAGTACAGCCGCTGAAGCAGTCCTCCGCCAGTGCGGAAACAGTGTAGCCGTCAATTTCTGCCGGAATTTCGGCATTGACGATGGCAGGATCCTGGCAGGCAACAGCAATGGTGCCGTCATCCTGCACGGTATAGGTATAGGTTTCTTCTGCCGCAGCCGGGAGCGATGCCGGCAGTGTCAGTGCCGCCGCGCCGAGCAGGCAGAGTATGCGTCTGAAATGATTCATATAGTTCTCTCCGTTATCTGAGTTCATAGCGTTTCTGGATATGCTTCTGGATGATGATGATGGCAACAGTTGCCGCGATGACCAGCACCACAATAATGATGATGACCGTCAGAAAGACGCTCGACTGTGTTACGCCGCCCGTACTTTTGAGGTCGTTGACAGCGCAGTATTCATGCGCCGCGGTGCCGTTGTGCGTATCCAGAACAAAATCCGGCGTGCGGATGTATTTCTGTGTGTCTGCGTCAATGCAGAAGCCGAACGCATAATCCCCGATGGTCTTTACCGCGTCATAGATGGTCAGGGATTTGAGTTCCGGGCAGTTGAGAAATGCGCAGGTTTTGATGGTATCCACTCTGCCGGGGATGTTGACGGTCTTGAGGGCAAGACAGTTGTAGAAGGCAAATTCCCCGATCACATCCAGCGTGGAGGGGAGTGTGACTTCCTCCAGCGCGTAGCAGCTGCCGAATGCCGTGCTTGCAAGCTCCGTGATGCCCTCCGGAACGGCAACGCTTTTCAGGGAGGTGCAGTAATAGAATGCATCCTCACCGATGGAGGTCACGCCCGTCAGGTCGATGCTCTCCAGCGCAGTGCTGCCCACGAATGCCCAGTCCTCGATGGTCGTACAGCCGTCGGGGATGTCATAGGCGGTATCCGGCTTGCAGGGCGGATAGAAAATCAGCGTGGACATTGCCTTGTCGAACAGGACACCATCCTGGTCGATGTAGCTTCCATTGCCGTCGGAAACATGGATCGCCTGCATGGAGGAGCAGCCCTCGAAGACAAAGATGTCGATCAGCTCCGTGCTTGCCGGAATGGTGATTTCCTCCAGACTGGAGCAGCCATAGAATGCCTGATAGTCAATGCGCTCCAGACCGTTGGGCAGGTTGATGCTTTTCAGGCTGGTGCAGCCGGAAAATGCCCAGTCCTCGATATGTGTAATGGTGGAGGGGAGCGTGACTGTCTCCAGGGCGGTGTTGTCCTTGAAGGCATCCAGCTCGATCATATTGACGGTCTTGCCGTTGATCTTTTCGGGAACCTCCGCATTGACAACAGTAGTGTCATTGCATTTCACGGAGAAGGTGCCGTCGTGGTAGTCGTTGTAGGTCCAGAGTCCGTCCAGCGTCGTACCGCCGGTGGGCTGTTCGACGCTGCCGGGGAACAGGCTGTCCGCGGATACCGTCAGCGGCATTCCGGAAACCAGAGCCGCACCGCAGAGCAGACAGGTCAGCCGTTTCAGTACGCGCCTCATGCGTCCTCCCCCTTCTGGTCATCCTTGTGCTTCTGCTTCTTCATCACCAGCGCACCGAGTACCGCCGCCAGCACAACGATCACACCGCCGCAGGCTGCCAGTACGATCATCAGGGGATCCACGCCCTTGCTCTCTGCCGGTGTTTCTGCCGAAGGCTCGTCCGTATTGTCCGCATTGTCCGTATTTGCTTCTACAATGGGAGCGGCTGTTTCTTCGGCGTTGATCGCTACGAAATTGAAGCTGTTGGCATAATCATTGTCCTCGTCCGAGGCGTTCGCATAGCTCTGCGCCATGGAATTGGCTTCACCGTAGATCGTAAAGCCGGAAACGGGGCTGAGATCTGCATCATAGCCGAAGGCGCAGTAGTCGATCTCCTCCACGGAGGAGGGAATGGTCACGGTCTTCATGCCCGTACCGGCAAAGGCGTACTGTCCGATGGTGGTCAGGGAATCGGGCAGAGTGATCTCTGTCAGCTGTTCGCAGAACGCGAAGGACGCATTATAGATGGTCTGCACACCGCCGAGGTCAACGCTGGCAAGCGCGGTGCAGTAGGCAAAGGCATAGTCATAGATCTCCTGCAGGGAATCCGGCAGGACGATCTCTGTGATGCCGGAATAGGAGAATGCCCAGCCGTCAATGAATGCCACACCCTCCGGGATCTCGGTGTGCTTCAGATTTACCGCATAGGCAAAGGCACTCGGCGCGATCTCCGTGACCGTATCCGGGATGGTATAGCTCTCGTCCGCCTTTGCGGCAGGATAGCACATCAGGTACTGCTCCTCGTTGGCAAACAGCACGCCGTCCACTGCCGTAAAATAGGGGTTGCCCTCCTCCACAGTAAAGCTTTCCAGCGAATTGCAGCCGAAAAATACGCTCTCGCCCATATCCGCTACGCTTGCAGGGATCGTGACGGAGGTCAGGCTGTAGGTCGTCAGAAAGCACGCATTATCAATATAGGTAACTGCCCTGCCGTCGATCTCGGACGGGATCACCAGCTCTCCCTGGTGATCGGTGGGCAGGAATTTGTACAGAGATACTGTACCGTCATCGAGGATGGTATAGCTGTACAGCCCATCCTCTGTCTTGAAGGTCTCTGCTGTTTCCTCTGCTGCGGTTTCTGCTGTATCCGCATAGACGGTCATCGGCGCAAAGCCCATGAGCATTGCTGCAGCGAATAAGGATGCCTTGATTTTCATAAACTGATCTTCCTCTTTTATATTGCCCCGCCAATGGCGGGGCAGATGATATTATTCTACTGTAACGGATTTTGCCAGATTTCTCGGCTTATCTACGTCAGTACCCTTGTAGACCGCAGTGTAGTATGCGATCAGCTGCAGCGGAACCACTGCCAGCATGGGCATGAGCAGATCATCAAACTCCGGCAGACCGAATTTGTAATCGGCAACATCCTGCTCCGGCTCGTACTTCTCGTCACAGATCAGGACGACCTTGGCACCTCTTGCCTTGACCTCCTTGATGTTGCTGACGGTCTTGTCAAACAGCCGCTTCTGTGTTGCCACTGCAATGACGGGCATACTCTCTGTGATCAGGGAGATCGTGCCGTGCTTCAGCTCGCCGGCAGCGTAGGATTCGGAATGGATGTAGGAGATCTCCTTGAGCTTCAGGGAGCCTTCCTGGCTCAGCGCATAGTCCAGACCTCTGCCGATGTACAGCAGACTATCCGCTGTGATGAGGGAGGAGGCAATGAACTGCGTCTGTTCCTTGTGTTCGAGGATCTGTTCGATCTCGTGCGGGGTCTCCTGCAGGAGTGCTGTCAGGCGGCGGCACTCGGCTTCGTCAATGCTGCCGTTCGCCAGAGCAAGCTCAAATGCAAACAGATACATGACGGCGATCTGTACCATATATGCCTTGGTGGAGGCAACGGCGATCTCCGGACCTGCGTGGGTGTAGATCAGCATATCTGCTTCTCTTGCGATGGAGCTGCCCTTTGCATTGACAATGGCAAGGGTCTTTGCGCCGAGCTTCTTTGCCAGACGCATGGCAGCCAGGCTGTCTGCGGTCTCGCCGGACTGGGAAATGATGATGACAAGGTCGCCCTCGCCTACCAGCGGTTCACGATAGCGGAATTCGGATGCAATATCAACATTTACCGGCACCTTCGCCAGCTTTTCGATGACATATTTGCCCACAATGCCGGCGTGCATTGCCGTGCCGCAGGCTACGATGTGGATTTTGTTAAATTCCAGCAGACGCTCCGGCGTGATGCCGCATTCTTCGAGATTCGGCAGACCGTCGGTGATTCTGGGCGTGATGGTCGTCTTGATGGCAGTCGGCTGCTCGTAGATTTCCTTGAGCATGAAATGCTCATAGCCGCACTTCTCCGCTGCACTCTCATCCCAGTCCGCAGTTTTCAGTTCCTTTTCGATGCGCTGATAATGCAGATCATACATCTTAATACCGCTCTTGGACAGCACAGCGATCTCGTCATGCTCCAGCAGGTAGTAATCCTTGGTATACTTCAGAATCGCAGTCACGTCGGACGCAATGAAGCTCTCGCCCTCGCCCACGCCGATGATCAGCGGGCTTTCACGGCGCAGTGCAAATACTCTGTCCGGAAAATCTGCAAAGATGATGCCCAGCGCAAAGGAGCCTTCCAGCTCGCGCACAGTCTCCACGATGGCTTCCATGGGATTGCCATGGTTGCCCTGGTAATAATAATCCAGGAGCTGTGCAACGACCTCAGTGTCGGTGTCGCTCTCGAAGACTCTGCCCTTGGAAAGCAGGAACTCCTTCAGACGCTTGTAATTTTCAATGATGCCGTTATGTACGAGCGTCACGCTGCCGCCGCCGTGGGGATGGGAATTGCGGTCGGACGGTTCGCCGTGGGTCGCCCATCTGGTGTGACCGATACCGGCGATGCCGTTCGGCTTGCCCTCTGCTTCCATCTTATTCCGCAGATCCTGGAGTCTGCCCTTGGACTTGGCAACACAGATCTTCTGATCCTCAAAAACAGCAATGCCGGCAGAGTCATAGCCTCTGTATTCCAGCTTGGAAAGACCGTTGAGCAGGACTTCCGCACAGTCGCGGTGTCCTACATATCCTACAATACCACACATAATGGATTCTCCTCTCGGTTTGGCAGCAGGGCTGCCGGATTTGTATATCGGCAGTACGCGCCGGAAAACGGTACTGCACCCCGTCAAAGTACATACCTGCAATGCAGACTATACAGTTTCATTATATCATACCAGCAGTGAAAATGCAACACTTTCTGTGAATTTTTCCAATCCTTTCAGTAGATTTTCACAAATAAAGCGTACGGATGGAGGGGGCTTCACCCTTTGTGCGCACCATACTTGCAAACCCGCAGGAAATATGGTATGATAGAAGAAACAGGAACAAGGAGGAGAGCGTTGATGAAGGAAGTACAGATTTTTACGGACGGCGCGTGCAGCGGCAATCCGGGTCCCGGCGGATGGGGGACGATCCTGCGGTACGGCAGGGCGGAGAAGGAGCTTTCCGGCGGCGCGGCGGATACGACCAACAACCGTATGGAGCTGACGGCAGTGATCGAGGGGCTTGCCGCGCTGAAGGAACCCTGCGCAGTAACATTGACCACGGACAGCAAATATGTTGCGGACAGCATCACCAAGGGCTGGGTGTACGGCTGGCAGAAGCGCGGCTGGGTCAAGTCGGACGGCAAGCCCGCGCTGAATGCCGATCTCTGGGAGAAGCTCCTGCCGCTTCTGGCAAAGCATCAGGTTACGATCGTCTGGGTGAAGGGTCATGCCGGACATCCGGAGAACGAACGCTGCGACCAGCTGGCAGTGGCGCAGAGCATGAAATATCGGTAGAGAACAATACTTCGGGGCTGCCGCAGAACACGCGGCAGCCCCGTATCACAAGCAGAACAGTTCTCCCCTGCGTAATGAGGGGGCTGTTCTGCGGGCATCCGTAACACCGGGATGCCACCCCTTCCGGCAGTGAGCTGTTTCCGCTACTGATATTCTATGCAGTTTTTGCGGTTTTGCAACTGGGAATGTATTCCTGATACGTCGGCGGCGAGCCGCACTATAAAAAAATATCAAAAAACACTTGCAATCCCCTCTCCATTCTGGTATAATGAATATGTGTGTTTCCGCACACATGAAAAAATGAAAGAAAAGAGGAACAATCATGCCTGCAAATATTGTAATCGGTACCCAGTGGGGCGATGAAGGCAAGGGCAAGGTCATTGATATTATGGCTTCCCGTGCAGAGGTCGTAGTACGTTCTCAGGGCGGCAACAATGCCGGCCACACCGTTGTCAGCGGCGGTCAGGTCTACAAGCTGCATCTTGTACCCTCAGGTATCCTGTACCCGAATACCCAGTGCCTGATCGGTGCCGGCGTTGTACTTGACCCGAAGGATTTCATCGGCGAGCTGGACGAAATGGAGAGCCGCGGTATTTCCACCGCAAATCTGAAAATTGATCCCCGCGCCCATGTGGTAATGCCCTGGCATCTGACGCTGGACGGTCTGTCCGAGCAGTTCCGCGGCAACAGCGACATCGGCACGACCAAGCGCGGCATTGGTCCGACCTATATGGACAAGTACGAGAGATGCGGCATCCGCATCTGTGATCTGGTGAATCCGGCGGTATTTGCGGAGAAGGCAAGAGCGACCGGCATTCTCAAGAACAAGATCATCACCGAGGTTTACGGCGGCGAGGCACATGACCTTGACGCAGTAATTGCAGAATACACTGCATACGGCGAGCGTCTGCGCCCCTATGTAGCAGATGTTTCTGTTCTGACCTATGAAGCCTACAAGGCTGGCAAGACCATCCTGTTCGAGGGTGCACAGGCAACTCTGCTGGATATTGACTTCGGTACATATCCCTATGTGACAAGCTCCCACCCGCTTTCCGCAGGTGTATGCGTAGGTACCGGCGTAGGTCCGCGCATGATCGATAATATTATTGGTGTGGCTAAGGCGTATACCACCAGAGTCGGCAAGGGTCCGTTCCCGACGGAGCTGTTTGACGAGGTGGGCGACCAGATCCGCGAAAAGGGCGGAGAATACGGCACAACCACCGGCAGACCCCGCCGCACAGGCTGGTTTGACGCAGTGATCGTTCGTCATTCCGTTCGTGTGAATGGTCTGGATGGTCTGGCAATCAACAAGCTGGATACGCTCAGCGGTCTGGGTACACTGAAGGTTTGCGTCGGCTATGTGAAGCCCGACGGCACGACCCTCCGCGATTTCCCGTCCTCTCTGGAAGAACTGGCAGAATGTGCGCCGGTTTATGAGGAGATCGAGGGCTTCAACGAGGACATCAGCGGATGCCGTACATTTGAGGAGCTGCCCAAGGCTTGCCAGGACTACATCCTGCGCCTCGAAGAACTCTGCGAGTGCAAGGTCGCCATGGTCGGCGTAGGTCCTGCAAGAGATCAGATGATCGAGCGGCAGTGAATCACTGCTGATGAGACGCATGGGAAAGTATCCTTTTGAAGAATGTTTCTCACTTGCGTTGGTAATGCAATGAACGCATGATTCCTTTTGCCTGCGGCAAGCGGAATCATGCTATTGATACGAAGGGAAAATTCCCCCCCGTATCTGCTTACTTTAAGTAAATTAACGACGAATGAGGTGAACATAATGCCTGACAATCTGGATGGACTGAGCGGTCTGGGAGATTTT
Source organism: Oscillospiraceae bacterium (assembly GCA_045546475.1). Classification (GTDB taxonomy): domain Bacteria; phylum Bacillota; class Clostridia; order Oscillospirales; family Ruminococcaceae; genus UBA3855. Next base: position 24,419 of record JAZQCT010000038.1, read on the forward strand.
GAACAGCCGACCTATACCGCGCCTGAAAAGAAGGGCGCACCGCAGGTGGATGCACCGGAGCTGGATGATATTTTAGCACCGCCGCCCGCCGCATGGACACCGCAGAATTACGAGAAAAAGGGCGCACCCGTCGTGGATGAGCCGGTTCTGCTGGATGATCCTGCTCCGACATGGCAGTCGGAAAAGAAGGGCGCGCCGCAGGTGGAAGAACCCGTACTGCTGGAAGAACCGGCAGCCTATACAGCCGCCGCAAAGCCGGCTGCTGCTGTGGAAGATCTGCCGTCAGCGGCGGATATTCTCGGTGACGATACCGCTGCCTATGATCCGGTGGAGGAGTTCTACCAGAAATTGAAATTTACCGATGACCTGAAGGCTGCTTTTGCACAGCTTGACGCAGAAAAGCAGATGCAGGTCACTGAAATGCGTGCAAAGCAGATGGGCATTCCCGTTCCTGCTGTGCCGCGTGAGCTTCGTCCGAAGCTGGAACAGGCAAAGCCGGCGGAAGCAGAGGCAGAAGCTCCTGTACTGGAGGAAGCCCCCAAGCCGCAGGCATATGTGCCGAAGTTCAAGGACGAAGATCTGGAGCGTGCCAAGGAGGAATCCAAGAAGCCCCAGAGATACACACCCCCTCCGCAGATGGAAATGACGGAGGAGCAGAAGCAGGAGAGCCGGCGCATCATGAACGAGCTTCGTGAGGAGCGCGAGCGTGAGTCGGCGAAAAAGGGCTTTAAACAGCTCATTCTGCTGACAGTTCTGGGCGTGATCGCAGGTGCTGCATTTGCTCTGTTTGTTTCCGGCGCATTCGGTGCCGGCTATAAGATGGAAGAGGAGCTTGGCTGGATGGCGTATGTCAAGGAATACGGCGTATACCTTGGCGCAGGCGTTGCCATCGGTTCCCTGGTGCTCTGCGCACCGATCCCATCGCTCCGTGGATTTGTGAAATTCCTCCACGGACTTACATTCGTGTTATGCCTGTTCCCGGGCATTCCCTTGCTGATTCAGAAGGAAGCCGGACATGGACTGCTCAATGGGCTGCTGTACGCAGCTGCGCTTGTATTCAGCGGTCTTTGTGCGTTTACTCTGACAACCAGCGAACATATCAGCATGTACAACAAATACGGGAATTCATAAAGAGGGCGGAGCCGCACAGCAATGTGCGGCTCCGGATTTTTTTGCTCTCTCAAAAAAGTTTTGAAAAAGTTGTACCAAAACGTACAACTTTTTCGTGTTTTGTCCCCTTTCATGGAGGGGTATCCTCCGGAAAGGGGAAATATGAATGGTATTGAAGGCAATCGGAAAATGCATCGACACCCTGCCGATCCGCGCACTCCTGACCCAGGAGGAGCATCTGGCAGACACTGTGACCTTTGAGGCGGACAGATTCTACAATGGGCATGATCTTGCCAAATTCACATTCTTCCTGCGCGGCGTCACACCATCCGGCGGGGAAACGCAGTGCGAGCTGGAGGTGATTGCAGAGACGGAGACTGTGCAGCTTTCCTGGCATGTGGACAGCGGATTCACTGCCGAGGCAGGGGAGCTTGCGCTGGATCTGTACGGCGTTTGCTATGCGCCGACGGCGGATCCCTCTGCGGATCTGCCGGATGCAATTATCCGCTTCCAGCTTCCTGCAGTGCAGGTGCGCGCGCTGCCGCTGGGCGGAAATACCCTTGACAGTCACAGCTACACGGAGTTCCTGCTGGAGGTCAGGGCAGCCGCCAATGACGCGGTGGCAGCACTGGAGCAGATGACGGCGGAGCTGGACGAGGAATACGGCAGCTTCGCAGAGCGTCTCGCCGCCCTGGAAGCCCGCCTCATGGTACTGGAACACAAGCTTGCAGACCATGAGAACAGGCTTGCTGTGCTGGAGGGATAATAAGAATCCGCCCCCATTCCGGGGGCGGATTCTCAATATATCTGCTTATTCAGCAAGTGCGCTGTTGTAGGTCTCCAGTACGTCGTCAATGGCTGCTGCCCAGTTGTCACGCAGAACAGCCCAGGAGTCGATCTCCGGATAGGTCAGGAGCGCGTCCATCAGGTTGTTCATGATGCCTCTGGTCTCATAGGTGTACTCGCCGTCGCCGTACATCGTGCTGCCCATGCCGTAGCCAAAGTCAAATACCGGTGTGGTATCCTGCTTGAACTGCATGATCGCGTCGTACTGCTCCTCGGTTCTGTAGCCGAGAACCACGCCGGATGCGGACTGCTCTACGATCAGAGCCTTATCCTTTGCAGCCTGTACATATTCCTCCTGTGTTTCAGCCAGACGCTCACAGTAGATGTAGGTTGCTACTGCATCACCCTTGTCGGAGTTCTTGACCAGCATCTTTGCAGCAAAGTTTGCGCACAGATAGTAATCGTCAGCATCGGGAGACTTCGGGAACGGTACGACCATGATGTCAGCATCCTGGTTCTTTGCATTGGAACCATTCAGCGACCAGTCAGCCATGCCGTAGAACAGGATATTGCCTGCCTCCGGGAAATTGCCGTACCATGTCGGATCGTACAGATTCAGGCTTCTCATCTCAGCCATCAGGGTCTCAGCAGCTTCGATGTCCTCATCATAAATATTGTTGGTAAATTCCTTGCCGTCAAAGTTGACGATGGTCTTGCCGGTGGACTGTACCATAGCCTGACCGAACCAGCCGGCAATGCCGTAACGCTGGGTGCTGCCGTCACCGTTGGCAACGAAGGTCTTCATCATATCCATGAAGACATCCCAATCCCATTCGCCGTCCTGATACAGCTCATACGGATCGTCCAGACCGTTTTCCTGGCACATGGTACGGCTGTAGGTGATCAGCAGCGGGTCGGAAATTGCATAGGGAACGACATAGTGCTTGCCGTTGTACTCGTACATGTCGATTGCATCGCGCATGTCATCCCAGATCTCGTCTTCCAGATTCAGGTAATCATCCAGCGGCTGATACTGCTCCTTGTATACGCCATTCGGAAGTGCATCCCACTCATACGGGAACATATCCACCGGATCGCCGCCCAGGATGCGGTTGGTCAGAACATCGAACTTGTCCTCGGAGGTACACTGGATCCACTCCACCTTACCGCCGTACACATCCTCAAACAGGGTCAGGGCAACGCTTCTGTCCTGATTGTTGGAGGGGTTCAGGTCATAGGTGGCAAGCCAGTGAATGGTCTGACCGCTGATGTCAACATCCATGCCGCCCTTCTGATCGTCAGCCGGTGCGGAGATGGCAACATCGTCCTCGGACTTGTAGTGGCTGTTGGTTTCCGCTGTTTCCCCGCCGCACGCTGTTGCGGAGAGGAGCAGACCCATACTCAGGATACCTGCCAGTACGCTTCTCAGTTTCTTCATAAGTATCACATCTTTCTACCATATTCCCGATACAGCCGGAAAATTGCACGGTCCTGCTGTATGGAGTTATCTATATTATACTGTTTTTTTCGCGGAATGTCAATAGAATAGAAATGAATTTCATGCGGATCCAGTTTTCTTTATCGGGGCTTACCGGAACTGCCCCACCTCACCGGTGCCGTCCCCCTGTCAATGTCAACAACTCAGGGGGCAAGGGGACGAAGTCCCCAAAAGGGGTTCCAAGGGGTGACTCCCCACGGGGTGGGGAGATGCTGAACAAAGTGAGGCAGAGGGGACGGCACCGGTGAGGTGAGGCAATCTTCCGTGGTTAAATATTTTCACATATCCCGTCTAAAACTGCAAATAAATCTGAAAATACTGTGTAATCTATTGACAGTGGGCGGGCGGTTTGATATAATAAAGAAATGTGGAGGTGCGTTCCAGCAGAGAGAAATAATGGGATGCCGCCACGATCAACAAAAGAGAGGCGATGCCAGAGTGCGTGAACGCATGAAAGAACCCGCCGTGCATCACAGAGAACAGTACAAGCGTATGGTGCAGTTTTTCTCCGCAGTCATCCTGCTGGGTCTGCTGACGCTTCTGTTTGCAAATATATGGTATACCTTCTACTCCGACCAGATGGTGCTGCCCTTCTACCGGCGCGGCAACTGGGTCGTGATCGCCATTTATGCAGCAGTCCTGTTTTTGTTCTTCAAGGTCTACGGCGGTTTTAAAATTGGCTATCTGCGGCGGACGGATGTATTATTCTCACAGATCCTGTCCATACTTGGTTCGAATATCATCACCTACCTGCAGATCAGTCTGATAGCCCGTGATTTCGTATCCATCCCCCCCATGCTCCTCCTGACGGTCATGGAGCTGGTGATCCTGCTTTTCTGGACGCTCCTGTCCGGGAAGATCTATTTTCTGCTCTATCCCCCGCGAAGGCTTGCCATTGTCTACGGCAGCTCGGCGGCGGCGGCTCTGGTCATGAAAATGAGCTGCCGTGTGGACAAGTACATGATCTGCGAGTCCATCAGTGCCCAGCAGGAGCTTGCAACCATCCAGGAAAAGATCATGCAGTATGACGGCGTGATCATCTGTGATATTCCTGCCCAGCTGCGCAATGACCTCATCAAATACTGCTTTGATGTGCAGCTGCGCGCCTACATCGTTCCCAAGATCTCCGACATCATCCTGCGCGGCGCGGATGACATCCGGCTGTTTGATACACCGCTGCTGCTCTGCCGTAACTATGGGCTGACCTTTGAGCAGCGGCTCATGAAGCGTGCATTTGACCTGTTCTTCTGCCTGGTGATCCTTATTCCGGCAACGCCCATCATGCTTGCCTGCGCACTGGCAGTGAAGCTCTGCGACGGCGGTCCCGTGATCTACAAGCAGAAGCGTCTGACGCAGGGCGGCAGGGAGTTCAATGTTTATAAATTCCGCAGCATGATCATTGATGCAGAGCCGAACGGCGCACAGGTTGCCTGTGACCATGACGAGCGCGTGACCCCCGTGGGAAGGTTTATGCGTAAGTGCCGTCTGGACGAGCTGCCGCAGCTCCTGAACATCCTGCGCGGTGATATGTCCGTTGTGGGTCCCCGACCGGAACGTCCGGAGCTTTGCGAGGAATACGAACGGCAGTTCCCGGAATTCCGGTTCCGTCTGCATGTCAAGGCGGGACTGACCGGTTATGCACAGGTAACGGGTGTCTATGACACCACCCCCTATGACAAGCTCAAGATGGATTTGATGTATATTGAGAGCTATTCCCTGCTCAAGGACATTCAGATCGTCCTGATGACCCTGAAAACCACTATGTTCCCTATTCAGAAAAGCAATGCAGAGATCCTGCATCCCGAACGGAACGACAAGCACAGAAAAGAGGAGAAAGAATGAAAACGACCGCAGTAATCATGGCAGGCGGCAAGGGCGAGCGTTTCTGGCCCAGAAGCCGTACAAGCTGTCCGAAGCAATTCCTTTCCCTGACCGCGGACGGCGAAACAATGATCCAGAAGACGGTGAAGCGTCTTGCGCCCCTTGCGGCACCGGAGGATATTTACATTGTGACGAATGCCGCATATCTTGACCTGATCGCAGAGCAGCTGCCGGAGCTGCCGCCGGAGAATATCCTTGCGGAGCCGTGTGCAAGAAACACCGCGCCCTGCATCGGACTTGCCGCCGGCATCATTCAGAAGAAATACGGCGAGGCAGTGATGTTTGTTCTGCCTTCGGATCATCTGATCCATGCGGAGGATATGTACATCGACACACTCCGCAAGGCAGCAGAAGCGGCGCAGTCCGGTGAAAATCTGGTCACGCTCGGCATTACGCCGACCTATCCGGAGACCGGCTACGGCTATATCAAATATGTGAAGGGCAGCGGCAACAACGGCGTGTATGATGTGGAACGTTTTGTGGAAAAGCCCGACCTTGCAAAGGCACAGGCATATCTGTCGGACGGCGGCTACCTGTGGAACAGCGGCATGTTCATCTGGAAGGCATCCACGATCCTGAAGAATATTGAAACGCACATGCCGGAGCTGTACGAGGGCTTGCAGCCGATCGTACAGGCTTACGGAACAGCGGAATTTGACGCGGTGCTGCAGGACAATTTCTGCAAGCTTCCTGCGGAGTCCGTTGACTTCGGCATTATGGAGAAGGCGGAGCATATTTATACGATTCCCGGTAATTTCGGCTGGGATGATGTCGGCAGCTGGCTGGCACTGGAACGCATCAACGAGACCGACAGCGAGGGCAATATGTTTTCCGGCGATGTCATCAATGTGGACAGCAGAAACTGCACCGTCTGCGGCGGCGCAAGAATGGTGGCAGTGCTGGGGCTTGAGGATGTTGTGATCGTGGATACGCCCGATGCGGTACTGGTGTGTGATAAGAACAGTACACAGGATATTAAGAAAGTATTGGCAGAGCTTCGTTCTCATGGTAGATTAGAGCTTTTATAACATGAGTTGCTGCTGGTGCCACTGTTCCTGAACCCTGCCAAGAATAGTATTCTTGCAGTTCTAACGTTTTGCCTTTGTACCCCGCAGGGGTGCAATGGCAAAACGATTTGGGATTCCAAAGGGATAATATCCAAGTCGGAGGCCAAGCGGTCTTAGGAAGACAACACTTA
>JAZQCT010000039.1:0-16552 GCA_045546475.1 Oscillospiraceae bacterium
GGGGTGACGGAAGGGGTGACTCCCCGCGGGGCGGGGAGATGTCGAACGAAGTGAGACAGAGGGGACCGCTCGTGTAACGAGTGCAGAGGGGAAACCAGAGGGGCAGGGGGAAATGTCGATTTTGCAAAGCGAACAAGCGTCCGTAGAAGGCTTGCGGTGCTTTCTTTTTCCCCCTGCCCCTATGGTGTCCCCTTTGCATACTGTGGGTAAGCAGAAAAAACATCAAAACTGTCAGAAGAATGCAGGACATGCGCAATTGCTCATCAACGGAAGTATATACCTTATATTATACCACGCCTCCCCCCAACTTACAAGCATTTTTGCAATTTTTATCCCCCCTGAAAATGCCCTTCTTTGCAGAATCTGTATCTTTATACAAATTCCCGCTGTCGGAATACAGCAAATTTTACAAAAGAGCCGGAATCCGCTGGAATACCTTGACTTCAATTGAAAAAAATAGTATAATGAATAAGGAATCCGTATGCTTTACAATAAGAAAGCGCACGGAGGTACGATGAATTTATATTTTTTTGATTACATTGGAGGTATTCAAAATGGGCAGAGTTTATAATTTCAGCGCAGGTCCGGCTGTTCTGCCGGAAGAAGTACTGCAGGAAGCTGCAGCAGAGATGATGGATTACCGCGGCTGCGGTATGTCCGTTATGGAAATGTCCCACCGTTCCAAGATGTATCAGCAGATCATCGACGAAGCAGAGCAGGATCTGCGTGATCTGATGAACATTCCGGACAACTACAAGGTACTGTTCCTGCAGGGCGGCGCATCCCAGCAGTTCGCAGCTGTTCCGATGAACCTGATGAAGAACAAGAAGGCTGCTTACATCGTAACAGGCCAGTGGGCAAAGAAGGCATACCAGGAAGCACAGATCTACGGTGACGCTGTAGCAGTGGCTTCTTCTGCTGACAAGACATTCTCCTACATTCCGGACTGCTCCGATCTGGATATTCCGGAAGATGCAGACTATGTATACATCTGCGAGAACAACACCATCTACGGTACAAAGTTCTGGACTCTGCCGAATACCAAGGGCAAGACACTGGTTTCCGACGTTTCCTCCTGCTTCCTGTCCGAGCCGGTTGACGTAACAAAGTACGGCGTAATCTACGGCGGTGTACAGAAGAACGTAGGTCCTGCAGGTGTGGTAATTGCCATCGTTCGTGAAGACCTCATCACAGATGACTGCCTGCCGGGTACTCCCACCATGCTGAAGTGGAAGACACAGTCCGAGAATGGTTCTATGTACAACACACCTCCCTGCTACGGCATCTACATCTGCGGCAAGGTATTCAAGTGGATCAAGAAGATGGGCGGTCTGGAAGCAATGAAGGCTCACAACGAGAAGAAGGCTGCCATCCTGTACGATTTCCTCGACCAGAGCGAAATGTTCAAGGGCACTGTTGAGAAGAAGGATCGTTCTCTGATGAACGTACCGTTCGTAACAGGCAGCGATGAGCTGGATGCTAAGTTCGTTGCAGCAGCAAAGGCAGCAGGCTTCGAGAACCTCAAGGGCCACAGAAGCGTTGGCGGTATGAGAGCTTCCATTTACAATGCAATGCCGATCGAAGGCGTAGAAGCACTCGTAGAATTCATGAAGAAGTTCGAAGCTGAAAATAAGTAAGCGCGGAGCCCGCGCTGGCATTCGCGTTTGATGACCGACCTGTAAGGGAAAGCCGCTGTTTCGCGAGCAAGGTCATGCAATCGCATATTCCTTTGCGCTTTGCGCAAGAGGAATATCGCTCCTGGTAACAGTTGAGCCTGTGCCGGCATTTGTTTCCTATGCGCTTTGCACAAAGGGAAACACAGACTTTTTGCGTTTTTGAAAATCGACAGCACTGCAAATTATCCGCAGTGCTGTCCACATATATGAAATATGGAGGTATATCCCATGTACGATATTAAAACTCTGAACAAGATCGCTGCCTGCGGTACTGATCTGTTCGACAAGGCAAAGTATAATGTAGCAGATGATCCGGCAAATCCGGTGGCTGTTATGGTTCGTTCTGCATCCATGCACGAGATGGAATTCGGCAAGGATCTGCTGGCAATCGGCAGAGCAGGTGCAGGCGTGAACAACATTCCGGTTGACCGCTGCGCAGAGCAGGGTATCGTTGTATTCAACACACCCGGCGCAAATGCAAACGCAGTAAAGGAACTGGTTCTGGCAGGTCTGTTCCTGTCCTCCCGTAAGATCACAAAGGCGATCGAATGGGCAAAGACACTCAAGGATGAGGGCGATCAGGTTGGCAAGCTCGTAGAAAAAGGTAAGAGTCAGTTTGCAGGTCCGGAGATCCAGGGCAAGACACTCGGTGTCATCGGTCTAGGTGCGATCGGCGCAAAGGTTGCAAATGCAGCAATTCATCTGGGCATGAAGGTTGTTGGTACTGACCCGTTCCTGTCCGTTGAGGGCGCACAGCAGCTCAACCACCACATCAAGGTTGTCAAGACCAGAGAAGAAGTCTATGCACAGGCTGACTACCTGACCCTGCACCTGCCGTTCAATGCAGAGACAAAGGGTATGCTGAATGCTGATGTATTCGCACAGATGAACGACGGCGCAAGAGTGCTGAACTTCGCAAGAGGCGAGCTGGTAAACGATGACGATATGCAGGCAGCTCTGGAAAGCGGCAAGATCGCTTGCTATGTCACAGACTTCCCGAATGCAAAGACTGTTGCAATGGACGGCGTGATCGCTATCCCGCATCTGGGCGCATCCTCTCCGGAGAGCGAAGACAACTGCGCAGTGATGGCTGCAAAGGAACTGATCGACTACATCGAGAACGGCAACATCAAGAACAGCGTGAACTTCCCGAATGCAGTGATGAATGCAAACGGCACAAAGCTCTGCATCCTGCACAAGAATGTTCCGGCGATCATCTCCTCCATCACAAGCGAGCTGGCAGCTGCTGGTCTGAACATCGACAACATGGTAAATGCTTCCAAGAAGGACTACGCATATACAATGGTAGATGTTGCAGGTGAGGTAACAGCTGACGTTGCGGCTAAGTTCGAAGCAATGGAGAATGTGATCCGTGTTCGTGTGATCACCAAGTAAGGCAGCGCAGTGCCTGCGCAGTCGATTCGCGTGAGGGAGCGAACCGGTACAGAAAGTTCATTTCTCGCGGCGGTGGCTTTTACTACCGCATAATTCCTTTGCGCTTTGCGCAAGCGGAATTATCGCTTTTGCTGGTTTGAAAACGCAGTGCCTGAACAAAATAAACATACGCAAAACCGGCATCCTGCCGGTTTTGTTGTATCCTATATAAGGAGTTTCAAATGACAAATGACAAAAAACAGAAAACCTTAGTCCTCATCTACTGCTTCCTGATGATGCTGATCCTCGGCATCAGTGACGGTCTGCGTGGCGTGTTCCTGCCGCTGTTCGAGCGCACCTACGAGCTTGACAGCATCCGTTCCTCCGTCATCATCATGTGCAGCTATGTGGGCAATCTCCTCTTCCTCCTTCTGGGCGGAAGAATCCTGGACAACGTGTCCAAAAAACGCTTTCTCTTTGCGCTGACCTTCATCTGGATGGCGGCACTGCTGTTCTACATTTTCACGGAGAATTACTGGATCCTCCTCGTGTGCATCATCTTCAGCCTCGGCGCATCCACCATGCTTTCGACAAGTCTGAACATCATCACGCCCCTGTTTTTCACGGCATCGGCGATGTATGTGAATCTGTTCAATTTCGCACAGGGCGTTGGTCTGTTCACCGCACAGAATGTCGGCGGCAGATTTGCCGAAAAAATGTCCGGCTGGCACGGCTGGAATGCCCTGCTTCTCGGATGCGGCGTGCTGAGCCTGTTCGTACTCGCAGGCATCCGCTTTCCGCAGACAAAGCCACCGGAGAAGAAGCCCTCCACAATGGCAATTTTCCGCAATCCTGCGGCAAAATACCTGATCCCGCTGTTCGGCTTCTACTATATTGCCGAGCACGGCCTGCAAAACTGGATGGTTACCTACGGCAGCAGCTATCTCGGATTCTCCACGCAGCGTTCGGCACTCTATCTGTCACTGTTCTTCGGCGGCATCACCATCGGCAGACTGCTGTTTGCACCCCTTGTCCAGAAAATGGGCGTTCTGCGCAGTATGGCGGTATTCACGGTGATCGGCACAGTGCTGTATACTGTGGGCATCCTGCTTGAACAGAGCGGCATTATCCTGCTCTGCCTGTCGGGACTGGCGTTTTCCATCATCTATCCGACGCTGGTCGTGGTCGTGGGGAAGTACTACGCACCGGAGGAAAACGGCACGGCAGTCGGGCTGATCGCAGGCATTTCGACCGTATTCGACATTGCATTCAATATCGGATTCGGCACATTGGTCGAGGCGGCAGGCTTCGCCATCGCCATCAAGCTCCTGCCCATATCCATCATCGGCTTCTGTGCGGTGTATCTTGTGATGCAGAAGCGTGTGAAGCCAGTGAATGAAACAGTATAGACAGCAAAAAGGACGGAAAATTACCGTCCTTTTTTGTCACATTCTTTTAGTGGGTGCGTCTGTAGATTATGAAGAGGTAAAATAAGGGAGGGCTGTTGATGACGGACAGGGAACTGCTGGAACTGACACGCAGATCACCGAATGAGGGATACCGTGCGGTATTTGAACAGTATTTTCATTATGTTTATTCCATTGTGTTCCGCATTTTGCGCAACGATGCAGGTGAGCAGGATATAGAGGAATGTGTTGCAGATACCTTTGCAGAGGTGGTGCTGCATATGAATGAGATTAATAGGGACACATTAAAAGCATATCTTGGTACTGCTGCAAAACACCGCGCACTCAGTCTCTATCGAACACTCCGGAGAAGAAACTGCCATACAGTGCCGCTCGATTGTGCGGAAGAATTGCCGGATGGTAGGATGGTGGAGGAAACTGCAGAAGCTGCACAGCTCCGCCAGCTTCTGCTGCAGGAGATTGCTGCACTGGGCGAACCAGATGCCAGTATCCTGATTCAGAAATATTATTATGGAAGACGGTCGGCTGAAATCGCGGAAATTACGGGACTCAGTCCATCCGCTGTCCGGAAACGTTGTTCGCGTGCGGTACGCCGCCTAAAGAAAACATTGACCGGATGGGAGATCAAGTGGTGAAGGAGGAAGATGTATGAGACAAAGCTATTGTGCAGATGATCTGCTCCGGAATGCGGATGCAGGAACAGCAGAGAGAATTGCAGAGATGACACCGCCGGTATCGGAGAAGGTTCGGGAGCGCATCTATGCGCAGATGTTGACACGCATCGGGCAAAGTGATACCCGAGAAACAGCAGAATTTTTCCAGGTTACTGAGGTACATACCCGAAAGCATTGGTATTATGCAGCGGCGGCATGTCTTTTGTTCTGCACAGGGATCGCAGGCGGTGGATTTCTGCTGTCAAATACGGAAAGTTGCATTCTTTCGCAGGAGGGAAATCATACAGCGGCGACAGAAGCTACTGGATTGACACAGACGGAGTTGTATTCTTTGAGCATGAATACACTGACACAGCTTGCAGAACAGGGACAGGTGAGCTTCTGCTATAAAGTAGATACCAGATTCAGCTCCGATGATACCCCCATGACAGAAATGAATGGGGAGGCGTATCTGGACTTTGCGCAGAACGCACATTATACGGCACTGCATATTGAACTCTGCTATCCAAGCGGTATCGTTTTCAGGCAGGAAAACAGCTTATATTCTACAAAAGACTATGCAATTGAGTGGACAGATTATGAGCGTTCACAGGGATGGGCGCGTTTCTATGATGCAGATACATTGAGCTTTGCAGGAACTCAGGTAGGATTAGCTGTCGATCATTCCTGGCTGACAGAGCAGTTATTGTCTGATTTTAGCCAGTGGGAAATTGTCGCAGCGGAAGAGTATGTGTGCAGTGACAGTTCCGAGGTGCGGAGAAGTATTACTGTGTCAGGAAGCTGTGATACCTTCTCTGAAATATGCAAAGAAGCATCCAGCTTTCGTGTGAAGCTGGATGCAGAAACTGGTATGTGGCTGGAAATGGACTGCTTTAATGAACGGGGGACAGCGATTGCATTTCTGCGCACTAGTGAACTGTGTTTCGGCAGTGAAGCAGAGCCGCCGAAGCAGGCTGATGTGATCGCCGCACAGCTGCTGACAAGCAACTATGGATTTGAGGGTAGCATTCCGGAAGCGTTCTTCCGTGATGCAGAGAAGGCGGGTATCTCTGTGCCGCAGGAGTTCCGTGAGATGCATACAGAACAAGCATCCACTGGCAAGGTCATAGAGTGGCATGTATTTCATGAGGACGCGACTTCTTCATCCAGGTAGCATTTCCCACTTTATCTCTTATTCATCCTCCCCACCACCATCTGCGCACACATCCCCGTAAAGAATCCTGCAATACAGCCGGAAATCAGCAGGATGGGGTAGTATGCGAGAACGGAGAGCGTCCGCATGACCAGCACTGCCGCGAGGATCTGCCCCGTATTATGCAGGATCGCTCCCATGACGCTCGAAAGCCAGAGATATTTCAGCGGGATGATGTTCCGCAGGAGGAGCATTCCGCACAGACAGAACGCCGCCCCCATGATACTGTAGAGCAGGGCGGAGGGATTGCCGCTGAACATGGAACCCAGCAGGATGCGCACCAGCACGAGCATGGCGGCTTCCCCCGCTTTGAAGCGTTGGACGGCGTACACCGTGATGATATTGGCAAGCCCCAGTTTCACGCCCGGAATCGGAACGAGATCCGGAATGCGCAGTTCTATGACGAAAATAATGAGTGCCATGGCTGTCAGAAGCGATAGCAGTGTCAGTCGTCTGATTGTCATATTCTCCTCCTTACCTGAACCGTACAATTACCTTATTTGGCAGACACACGATCGGCAAACTCTCCGAATAAAGCGCGCCGCTTTTTACACAGGTCTGATCCGGACATTCTGCATGGGAAATGCAGATCTCACCGTTCTTTATCGTTATGGTGTTGGTACTTCCCTCCGGAGAAGTGAGAATTATTTCCTGATCCTCTGCATCCGCAAGGTCGATCGTGTACAGCACGGTGCCGTCCTGTACGATCTCCACCATGCGGCTTTCCGATGGACGGAGGACAAATAGAGTGCCGACGATGCCCAGCAGGAACAGAAGCCCAGCCGCAAGCATCAGAAGCTTTACCTGCTTACTCATGCGCGATCACCTCCGCTGTCAGTACACCGGTGAGCTGGATGGCATCCGCAAGCCCCTCCGTATAGTACAGCTGCGCGTCATCCGTGATGAGGATCATCTCAAAACCGCCCTCACTGCGCCAGTAGTCAATGGCTCCCTCCGTACCCAGAACGAACAGCGCGGTAGAAAGCGCGTCGCACAGGAGTCCGCATTCCCCGACGATCGTCACCGAAACCAGCCCGTTGTCCGCCGGACAGCCATCCTTGGTATCCAGGATATGCCAGTAGTTCTGCCCATCCTCACCGGTGAAATACCGTTCATAATTGCCGGAGGTGATGACCGCTTCATCCGCGATCTCCAGAATGCAGACCTGCTCCGAGGGAGCGAAGGGATCCTGTACGCCGACCTTCCAGAAGGAACCGTCCGGCTTTGTGCCGAGTGCCTGCACATTGCCGCCGAGGTTGACAAGTGCCGATGCAACGCCGTTTTCTCTCAGGATCTCCGTTACACAGTCGCCGGTGTAGCCCTTTGCCAGTGCGCCGAAATCGAGCTGCATTCCGGCGGGAAGCTGAACCGTGTTCCCCTCCAGTGTGATCTTGCGGAAATCCACAAGCTCCAGTGCTTCTGCGAGCGTTTCCGCATCGGGGACCTGCTGTGTCTCCTTGGTAAAGCCCCATGCGGAAAGCACGGGGTAGAGGGTCACATCCAGCGCGCCGTCCGTTTTGGCACCGATGTCCTGCGCCGTCTGCAAAAGTGTGAGCGTATCCTCCGATACGGTCACGGGACTGCCGTCTGCGTGGTTGACCGCCCAGGTATCACTGGTTTCAGAAGTAACGGAAAAGGTCTCCTCCAACGACAAAATCCGCTCTGCGGCAATGCCAAGAGCGGTATCGGCGGAATCGCCGTAAGCTTTGAGGAACATATAGGTATCCATTGCGAAAATATCGCGGACGGCTTCCGTTTCCTCCGGAGAGGGCTCTGCGGACGGGGTGCATCCGCAGAGCAGAAAAAGGAGAAAAGGAAATAACGCAAGCTGTCGTTTCATATGCGTTCACTTACTTTCTTGCCATATTCAGGGCATTTGCCACCGCTGTCATGATCGCGTCCGAGCTGTAGGTCGCACCTGCATAAGCATCGACCTGCGTGTTCTGTGATGCAAGGATCTGCGAAATGACGGAGGGGGCAGCGGAATCGTAGTACCAGGGGTCGCTCTCATAGGTCACGCCCGTAATAGCAACGATCACATCATTTTCAATGGTGACAGTGACCTCCACATCCCCGTCATAGCCATAGGCGGATGCGGTGAAGCTGCCGTTGTTGTAGATATACACCGGTTCCGGCTCTGTGGGAGGCTCCGTTGGTGCTTCCGTTTCCGGCTCCGGTTCAGGAACAGGCTCCGGCTCAGGTTCCGGGATCGGTTCTGCTTCGGTCGGGATCTCCTCAGAAACGATGGGTTCTTCCGGTGCAGCGGTTTCCTCGGGGACAGTGGTTTCCGTCTCCGTTTCCGTGCTTTCCGCGGAAGCAGTGGGATCGATTTCTGTGGTTTCCGTACTTTCTGCCGTTGCTGCGGCGGTGGTGGCTGTGGAGGCAGGAGCTGTCGTGGCTTCCGTCATGCGCTCTGTTTCCGCCGTCGTTTCCGCTGCGGTGGATGATGCAGTGGTCTGCACGGATGCATTTTCCGCACTGACGGTACTCTGTGTGTTGCCGATACCCGCATATACACAGGGGAACGCCAGCAGCACTGCAAATGCCGGAATGCTCACAGCATTGAGAAGCTTTGTGGTTTCGGGCTTTTTGCGCACCATGTACCACTTGCGCACACGGCAGACCGCATAGCCGAGGAATACAATACTGTAGAGCAGCACGCTCAGGAAGTAGCCGTCCCGTCCCGCCTTTGCCATGGGTACAAAGAGTACCATGACATGCGCATAGATCATGGCGTAGAACAGATATGCAGTGCGCTGGAGCTTCTTCCAGAGCCTGGCATTCATCTTTCTGCGCACCTGCGGAAAGGACATAATGGTCAGGGGGATCATGATGAGGAGCAGTGCGATCGTCAGGACGCTTGCAGTGATCTGCTCGCCGGACATCCGCGATGCATCAGTGAACAGGCGGACAAAATACGTCCTGCCGTAGCCGATATTATGACCGAGTGTGAGAATCGCCGCAAAGATGGACAATTCTCCGCGGATGGGCATGAGTGCCTTGATGGGCTTGGAGCCGTTCGGGAACGCGCCCGTCCACATGACCACCGCCCAGAATGCCGTACCCAGCGCGCCGCGGCTGAATAGTCCGATGATGTAGGTGTTTACAAATTCCGGCAGACCCCGGAAGGTCACCGCCGAAACGATGACCGAGATCAGGGCTGCCGCTGTATAGAAGAGGTAGGGATGCTGCTTTAAGGGCTTTTTGCAGAGAAATGCAAATGCAAAAGCCAGTACAAGGGCAATCAGGAAAAGCATATTACGCCGCCTTTCCCGAAATTAACCGCGCTTCTTTCTGGAAACCAGAGCTGCCGCGCCTGCGATCGTCAGCAGTGCTGCAGGGATCGCGATCTCATCCGCACCTGTTTTCGGGCTGGATGTTGTACCGGCAGCTGCTTTGGTTGTCGCAGCTGCTTTGGTGGTAGCCTTTGCAGTGGTAGTAGTAGTGGTCCTGGTGGTCTGTGCAGTGGTCTCTGTGGCAGCTGCAGCAGTTGTTGCTTCTGTCTCAGCAGCTGCGGTGACGGTAAATTCCAGAGGTGCGGTGTAGCCGGTTGCAGTTACTGTGATGGTGTAATTGCCGCTGCCGTCGAATACATTGGTACCCTTGGATGCTGCTGCAAAGTCGATCGTACCATCCTCGCCGATGATCTTCACGCTCTTTTTGCCGGATGCCTTGTAGCTTGTGCCGTTGACAGAAACAGTCGCAATATTGGCAAGGAAGTTAGCATATTCCGCATCCTCCGCGCCTTCAGCCTTGACGATCTTGTCAGTGCCGTCAAATACAGCGGGCTCTGCATCAGTAGTCAGTGTGAAATCAGCCAGAACATCAGCATAAACGCCGTTTGCATCGCTGACGGTCAGGGTATATGCGCCAGCCATTGCAGCTGTGAAGTTCACAGCAGTATCTGTGATCTCTGCGTCCAGACCCTCTACAGCATAATTCTTTTCATAATCCGCCGGGAAGCCTTCAATGGTAACAGCCGCTGTGCCGCTTGCTGCAGAAGCTTCCGCAACCGTCACACCGCCGTTGAATTTCACCGGAACATAGGCAGAAGCAGCGACTGTGTAATAGCCGTTCTCCGTGATCATCACCATTTCTGTGATGGTATCGCCCATCAGACCAACAAAATTCTCATAGGAGAGGGTGTTTCCGTGCGGCTCGGAGGTTACAAAGCCCGTGGACCATGCAAGTTCGCCTCTCCAGATATTTTCCTCATGGCGCATCGCATAGCTTTCGCCGCTTTCAGTGTTCAGGATCCAGCCGTAGATCACACCCATATCCTCCGGTGTGCCTTCCACAGTCAGCAGATAGTCGCCCCATGCGGTATCCGTGCTGATCTCTACAGCAGCATCCGCAATGGCAGTGGGTTCTGCGTCCTGTACCACGGAGAAGGAAACCGCGCCGTCTGCAGCAGTGACTGTTTTATATGCTGCCGGTGCTGCATCCAGTGCAGTAAAGCCATAGTTGTTCTCGCCCAGTGCATCCAGTGTTTCCTGTGTCAGAGCAACCGGATAGGTCACACCGAGGATCGTGCCGGTGCCGTCCTCGTTTGCCTGATTGTAGGTACCCTCGAACAGCTCGCCTTCGCCGTTCTTGCACCACTTGGATGTGGTTGCAGAGGAAACGGCATCCACCTCATACTCGTTTGCAGAGCCGGCAATTTCAGCCTTGTAGAAATCCGCATAGGGGATGTTCATGGTGCCGTAGATGAGGGCTTCTCCCTCCGCAGCTGCCCCCAGGGGCATGGTGCCGAGCATGGCAATGCAGGCGGTAAGTGCTGCAAGCTTCTTTGTGTGTTTCATAAAAACTACTCCTTTTCTATTATATAATATTTAAAACCCTTTTACAAGGATCTTAATGAACTTTTTCGGAGATTTTTGTCCGATTCATGTTAGTCTATACTTACTCGCGGGGCGAAAACAACACCGTGTCGGACGGTGATTCCATCATATTGCCGAGAAACTGTGCAAGCCGGACCGCTGTTGTTTCCGAGGTGTGCACCGCGATCGCGGCGGCATCCTCTGCGGCACATTCCGCCTCTATCGAAAGCTCCTGTACCAGGAAACGTTGCAGAAGCTCTGTGCGCTGGTGAACGGATACAGCAATATTCCGTCCTTTTTCCGTCAGACTGATCTGTCCGTAATAGGATTTGCTGAGATAGCCATGCTCGGAGAGCTTTGCCGCCATGCAGGTCGCACTGGATTTGCTCACATGTACCGTCCGCGCAAGTTCCGTGATCCTGACAGCTCCGTACTGCAGGGAAAGCTGGTATACCGCCAGCAGATAGCGTTTCTGCGGACTGGTCAGTTCGTCCATGTTCATCGTCACTTCCTCGGTATATTATAGTTAGACCACGCTAACCATAATATAGTATAGCACAGAGAAAGAGAGTTTGTCAAGCGCAACATTTCTGGCGAGGGGAAGGAGAGCGTCGGAGGATGTTCCGACGCTCTGCTGCATTACCAGTTTCCCCGCAGCAGAAAATCTGCAATATGCACGATTTCAATGCCGTTTTCATTGCCGATGGCAAGCGGATCACGGCAGACCACATACTTGTGGTAGTGATCCCTTATCTCCATGAGGTTATCCGTTTCACGGGTCGATGCCGCAGGCAGCTCCACACATACCTGCACATAGATGCGTTCTTCCCGGCGGACTCCCACAAAGTCAATCTCCCTTGTGTTGTTCTTGCCGATATAGACATCGTAGCCCCTGCGTTTCATTTCCAGATACACCACATTCTCAAACACCGCGGAAAGCATCTTGCGGTCAAAACCCATCTGGCTGTATTTCAGGGAAATATCGGAAAGATAGTACTTTTCCTGCGTTTTCAATACTGCCTTCCCCTGCAGGTCGTACCGCTGACAGGGGTAGATGATGAACGCTTCGGTCAGCCATTTGAGGTAGTTGTAGATCGTTTCAACGGAGAGGGAACGATTTTCACTCTTGAGAAATTTCACAATGGAGGATGCAGAAAAGGTCATTCCGACATTTTCGATAATATACCGTACCACGCGGTCAAACAGTTCCTTATTGCGGATCTGATGCCGTTTGGAAATGTCCCTTGTGATGACGGAAGCGTAGATGCCTTCTACGATCTGATACGCCGAGCGGGTATCAAAATTACTGATGCCGATGATGGGGAAGCCGCCATATTGAATGTACTCGTCGAACACTGTTCTTGCATCAGAGCATTCTTTCTGCTTGAAATCAAGATATTCCCGGAAAGAGAGCGTATACACAGGGATCAGCACATACCGCCCCGTCAGATAGGTGGAGATTTCACTGGACATCAGCTTGGAGTTGGAGCCGGTGACATAAATATCTGCATCACAGCTTTCCAGCAGATTGTTCACAGCTTTTTCCCACCCATCAATTTCCTGCAGTTCGTCCAGAAAAAGATAGCATCTGCCCTTGCCGCGAACGGCAGCCTTCAGATCATTATACATGTCCTTTGCTGTAAAATGCGCATCCATCTCCATTTCATTATAACGCCGTTCAATGATGTTCTCTGCACGGATCCCCTTTTCCTTCAGCATATCTGCCATCATGGCAAGAATGGTAGATTTCCCGCAGCGGCGGACACCTGCAAGGATCTTCACCAGCGGGGTATCAATGAATGGTGCAATGGCTTTCATATAGTCCGGTCTGATAATCATGGAACACGCCTCCTTTTTCTTTATTATACCGAAAAAATAAGATAAAGTCAATGGTTTTATCGGTATAGAAGTAAAAACCATGACGTTTTATCTGTTTTTTTAAGGTTCGCATGAGATTTTAATGTGAACAGGCTCTATTACTCCGGCAATGAAAGATCGATCGCCCTTTGCAGCGGCGGTTCCCCATGCTTGCAGACAACATGCATTTTTCAAAAATTTCCATTTCCCATCCGCATAATTCCCCGATTCCGGCAGATACTATTCCTGCAATCTTGCAAAAAAGGAGTAAAATGCTATGAAAGCAACTGGAATTGTCAGGAGGATCGACGATCTCGGCAGAGTCGTGATCCCCAAGGAAATCCGGCGTACCATGCGGATCCGGGAGGGCGACCCCCTCGAAATCTACACAAGCAATGACGGCGAAGTGATCTTCAAGAAATATTCCGCCATCGGTGAGATGAGCGAGAATGCGACGCAGGTAGCGGACATCATGCATAAGCTGGCGGGCTGTCCGGTCGTGGTCTTTGACCGTGACCATGTGGTGGCGACCTCCGGCGTGACAAAGAAGGAATTCAGCGAACGCCGCGTTTCTCCGGAGCTGGAGGAGCTGATGGAATCCAGACGGCAGTTCTTTGCAGAGGATACAGAGCGCAAATTCTACGCAGTTGAGGGCGTGGAACAGCCTGCACTGGCTTGTATGCCGATCCTGTCCTCCGGCGATGTGACCGGTGCGGTCACATTCCTGTCCAGCGAGAACCGCCAGACCGTATCCGAGCTGCAGAAAAGCCTTGTCAATGCGGCAGCACAGTTCCTGGGCAGACAGGTAGAATAAAGCCGATAGAATGCAAAAATCCCGCTGTGTGGCGGGATTTTTGTTTTTCTGACAGTACAGCTGATGATCGAATTTTTCGCTTCTCCCCATATTTGACATTTCCCCCGTTTTGTGCTACAATAGTATACTGAGAGCGTTTGTCAGAACGCGAGAAGTATTACGGAGGTTTGGTTATGTATCTTTCCAAGGGACATATGACCTATACGGCGGTGATGGCGGGAATGCAGCTGGTGCTGGGTCTGCCGCTGACGTTCATCCTGCTGCTGATGGGTCTGACGGATTTTGAGTATTTTTCGGATGATATAGAGGAATTTCTGCCGTTCATCATTGAGTTCGGTTTTATTACATGGCTGGGTGTGCGCAATATCCGGAATTTCCGGTATGCGTCAAAATTCAATCGTGTGTTTACAGAATCGGGCTTTGGTTCCATGACCTCCGCAGAGGCGGCGGGCAAGCTGAACATCAGCGAGACGGTCTGCCTGAAACGCTTTGACCTGCTCACGCGCTACGGACTTCTCAAGCACTGCCATTATGAGTGCGAGACCTGCGGCAGATTTGTACTCCACAAGAAGCAGACGGATGATTTCCGCGGTATTTTTATTGTGGTTCTGCAGATGATCGCCTTTTTCGGCATCGGTCTGAGCGGCTTTTTCCTGTTCATCATGATCTTTGGTCTGCTCAGTGAGCTGCTTTCTTTCGGTCTGGAGTACATGGACGGCTATGGGATCATATTTGCTGTCACGCTGTTTTTTATCGGCATGATGGCGGGCTGTCTGAAGATCCGCAATGTGATCGGACGCGCCTACCGTTTCAGCAACTATCTCAGCGGCAATGCAGGACGTGCAGTTCCGGCAGCGCAGACGGCAAGAGCGTTTGCCATTACAGAACAGGCAGCGGTCAAGGAGTTCAGCACTCTGTCACGCTGGGGACTTCTGACGGGCTGGTTCCTGCAGGAGACACCCATTGCCAAATTCCTGCCCCGCCAGCTGATGGCGCAGGAACCTGCACGGGAGGAATTTACGCCGAAACATGCTGAAGTTCAGCACGCGCCGGAATATGCCGCTGTGAACTGCCCGAACTGCGCCGCCTCCCTCAACCTGGAGGTCGGCAAGGTGGAACAGTGTCCGTACTGTGATTCATGGCTGAAGGTGTGATAAATTTTGAAATGCTTTGCCCCCTGATTTCCAGCTGGAAGTCAGGGGGCGTGTGATTCCGGGCAAACAAAACAGCAGCCCCCATTCCCTTGTGTACGGGAACCGGGGGCTGCTGTTTTTAAAGCGTGAAATAGAAATATCGTCGGAATCCTTCTGCTGCGTTGCAGTTCTCCTGTCATCGGATCACCTTCTCCTCCATCGTTTTGTAAAACGGAGGCGGGCGGGGCTGCCCCTAGCTTGCCATTCCTCCCCATTGTACAAAGCTCCGGCGGATCCGGGTCTCCTCTGCCGGGGGAACTGGTCGGCTGTGTCTGTATTCGTCCGATATTGCTTGCTTTTTGGAAGGCGTAAGCCCTCCGGGGTAGTGCTGTCGGTTTGCATCCTGCAAAGGATCGCTTTGCGGATGCGGGTGCATTGCTGCACCGTTAAGTATTGTGCAAACATGCTGCTTCGAAGCAAAAAAGCATATTGCTCACAGAATTTCAGGGCATCCACTGCCCCGGTGGTTGACACACCGGAGCCGGATGCGGACGGGAGAAGCGGAACCGGGTCCCGCATCAGCCCATTAAGGATGATGTATGGGGGAGGTTCCGGCAGAGCCGGAATCCCCTTTGCGTATTGTCAGCCGCGCGTGACGCGCTTGTTTTTAGTTGTTGTAGAGTGCTGCGAGTCTGGTCAGGTAATCGTAACGATCCTTTGCATTCTCAACAGCTGCATCGAACAGAGCCTCTGCTCTTTCCGGATTCTGGCGAGCCAGTGCGTTGTAACGTACTTCGCCCATCAGGAAGTTCTTGAACTCGTCGGTGTTCGGTGCCTTAGAATCCATAATGAACGGATTCTTGCCCTCTGCCTTCAGCTCCGGATTGTAACGGAACAGGTGCCAGTAGCCAGCTTCTACAGCCTTCTTCTCTTCAGCCTGTGCAGTAGACATACCGGTCTTGATACCGTGGTTGATACACGGAGCATATGCGATGATGATGGACGGACCATCATAAGCCTCAGCCTCACGCATTGCCTTCAGGCACTGGTTCATGTCAGCACCCATAGCGATGTGTGCAACATATACATAGCCGTAGCTCATTGCGATACCAGCCAGATCCTTCTTCTTTACAACCTTACCAGCTGCAGCGAACTGTGCGATTGCGCCGGTAGGAGTGGACTTGGAAGCCTGACCGCCGGTGTTGGAGTAAACCTCGGTATCAAATACGAGAATGTTTACGTCCTCGCCGGAAGCGATAACGTGGTCAAGACCGCCGAATCCGATATCGTAAGCCCAACCGTCACCACCGAAGATCCAAACGGACTTCTTAGCAAGGTAATCTTTATTGTTGAGGATGTAAGCTTTGTCTTCGCCGGTGCAGGAGCAAGCCTCAAGAGCAGCAACGAGAGCATCGGTAGCAGGACCGTTTGCGTTTCCGTCCTCAGCAGTATCGAGATAATTCTTTATAGCAACCTTTACGTCCTCATTGGAAGCGGTCTCGTACATCTTGTTAAGACGTTCAATAAGAGCGTTTCTGAGAGCGTTCTGTGCAAGGAACATACCGTAACCGTACTCAGCGTTATC
>JAZQCT010000040.1:0-116287 GCA_045546475.1 Oscillospiraceae bacterium
CCCCCTGCCAAAGGGATGTGATCCCTTTGGAATCCCAAAGCGTATTGCCATTGCTCCCCCTGTGGGGGAACAAAGGCAATACGTCAGGATTGCAAGAACACGTTCCTTGGCAGGGAATCCAGAAACGCCGTACTCAATATACAAAGGCTGTAGGGCAGATAACATCTGCCCTGAAACAGCTATTATTTTTCTTACGCCTCAGTAAAATCCGCATCAATGACATCGTCGTCACTGCTGGGAGCTTCCTGTGCATTGCCCATGCCGCCCATTGCGTTCGGGTCAAAGCCTGCATTCATGGCATTCGGATCGCCGCCTGCCTGCTGGTATGCCTTGGAGCTGAGTTCATAGAATGCCTGCTGGAGGGCTTCGGTCTTTGCCTTAATGTCCTCGGTATTGCCGGATTCCAGAACGCCCTTGAGTGCGTTGATCTTCTCCTGAATCGGAGCCTTGTCAGCTTCTGTGATCTTGTCGCCGAAGTCGTTCATTGCCTTCTCGCACTGGAACACGAGGTTTTCAGCCTGGTTCTTGGCATCCACAGCCTCACGGCGCTTCTTGTCTTCCTCTGCATAAGCCTCTGCATCCTTGACAGCCTTCTCTACGTCCTCCTTGGACATGTTGGTGGAAGCTGTGATGGAGATCTGCTGCTCCTTGCCGGTGCCGAGATCCTTTGCGGAAACGTGCACGATACCGTTGCTGTCGATGTCGAAGGTTACTTCGATTCTCGGAACGCCTCTCATTGCCGGAGCGATGCCGTCCAGACGGAAGGTACCGAGCTGCTTGTTATCTCTTGCGAACTCTCTCTCACCCTGCAGCACGTTGATGTCAACTGCCGGCTGGTTGTCAGCGTAGGTGGAGAAGATCTCGCTCTTCTTTGCGGGGATGGTGGTGTTGCGCATGATCATCTTGGTGCATACGCCGCCTGCGGTCTCGATACCGAGGGACAGGGGAGTTACGTCGAGGAGCATCAGACCTTCCTTGACATCGCCCGCGAGCAGACCGCCCTGCAGAGCTGCGCCGAGTGCAACACACTCATCGGGGTTGATACCCTTGAACGGCTCCTTGCCGATCAGGTTCTTAACTGCTTCCTGGACTGCCGGGATTCTGGAGGAACCGCCGACCATCAGCACCTTGTCAAGATCGGAGGTCTTGAGCTTGCTGTCTGCGAGAGCCTGACGAACCGGCTCCATGGTTGCCTGTACGAGGTCTGCGGTCAGCTCGTTGAACTTTGCCTGAGAGAGTGTCAGGTTCAGGTGCTTCGGACCATTTGCATCCGCAGTGATGAACGGCAGGTTGATGTTGGTTGTGGGAGTGGAGGACAGCTCGATCTTAGCAGTTTCAGCAGCGTCCTTCAGTCTCTGCATTACCATTTTATCGTTGGAGAGGTCCATGCCCTGCTCTTTGCGGAACTCGTCAACCATCCAGTTGATGATTCTCTGGTCGAAGTCATCGCCGCCGAGGCGGTTGTTACCAGCGGTAGCGAGTACCTGCTGCATACCCTCGCCCATCTCGATGATGGAAACGTCGAAGGTACCGCCGCCGAGGTCGTATACCATAACAGTCTGATCCTCTTCCTTGTCGATGCCATAGGACAGAGCAGCTGCGGTCGGCTCGTTGATGATTCTCTTAACGACCAGACCTGCGATCTGACCTGCGTCCTTGGTTGCCTGACGCTGGGAGTCGGTGAAGTATGCCGGAACAGTGATAACTGCTTCGTTGACAGTCTCGCCGAGGTAAGCCTCTGCATCTGCCTTCAGCTTCTGCAGGATCATTGCGGAGATCTCCTGCGGGGTGTACTGCTTACCGTCGATGTCCACCTTATGGTTGGAACCCATGTGACGCTTGATGGAAGCGATGGTCTTGTCGGGGTTTGTGATCGCCTGGTTCTTGGCAACCTTGCCCACCAGACGCTCGCCTGTCTTGGAGAATGCCACTACGGACGGAGTTGTTCTTGCGCCCTCTGCGTTTGAAATGACAACAGCGTTGCCGCCCTCTACAACTGCGACACAGGAGTTTGTTGTACCGAGGTCAATACCGATAATCTTTCCCATAATTCTCTTTCCTTCCTTACTTATATATTGTATATAATTTGTATCCAATGTGAATGGGACAATGTCCCTTGTGCTGTGTAGTCAACTACACCCAGCCGTTAATTGGCAACGGCAACCATCGACGGTCTGATCAGTCGATCTCTGAGCTTATAGCCCTTCTGGAATACCTCACAGACGGTGTTTTCGGGATATTCTTCATCCGCTTCTGCCTGCTTGATCGCCTGGTGGATATTCGGGTCGAACTCTGCGCCGAGTGCTTCGATCTCCGTCACGCCAAGCTTTTCCAGAAATGTCTTGAGCTGGTTGAATATCATCACCATGCCCTCTTTATATTGTGCATCGGTGCAGGGTGCATCAATGGCACGTTCAAAATTATCCACAACCGGAAGCAGCTGCTCCACTGTCTTTGCAGTGGCATCACCATAGGTCTCCAGCTTCTCCTTTGCGGTGCGCTTGCGGAAATTGTCAAACTCCGCAAACAGGCGCAGGTACTGTTCTTTCTGCTCTGCAAGCTCCGCTGCAAGAGCGTCGTCCGCCGTCGGTTCTTCCTCAACGGCTTCACATTCCTCCGCATCCTCAAAGTCCGCGTCTTCGTCAAACTCCTCGTCGAGCATTGCGTCGCGCTGTTCTTCGTTCATGGGACTCACCCTTTCTACTGTGATTCTTCTTCGTCCTCACTCTGTTCTGAGATCAGGTCGGTAATTTTCTGTGAAAAATATTCCAGATACGGAATGACCTTTGCATAGTCGAGACGCATGGGTCCAATTACGCCCAGCGAGCCGACATGGCGTTCGCCCTTCCGGTACTTGGAGACGATCATGCTGGAATTGCCGATGACAAAGCTGTCATTTCCCTCGCCGAACATCACGCGGATGCCGCTGAACGAATCATCCAGAAGCTCGGTCAGCTCGTCCTTATGCTCAATAAAGCGGACGACCTCCATTTTATCAAGCTCCTCGTGGGAAAAGAGATTGCTTTCGCCCCTGAACAGCAATGCGTGCTGCCGCAGATCGCGGGACAGCTCACACAAGCCCTGCACCAGCGGTGCCAGCACCATCATATAGGTACCCATTGCGGCGGTCAGGTTTTCCATCATCTCATCGGACAGATCATCCACGGAGATGCCCTCCAGATGCTCTGCAAGGTACTTGGAAAACATGGAAAGCTGTTCATTTGTCAGGTCGATTTCCAGTCTGCACGCTTTATTCTTGATGCTGCCGCCGGATGTGATCAGCAGGATCACATAGATCCGCTTTCCGGTCGGGATGACCTCCACCTTTGAGATGATGGAGAACTTCGGGGAGAAATCCGACACGACTGCTGCGCACTGCGTCAGTTCCGCAAGAGCCGTGGTCGCGTTCTGGATCAGAAGCTCCTCGGTCATGGGTCCCTGCTGTGCAAGCATATCATCGAGCCGTTCCTTTTCCTCACCGGAGAGGCACTGCGCCGTCATCAGCTTATCAATATAAAGCCTGTAACCATTGATGGTCGGTATTCTGCCGGCGGAGGTATGGGGCTGTTCCAGATAGCCCAGCTGCTCCAGCATCGCCATATCGTTCCGCACGGTGGCAGCCGATACGCCGATGTCCGGAAGCTTTGCGATCACCTTGGAACCCACGGGTTCACCGGTACGCACATACTCCTCCACGACGGCAGCTAATATTTTCAGCTTGCGGTCTTTCAAAGGAATACGCTCCCTTCTGGCAGTTTGTCGTTTCGAGTGTTAGCACTCTTTCTCTTTGAGTGCTAAATATAGTCTACCACGATTTCCGTCAAAAGTCAAGGGGCAACTCTATTTTTGGCGGATATTCTAAATTTAACACTGTGGATTATGTGGAATTGTACAAAATATAAGCCCTTTTCCGGCAAATCACCGGAAAAGGGCGGGAAATTTTTCATATGATAAAATCGCGCGGAGTTATCACTCCGCGGGGACGAGGTCAAGCTGCTGGAATAATGCAGTCACTTCATCGATCGTAGAGCATCCGGACGAAATAGTAAGCTCATAACCCTCCATGGGAATACAGCACAGCGTATATTCTGTTTCATCCTGATAGGGCTTCTTATAGATATAAACCTCCTGATCCACATCATTTTTGCTGACAGCAGTAATGGTGGTCTCCATAGGAATACGAACATTATCACCGAATTCACTGACATCCGTCCGATAGGTGTCGTAAGTGATCGTGATGCTCAACGGCTCACCCGTTTCAGAATCATTCAGATTGTAGTTGTAAAACTTTGCATCGGAACGGATATTGAAAAAATCATACTGCTCCGTATCATACGAGAGCTTGAGTGGAGTAAAACCATCTTCCTTCATAGTCTGGCAGAACTCGGAGGAGAAAAATTCATCTTCGCTCTTATAGAATACTGTGGTATTCGCATCCACATAAAATTCCGGTTCTGTTTCAGAAGTTTCCTCTGTTGCTGCTTCCAGAACCTGCTCTGACTGCTGTTCGTTCGTTTCATCAGGAACGCTATTCTCGGACTGCTGGCTGCACCCACAGAAAAGTATAGACACACATGTCAAAATAATAGATAATCTCTTCATAACGTACCTCCTCATGAATGGTTGAACAATCCGTTGTTGTTTTTTATTGTATTGTAACACGTTTCGCACATGCTAAACGATTCGCAAACGCTCTCATCTTCCTTGTTTTTTCCCCAGATACAGTTGTCACGATCATCCCCATACACAACACCATAGTGATCTTCCACGCCATACAAATGCCCGATTTCATGTGCGACAGTTTTACTTACCCAAAGAACATTTTCATAATTTCCCATCCAAGTCTGCTCATAAACAGTGTAATCATAATCTCTCACGACCATACTGCCATCCAGTCCTCTGGTAAGTCCCAAGGCTTCATAATGCCTTCCATTTTGCACATAGCACAACTTAGATGAGGTTATAAATAATGACCGCTTATTAAGAGACGAGGTTGTCAAAAGTGGAAATACATCTTCTATAACTGTCATTGCATTTGTATGATGATACGTTCCGCCATTAGAACAAGATGAATTGGTTGCATGATTACAAAATGAGTCAAAATACTCTTGACCTGCCGCACGTCTGCATTCATCTGCTGTAGAGTTAAATACCCCTCCGCCCGTTGTGGCGCGAGTAAAATTCAAATTAATTCCAAACGCCGCTTGATATACACTATGTACTCTTGCTATTATACGATTATATCTGCTGGTAAATGCCGTGGGAACTCCATAAACAGTTGTTGCTGTCGTACCATACCAAACCTCAATATTCAACTGTCTATCAGCCGCACCAACACTCATTTCCTCTTGCCCCAACGATCCCGTCAATGCCGTCATCATACCCATCGATACCAAAATCGCAAGCAATCTTTTTTTTCATCATCATCCCTCCATGTCAAATTTTCACATACGAATCCCTTAGTTTTTATCAAAATCATCTCATTGGAACCGCCCCTGATTCTTTTTATTAACTTTAGTATAACAGGAATCATCCCATAAGTCAATGTACAAACTATATAATTATTAAACGCCATTTTCATGCACATACAATAAAAAGTCCGTCCCCTTTTCGGGAACGGACTTCAGAAATTCAAATCTCAGGAAATCAGTTTACGATAGTTCTTTCTGTCTCCTTGTCGAACAGGCGCAGAGCCTGCGCTGGCATTCGCTGCCTTATGCACTTCGTGCAAGCGGCAGCACAAATACAAAAGACCCGCCCTATTTAAGGACGGGTCTGCATGATTCATGAAAAATCGGTCGCTGTCATCAGTTTACGATAGTTCTCTCTGTCTCCTTGTCGAACAGGTGAATCTTGTTCGGGTCGATTGCAACCTTGATCTCATCCTGCGGCTTTGCAGTGGAACGAGGAGATACTCTTGCGATCAGCGGTGTGCCCTCGCACTCCAGATACAGATAGGTCTCAGCACCCATCATTTCGGTGATCTCTACGTTGCAGTCGATGATACCGGTTGTTGCGTTGGACAGGTACATTTCCTCATCGTGTACAGCCTCAGGACGAACGCCCAGAGTAACCTCACGGTCAACATACTTCTCCAGCTCCGGAATGGACTTGGACTCGGGAACGATGATCTGATACTTCACGCCTCTGTGAGACTTTGTATCCTCAGAACCGAACTCAACATAGTACTGTCTGTTCTCGTTCTTCTTCAGAACTGCGTCGATGAAGTTCATCTGCGGAGAACCAAGGAAGCCAGCAACGAACTTGTTGACCGGATTCTCGTACAGGTTCTGCGGAGTGTCGATCTGCTGTACAAAACCGTCCTTCATAACTACGATACGGTCACCCATGGTCATAGCCTCAGTCTGGTCATGTGTTACATAGATAAATGTAGTACCCAGCTTCTTGTGGAGCTTGGAGATCTCTGTTCTCATCTGCGCACGGAGCTTAGCGTCCAGGTTGGACAGCGGCTCGTCAAGCAGGAACACCTTCGGGTTACGCACGATTGCACGGCCGAGCGCAACTCTCTGACGCTGACCACCGGACATTGCCTTCGGCTTTCTGTCGAGCAGGTGGGACAGGTCGAGGATTCTTGCAGCCTCTTCTACCTTACGAGCGATCTCGTCCTTCGGAACCTTGCGGAGCTTCAGACCGAATGCCATGTTCTCGAATACTGTCATATGCGGATACAGAGCATAGTTCTGGAACACCATTGCGATGTCTCTGTCCTTCGGAGCGATGTCATTTACCAGACGGTCGCCGATATACAGCTCGCCCTCGGAGATCTCCTCCAGACCTGCGATCATACGCAGTGTGGTGGACTTACCGCAGCCGGAAGGTCCTACCAGAATGATGAACTCCTTGTCTCTGATTTCGAGGTTTACATCGGATACAGCTACTACGCCGCCCGGGTACTTCTTGTAGATTCCTCTGAGTGATAAACTTGCCATTTATTCCAGTCCTCCTGTTTGCAAAATTAAAGACTCACAGCACGGATAGCACCGTGTTCTTTTTTGTCTACTAATATCATACCAAATTATGAGGGATTTTTCAATCCGCTATTTACCTAAACTTCATGCCCGTCATTTATCGAATATGACGAAAATTTCGTCACAATTCGTTCATATATAGCATCGAAGTTTTCGGCTTTCAACATATTTTCAACATCCTTGTGCAAAACCTCTACATGCGCTCCGGGCGGCAGATTTTCCGGCAAAATCATGCCTCCAATGGCTACCCGGTGCAGGCTTTCCACATGATTGGAGAGTGCAGCGAACATCCGCTTGACCTGATGGTACTTGCCTTCGTGCAGGCAGATGAGGGCATAATTCCCCTTCACCTCCAACGGCTTTGCCTCTGCCGGCATACATTCCGTACCGTCCGCGAGCGTCAGACCCTCTGCCAGCCGTTTCACATCGGCGGGGCGGCAGGGCTTGGCAAGCCGGACAAGGTAGTATTTCGGCACATGGCTTTTCGGAGCAAGCATCCGGTGTGCGAGATCGCCGTCATCGGTGAGCAGGACAAGTCCGGTACTGTCGGCATCCAGTCTGCCGGCAGGGAACAAGCCCTTGACGCGCTTTTCCTTGGGGAGCAGATCCAGCACAGTCTTATGCACCCTGTCCTCCGTTGCACAGATACAGCCCTGCGGCTTATTGAGCAGGAAGCAGACGTGGGTCTGCCCTATGAGCTTTTTGCCGTACAGCATGACCTCCTGCACATCGGGGTCAATTTTCCGGCTGCCGTCGCATTCCGGCGCACCATCCACCAGTACAGCCCCCTTTTTCAGGATGGTTTTGATCTCACTGCGGGAGTGGGATGTACGGTTGGAGAGGAGCTTATCGAGTCTGAGCTGTGCCATAGATCCTCCGTTCTGCATGAAATCATCAATACATATACTGCATGGGGACGAACATTCCACATATTTCAAAGGAGGACATCCCATGAAACGATATGTAAAATTCCTGTTCATCACACCGCCGTTTCTTCTGGCGGCAGCAGCACTCTGTCTGAGCCGCGGGCATTCCGGCGATGCACAGCAGGAAATCCCGGCTGTAACGGAAGAACAGCGGCTGCAGTGGCTTGCTGTGCAGGGGCTTCCGGCGGAACTGCTGCATTCGAAGCCGGTAACGATCCCGCCGCAGTGCAGCGGAAGCTACGAGGCATATGCAGCACTGCAGGAAGCGCAGGGGCTTCCGCTTGCCGCCCACATGGGGGGATCAGCGGAGTGCTTCACCTATGAGATCACGGACAGTGATCCGCTTCTGTATGCGGAGCTTCTGACAGCAGACGGCATCCTCATCGGTGCGCAGTGCTACCATCCGGAGGATGGGGTGACGCTGACGATGGAGGGAGAGCCGTTCCCTGTACCGTGAAATCTTAGAGCGTGTTTAGTATCTGTAGATAGCTGGATTTTTGAGCAGATTTGTGCCGTGTCACAGCGTGAAAGCCGCCGCAATACTGTATGTATTGCAAGGATTTCGGGCAAAGACACGGTGCAAAGATGCCAAAAAGACGGCTATTGGAAGATACTAAACAGGCTCTTACTTAAAAGCTTCAAACAGCTTGCCGATAAAGGGCAGGTATCTTGCCTTGCCCTGCAGTGCGCTGACCAGCAGGAACAGGAATGCTGCAAGCTCGACCAGACCGAGCAATGCGGCGATCAGGTCGCCGAGAAGCGGGATAATACCGATAATGCCGCCGGCAAAGCTGATTACGAAACCTGCGATCAGCAGGATCAGTCCCTGGTTTGCATAGAACTTGCCGAATGCGGAATCCTTGGCAGCTACCAGCGGCAGCCAGAACAGGATCGGAACGCAGGCAGCAGCTGCAAAGAACTTATTGTCGTCAATGTCCTGCTGCGAGAACATGTCATTGACATCCTGCATCATTTCATCTTTCATCTGATTGAAATCCATATGTATGCCTCCTCTACTCTTGTTCATCACTGTCAAGCGCGGAGACAGCAGCGATAAAGCCTGCCACGTCCTTGAAATCCTGGTACACGGATGCAAAGCGGATATAGGCAATGGCATCCAGACTGCGCAGGCATTCGAGAACAATGGAACCGATCCGGTCGGAGGTCATCTGGCTGCTGAAGCTGCCGGCATAACGCTCCTCCACCTCATCGGCGATGGACTCGACCTGTGCCATGGTAACAGGGCGTTTCTTGATGGCGTGGTAAATACCGCTGAGAAGCTTGTTGCGGTCATACGTTTCCAGGGAGCCGTCACGTTTTACAACGATACGAAGCGGTTTTTCAACGATTTCGTAGGTTGTGAAGCGTTTATGGCAGCCCAGGCATTCGCGTCTGCGCCGTTTCTTGTCTTCCAGCGGACGGGAATCAATGACCTTGGAGTCATCGTATCCGCAGAAGGGACATTTCATAGCCTGCCACCCCATTTCTTTTTCGCGCTGCAGCGATGTATACTAATAATTATACAAAATTTTGCACATTCTGTCAATGCGGAAATTCCACAATATTACAGCGGATTTCCGGTGCATTTTTCATATAGATACAATAACTGCGGGCGCAGAGCCTGCGCCCGCGATTTGCTGCCTTATTCGCTTCGCTTAAGCGGCAGCAGAAATTCAGCCCGACCTTTGCGCAGCATTGGGAGGGCAAACGTCAGCGGGGGCTCCCCGCTGCTGCCCAGCGGCAGCTCTGATAACCATGGAGAGCATACGGTAATTGCTTACGAGGTCGGAGATGCCGCGGAAGTTGGAGCGGTACAGCTCCAGGATCACGGAGCTTTCGGGGCTGTGTTTGCTGAGCTGCTCTAAGAAGCTGCGGACGCGGAAATTTCCGGCACCGAGGGGCAGGCAGTCGCCCTTCTCTCCGTGGTCGCTGATATGGACATGCACAATCCGGCTGCCGAGGGTGGCAAGGATGTTTTCCGGAGATTCTCCGGCGCGCACTGCCTGCTTGGTATCGAGGACAAATTTTGCTTCACTGCCCATACGCAGAGCCATTTCATGCAGGAATTTGAGGGAGCCGCTCTGACAGCGGACGACATTTTCCTGTGCAACGGTGATTCCCTGTTCCTTTCCGGCGTTCACAAGTCTGGCATAGCGTTCGCAGTAGAGATCTATGGGGACGGGATGCTGTGCATCACTGCCGTGGAACACAAAGATCTCCGCGCCGAGGGTGTGCATGGCTTCAAAGGTACGCTTGTAGTAATTGAGCATATCCTCCACGCGGCGTTCGTATTTAGAAAAGAGCATCATCGGCTCCATGGGGCAGGCGAACGGATGGACGCTTTTGCAGGTCACGCCGAACCGGTTCATGATGTCCGCAAGATTGGCAACGAACGGTCTGCGCAGCTCGCTTTCCGCGTTGAAGAAGATCTCCACATGGGAGATGCCGTTCACTGCGAGTTCGTAGAGGGCTTCTTCCAGTAACTGGGGATAGAGACATGCGGTGGATATGCCTGCTTGCATGGTAGTTTTGCTCCTTTCGGTGATTTTTGGGGCTTTGGGAAAGCTGGGCAAAGATTGCCCCCACCCCAACCCCTCCCCGAGGGGAGGGGCTTATAGTGGAGGCGGCTGCGCCGCCTCCACCGCCCAAGGGGCTGCCGCCCCTTGGAACCCCGCTTTTGGGGCTATCGCCCCTTGCCCCCAACAGCCGCGCCCTCTGCTTGCAAGGGCGCGGCGTTTCACATACTATATCGCGAAAAACTGATTTTCCTAACAAAGAAACTCTCAAACGCGGATGCCGGCGCAGGCTCTGCGCTAAAAGATGTCTTTTTTGCTCTTGATATGCCTCCGGATCAGGATCACGATGATGGTCAGGAGACATACCACAAGGAATACGGGCATGAGCCATTTGTTGACGGTTTCTTCCTCGGCGGACTTCATTTCCGTCCAGAGATCCTGCATGAGCTGGTTTGCTTCATTCGAGAGATTGACGAAAACCGTCGTGCGTTCTGCGATGAAATCCTGATCGGGGTAGGATACCGGATTGTTCTGTACAGCTTCATCGAGCATCTCAAATGCCGCAGAATGGGGCGTGGAATAGCAGATATAGTCGATGTTCGCAAAGGCAATATCCGGCTCGCACATGAAATTGATGTACATCTCCGCCGCTTCCTTCTGCTTTGCACCCTTGGGAATGCACATGGCATCGACAAACAGGTTCGTGCCGCTTGCCGGAACGACGAAATTCAGGGCATCGTTCTCTGCCATGATGGTCAGCGCGTCACCCGCATAGTACGGCGCGATCAGCGCGTCGCCCGCACCCATCTTGTCGAAGATCTCGTCCATAACATACGCCTGTACCACGCGCTTCTGCTCCTTGAGCTTCTCCGCACATGCCTTCAGCTCGTCGGGATCCTCCGTATTGATGGAATAGCCCAGCAGGGACTCCGCGATCATGAACGCATCGCGGGGATTGTCAAACATCAGGATCTGATCAAGGTATGTTTCATCCCAGAGAATATCCCAGTCGATAGCCTCGGGATCGAGGTCGATCACCGTTTCATCATAGATGATACCAACTGTACCCCATGTGTAGGGGACGCTGTAGGCGTTCTCCGGATCATATGCCATATTGCGGAAATTATCCATGATATAGCTGAAATTCGGGATGTTGTCAAAGTTCAGCTCCTGCACCATACCCTCTCTGATCATCTTGCTGATCATGTAGTCGGAGGGAATGATGATGTCATAGGACGCACCGCCGCCCTTGAGCTTGGCATACAGCTCCTCGTTGGTGGAATAGTTCGTGTAGTTCACCTTAATGCCGGTGAGCTTTGTAAATTCCTCGTTGACGTTCAGTGTACCCTCATCCGCGCCGGTGGAGATGTATTCGCCCCAGTTGTAGACATTGATGGAAATGCCGGCATCCTTAAAGCGTGTGTAATACTCGGGATCGGATACGGTCAGAGTCTGTGCAGCGGATGCTTCCTCTTCCTCCGTCTCCTCCGTTACTTCGGAGGAACAGCCCGTCAGAAGGCTGAGCAGCAGTGCGGGCAGGCACAGGAGGGATAAAAATTGTTTTTTCATGCTCACGCCCCCTTATAGGTGCCGTTCTTCTTTGCGGCTCTTGTTTCAATGATGTTCTTGACGATCAGAACGATCACGACCACAAGGAAGATCAGCGTGGACAGGGCATTGATCTCCGGGGAGATCTTGCGTCTTGTCATGGAATAAATGGTGATGGGCAGCGTCTGCGAGGTCGAGCCGCTGGTGAAATAACTGATGACGAAATCATCCAGCGAATAGGTAAACGCGATCAGGAAGCCGCTGACGATGCCGGGCATGATCTCCGGCAGGATGACCTTTTTAAACGCCTGGAACGGGCTGCATCCGAGATCCTGCGCCGCTTCGTAAAGGTGGGGATCCATCTGCTTGAATTTCGGCATGATATTGAGGATGACATAAGGCACATCAAAGGTGATATGGGCGATCAGGAGCGTCACAAAGCCAAATTCGAGGTTCATGCGCGCCGCAAAGAATACGAACAGGAGCATGAGGGAAACACCGGTGACGATCTCCGGGTTGATGATGGGCATATTGGTGATGTTCATGATGACTGCCTTGGGGAATTTCTTCATACTGTTGATGCCGATGGCAGCAAGTGTGCCGAGGATGGTGGAAATGATGCTGGTCAGGATGGCAATAATAATGGTGTTGATGAGTGAGGAAATAATAATGTCGTTATTGAACAGGCGGATGTACCAGTCAAGCGTGAAGCCGCTGAATACGGAACGGCTCTTCGATTCGTTGAACGAAAAGACGATCAGAACAAAGATCGGGACATACAGAAAGAGCATGACCAGGATCAGATAGAGATTAGCCAGTTTTTTCATCTGCGCCCTCCTTATATGAGTACTTGATCATCCGGACTGAACTGATTCATGACCGTCATGATCAGCAGGATAATGACCATCAGCACCAGCGAGATCGCCGCGCCGAGGTGGGGATTGTAGGCATTGCCGAGGAACTGCATTTCGATGAGGTCACCGATGAGCAGATTCGAGCCGCCGCCGAGCATACGGGAAATAATAAAGGTAGAGATCGCCGGCACGAATACCATGGTAATGCCGGAGGTGATGCCCGGAACACTCAGGGGAACGATCACGCGGAACAGCGTCTGCCAGAAATTGCAGCCCAGATCAGTCGCGGCTTCCAGTACGCTCTTGTCGATCTTCACCATGACGGAGTACAGCGGCAGGATCATGAAGGGCAGGTAGTTGTAAACCATACCCAGCACCACCGCACCGGAGGTATTGATGAGCTTGAACGGTCCGAGTCCGATCTCTCCGAGCAGATAGTTGATAATGCCGTTGTTGCCGAGGAGCGTCATCCATGCATAAGTGCGCAGGAGGAAGTTCATCCACATGGGGAGCATCACGATCAGGAGCATTGTCCCCTGCTTGTGCTTGTCCATGCGGGAAAGGATGAATGCCAGCGGGTATGCCATCACAAGACAAATAACAGTGGCAATGAGCGCGAGCCAGATGGAACGCACAAAGATATTGGCATACTGTCCGACATCGGACACATATTGTATGGTGAACTGTCCCTGTTCATTGGTCAGTGCAAAATATGCCACCATGAGCAGGGGGACAAGAATGAATACCACCATCCATACAAGATAGGGGGCGGCGAAAATTTTCATCTGCTTCATGATCATTCCTCCGTTTTCTTCATAATGTGAATGTCGAACGGATCAAATGTCATGCCGATCATTGCGCCGACCGGCTCCGCCTTGGTGGAATGGATGATCCACTTATGATCCACGCCGTCCACGACCATTTCGTAATGCACACCCTTGAACACGACGGATTCCACGATGCCGGTGAGCTTTGCGCCCTCTGCAGGGATCACCTTGACATCCTCCGGACGGATGACCACATCCACGGTCTCATTGGGAGAAAAGCCCTTGTCCACACATGCAAACTGCTTGCCGGTGAATTCCACCACGCAGTCCTTGGGCATGTGACCGTTGACAATATTGCTCTCGCCGATAAAGTCTGCAACAAAGGCATTGACCGGCTCATTGTAAATATCCGTCGGAGAGCCGATCTGCTGGATCTCGCCGCCGTTCATGACCACGATGCGGTCGGACATGGTGAGGGCTTCCTCCTGATCGTGCGTGACATAGACGAATGTCAGCTCCATTGCCTGCTGGATCTTGCGAAGCTCCGTCTGCATCTCCTTGCGGAGTTTGAGGTCAAGCGCACCCAGCGGTTCATCCAGAAGCAGTACCTTCGGCTGGTTGACCAGCGCACGGGCAATGGCTACTCTCTGCTGCTGACCGCCGGACAGGCGGTTGACGGTACGCTTTTCAAAGCCCTTGAGATTGACCAGCTCCAGCATTTCGCCGACGCGCTTTAAGATCTCCTTTTCGGAAAGCTTCTTCACGCGCAGACCGAATGCAATATTCTCATATACATTCAGGTGCGGAAACAGCGCGTAACGCTGGAACACTGTATTGACATTGCGCTTATGGGGCGGCATCCCGTTGATGCGCTTGCCCTCAAAGAGGACATCCCCCGCCGTCGGCTCGATAAAGCCGCCGATGATGCGCAGCGTGGTTGTTTTGCCGCATCCGGACGGACCTAAGAAGGTGACAAATTCCTTGTCCTTGATGTCCAGATTGATGTTTTTCAGGATGCGCTCGCCGTCCTCAAATTCCACCACAATATCCTTCAGGCTGACTACATTCTCCATCTTACACGTTCCTTTCAGGGAAATGGCGGGTTCTGCTCCCGATTCTCCAAACTATAACAGACAAAAACGGTTTCAAAAGGCGAAGCCTTTGGCGGGTCGCGGGGGTGGGGAAATTTAAGTTGTCTGCTGGGATCAAGGGAGATTAGTACAAGCAAATCCGACATTTCACAGTAAAATCAGTTCAGGGGTACAGAATATACCATATTAACTATACGGCAAAACGGCGGAAATGTCAATAGTTTTTGGGATATTTTCTGACTCCCGGAAAGCTTTCACAGCACGCTGTGGCAAAAAAGCCACTATTTCAGTACGATTTACCATTGACATCCCATTGGCTTTGCGCTATAATTGTAAATACAATATGAATTTGATGAAAATAGAAATTAATTCGCAAAAGGGAGTCATTATTATGAGAAAAAACAGAAAAACCGCAGCTGTCCTGCTTGCAGGCATCATGGCTGTGACATCCGGTGCGGCGGCATTGATCGGCTCTGCCGCAAACCATGCCCGCGTGGCAGTACACGATCCGTCCGTGGTGAAGCTGGACGACGGCAGCTATTTCATCATCGGATCGCATCTCGGTGCGGCGACCTCCCCCGATCTGGGAAGCTGGACGCATACCGCAAATTCCGCCGCAGGCACGAAGAATACCACATTTTTTAAGGACATCTACACCGACCTCGCAGTTCCGGCAGCGTGGTCATCCCCCTCGAATGCAAACTATGACCTCTCCGGCAATCTCTGGGCACCGGACATCATCTGGAATGAAGCCATGGGCAAATGGTGCATGTACCTGAGCGTCAACGGCGACAACTGGAAGTCCTCCATCGTCCTGTGTACCGCCGACAATATCGAGGGGCCGTATACCTATGTCGATACCATCGTCTATTCCGGCTTCAACAACAGCGATACATTCCATTATTCCAAGACCGATGTGCAGAAAGTCCTCGGCAATAACCCCGATATTTCAAGATACCTGTCCAATGGCGAATGGAATGCCAACTACGGCACAAATGCCATTGATCCGGCGGTATTCTATGACGAAAGCGGCGCACTCTGGATGGTCTACGGCTCGTGGTTCGGCGGTCTGTTCATGCTCGAACTTGATGAAAATACCGGTCTGCGTGATTACAATGTGACTTATGATACTGTCACCAATGCCTCCGATGCCTACATGGGCATCAAGGTTGCAGGCGGTCACTGGGTATCCGGTGAGGGTCCGTACATTGAATATATGGAAGATCCCGAAACCGGCAAGGGCTACTATTATCTGTTCGTATCTTACGGCTGCTTCAATAACGACGGCGGCTATAATATGCGTGTGTTCCGCAGCGATTATCCGGCAGGCCCGTATGTGGACCAGAACGGCAATTCGGCGGTTTATACCAAGGGCGGCAACAATATCGGCGGCAATGTCGGTATGCGTTTGATGAGCAACTACCAGTGGAACTGCAACGACCGTCCCAATAAGGCGCAGGGGCACAACTCCCTCCTGATGGATGATGACGGCAGGCTGTTTGTCATCTACCACAACAAGTTCAACGACAACTACGGCTTCCATGAGGTGCGTGTGCACCAGCTTCTGATGAATGCGGATGGCTGGGTAAACGCCACGCCCTATGAATATGTTCCCGGCGAGGAAATTTCTGCCGTCGGTCATACGATGGATGCAGTCACAGGCGAGTATGAATTCATCTTCCACCAGCTGAACCAGAAGATCGTGGATGATCAGGTGACCAGCGGCAACAATGCAGAGGTGGAATATTCCCAGAATATCAAGCTGAATGCCGATGGTACGGTATCCGGCGATATTACCGGCACATGGACAATGTCGGAGGATTCTGCGGATATGACGCTGACCTATGGCGGCGTGACCTATAAGGGCAGCTTCATCGTACAGGCGGATGAATCGGCGGATATGGTGCAGAAGATGACCTTCACCGCATCCGGCAATAATACCTGCGTATGGGGCAGCAAGAAGACCGCATACAATTTCTCCGAGGATCTCAAGGATGCGATCAATACGGGCGGAAAGCTTGTCTATGCACCGGAAACCGCACAGGGCGAGGGCAGCGTGTCCAGACTTTCCGGCACGGATCTGCTTTCCGGCGTTCCGTACTATATCACAGCGAAATTCAACGGCATGGCACTTGACCTTGCAGAGGGCGATACGGCGGACGGTGCAAACATCCAGCAGTGGAACCTCTCCGGCGGCAGCCATCAGGAATGGCGCATCGTGGCGGTGGATGATACCTACTGCAAGATCCTCTCCATGAAGGACGAATCCAAGTGCATTGCCATTGCCGATGCAAGTGCGGCGGACGGCGCAAATGCCGAGCTGCAGACCTATACCGGCGCAGACAACCAGCTCTGGAAAATCGTGCAGGACGGCGCATTCTATGGTATTGTGTCCAAGGTGAACGGCACGACCGGACTCGATGTCTTTGAATGGTCGCAGGAAGCCGGCGGCAATATCGCAGTCTGGAATTACTGGGGCGGCGGATGCCAGCAGTTCAGACTTGCTCCCGTATGCCCCGAAGTACCGGATGGTACCTACACCATGATGAATGTCAACAGCAGCCTGTTCCTTGCGGAAAACGGCGGCAATGCCGAACAGAATTCCGCCGCAGTATGGCAGCTGACAAAGCAGCAGGACGGCTATTATACGATTCAGACGGAGGATGGCATGGCTCTGACCGTGGAGAATGCCTCTGCGGAGGACGGCGCAAACCTCTCCCTCTCCGCTCTGACGGGTGATACTTCCCAGAAATTCAAGCTTTTCTGCAATGCGGACGGCTCCTATACCATCCTGAGTGCTGCATCCGGCGATAAGTCCTGTGCGGATGTGTTCGAAATCAGCATGAATGCAGGAGCAAATATCTGCCAGTGGAATTACTGGGGCGGCGACGGACAGAAGTTCATCCTGGAGCCGGCATATGCAGAAGTACCGGAAGAGATCATCGGCGATGTGAATGCGGACGATGCGTTCAGTGTTCTGGATGTCATCATGCTCCAGAAATGGCTGCTGAATGCCGGTGACATTACCAATGCAGCAGCGGGCGAGCTGCATGAGGACGGCGTGCTGAATGTGTTTGACCTTGCAGTAATGAAGAAGATGCTTGCGGAAAAATAAGGATATAGCAGAAATGACGGCGGAGATTCAGTCTCCGCCGCCATTCATTTTTTCACAGATCTCCCGGAATCTCGCTGTGATCCTGTCGTAGCTCTCCCGCCTGTGCGGAAAGAGGCATCCGGAGCAGTCCTTGATGCCGTTTTCAAGGATGCGGAAATCTCCGCCGCATTCCGCCCCAAGCACATACAGGGGACAGTAGCAGAACAGGCAGTTGAAGTTCTCCCTGTCCGCATCCGGATGGCAGGGGAAATATTCACAGTCCGTATTTGCAAAACAACGATGATCCGCCATAAATCACACTCCGTATTTCTTTCTGACCCGTTCCAGCTTTTCGCCGAAGGGCTTTGCCAGATACCATAGAAAGACCACATTTCCTGCGGCATAAAGTATGGTATGGGGCAGGGCGGTGAGGAGCTTGGCAAGGTAGATGCTGCCGTCAAAGCTGCCGCTGTACTGGAGTACCGTCCAGACATCCATCACCATGGAATAAGCAATACCAGACAGTGCGCCGTAGAGCAGCAAGAGGCTCCTGCGGCGTTTCAACGGCTCTGCCATTGCCCCGGCAAGCCAGCCGATCATGCCCCATGCAAGCATCTGGAATGCTGTCCATGGCCCCTGTCCGAAGAAAAAATTGGACAATAGTGCCGCCATTGCGCCGGTCAGAAAGCCCGCTTCCCGTCCGAGATAGAGGGCGGTCAGGATGATCACAGCGGTCACGGGCTTGCACAGGGGGATGAAGCGTCCGGCAATGCAGAGCGCGGTCATCACAGCAGTCAGCACCATGCGGCGTGTGCCGGTCCTGCGCT
Organism: Oscillospiraceae bacterium; assembly: GCA_045546475.1. Lineage (GTDB taxonomy): Bacteria > Bacillota > Clostridia > Oscillospirales > Ruminococcaceae > UBA3855. The sequence goes on from JAZQCT010000040.1 coordinate 18,613, forward strand.
GCTCGATGCCTGCCAGAAAAAGCAGGAGGGCAAGCAGTGCGGCGGCAAAGGATACGAAAAGATGCCGTTTTTCCGGAATCAGCAGCGTCCCGGCAAGTACCGCGGCGGGCATCAGGAGAAAAGGGATCAGCCACTGCAGGACATGCCTGACCCGACGGTCTGCAATATAGATCATGTTGCTGCCCCCCTTCTGCCATTCTGCCGGCACAGCGCGGCGGCATCCTGCACGGTCACGGCATTGTCAAATATGCCCCTTGTCATGCGGCTCACCGCGGTCGTGTAGAAACGGTTCTGCGCAAAGAAACGCCTTGGCGTGCCGGTGGAAACGATGGCACCGCGGAAGAACATGGCGCATCTGTCCGCACATTCCGCGGCAAGGGCGGTATCATGCGTGACGATCACAAGCGTCATGCCCTGCGCCTGCAGCTGCCGCAGAATATGGATGAAATTCTGTTTTGCATGGGCATCCAGTCCCTTGGTCGGCTCATCGAGCAGGAGCAGGCGCGGCTTCTGTGCAAGCACCTTGGCAAGCGCGAGAAGCTGCTGTTCACCGCCGGACAGGTCATAGGGGTGCGTATCCAGCAGATGGCTGAGGTCATAGGGGAAGTCCTGCAGATCCGTTCCCTCCAGCTCCTCTCTTACGGTGTTGTGCAGAAAAACGGTCTGCACATCCTGCGGAAGAACGGCAAGGCAGTTCTGATAGAGCGACTGGCGCGGATAGGCTTTCAGGGGTTTGCCGAATACATGGATGCTCCCCGCATAGGGCTTGTGCAGTCCTGCGGCAGCCCGGAGGGCGGTGGTCTTGCCGGAGCCGTTGCCGCCGAGAATGCAGAAGATCTCCCCTTCATGCACGGTCAGGCGCAGACCGGACAGCACATCGGGCAGGCGGCGTTCATAGCGGAAGTACACATCCCGGAACTCCAGCACGGGCGGCGTATCCGGCTGCGCCGCATCATCGGGCAGGCTGCGGACGGTATTACAGAAATGGGTTTCGAGGAAATCCCGCCCCTCCCGCACCGTCAGGGGGCATTCCGCCGGCACATCGAGCTGATGATACAGCTCCGCCGCTGCCGGCATGGCACAGAGCAGCTCCGGTTTTCCGCGCAGCTGCAGGACTGCCTCGCGGGGCGGGGCATCGCAGAGGAGGCTGCCGTTTTCCATCACCAGAAGCCGGTCGCAGATGGGGACAAGCTCCTCCAGCCGGTGTTCGGCGATCAGGACGGTCATGGACAGCTCCGTGCAAAGCTTCTGCAGGGCGGCGATGAACTCGGATGCCGCAATGGGATCGAGCTGGGCAGTGGGTTCGTCAAGGATGAGGATGTCCGGCTGCATTGCCGTCACAGCGGCAAGGTTCAGGAGCTGCTTCTGTCCGCCGGAGAGGGAGGAGGTGTCCCTGTCATACCAGTCCCCGATCCCGAACCAGTCCGCTGCCTCTGCGATCCGCAGTGCCATGGTATCCTGCGGGATGCCGAGATTCTCCAGCCCGAATGCCAGCTCATGCCATACCTTGTCGGTGACGATCTGCTGCTCGGGCTTCTGCATGACAAAGCCGATCCGGGCGGCGGCATCCCTTCCGGAAAGCTCCGCAAGCGGCACGCCGCAGAAGTCGATTTCGCCGGAAAGCTCCCCCAGCGGGGTCAGCTCACGCTTGAGCAGGCGCAGGAGAGTGGATTTGCCGCTGCCGGTCGCACCGCAGAGAACGATCAGCTCCCCGCGCCCGGCAGAAAAAGAAACATCCTGCACGGCGGGGGCGGTGCATCCGGGATAGGTAAAGCTTACATGCCTGACAGAAAGCAGTGCCATCTGATCGCCTCCTCTGTGTCAATGATCGCTGGCAGAAGCACAAGGATCCCATAGGAGATCAGGCTGCATACTGCCGGTGCGGAGCTTATGGATACGGAAAAATACGGATAGAAGGTATGGACAAGCGCGGGCATTCCTGCAAGGGTCAGCGCAGTGCAGACAAGCACAATGGAGAGAACCAGCCAGTCCGCGCCCGTCATCCGGAATATCACAAAATGTGTGCGTTTGCCGGTGCCGTAACCGCGCGCCTCCATGCTGTCGGCGGTGATGATGCCGTTTTCGATCGCCCATGTGAGCAGAATGGAGAAAATGCGCAGACCGCCGCGCACCCTGTCAGGGAGGGTATCCTCCTTGTAAAGTCCGAGAGCCTTCTGTGCCTGTGTGATCTTTTTTGCCTGTGCGCTGAGCAGTGCCGTAAAGCGCAGAGCCATGGACAGGACGAGTGCGAGCTTCGGGGAGAGCCGCCCGAATACATGCAGCAGCCTGTCACGCGTCATGATCTGCGAGAAGCTCCGGAACCAATACAGCACCGCCGTCATGGAGGATGCCGCGAATATGCCGAAAATCAGGCTTTCGAGCGTGATGGAATTGTCATTCATCACAAACAGCACCGTCACCCCGCTGTGAGAGGTGAGGGGGTTGAGCAGGGCAAGCAGGACGAAGAGCAGGAGAAAATACAGGTGGGATCTGCCGTCCCGCAGACCATTGCGCAGGAAATACAAAAGCAGTGCGCCGCCGAGGGAGAGTGCAGTAACAGCAGGATGCATACAGAACATGGAAATACCGGTAACTGCCAGAAAATATACCATCTGGACAGCCGGGTGCATTTCGGAAAAGGATCTCACTGCGCCACATCCTTCCCCAGATCCAGCGTATAATGCCACTCCACAGCGTCTCCGTCCTGCAGTGTGCAGGCTCCGCAGCCAACAGAAGGAGAAGTGCCGTTCACACGGTAGACCCAGCCCGACAGATCGCCGTATTCAAACTCATACAGATTGCCGATACCCTGCACATAGGCAAGCTCCGGCGTACCGCTGTATTCAAAATGAAGGCTGTGTTCCTGCGCCGCACGGGTGAGGAGGTCAAAGACCGTATCCCCTTCTGCAAGGGGAAATTCCGTTGTTCCGAGCAAAACGCCATCCGCCGGAAGATGTTCCGCCCGTCCGGCAACAGTGTCGGCGCGGATGCTCAGGGTGACGGTGCCGATGATCTCCGCTTCGGCGGTGCTGTCCGGCTGGTAGTATTCCTCCGCGCTTTCAATGCGCACGAGCCATACAATGGCAATGCCAGCCGCCGCTGCCAGCAGAATGACGAGATAATGCTTCATGCCGCGCTTGTTCCGGCAGAGCTGCACCAGACAGAGCAGACCGCCCGCGCCGAGGATGCAGAGCGTCACGGTCACGCGCCCATCCCACTGCGCCGATGCGCTGACAGGCGCGGTGAACAGATAAGGGTTCCGTCCCTGCTGGAGAGCATTCAGGGCGAAAAACACCTGTGCACAGGCGTTCTGGTTCACTGTGCCGCCCAGGGTATGGGAAAAGCTCCCGTCCGGCAGGCGGTATGCGGCAATTCCATCGAGGGGGGTACTGCCGTTTTTCACAAAGCGTGCATCCGTGAGGGGGTCGATCCCCAGCGATACGAGCGCAGTCAATACCTGTGCCGTGCTTTCCGGATTCGGTACGCCGTAGCTTGCAAAGTCACCGCCGGGCAGCTGGCTTGCGGAGAGGAAATCAAGGGCATTGCCGATCTCCTCCGGGTATTCGGCAGAATGCGGCGCAAGTGCCTGCAGGGTCATGGCAGTGACATCCACATCACTGCGCTCCCCCGACACCGCCCAGCCGCCGTCGGGGAGCTGGAGGGCAAGGAGATTCTGCACGGCATCCGCTTCCGTATAGGGACTTCCCGTACAGCCATTATGCAGGAGATGCAGACCGAATACCCAGCTCATGATGCCCATTTCTCCGATGGAATTGCCCGTTACTTCAGCAATATAGGCATCATTGCTGCCAGTGCCGAGGTATACAAAGGCGTATTTCTGGCGGGTGACGGCACTGCTCACGGTGTTTTCGGAAAGGTAGGCAGTGAGTGCGTCACGGTATGCCGAAAAATCATAGCTTTCGCCGCTTTGCGACAGTGCGAGGATGTACCATTCCGAGGTCATGCCGGCATTCTGCGTCAGTGCTGCGTCGATCCATTCCTGTACGGAATCCGCGTTACTCTGCGCAAGCTCATAGGCGGTAAGCCCATCCAGCAGCTCCTGCGCGTCAGCGGCACTGCACCGCAGAGGGTACAGTGCCGCGCACAGAAAGCAGATCACCGCGAAAATGCCGGCGAAACGCTTAGAGGCTGCTGTCACATTCTGTGAGAACATGTGCTTACTTTTCATGACGCTTGCCTGTCAGAAGCAGACCTGCCAGAGCTGTCAGAGCTGCTGCGCCAAGTGCAAAGCCGGTCTTGTCTCCGGTAGCGGCGGGCGTACCTGCAGCAGGCTTGGTCGAAGCGGTGGTTGTGGCTGCGGCTGTTGTAGTGGACGCTGTGGTTTCCGGCGCAGCGGTGGTCTCCGGTGCGGCGGTGGTTTCGGGTTCTGCAGTGGTCTCCGGTGCGGTGGTCTCTGCGGCAGTTACCTCCGCCTTGCAGACAGCGGGAACGAGGATCTGCGTATCGGAAACCGCGCTGATCACGGAGCTGCCGGCGGTTTCAAGCGTCAGTGCGACCTTGCCGTCCGCGTCGGTCTTCCATGCGGTCGCTTCGCCGTCCACGGTAATCACTGCGCCCTCCACCGGCAGAACAACGGGATTCCAGTTTGCATCATAGCCGTTTGCAGACAGGGTGAGGGTGATCTCCTCGCCGGTCTTGGCAGAAACGGTGTTCACATCGAAGAAGCAGTAGGTATCCGAAAATCCGGTCAGATCGGTATAGCAGTAGGCATTGACATGATCACCCTCCGCAATGGGATCCTCCAGCGACAATGCGGATGCATGATTTACACAGTAGCCGTAGCTGCTGCCCTGCTCCGCACCCCAGAGCTTTGTGATGCCGAGTCCGTATTCCGTGCGGGAATTGCCGTAGCCGGCAGCGGCACCGCCCTCATAGTGGGCTTCATGGGCAAGATACAGCGCGTCATTAACGGTCAGCGCACCGTCTCCGTCAGCATCGGTCACAGTCAGCGGCTGCGCAGCAAGCGCAAGCGCACCGGTATTGTCTGCGATGGTCACATAGACCTCAGCGGTATCCGCTGCCGATACGGAAACTGCCGGCACTGCGGCTGCGGCAAGCACGGAAAGAATGGAAATAACTGCATGTTTCATGATAATGACCTCTCTTTGTTTTTTTCTTTTTCAGGTTTCACACCTGCGGCTTCAAGTGCCCTTGGCCAGGGTCCGAGGAATGCCTTGATGGCGACCACCTCGCGTTCTGTGAAGTCGGAACGCCGGGGATACCGTGTTTCGCCCTGCGACTGCAATTGCCGGAACTTTTCCTGCAAAAGCAGGATACAGGCGGTTTTTGTAAGCTTTTCCATGATACCTCAATTCCTCCTGACCTAATACAGAACGCCCTTTCATTGCCAGAAAGCAACGAAAGGGCGCAGCGATCCTCTGCATCCGGCGGGCGGGCATACCCCACCTGCGGACACTTCAAACGGCTGCACCCTTCATATCCAAAGGTACTCAACACCAGCATTGTCCGGACCGGTATTCCGACTTATGGGCATTGCCCAATTACGGCAGTGATGGCTGCGACGGCTTTGCACCGAACTTCCCCTGTACGGACTGTGATAACTTGTATTGTTATTATAGCATGGAATGGGGGGGATGTCAAGGAGTAATGCAAGAATGAGGTTGATTTTTCGCAGGTACTATGCTATAATTAAGAAAACAGCAAGGGGGATGGAATACCATGACACAGGAAGAAATGAACCGACTTGTTCCTGAAAAGCTGCGCTGGATCGAGAAAGAATACGATGTGCAGGTACTGCTTGCCGTAGAATCCGGCAGCAGAGCCTGGGGATTTGCGTCCCCGGACAGTGATTTTGATGTCAGATTTATCTACAAAAAGCCGAAAGACAGTTATTTGCAGCTGCACCAGTCCCGTGATGTGATCGAGCTTCCTGTTGACGATACCTGGGATGTCAATGGCTGGGATCTTGATAAGACATTGCGGCTGCTCTATAAATCCAATCCCACGCTCTATGAGTGGGTGCGCTCTCCGATCTGCTACTGCAGGACGGATTTTCCTGACAAAATTGCTCCTATTATGAATGCGTATTTTTCTGTGAAAAATATGGTGTACCACTACCTGAACACCGCACGGCATAATATGAAAGCTTACCTGCAGGGGGAAACCGTACGTCCTAAGAAGTATTTCTATGCAATCAGACCTATTTTAGCCTGTTACTGGGTGCTGCATGAACGGACGGCACCGCCGGTATTATTCGATGAGCTGGCGGAGGCATTTCTGCCGGAAACACTCCGTTCACCGCTCGACTATCTGCTTGACATCAAGCTGCACACCCCGGAGAAAGCTGCAATTACTCCGATTAAGGAAATCGACAGCTATCTCAGCCATAGTGTGCAGTACCTGGATGATGTTATGAAGGGACTGCCCAGGGAGGAGAAGAAAAGCTGGGATTTGCTGAATCGGTTTTTTATTGAGGAAATTAGCGGGACACCATTTAAATCCGCTGAATATAATTAACAGGAGGACCCCAATCATGAGAAAAAACTTAGGCGCAAAAGCAATTCTGTACCCCATGCCCGTGCTGATTATCGGCAGCTACGATGAAAACGGCACACCGGATGCAATGAATGCCGCATGGGGCGGCATCAGCGAGGAGACACAGATTTCCATCTGCGTGAGCGAGGATCACAAGACCACGGCAAATATCCTTGCAAGAAAGGCATTCACCGTCAGCATTGCCGATGCGGAAAACGTGATTGCCGCCGATTATGTGGGCATTGTTTCTGGTAACAAAGAGCCCGACAAGATCGCCAAGGCAGGCTGGACGGCAGTGCAGAGCGAAAATGTGGACGCTCCTCTCTTTGCGGAGCTGCCGCTTGCACTGGAATGCAGGCTCATCAGCTACGACGAGGAATCCTGCCGTCTGGTGGGAGAGATCGTCAATGTCTGCGCTGAGGAGCGCATTTTGACGGATGGAAAGGTCGATCTGTCCAAGTTCCGCCCGATCACCTATGATCCGGTGAACCACGACTATCTGACCCTCGGCGAAAAGGTCGGCAAGGCGTTTGCGGATGGGGCGAAGCTGAAGTAAAAATTAAGAAGATCCCATATTCCGGTAAAACGGAGTATGGGATCTTTTTCAAAACGTTCAGCGCAAAGGAATCATGCGGTAAGTCAAGCCTGATCGCGAAAAAAAGAGTTCCCGATCACTCGGAAACTCTCATACGCGAATCGCCCGCGCGGGCTCCGCGCCGCTGGCAAGGTGTGACAAATTAGATGACATGGATTTCAGTACAAAATCCGACCATCTTTTTCGTTCATTCCCCCTGCACTAACATCAGCTTCATAATGGCAAGATCAAAGGCATCCAGCTTGCCGTTGAGATCCAGATCGCCTTCTTCCAAATAGTAAACCTCAACCTGATCCGACCTAAGCAGCCACTTCTGTAATGTCACAGCATCCAGAACGCTGCAATCCCCATCGCCGTTCAGATCGCCGGAGACCTCAATCTTGATTCTGAAGATCAGATCCATGGAATCGTTGCTGTAATAGATCACCTCAGGCTGATCTTCGCAGTAGAATTCAAACAGATCAGCATATTTGTAATAATGCGCCAGCTGATCGTTTTCCAGAATAAAGGAATTGGAATCGACAGTAAAAAACGGGCCTGTATACATCCAGCCGCCGGGCACATTGTCGTTTTGATAGCCGATATTTGTGCCGAACGTGAAGTTGTGCAGCCTGATAACTTCGTCCGGAATCAGCTCGCCCGTATCCTTGTCATACAGCGTGATTCTTGTTGCACCGTCCGGCAGAACAGGAGCGGGATTCGTTTTGCAGCTCAGATAGCAGTTCACTTCAACACGGTTGGATGTTTCAGATGTGACTTCAAATCCATGAAAATCATAATAGCCGTCCTCCGTTCTGATGTCGAACGAATAGCCGCAATTGGGATCGTATGCGCTGATTGAATCAATGATGCACGGATTCGAGGAAACAGGAAATAATTCACTGAGACAAGGGTCATCCGGATTCTGCTGTATTGTACTTTTCATGAACGAGGAATTTTCGAGAACGTCAATCAGTTCACCTGTGTCTGCGTCTATAAATGTGATGATTGTACTGCCATTTGAAAGGTCAACGATCTCGGTACAGTCGTTCTTGATATGATAGCTTCCGTATGTTGTATCAAAAGGTGCTTCATCCGACCAGTGCCTGCCGACCGACCATTCCACATCGACCAATCCAGCCGCAATCGGCTCATATACCATAACAGAGGAAGAACCCTGTCCGTCAACGGGCTCTACTTTTGATCGCAGATCAAAACCGTTGCAATCGGATTCCATCACAAATTCAATTGCACCATCACCGGTCTGCGCCATTTCCAGAGAAGCTCCCGTGCTTGCGTTCACATCTGCACAGTATGCGATATAGTTGTAAAATACGCAGGCACGACTGGAAGCAAGCGTAGAATCAAGACTATAGCTTTTGAGCCAATCATACTCAGCAGGGCAATCCGGCAGCCAGCTGTAAATATCGGTTTGTCCGATGAAGCCGTCCGGATTTTCAAAGGTGAATGTTTCAATGATCTTTTTCTTATAATCTTCACCGAGATCCTCGATCCATTGCACTGTGAGATCCTCGCCCTCCAGCACACGGAAAAACTGAACTTCAAAGCCATACTGCACTTCACTTTCCTGATATGCCTCAAAAAAGCTGTAGTCATCCGTGGGGATGCCTAATTTATCGCAGTATTTTTCATATTCTGCAAAAGCTTCCGCATCATTCGGATCGGGCTGCTTGGGAATGTCAAGTGTAAAAAACGCAGGGGATGTGCAGGCAGGGGTATCGATCATTGCCATACTGCCAGAATACGAGGTTTTATATTTGTCTTTTTCATCCAAGCGAACGGGTTTGACCAGACAAATAAAATTATCCTCTACATGGGATTTTCCGTAGGTATTGTAAAACTGCATGGCATCAGCAAAATTCATCGGTGTCCAGTCAGGGAGTGTGCCGATGACGGAATCCATTGAGGGCTGATCTGCGGCGGACGCGGACGGCAGAGCAGATGCAGAAACAAGCATCATGCCTGCAGTGAAGAGTGCGAGCAGTTTGTGTTTCATGATAATTCCTCCGATCTGTACAAAATATAGAGAAATATGTGGAATTCCCCTAATTTTATTATACAGCAATATGGATGGTTTGTCAATAGAGATGGCGTGTTTTCCGGATAATCAAAAACCCTCCGATGCTTTCACATCGGAGGGTTTGCTGGTCGAGGTGACAGGATTTGAACCTGCGGCCCCTACGTCCCGAACGTAGTGCTCTACCAAACTGAGCCACACCTCGAACGACCTTATATATTATAGCATATTCCGACACATTTGTAAAGAGGAAAATTAGATAAATTTCGATAAATATTTTTTGCTTTTTTGTTGACTTTACCGCAAGAGTATGGTATAATATAGTAAATATACCTTACTTCCTGTGATGGATTTTCTTTTATGCACTTTGCTTTTGCAGTTTACAGTACTGTTATGAAGCTCCGTTTCAGGATGTTTGATATTGCACAGCCGCCCGATACCAATTCCCCATCTGACTGCTGGAATAGTGCAAGCTGCGCGCTGTCACCCATACCAGTCCGTCCTCCGGGCGGACACAAGCCCTGATACTGCGGTATCTCACAGATAAGAAAGGACTTATGATATGGCTCGTTATGATTACGCATCCGCTGGATGCCCTCAGATCGATGAACTCGCTGCACGCTGCTGTGCGGAGTTCCCCATTGATCCTGCACTCTACACCAAATTCGATGTCAAGCGCGGTCTGCGTGACCTCAACGGCAAGGGCGTGCTTGCCGGTCTGACGCACATCGGCAATGTGGTTGCCTCCAAAACCGTGGACGGACAGAGCGTTCCCTGCGAGGGCAAGCTCTATTACCGCGGCTATGATGTCGAGGATCTCGTTGCAGGCTTCGTGGCGGATGACCGCCTCGGCTTTGAGGAAACCACCTACCTGCTTCTGTTCGGTCAGCTTCCGACCAAGGAGCAGCTTGCAGATTTTTCGCGGCTTATGGCGGAGCTTCGCTTCCTGCCGGCAGTCTTCACGCGCGATGTCATCATGAAGGCTCCCAGTGACAATATGATGAACACCCTCGCAAAATGCGTACTGACCCTGTATTCCTACGATAACAAGGCGAATGACATCTCCATTCCGAATGTTCTGCGCCAGTGCCTGTCCCTCATCAGCCTGTTCCCGCTGATCTCGGTTTATGGCTATCAGGCGTATAATTTCAAGGCGGGCGAAAGCCTGTTCATCCACCAGCCGAACCCAAATCTGTCACTTGCGGAGAATATCCTGCATATGCTGCGTCCGGACAGCAAGTTCACACCGCTGGAGGCAAAGCTCCTCGACCTTGCACTTGTCCTCCATGCAGAACACGGCGGCGGCAATAATTCCACATTTACTGTACATGTTGTATCCTCCTCCGGTACGGATACTTATTCCGCCATCGCGGCGGCACTCGGCTCCCTGAAGGGTCCGAAGCACGGCGGTGCGAATATCAAGGTGGTGCAGATGTTCGACGACCTCATGGCAAATGTCAAGGATTGGGAGGATGAGGAAGAACTCAAGAGCTACCTGCGCAAGCTGCTCCATAAGGAAGCGTTCGACCATGCCGGTCTGATCTATGGCATGGGACATGCGGTATACTCCATCTCCGACCCCAGAGCAAAGGTCTTCAAGGGCTTTGTGCAGAAGCTTTCTGTGGAAAAGGGCAGAGAAAAGGAATTTGAACTCTATGATCGTGTAGAACGTCTGGCGGCGCAGGTGATTGGTGAAGAACGCCGTATTTATAAAGGTGTCTGCGCAAACGTGGACTTCTACAGCGGATTCGTTTACAGGATGCTGGGACTGCCGTCCGAGCTGTACACGCCGATTTTTGCAATTGCCAGAATTGCGGGCTGGTCGGCGCACCGCATTGAGGAGCTGATCAACTCCAACAAGATCATCCGCCCGGCGTATAAGGCGATCGTGGATGAGCGTACATATACGGCACTTGATGAAAGAACATAAAAAGCAAAAGCGTGAACGTGCAAAGACCATCACCCTTGTACTGGTGATCCTTTGCATATTCACGCTGCCCTGCGTCATACAGGAACGGTGGATCGAAACAGATCAGCCGTATCACAAGGAGCTTGCCTGGATATATGGTACGATGCCGCTGATGCACTACCAGTGTTACAGTATCCGCAGCGATTCGGAAACAAACGAAACATGGGTGTATTTTGGACTTGATCGTTTCGAGCGATTCAGCCTGACTTCGATGTTCTGCACCAAAGACCGTGCTGCGGCAGAGATCGCACGGATTCAGAAACGGACAGCGGAGTATCTGCAGGATCATCCGGAATCCGAACTGCATGACCATCATATTACAATTGCTTTGCAGGAACTTCCGGGGGAAAACTTCGAACTGACCAATTATGATCAGGAAACAAAAGAACGTTATGAACATGCATATGATATTTCGTATCTGCACACGTTATCCACGGAGCATCTTTCCGCTGCGGCAGAGCTTTCGCCGATGCGGTATCTGTATGTAGTCGCAGAAACAGCGGATGATGTGACATTTTTCGCAGACTGGACGGATCTGCGGTATCTGAACATCTACTGCAAGGATCTGACGCAGGAGCAGATCACTTTTCTATGTGAGAATCTGCCGGAATGCGAGATCTGGATCAATGATGAACAGGCGCAGGAAGCTGCATCACAGACGGATTGACAAAGGAGACTACCTCTCTGCAGAATTTACGATTCAATAAAAAACATAATACAAGAAGCTGCATCATCCATGCAGCTTCTTGTATTTTCATGCATTATTTGTGCTTCCCTCCGAACATCCCCACCACCGATGAGATCACCGGCACGGCAAAGGCGAAGCCGAGTGCCTGCCAGAGGATGCTGCCGGAGAGGGATGCTGTCCCGAAAATAACCTGTGCCTGCGGGAGCCATACTGTCACTGCCATCAGCAGGGCGGATACCAGCACCGCGCCGATCAGCTTCCAGTTGGAGAAATAGCGCACACGCAGGAGCGTCCCCTGCTCCGATTTGCACTCGAATACATGCACGAGCTGGGATACAACAAGCGTCAGCAGTGCTGCCGTCCGTGCCTCCGGCAGTCCTGCACCGAAGCGCATGGCTGTGCTGAACGAGCCGAGGGTACAGAGTCCGATGAATACGCCGCGCCAGATGATCTTACCGAGCAGTCCGTCTGCGAAAAAGCTTTCATCCGGCTTGCGCGGCGGTTTTTTCATGATGTCACGCTCCGGCGGCTCCAGTCCGAGGGCGATCGCCGGCAGACCGTCCGTTGCCAGATTCACCAGCAGCAGCTGCACCGGCAGCAGGACGACCGGCATTCCCATGAGGATGCCGAGGAACATGGTGATGACCTCGCCGATATTGCAGGAGAGCAGATACCGCACAAACTTGCGGATATTTGCATAAATGCATCTTCCCTGCTCCACTGCCTTCACGAGTGTGGCAAGGTTGTCGTCCATCAGGATCACATCCGCCGCCTGCTTGGCAACATCCGTGCCGCCCTCGCCCATGGCAACGCCCACATCCGCTTCCTTGATGGCAGGTGCGTCATTCACACCGTCGCCCGTCATGGTGACGATATGCCCGCCGCGCTTGAATGCGCGGACAAGACGGAGCTTGTGGGAGGGATTGACCCTTGCAAATACGCTGATCTTCGGCAGCCTGCGGTCAAGCTCCGTATCGTTCATCAGGTCAAGCTCATCCCCAGTGATGACCTCGCCGCCGCGCAGAAGTCCTGCCTGCCGGGCAATGGCGGCGGCGGTCTTCTTATGGTCGCCCGTGATCATGACCGTCCGGACGGATGCCGCCGCACAGGTGCGGATGGCTTCCTTTGCCTCGGCTCTTGGCGGATCGAGCATACCGGTCAGACCGAGAAAGACCATGCCGCTTTCACATCCGGAAACATCCGATGCATCGTCCTTTTCGGCAAATGCCAGAACACGGAGCGCACGCTCGGAAAGCCCCTCTGCCTGGAGCAGGATCTGCTTCTGGATGGCAGGAGTCATGGGCTGGATGCCGGAATCTGTCCGGATAAAGCCGCATCTATGCAGGATCACATCCGCCGCGCCCTTGGCATAGCCGATGGTGCTGCCGCCGCGCCTGACGATCACGGTCATACATCTCGTGTCGCTGTCGAATGGCTCTTCCGCAATGCGGCTGTGGTCGGAAAGGGTCTTTGCTGAAATACCGCCCTTTGCCGCCGCGGCAAGGAGTGCCGTTTCTGTCGGATCGCCGACCGCCGTCCAGCTCCCGGCTCCCTCCAGGCTGCCGCGATTGCGGGTATTGGCGGGAGTATCCGACGAAATTTCGGCATTATTGCACAGCACAGCACAGCGGAGCAGATGCTCCAGGGGGGCGGTGCTTTTCGGGTTCACATGTGCGCCGTTCTCCAGGATCGCGCCCTCCCGGCGCAGCGCACTTCCGGTCACAGAGAATGCCCGGTCTGCGGTGCAGATGTCCGTGACGGTCATGCGGTTTTCGGTGATCGTGCCGGTCTTGTCGGAACAGATGACCGAGGTACAGCCGAGGGTCTCGACGCTGTGCAGGCGGTTGACGAGTGCCTTGTGCTTCATCATGCGGCTCACGGCAAGGGCAAGCGCGATGGTGACGGTGGCAGGAAGTCCCTCCGGAATTGCCGCAATGGCAATGGAGATACCCGTCATGAGCATGTCGAATACCGGCTCACCACGCAGGACACCTGCCGCAAAGACTGCCAGACACACGCCGATGCAGATAATGGCAAGCGTTTTGCCAAGCTCGCCGAGGCGTTTCTGGAGGGGCGTTTCCGTGCGCTCAATATCGGTGAGCATACCGGAGATCTGTCCCATCTGCGTGTTTTTTCCGGTTGCGGTAATGGTTGCGGTGCCGCTGCCGCGTGTGACTGCCGTGCCGGCATAGAGCAGGTAGGGGCGGTGCATTCCGGTGAGGTCGAGCGTCATACTGCCGCTTTGCTTGGGGACGGGTTCGGCTTCTCCGGTGAGGACGGATTCATTCGCATAGACGCGGTTTGCCGCTGTCAGCAGACAGTCCGCCGGCACGCAGTCCCCCGCTTCGACGGCAATGCAGTCGCCGGGAACGAGCTGGCTTGCGGGGATCTCCTGCAGTCTGCCGTCACGGTACACGCGGGCAGTCGGGGCGGTCATATTCCGCAGGGCTTCGAGGGTTTTTTCGGTGCGGTACTCCTGCACAAAGCCGAGGATGGCATTGAGCAGGACGATAACGATGATGGTAACGGCATCCGTCCACTCGCCGAGCAGTGCAGAAATGCCGGTCGCGGCAAGCAGGATCAGCACCATGGCATCCTTGAACTGCCCGAGAAAGATCCGCACGGGTCCCGGCGGTTTTGCCTGGGCAAGAACATTTTCTCCATATTCCTTCAGACGCTCCCGCGCCTGTGCTTCTGTAAGTCCCTTCATAGCATCAGCCTCCGTATGATTTGGTGTACTGATGGATTGTATGCGGGGGGATGGGGAGATAGAACCTATGGCAATCTTAAAGTTTCAAAGGGCGGCAGCCTTTGGCGGGTCGCAGATCGTTTTATGAATAATGCGTAAATTTATGCACTTTTTTTAAAATGCTTGACATTTGACGACTGACGTTGTATAATATAGATATAACAAAACCGTTTTTCACTGTCAAAAAGGAGGTAGTGCTATGATGAAATATAAGCTTTCCCGACTGACCGCTGTATGTCTTGGGGTGCTGATGGTGCCGTTCATTCCTGCACCGGCGCAGGCACTCGAATCCCCCTTCGGTGACTACACTGCTGATGGCAATGTAAACGCACAGGATGCCGCGATCCTGCTTCAGTTCCTTGCTGCTGAGGGGGCAGGAACGGCAGTCAGCGGATTCAACGACTATCTGCATACATTTGGTGTTACAATTCCGGAAGACATCGTTCCTACTGGTGTTTTCACCGGTGATGCCAATATGGACGCTGAACTGGACGCTTCTGATGCCGCCATGCTCCTTTCCTATGCTGCCGCTCTGGGTACGGGCTATACAGAGGATCTGATGATCTATGCAGCCGCAAACCGTGATATTCCGACCCCGCTCGGCACTCCCATTTTAGAGGCAAACTTCAATGATCTTGAAACAAAGGACATTCGTCTTAAACAGCCACGGATCTATACGGACGGACGGTATGACTTTACATGGTCTACCGCCATCTATGAGAATTTTGATGATGCAGATACGATCTGTCTGCGCATTGAAAACATTGACCCCAATCCGCTGGGCGTGTATGAAACGATTGCACTGACGGTGGAGGAAGTCTGGATCGACGATGTGAAAGTGGAACATCTCACCGGTGAGCCGCAGTATGCCAGCAAGACCGACAGCGGCTATGAGCTGACGGATATTACGACCATTCAATTCCCCCTGCGTACTGCTGTTTTTGATGATCTAAATCAGGAGATTACGGAACGTGTCCGGATCGTGTTTACGTTGGAGGGGCTTACAGTACCTGATACAGAATAAACCACATAAAAAAACAACGATGCTCCGATTTTTATCGGGGCATCGTCTTTTTTATCAGTTCTGATTCAGTGTGCCATGGGACAGGGACTTCAGATAGGCATTGATGAAGCCGTCCAGATCGCCGTCCATGACTGCGTTGATATTGCCGTTTTCAAAGCTTGTGCGGTGATCCTTGACCAGTGTGTACGGCATGAACACATAGGAACGGATCTGTGCGCCCCAGCCGATCTCCTTCTGTACGCCCTTGATGTCGGAGATCTTCTCCAGATGCTCTCTCTCCTTGATCTCCACGAGCTTGGAACGCAGCATCTTCATTGCATAGTCCTTGTTCTGGTACTGGCTTCTCTGTGTCTGGCAGGAAACCACAATACCGGTGGGCTTGTGGATCAGACGCACTGCGGAGCTGGTCTTGTTGACCTTCTGACCGCCCGCACCGGAGGAACGGTATACTTCCATTTCAATATCATCCGGACGGATGTCCACCTCGATGCTGTCATCAATTTCGGGCATGACTTCCAGTGCCGCAAAGGAGGTCTGTCTTCTGCCGGAGGAATCGAACGGGGAAACACGCACCAGACGATGCACGCCAGCCTCGGACTTCAGGAAGCCATAGGCATTCACGCCCTCGACCATGATGGACGCACTCTTCAGACCTGCTTCATCACCGTCGAGATAGTCCAGCAGATGCACCTTGAAATTGTGACGCTCTGCCCAGCGGTTGTACATACGATAGAGCATTTCTGCCCAGTCCTGCGCCTCGGTACCGCCTGCACCCGGATGGAATGTCAGGATCGCATTGGAGCTGTCGTATTCGCCGGAAAGCAGTGTTTCCAGGTTCTTCGCTTCGAGATCCGCCTTGAAGCCGGCGATCTCCGTCACGATCTCCGCCTGCATATCCTCATCTTCCTCCTCCATGCACATTTCGATCATGGTGAGGATGTCCTCCAGTCTTGCCTGCATCTTCTCATAGCCGGCAATACGGTTTTCGAGCTGCTTGGTCTTCTGCAGCACCTTCTGGGAATTTTCCAGATCGCTCCAGAAATCCTCCGCAGTTGCAAGCTTCTGCAGCTCTGCGACCTCTTCTCTTGCATTCTTGATATTCAAAACTTCGCCCAGCTCCGCAATATCCTTGCGGTAGCCTGTCATTTCCACTCTCAGCTCATCCAGTAAGATCATAGGGGTTTCTCCTTTTCGGGTTATCCGTATTCTTGTCAGTTTGCATACTTGACTTTATTATACACTATTTTATGGAGAAAT
This sequence comes from Oscillospiraceae bacterium, assembly GCA_045546475.1. Taxonomy (GTDB): domain Bacteria; phylum Bacillota; class Clostridia; order Oscillospirales; family Ruminococcaceae; genus UBA3855. Next base: position 35,428 of record JAZQCT010000040.1, read on the forward strand.
GCAAGGGGTTTGGAGAAAAATTCGGAGGAATCACTGATTCAGCAGGATTTTTTTCAGGGTGGCGAGGTCGAAGGCGTTCACGGCACCGTCATAGTTGACATCCGCTGCGGTCAGCTCCGCTTCATAGAGATGGATCCTGCCGAGGAGATAGTCCTTCAGGAGGATCACGTCCAGAACGGTGGTCTCACCCTCGCCGGAAATGTCGCCGTCTCCGAGTTCGGGCAGGACCGGGATCTCCGGGGCAGCGGCTTCATAGTGGATCGTGGCTGCCAGCAGGGGGTCGTTGTCGGATTCGATCGTGACAGCTCCCCATTCCTCAACGGTACCGCCGTAGTATACATCCGTCAGCGCGTCAGTTTTTCGGAAAGCACCGCTGCCAACGGTCGTCAGAGCTGCCGGAAGGTAGACACTGCACAGACTGGTGCAGTCTGCGAACGCGCTCATGCGGATCTCCTGCAGGGTTTCCGGAAGTGTGACCGTCTGCAGGAGCGGGCTATGTTCAAATACACCGTATTCCAGCGTATTGATCGCGGCGGAAATATCCGCCGTTTGCAGGCTGATGCATTCGCGGAAGGCTTCCTCACGGATGCTCTGCACGTTCTCAGGGATAATGATCTGTTTCAGGTAAAGACTGCCGGTAAAGGCGTTCATGCCGATCTCCTGCACATCCTCCGGCACCTGGAAAACGACATCCTTTTTGCCGTTGGGATACTGCACCAGTGTCTGATACCGCGCGTCATAGAGAACGCCGTCCTCGGAATAATAGTAGGGATTGTATTCCGGCACCTGGATCGTTTCCAGATTCTCCGCATAGAGGAAGGCACTTTCGCCTACCATATCCACCATTTCCGGCAGTATCACTTCACGAACTCTGGCATCAATAAAAGCGTGGCGGAACACCCAGCGCACAGACTCCGGCACAGTAAAGCTCTCCGCTGTCAGACCTGCCGGATAGCGCAGAAGCTCGGACATGTCCTTACTGTAGACGATGCCGTCCTGTGAAGTGAAATCCGCGTTTTCCTCCGCAATTTCAAAGGCTTCCAGTGCGGGACAAAAGAGGAAGGAATCGCTGTCGAACACCTTCAGACCCGCGCCGATGTGAACTGTACGCAGATTCTGGCAATTGAGAAATACATGGTTCGTGTAAGAAACATTGTCAGTCAGCGTCACCTCCGTGATCGCATCGCTGCTGTGGTAGCTGGAAGCATATTCCATGTCCACGATCAGGTGTACATCCTCGCAGCCGTCAAACGCATACACATCCGCATTCTCGGCATACTGCCCGAAGGTGATGGTCTTGAGTCCCGTAGTCCTGAACATGCCGAAGGTAGTGGATGCCGGAGTGTTCCACACCACTGTTTCCAATACATCATTGGAGCCGAATGTATTGAATGCGACCTCTGTGACCGGTACACCGTCGATCTCCGGCGGAATTTCGACAGAAACCGCATCCATATCACAGCTGATGATCTTCAGCCCGTCCTCCATGATCTCATAGGTCAGAGGACCATAATGCCCGAAACGCTCGGTGGTTTCTTCTGTTGTGTCCGTTGTTTCTGTGATTTCTTCTGCCAAAGCGGCATATTCCGGCATTGCCGCACCGGCGAAAAGCATTGCCGCACAAAGCAGTGCGGCGGTCATTCTGTCATAACGCATAAAATCCAACCTTTCTTTTACTATGATTTTTTGTATTACTATGATACCACAGGAATCGGGAAATGTCAAGGTACAAAATACAATTCCCATGCAAATCAATTTTTCTTTATCGGGGCTTATCAAAATTGCCCCACCCCCTGCCCCCTCCCGGAGGGGGGGGGATTTTGTGGCGGGGGTGCGCACCGCCAAAGGCTACCACCTTTTGAAACCGATTTTTTTGAAAATTGATTTGCGTGTACAATTCCCCGTATTTTGTCGAATTTCCTCGTTTCCCGTCCCCTTTTCTATATTTTATTGCAATCCTGCCGCAAATGTGCTATAATGCAGATAAAGAAAGAAGGCGCATCCCTAAAAAGACAAGAATGGAGGCTGCAATGATAACAAGCAGAGCGATGTACATTATTGATGAAGAATACCGTATCGTCTATACGAACGAACAGTTCAGACAGTATTACCAGGATGTCAGTCTGCATCAGAAGTGCTACCGCGCACTCGGACATCTGGAGTATATCTGCCCGAACTGCCCTCTGTACCAGAAAACACAGGAAAATACCTTTTATAATACGGCAACGAAAGAATGGATCTATGCGCAGACCGTAAAGATGGAGCAGGAGGACGGCAGGCATTACCATGCAGTCTTCTTTGAGCTGCTGCGGGATGATCTGCTGCGGGAAAGCTCCGAGCTGGATGCGCACTGCCGGGGGATGCTGGAAAAGCTCCTGGCAGAAAATGCAGAAGCCTGCATTCTCGGACAGTACTGCCAGGAGGGTTTCCCCATTTTCTATGCAAGCAGTGCGCTTCTGCGGATGCTGGGCTATGAGAGCTGTGAGGAGATGCTGCATCATCGGGGCAGCTCCGCAATGGACTTCATTCATCCGGATGACGCGGATATGACTGCCCGTCATATTCTCAGCAACAATCCCCACAGCGGCATGAACTATGCTATCTCCTACCGGATGCAGCGAAAAGACGGCAGCTACTGCTGCGTTGCGGACAGGGGCTTTGTGGTCGAGGAGGACGACTGTCTCCTTCTGATCAGTCAGCTGAGCGATATGTCCGGAATGCTCCGGATGCAGACCACCATTGAGCAGGAAAACCGTGCGCTCCAGCAGCAGAATCTGGAGCTGAAATATATGAAAAACCGCCGTCCCGATGCCTACCACTGCTGTGAAGAAGCAGAAGGCTTCCCGTTCCGGGAGATCAGTGAGCAGTTCTGCGATCTGACCGGTTTCACCCGTGAGGAGCTTCGGCTGCAATTTGAAGGCAGGCTCTCCAATATGGTCGTGCCGGAGGACAGAGGCAAGATCAATTCGGTCCTTACCCTGCATGAGATCGGCAGCACCTGCGAGATCCACTACCGCCTGCAGACCAAATCCCGCGGCATCATCTGGGTCAAGGGCAATGTACGACTCAGTGAGTTCGGCGGCGAACGCTTCTATCAGGGGACAATCGTCGAGATCACTGCGGAGATGGAAACCCAGCGCGTGCTGGAACAGAGAAATCGCGAGCTGGAGCTGTTCCTGAGTGCGATCCCCGGCGGCATCAAGCACATTGAGGCAAATGAGGAGTTTTCCTACCGCTTTATTAGTGAGGGGGCAGCAGCACTGTTCGGCTATACGGTCGAGGAAATGATGGAGGCAAGCGGCGGCAATGCCATGGGTATGGTCTATCCGGAGGACCGGGAGCTTGTTCGCACGGAGCTGCGGCAGTGCCTTGCACAGACCACTACGGATTATTCCGTCAAATACCGCATTATGTGCCGGGACGGCAGTCTGAAATACATTCTCGGCTGCGGCAGACTCGCACAGGACGAGAACGGCAAGCCCTATTTCCAGAGTCTGTACATCGACCTTACCAGGGAGAAGGAAAACGAGGACATGATCCAGCAGCTCCAGCTGATCCGTGCGCTGAGCAATGACTACAGTGATGTGTATGTGGTCGATCTGGAAAGCGGTCTCCTGATCCCGGTATTCCAGCATGAGACCTCCGGCATTGCCCACCTGACCAATGAATGCTACGAGACATGGCTGCAGCAGCTCTGCGCGGAGCTGGTACATCCGGAGGATCGGGAGCAGTTCCTGCAAAAGATCAATCTTAACGAGATCCGGACGCAGCTGACAAGCCGCGATATGTTCCACCATGACTACCGCAGTGAGACGGACGACATCGTGACCTACTGGCAGATCAAATGTGTGCGCATCGGCGAGGGGGAGACCCCCCTGCGCGCGATCATCGGCTTTCGCAATATTGATGAGGATGTGCGCATTGAACATGAGCGCAGCCAGGCACTGCGGGACGCGCTGAACCAGGCGCAGTATGCCAACAAGGCAAAGACAACCTTCCTGAACAACATGTCCCACGACATCCGCACGCCCATGAATGCCATTATCGGCTTTACGACCCTCGCCTCCGCGCATATCGACAACAAGGAGCGCGTGCGGGATTATCTGCGGAAGATCACCCATTCCTCCAACCATCTGCTCTCCCTCATCAATGATGTGCTGGATATGAGCCGCATCGAGTCGGGCAAGATGAACATTGCAGAAAAGCCGGAAAACCTCTCGGAGATCCTCTGCGAGATCCGGAACATCATGCAGGCGGATGTCCATGCAAAGCAGCTGAAATTTGAGGTGCTGACCTTTGACATCGTGAATGAGATGATATACTGCGACAAGCTGCGCATCAACCAGATCATCCTGAATCTGCTCTCCAATGCGGTGAAATTCACCGCCCCCGGCGGCAGAGTCGCAATGCATATTTACCAGCGGAGCTGTGCGCAGGAGGGAATGGCAGTCTATGAATTTCATTTCACGGATACCGGCATCGGCATGGAAAAGGAATTTCTCCAGCATATCTTCGAGCCGTTTGCACAGGAGCGTTCCAGCACGGTCAGCGGCATCCAGGGAACGGGACTCGGCATGGCGATCACCAAGAATATCGTGGATATGTGCGGCGGCACGATCGCTGTGGAAAGTGAGCCGGGAGTCGGTACGGAGATCACCGTGACGCTCCAGTTCCGCATCGTGGGCAATGCCGCCGAGCCGGAGCAGACCCACATCTTCAAGGGAATGCGGGCATTGGTGGTGGATGATGAGATGAACGCCTGCAAGAGCGTTTCCCGGATGCTGCGGCGGCTGGGAATGCGCGTGGACTGGACGGTATGCGGCAGTGAAGCCGTCATCCGTGCAGAGGAGGCGATCGAGATCGGCGAGCCGTACCAGGTGTTTGTAGTGGATTGGGTCATGTCGGATATGAACGGCATCGAAACTGCCCGCCGCCTGCGCCGCGTGGTCGGCAAGCAGCCGCCGATCATCGTACTGTCCGCCTACGACTTTACGGACATCGAGCCGGAGGGACGTGAGGCGGGCGTGACGGATTTCGTCTGCAAGCCGCTGTTCCTGTCGGAGCTTCGCCGCGTTCTGCTGCACGTCTGCAATGTACAGCAGGAGGACAATCCTCTGCGCAGTACGGAACGCATACGCGGCAGACATATCCTCGTGGCAGAGGACAACGAGATCAACCAGGAGATCACAGTGGACATTCTTTCCACAGTCGGCATTCTGGTCGATATTGCAGAAAACGGCGCGGCTGCGCTGGAAATGCTGCAAAACAAGGGCGCGGGCTTCTATGATCTGGTGCTGATGGACATTCAGATGCCGGTCATGGACGGCTACGAAGCCGCAAGGCAGATCCGCCTGCTGCCGGATCCTATGCTTGCAGAGATCCCGATCATCGCCATGACTGCCAATGCCTTTGAGGAGGACAGAGTGCTTGCCTTTGAAGCCGGCATGAACGGACACATTGCCAAGCCCATCGAGATCGACAAGCTCCTGAGTACGATCGAATATATGATGAAGCCCTGATGATGGGGCAATACCGGCAGCCTGAGAGGGTAAGGGGACGAAATCCCCAAAGAGGGGTTCCAAGGGGCTGCCGCCCCTTGGGCTGCGCCGCCTCCAATAAAAGCCGAAAAATACAGCATTCCCCCTTGACATCATAGCTTTAATGTGTTAAAATAATACTATGCCGCAGAAAAACACTGCGGCAGCAAGTTGAAACTGCCTGACATTGAAAAGAGGTAAGCATGAAAATCGCGATCTGTGACGACAGCACGATGGACAGAGCAATGGTTCGGGAACTGCTGCACGAATATCTATTGTGCAGATCCATTCCCTATACCATGACGGAATATGATAACGGCATGAATCTGGTCTATGACATTGAGGAGGGCGGTTACTATGACCTGATCTTCCTTGACATCATCATGGACGGACTGCATGGCATGGAGATCGCAAGAAAGCTGCGCCGTGTGGGCTGCGGGGGGAAGATCATTTTTCTCACCAGCACTGCGGAATTTGCGGTGGACAGCTACGAGGTGGAGGCATCGGGCTATCTGCTCAAGCCCCACAACTATGAGAAGCTTGTCCATCTGCTTGACCGCCTGATTGACCGGAGCAGCCTCGGTCAGTACCATGTTTCCATCCGCAGTACCATTGTCAGCATTCCTTTCGGCGAGATCGTCTATGTGGAGAGCCGCAACAATGTCTGTATCCTCCATCGGAGCGACGGCACGGAGTATACCGTCTACCGCAAGCTCAGCGAGATCGAGGCGGAGCTGAATGACAGCCGCTTTCTGCGGTGCCACCAGAGCTATATCGTTAATATGAGCTATATCGCCAGGGCGGACAAGCAGTTTGAGCTGACGACCGGGGATGTGGTACTCATCCGCCAGCGCAGCCTGAAAGAACTGCGGAAGGCTTACTCGGATTATGCTGCACGGGGAAGGAAGTAATGTCTTCCCCTGTGCAATGATAAAAACAGCGGATCACTCTCCGGTGACCCGCCGTTTTCTTATGTAGTTTTCTGTTATGCCGAAATGCCCTGCGGTGCGGCGGTGCAGTGGTTCTCGCGGATGTACTCTGCCACAACTGCCAGAAATTCGCGGTTTGTCGGATTGTAGAACTGCAGGCTGCTGGTATAGCCGAAGATCTGACAGATGAAGGACGCATCCCCGCGCTGTGCGCTCTGTCCGATGGCATAGCGGATGGCACGCTCAATGCTGGAGGAGCTGGCGGAAAAATAGCGTTCCGAGATCGCCGGGTAGATGGTCTTGGACATGCTCGTCAGGGCGATGGGGCTTTCAATGCCGATCATCAGCGCGGTCTTGATGTAGTGGAAGCCCTTGGTATTGGCAGGAATGCCGAGCTTCAGCAGGGTCTTGATGATGGCAGTCTCACGCTCTGCGCTGGTGGTGCCGATCTGTCTGTACATGGTGTTTGTCTGGATGTTCATAATCAATTACCTCTTTCGTTTCTTGGGTTTATACTAATTTCTGTAACCCCAATAGACAGATCCAGCTTGTCCCCGCTGCCCGCAAAAGGCTGCTGCCTTTTGAAATCACTTTTGCCTATTATAGTTTTACAAATTAGTATTACTTATCATATGTATGTTCCGCGGCAGTTTTCTGCGCTGCTTCGCGTTACAATCTTATTATACTATTTTTTCAGAAAATATTCCGGAAACATGGAAATTGACAATTTAAAATTGGAATTTGACAGTTCTCCGCCCGGAAACCGTCACAGCGATACAGTTTCCGTCACGTTCCGACAGCCGGCGGCAGAGTCCGCCCCCTCCCGGAAGTGCCGGAAACCGACAGGGGCTTGACGCAGATTTAACAGAAATCTAACGCATTTTTGCGGACAGCGGACCAAAAAGCGTGGTACAATGTTTAAAGGCATCTTTAGAGCCTTTTTCCGATACCGCACCGCATCCGGCGGTGCAAGATCCAAGGAGGAACTGTTATGAAACTGAATTTCCGCAGTATGCTGCTCGGCATCGTCTGGGTGCTGGAGGGAGCCGCCGTCGGCTTCGGCGCGATCCTGCCCGGCGTAAGCGGCGGGACACTCTGCGCTGCCTTCGGCATCTACCGTCCGCTGATCGAAACCATCAGCCATCCGCGCACCTGCCTGAAGCAATACGCCCCGATGCTGCTCCTGTTTTTGCTGGGTGCCGCTGCGGGCTTTGCCGGACTTTCCGGAATTGCCGCATGGATGCTGGCACGGGATACGGCTCTTGTGACCTGTATTTTCGTCGGACTTGTCCTCGGAACCTTCCCTTCGCTCTGGCAGGATGCCGGTAAGGAAGGCAGAAACGGACATGCCATCCTTTCCCTGCTGCTGTCCTTCGCCGTAATGCTCCTGCTGCTCTGGCTGCTGCGCACGGAGCTGTCCCTGACCATCCGTCCCGGCATCGGCGGGTATCTGCTCTGCGGTCTGCTCTGGGGTCTGAGCTTCATCGTTCCCGGATTAAGCTCGTCCTCCCTGATGCTGTTTTTCGGATTATACCAGCCCATGCTCGAAGGCATTTCGGCATTTGATCCTGCCGTTCTGCTTCCGATGGGCATCGGCATGGCAGTATGCACCCTGCTTCTTGCCAAAGCTGTCGGCAGGCTCTACCGCCGCGCCTATGCCGCCGTATCCCACGGTGTTGTGGGCATTGCCGCCGCTTCTGCCGTAATGCTCCTGCCCCCGCCCGAAGGCGGAGCGGGCGCGATCCTGCTGCACCTGCTTGCCCTTGCCGGCGGTGCCGCTGTTTCCTTTCTGCTGACCCGGCTCTGCAGCAGGCTTGCAGCCGCTGCCAACAATGATAAAGGAGAAACCGACCATGACCCTGAAAGCATTCTATGAAAAGACGGGCGCAGATTATGACGAAGTCCTGCGCCGCATGATGAACGAACAGTTCGTGCTGAAATATCTGCGGAAATTTCCCGATGATCCCCATTTTGCCCAGCTGGAGCAGTCCCTGCAGGAGGGAGACATTGAGACCGCCTGCCGCTGTGCGCATACGCTGAAAGGGCTGTGCCTCTCGCTCGGTCTGGAGCAGCTCGGCAAACATGCTGCGGAGCTGAACGGGGAACTGCGCACCGGCGATACTGCCAATGCTCCCATGCATCTCGCTGCCATGTGTCCGCTGTATGCGGAGATCATCAGCTGGATCGGGGAGCTTTGAGCACGGAAAGCATACTAATGGGCGGATGCAGGGGCATCCGCTTCAGCTTGTAGAAAAAGTCTTTTTTCTGGGGTTAGCACCCCTAAGCCTGCCCCCACCCCAACCCCTCCCCCAAAGGGGGAGGGGCTATATTTGGAGGGTGCTGCGCACCCTCCACCCGCCAAAAGGCAAAGCCCTTTGATCGTATTGAGGTTTTTCGACAGACTGGGCGGATGCAGGGGCATCCGCTTTTTTGTCGGAAAAAATTGTCGGAATCTGTTGCATTCTGCTGATTTTTGGAGTATAATAATAGGTGAGGTGATCGAATTGAGCTTCTGGTCAAAATTAGCCGCCAGCATCCTGACCTCTGACTGGTATATCTTAGCCGCCGCCGTTGCGGCAGTTCTGTGCTTTGCAGTGGTGCTCTGGGCGAAAAAGAAGACGGACTGTGACATCCGGAAATGGGAAGCGGAACGCAATCTCCGTTTTACCCGCCACATCTACAGCCTGCTGACCGTTTCCTATACATTATTTATTACCCTGATCTCCCTGTTCCCGCTGTTTGGCATGTTCGGTACTGTGTCCGCACTGCTTGCACTGGATCTTTCCAGTGAAGCTGCCATCAGCAGTGCCAAGAACAGCTTCTTTGACGCGCTGACCTCTACCACCTGGGGCATCATCTTTGCGGTGATCTTTAAACTGCTCAATGCCGTCTTTGCGACTGCCATTGAAGACCGCATTCAGGAAACCGGTGCGCTTCTCAAACGCCTTGAAGCAGAACAGCCCGCCGAGGAATCCTCCGGCGGGGATACGGAAGATACCAAGGAGCCGCAGAAGGAGGAGCATTTCCTGCTCCAGCTCCTGCATAGGTGAATGTATGAAGATACGGGAAATTATCCTCGATTTTACGTCGCTTCTTGACGTAATTATGATCATTCTGTTCTTTTTCATCCTGTTCAGCACCATCGAGGTCGAGAGCGTGTCGCAGTCCGCAGAGGAGGCGCGTATTTCCTATGAAACGCTCCGGGAGGAAACGGAACAGGAACAGGCAGAATTCCGCGAACGTGCGGACGAGGAATGGGAGCGTATTCTCAAGGTGGATGCCAATGCCGCGAATAACCAGCAGGCTCTGACTGCATTTGATCAGGGCGCGGTACTTGCATTCAACCTGCAGGAAATGGAAACCAGCAGCAGCTGGAAGCTTAACATCGTCAGCGGGGATACCCGTCTTGGCAGCGTCAGTCCGTCTGCGGACGGGAATCTGGCAGAGGAGATCATACAGCTCCTGGCGGGGGCAGGCTTTCAGAAGGAAGATGTCATCATCAGCACACTGACGTATGACGGCAATGCACCCGGTACAGCCGTTGCTGTGCCGATGATCGGGGAAGCAGTGGGGGATGTACAGGAAGCGTACAGGAATCTGTACTTTGCCGCAATCAATGTTTCAAAGTGAGGATGGACTATGAGCGATAAGAAAAAAAAATCTATGGGCGGCTTTACCATCGGTTGTGCCGCACTGGTTGCACTGCTGTTCGTGCTTGGCTATGACGGCAGCGGTCTGGGTTTCAGTCTGGGCAGCGGATTCAGCAGCAGCTCCGGCAGTCCGACACAGAGTCAGAGCCAGAGTCAGAACACTCCCGCCTCTCCGAACAACGAAGCCCCGGTGGAGGAAACCAAGAAGATCATCCTGGAGATCACGGTTTCCGGCAGTGACTATCTGTTCCAGAACAGCCGTATGGACATCAACACCCTGATGACCCACATCCGCGAATACAGCACAACCACGGAGATCCACATCACTGCGGATGAAACCGCCACCATCAACGCCATGGACGACCTGACGGAGCGTCTTGCCGCGAATGGCTATATACATTACAGCAAACGATAAAAAAATGCAGCCGCACGGCTGCATTTTTTTGCCTGGGCGTGCATATGCTGTAACAACGGACAAGATGAGAATGTGTTCTTGTTCCCTATTTCCAACACACAGGAGGCACACCCATGCAGGACACCAAGACCCATACCATGATCCTTGAAAACCGCAGAACCCTTTCCCTTTCCGGCGTGACGGATGTGGACAGCTTCGATGAACGCGAGATCGTACTCTACACCGGTCTCGGCGAGCTGACTGTGACCGGCAGGGATCTGCATATCAATACCGTCAGCATCGAAACCGGCAATATGAACATAGAAGGGGACATCTGGTCGGTGCAGTACGGCGACCGCGATAAGCATTCGCCCCTCTCGCTCCTGGGGAGGCTGTTCCGATGATGCTGCGTATCGTGCCGGAGACCTTTCTGTCTCCGGAGCAGCAGCTCCTGCTGTTCGGGGGAGCCTGTCTGCTGGGGATCCCCTGCGGGCTGCTGTTTGACAGCTTCCGGCTGCTCCGGCGGCTCATCCCCCACCATGCTGCCGCCGTTGCCATGGAGGATATACTGTTTCCCGTACTCTGCGCACTCCTGCTCATAGGGTATACATCATCCTTTGCGGCGGGCGATTTCCGGCTGTATTACGCCATTGGCTGTGCCGCCGGCTTCGTGCTGCATGAATGCACGCTCGGACGGCTTGTGATCCGCCTTGGAGAGTGGCTCTGCCGGCTGCTCCGTGCGCCCTTTCTGTGGGTGGAAACAGGTTTTGCATTGATTTGTAGAAAACTTTTCAGTATATTTGTAGGAAGTTCCAAAAAACAGAAAAAGCGACAGAAAAATGTCCAAAATCACTTGCAAGACCCCCCGGCTATGGTGTATAATAAAAGTAGTATCAGGAAGAAGGTGGAGCAAAATGGCAGGGTTCAGAAAATGGGAAGGCGGTCTCGCATTCGGAATACTGATGCGCATTGCAGGCGTGATGTTCGTGGTCTTCTGTGTGTATTCCATCGTCAGCACCCAGAGTGCCATTGCAGAAAAAGAGCTGGAGCTGGCGCAGATCGAGGAAGACATTGCCATTATGAAGATGGAAAATGAGGAGCTTCAGGACATTATTGATTCGGACGACATCGGACGTTATATGGAACGGCTTGCCGTGGAGAACAGCATTACCTCTTATGCGTATCCCGATGAGCGCAGATATTACGACACATCCCGTGACTGAGCGATCGGCACGGCGGTAAATTTAAGAAGCAGGGGGCTTTCAGTGTATGCAGCTGGAAATCGGAAAAATTTATGACGGCAAGGTAAAGGGAATCACAAATTACGGTGCTTTCGTAGAGGTACCCGTGGAGGGCGCAAAGCCCATCACCGGTATGGTACATATCTCGGAGGTTGCCAATACCTTTGTGAATGACATCCGTGAATTTCTGACCGAGGATCAGGAGGTCAGGGTCAAGGTATTGCAGGTGAATGAACAGGGCAAGATCAGCATGTCCATTAAAAAGGCAATGCCGGAGGAGAAGCAGTCCCAGAAGCCCCAGCGTCCCCGCAGACAGGATCGCGACCGCGGCGTAGTGTGGGAACCCAAGCCCCAGAAGCCGCAGACTGAAATGACCTTCGAGGATATGATGAGCAAGTTCAAGCAGAACAGCGAAGAACGCATGTGCGACATCAAGCGCAATACTGACCGCAAGAATGGCGGCCGCCGGCGTTCCAAGTGAGCGGACGCGGTACTTACTGAATAGAATGAGAAAAGGACAGTGCTTTGAGGGCACTGTCCTTTTGGTTTGTTGAGGGGGTAGGGAGATTTGGGGCGGGGGCTGCGCACCTTGCAGGTGCCGTCCCCTCTGGCACTTCGTGCCACCTCCCCACCCCGTGGGGAGTCGCCCGCGACCCGCCAAAGGCGATCGACCGATCAATCCATAACCAGCGCGAAATCAATTTTGCCGGAGCTGACATCTGCCTTTGCGCAGAGCACTTCGATCTCGTCGCCGAGGCGGTAGGTTCTGCCGGTGCCGGTCTCCTTCAGATACCAGCCCTCCTCGATCTCGTAACTGCCAACGGGCATATCGTTGATGTGCAGAAGTCCCTCCACCAGATTGTCAAGCGTCACATAGATGCCGAAATCCGTTACGCTCGAAATGATGCCGTGGAAGGTTTCGCCCACATGGGAAAGCATGAACTCTGCTGCATAGCAGTCGTCCGCGTCGCGTTCGATGGAGACTGCGCGCACCTCCATTGCGGAGGAATGCTCGGCGGCGTTTTCGGTGAATCTGCCGTAACGCTTGCAGAGCCACTCCTTGCCGGCACCGTCGAGATAGTCCGACAGGATGCGGTGTACCACCAAATCGGGATAACGGCGGATCGGAGAGGTGAAATGCGCATAGTCCCGCAGAACCAAGCCGAAATGTCCCAGCGGCTCATAGCTGTACTTTGCCTTTGCCATAGAGCGCAGGGTCAGCTTATTGACAACGGGGAAGCAGCTCTTGTCCCTTGCGTCATCCAGAATTTTCTGCATGTCGCGCGGGGTCGCTTCCTCAAACTGCGGACAAGGCTGTCCGAGCTTCAGCAGCATTTCCTTCAGGGCTGCAACACGCTCCGGCGCGGGATCCTCATGCACACGGTAGACCAGCGGAATTGCCGCTTCCCTTGCCAGGCGTGCGGCTGCCTGGTTTGCCATCAGCATACAGCTTTCAATGATTTCCTCACTCCTGCCGCGCTCACGGGGAACAATGCCGATGCAGATGCCGTCCTCGTCTAATACCACGGCGGTTTCTGTGCTTTCCAGCTCCGGTGCGCCTCTCTGCTTTCGTCTGTGCTCCAGCACCTGCGTGAGCTTTTCCAGCTCCTGCAGGCTCTCTGTGACAGGAGCGTATTTCTCCCGAAGCTCCGGATCCGCGCTGCCGTCCAGGATCGCGTTGCATTCGGTGTACACGCCGCGCACACAGGAATTGATGACGGACTTGCAGAATTTCGCATCCAGCAGATCGCCCTCCGGAGAGATCCTCATAAGGGCGGAAAATGCCAGTCTGTCCTCGCCGCCGTTCAGGGAGCAGATGCCGTTAGAAAGCGAGGGCGGCAGCATCGGGATGACCTTATCCGCATAATAGATACTCGTGCCGCGCTCGAAGGCATCCGCATCCAGCTTACTGTTCGGGCGGACATAGTGCGAAACATCGGCAATATGCACACCCAGCTCCCAGCCGTCAGCGGTTCTGCGGATGGATACCGCGTCGTCCAGATCCTTCGAGGACGCGCCGTCAATGGTAAAGACCGCTTCTCCGCGCAGGTCGGTTCTGCCCTCCAGATCGAACGAAGTCACACCGGCAGCGGCGCATTTTTCTGCTTCCCGCAGAACATCCTCCGGAAATTCCACAGGGATCTCCATGCCGGCGATCTTTGCCGCCATGCAGTTTTCCGCATTGTCAGCAGTGCCGAAGTTCAGGACGACCTTCACACGATGCTCCATATGCCGTCTGCCGCGGGAGGTCAGCACTGCCAGCACCTTATCGCCGAGTGCATAGCGGACGCTTTCGCGGTAGTCAATGTGCAGGGGCGTGCTGGTCATGGTATCTGCGAGGAAAAACAGTCCTCCTTCGCCGGCAATGATCTTGCCCGTGATCTGGGCGGTTTTGCATTCCTCCAGAACCGAGATCACCTCTGCTTCGGGGGATTCATAGCGGGCTTCCAGTCTGCGTGCCAGCACGGTATCACCGGGCATACTGCCCATGAGGAATTTGCCGGGGACGAAATACTCCGTTCCCTCCTCATCGGCAATGAAGCCGAACGAGCGTGCAAGGCGCACGGTCTTTGCGGTGAAGCAGTCATTGCGTTCACTGAGCGCGTAGCCGCCGCGGCGTTCAAAGATCACGCCCTGGCGCAGAAGCTGCTCCATGCCCTGGCGGAACGCCTCCGGACAGCGGCTGCTCCGGCATTTTCTGGCAAGGTCTGCGGCAGGGAGCTGACGCTTGGGGGTCTGCATCAGGAAGGTGCGGATCTTATTGGCGCAGGCTGTGATCTCCTCGGGGCTGACCTTTTTCCTGCTTCTGCGGGCATCCGTATGCACCGCAGGGGTCTGCTTTGCTTTTCTCTGGTTGTGTTTTTTATTGTGACGTGCCATATAGTTTCTCCTTCTTTCTTCTTTGCAGAAACGAAAAAGCCCCCATGTTCCGTGGAACAGGGGACTTGCGGTTTCTTATTCAGCCGTGGTCTCAAAGAAGGTCATGATGATGGGAAGTACAATGTTCATCAGAATGATGGTGGAGAACACAATAATCGCCAGTGTTCTTGTGATCTTCTGAAGCATTGCCTCTCTTGTTCTGCCTTCGTTCTTGCTGTAAAACGAATCATTGCTGCCGCCGCCGAGTGCAGAAGTCATATTCTGCTGGGTCTTGGTGTCCTGCATCAGGCAGAGGATCACGATCAGCAGGGACAGCAGCAGTACCACAGCACCGCAAATCATTTCATAGATTTCCATAAAACGTTTCCGCTCCTTTTCCAGTATGTCTTAAATTTTCGGAATTACTTTTATTATAGCATGTTTTTTGGGGGTTGTCAATAGGGATTTTGCGTTTTTGGTATGGAAAAAGGATTTTTGTGATGAAAATTTTGGTGGAATGCTGACGCGGGGCATCAGTTTCAGGAAAACGGATGCAAAAGACAATCGTCTTTTGCGTCAGCGAATCCCCACAGGGGCAACGCTGTCAACTTTAGAAAAGTTGTGCAAAGCTTGCCCCTCCCCCTGCCCCCTCCCAAAGGGAGGGGGAATTAGGGGCGGTGCTGCGCACCGCCGCCGCCAAGGGCTTCGCCCTTTGATCCCACCTAAGTTGATGACATCGCTCTCTTTTGGAGGGGCAATGTCATCAACTAAAGGGGGCAAGGGGACGAAGTCCCCAAAACCGCCGTCGGGCGGAATGCGGGTCGCGGGGGTGCAGCCCCCGCTCTAATCCCCCTCCCTCTGGGAGGGGGCAGGGGGTGGGCAGCCTTGGAAGGCTGACCTCAGAAAAAGTATCTATATTTAATTCCAGGAGTAATACTTGCAATCCCAAAAAGAATATGGTATAATAGAACCACGGCAGAAATCTGCCGAAATCAATCCGAAAGGAAGTTGCCATCATGAAAATTGAAACCAAATGCCTGCATGAAGGCTATGAGCGTACCAACGGTGCGCCCGGTGCACTGCCGATCGTGCAGAGTACGACCTATGTTTTTGACAGCACACAGCACATTGCTGATCTGTTCGATATGCCGACGGAATACATGTACTCCCGTTTTGCGAATCCGACGGTTGATGCGGTAGAAAAGAAAATCGCTGCCCTCGAAGGCGGCGTGGGTGCAATGTGTACCTCCAGCGGTCAGGCTGCATCCCTCCTGTCCGTTCTGAACCTCTGCAACTCCGGTGACAGCTTCATTGCGGCAAGCGCGATCTACGGCGGCACGGTGAACCTCTTTGCTGTGACCCTGAAGAAGCTCGGCATTGAGTGCATTTTTGTGGATCCGGAGGCTTCCGACGAGGAGCTGGAGGCTGCCATCAAGCCGAACACCAAGCTTGTTTTTGGCGAGACGCTGGCAAATCCGGCACTCTCCGTATTCGACATCGAGCGTTTTGCAGGCTTCGCACACAAGCACGGCATTCCGCTGATCATTGACAATACCTTCCCCACTCCCGTCCTCTGCCGTCCGTTTGAGTTTGGCGCGGATATTGTGGTGCATTCCACAACAAAGTACATGGACGGACATGCTGTACAGGGCGGCGGCGTGATCGTGGACAGCGGTAATTTCGACTGGGCTGCAAGCGGCAAGTTCCCGGAATTTACAGAGGCTGACGAGAGCTACCATGGCGTGGTATATACCCGTGAGTTCGGCAAAATGGCATATATCATCAAGGCAAGAATGCAACTGATGCGTGACTTTGGCTGCTATCCTGCGGCAAATTCCGCATTCCTGCTCAATCTCGGTCTGGAAACTCTGGCAGTCAGAATGGAGCGTTACTGCAAGAACGCGCTTGAAGTGGCAAAGTATCTGGAATCCAGTGATGCCGTAGCAAGCGTGAGCTATCCGGGTCTGGAGGGTGACAAGTACCATGAGCGTGCGCAGAAGTATCTGCCGAATGGCTGCAGCGGTGTCATTTCCTTCAACATCAAGGGCGGCAGAGCGGCAGCAACCAAGTTCATGGACGCGCTGAAGCTTGCATCCCGCGAGGTGCATGTAGCGGACATCCGCACCTGTGTTCTGCATCCGGCAAGCATGACCCACCGCCAGCTCACGGACGAGCAGCTGGTCGCAGCCGGCATTGATGCCGGAATGATCCGCCTCTCCGTAGGTCTGGAAAACGTGGAAGACATCCTCGACGACATCAAGCAGGCGTTTGCGGCGGCGAATGTGTAAATGAAAAGGCTCCCCCATTCTTACGGATGGGGGAGCTTAGTTATTATGCACAAAAAAACAAAGCCCATTTATTCAGATGAACGAAATTTTATAGAACTTTCTAAAAAACACTTGTGTTTTATTTGTATAATTGTATAATAAGATTAAAGACTTTTCCACAGGAAAATGTTGGTGTGGAAAACGGAAAGGGAGTGTTAGCGGTGAAGCCACAATAATCACATAGGAAAAAACAACAGATAAATGACATAAGTCGGAAAGGGATTACTATGAATACAAAAAATAACAAAGGCTTACAGAGAAAAAATCTTGTGAAGAGAATGGCTTCTTTGTTTGCATCAGCTATGATGGCGGTAACACTGTGCGCCCCTTTGGATATGGGCACTCAGGAAGATCAGACTCTGATAGTTAGTGCAGCAGCAAATCCTTACAGTAAGGATTATAACATTGTTGCTGGCGTGAATTACGCAACCAGATGGGCTTATGCCTCTAACAATCAGTACAAACACATTAATAAATGGGCGCAGCCTAATTGTGCCAGCTTTGTTTCTGAATGTTTAACTGCCGCAGGTGTAAAAATCAAGCAAGCAAAACGATACGGAGCATTCGGACATTATAAGTATTATAACACCGAATGGAGCGTTGCAAGTACACAGTTTACATATCTTAAAAATCAGGGATATGCTTATGAGCGTGCAACGGATAAGACGATTCACATAGGTGATGTAGTTTATTACGACTGGAAAAATGGAAACAGTACTGCTGTTGACCATGCAGCATATTGCATTGGTGTAAATAGTGCTGGTGAACCCATCATTGCAGAGCATTCAAATGGCAATATCCGTGTTTGGGACGTAACCAATAGCCAGCGTCGCAATGTATGGGTAGTGCATATGACCAATGCTGTAGGACATGTTGATGTAACAAATCAGTATTACAACCAGTCCATCAATATCAAGTCTTCCAAGAATAAGCGGTATGTTTCCTCAGATACCGATGTTGCTTCTGCAACCAACACAATTGCAATCGCAAACAGAACAGCTGTAAATGGCTGGGAAAAATTCAATGTAGTGAAAAATTACTCCATCACTTCTAAGAAAGGCACAACACCAGCTATTTCCTTGAAAACCTATTCTGACAGATACCTTTCTGCATACATTTCTGACAGTAGTGGTGGTGCGCCTCTGAAGAATACAAAAAATAACTCTACATGGGAAGCATTCCGCATTTTCCGCAACGGCAACACAGAGTATATTATGTCTATGATCAATGGCAAGTTTGTACAGGTGCGTGACAATAACAAACTTTATGCTGCTGGTGAAGGCGGTTGGTCTTGGGAAGGCTTTGATATTAACATTAATAGTTCTGTCAAGACATATAAAATTAAGTCGTCCAGCGGTGCTAACGTGCGTTCAGAAACCAAAATTAATCCCAATAACATTGTAGGTGCTTTGGCAAAAGGTTCTGTTATCTATTATGACAAAACAAAAAAAGCAAATGGGTATACATGGTATCACATAACAAGCGTTAAAACAAATAAATCCGGCTCTTGGGGTAAGTTCAATGGTTATTGGGTAGCCGGTGTATAGAAACTCTCCGTATAACTTAAAATCCCTCCCTCTTCAAACAGGGAGGGATTTTTCACCACATCAACGCAATAAAATCCTTTGTAACTCTTGACAATAATATGTAAGATATGGTATAATTTTATCAACACATTTTTAAAGGAGCGTTTACGCATGAAAGTACATAAGATATATAACCCCGAAATGGAATGCATGGATATTGAAGCCCGCCGCAAGCTGCAGGGCGAGCGTCTGCGTGAGACCGTAGAGCATGTATATAAGAATGTCCCCCTCTACCGCGAGCGCATGGATGCGAAGGGTGTCAAGCCCGAGGACATCAAGACGGTCGATGACATCCGCCTTCTTCCGTTCACCGAAAAGACCGACCTGCGTGATACCTTCCCGTTCGGTCTGTTCGCTGTGCCGAATGAGGAGATCGTCCGCATTCAGGGTTCTTCCGGTACGACCGGCAAGCCGATCGTTTCCGGCTATACCAAGGAGGACGTGGATGTCTGGACAGAGATGGTTGCCCGTTCTATGACCGCTGTCGGCGCGGGCAAGGATGACGTGGTACAGGTATGCTATGGCTACGGTCTGTTCACCGGCGGTCTGGGTGCGCATCAGGGTGCCAATGAAGTCGGTGCCATGGTTATCCCCATGTCCAGCGGCAACACCCAGCGTCAGATCATGATGATGCGTGAGCTTGGCTCCACCATCCTCTGCTGCACACCGTCCTATGCAACCTACCTCGGCGAAGCCATCCACGATATGGGCATTGATCCGTCCGAGCTCAAGCTCAAGGCAGGTCTGTTCGGTGCAGAGCCGTGGACACAGGAAATGCGCCTGAAGATTGAGGAACTGCTGGGCATCGACGCTTGCGATATTTACGGTCTGACCGAAATCGCAGGTCCGGGCGTTGCATTCGAGTGCCTCGAGAAGAATGGTTCTCACGTCAACGAAGACCATGTGATCGCAGAGATCATTGATCCTGAGACCGGCGAACCGCTGCCTTACGGCACACCGGGCGAGCTGGTATTCACCACCATCACCAAGAAGGGTATGCCGATGCTGCGTTACAGAACACATGACATCTGCACACTGAATCCCGAAAAGTGCGCCTGCGGCAGAACTACTGTCCGCATGGGCAGAATCACCGGCAGAACCGATGATATGATCATCATCCGCGGCGTGAATGTATTCCCGTCTCAGATCGAGACCGTACTCGTCAGAACAGAGGGCGTGGCTCCCTACTACATGCTGGTGGTTGACCGTGTGAACAATGCGGATACACTGGAAGTACAGGTAGAAATGACTGAAGAAGCATTCACCGACAGCCTTGCCAACATGCAGAGACTCCAGAAGGAGATCGCCGCAGAGATCAAGTCCGTTGTCGGCGTTATGGCAAAGGTAACCATCTGCCCGCCTAAGAGTCTGCCGAGATCCGAAGGTAAGGCAAAGCGTGTCATTGACAACCGCAAGCTTTAATCTGAAAATGTGCAGAAGCGGCGATTTGCAACGCAAACCGCCGCTTTTTTACGATAGAAGAAGGTTTTATTATGAGTGAAGTCAATTTCTTCGGATTTCATGAGGACAGCACCATTGCGGATGTGCGGAGGGTGTTTTCGTATCCGAATCCGCTGGCGGAGGCGATCTGCCGGAAGATACCGTCCATTCAGGAACGCCCCGATCTGCTGGAGGTCTACAGGGAATACGGAAAATGTGACATCCTGATCTGCCTGTATGAGATCCTGTTCAAGGGTCTGCTGAGTGATGCGGAATATGATGTCTACCTTTCCTTCCGCAGTGTGGACGCGGTATGTGACGGGAATCCCCTTCTGACCCGGCAGTGGATCCAGGAGAATGCCATTGACCATATGCTGACGGCAGAGGGCTGGAATGAACTGAATGCCGCGCTTTCCGCGCTTTCGCCGGATATGCCGCTGTGGGAGCTTCGGCTCGTATTCGCGGAAACGCTGCGGAGCTTTGCGGAGGACTGGAAGGATCGTGCAAGGCGCGTCTGGCTCATCAAGGAAAAGCGCGTCAGCCGGCTGTTTACGGATGCCCTGCTGACGGAGGAAGATCTTGCAGAGCTGCCGCCCGTTCCGCCGGAGGTGCCGTTCGGTGCGGCACAGAAGCTCGAAAGCCGGAAGGCTCTCGTCTTCACAGGTGCATCAGGCACAGGAAAGACACATCAGGTGCAGGCATATGTCAGAGCCATGACGGCGGATGATGCAAGCCGCCGCTGCTGCATCCAGCTCCATCCGGGCTATGGCTATGCGGATCTCGTGGAGGGGATGCGTCCGGCGATGGTCGCAACGGACGGCGGTCCGCCCATGCCGCTGCAGGTGCGCATGGATGGAATGTTCAAGACCTTCTGCCGCGGGGCGGTAAAGCACGAGGCAGAATTTCGCGCACTCTGTGTGAAGAACGACTATGCCCCGCGTCTGCGCAGCCGTTACAGCTATTATTTTGTGATCGACGAGATCGGATGCTGTCCTCTGCGGGAGCTTCTGGGCGAGATCACGGACTGTCTGGAAGCACGCGGAAGACGTGTGCAGACGCAGCTCAGCGGACTGCCGCTGTATCTGCCGTCGGCGGAAGGTTCGGCGGTTCCTCTGCGGGAGGATGTATTTGCAGAGGGCTTCTACATTCCGGAAAATCTGTTCCTGCTCGGCACGGCGGCAGCGGAGCCGTCGGACGCGGTACTGTGCCGGCGGTTTGCCTGGCATGAAGTCAGGGCATCGGACACCATGTACCTCCTGCCGGGGGAGCTTGCGGTCAGGGCGATGGCACTCAATGTCTATATTGCCGAAACCGGGCGTTTCTTTGGTCTGTATGACGCACACCAGCTGGGGCAGGCGTATTTCCGGGACTATAACTGCTATGCTTCACCTGCGGAGTTCTTCCGCGAAGTCCTTCAGCCCGTTCTCAGCGGCTATGTGCGCGGGCAGTATGGGGCGGAGGAGTTCCTGGCGGGGGCGGGGGAAGTCTTTTCCGACAGCGCGCCTTGACACCCATGCCCCAAATATGATATAATTTGATTACGCGATGCCATATCCCGTGAGAGGAAGAGAGATTGATGAGCACAACGAATGAAACCATGTCCGGCGGCATGGACTCCGGACTGAATGCCGGAATGAATACTGCGCAGGTGCTGAATGACCCCTATGCCGAGCGAACGGAAAAGGGCGTACATCAGTACATCTGCCCGAACTGCGCCGCTGGTCTGCAGTTCGACCCCAAAAAGCAGGGCTTTTCCTGCGAATACTGCATGAGCTTCTTTACACCCGAGGAATGTAAAAAAGCCAATGACAAGATCAGAACCGACGCGGAGGAGGAAGCCCCCAAGCGCACGGAATTTGAGGAGAATGTACAGCTGTACTCCTGCCCCTCCTGCGGTGCGGAGCTGATGACCGACCAGAATACTGCGGCGACAGAATGCTACTACTGCCATAACCCCGTGGTACTGCAGGGACGGCTTTCCGGTAATTTCCGTCCGTCAAAGGTCATTCCGTTCAAGATCGACCGTGCCGGTGCGCACAATATTTTCAAGACCTGGTGCAAACGCCGCTGGTTCCTGCCCAAGACATTTACCTCCGACAGCCAGCTGCTCCACATGCAGGGCGTATATGTGCCGTTCTGGGTGGCGGACTGCGATGTACATGGACAGATGCAGGCGACCTGCAAGAAGATCCGCCGCTGGACCTCCGGCAATTACCGCTATACCGAGACCAAGGAATTTGATGTGTTCCGTGACGCATCCATCCAGTTCATCGGCATTCCGGCGGATGGTGCAAGCAAGATCGAGGACGCGCTCATGGAAGCCATTGAGCCGTTCAATTATGATGATACAGTGGACTTTGAAATGTCCTACCTCAGCGGTTTTCTGTCCGACAAGTACGACGTGAACAAGAAGCAGGTATTCCCCCGCATCAAGAACCGTGCCGTGAACGGCAGCGACCAGCTTCTGCGTTCCTCCATGACCGGCTACAATTCCGTGCGCGTGACGCGCTCGGATATGCATATCCTCGGTACAAAGTGGCAGTACATGCTCCTGCCGGTATGGTTCATGACCTACCAGTACAAGGGCAAGCAGTATGCCTTTGCCATCAATGGTCAGACCGGCAAGCAGGCGGGTACGCCTCCGCTGGATACCAATAAGCTCCTGCGTCTCTGTGCACTGATCGTGGCGGGCTGTACTCTATTCGGTGCGATTGGAGGGCTGATTCTGCGATGAAGAAATTATGGAGCATTCTGACTGCAGCAGCGGCGGCATTCTGTCTTTGCAGCCCCCTGCCGGCAGCAGCTGATGAAACTAAAGGGTATCTGGCGGACTTTGCCGACACACTGACGGACGCGGAAAAAGCTGACTGTCTGGAAGATCTGAACGAGGCTGCGGCTCTCACCGGTATGAACATCGGTGTTGTCATCGGTCCCCCCGATCTGACGGAAGGTGCCGGAGCAGAAACGGCAATGATAATGTATGAACAGACTTTCGGCGATTCTGATGGTGTGTTCTGCTTTCTGGATGCACGCGAAGAAAATCCGCAGCACTATATCTACACGGTGGGCGACGCGCGCTTCTTCTACCCGGATACGGGCGAGGACGGACGCATTGCGGAGATCCTTGTTGACCTGGAGAGCTTCATCTCACCTTCCATGGATATGGCCGGCGCGATCACAATGCTGAACATTGATCTGGAATACTTCTACAGCATCGGCATGGAGGAGGATGTCTATGTCTATGAGGAGTCGGATGGTCTGTACTACTATGTACATGACGGACAGATGCTGACGACGGACGCGCTTCCGGATGCAGAGGTGACAGAAACGGAACCGACGACCGGTGAGCATGTGGAGATCTCCGATCTGGGCAACGGCAATGCAGTCCTCTATGACGAGGGCGGCTGGCTGGATTCTGAAGAATACAATACCTGTCTTTCCTACCTGCAGAACGCGGCAGACACCACGGGCATGAACGTTGCCATGGTGCTCGGTTCCCAGTCGCGTTCGGAGTATACCATTGAATCGCTTGCAGACGCAAGCTATGACGAGCTGTTCGGTCCGGGAACGGACGGACTGCTGTACTACATGGATCTCAGCGGTGCGGATTCGCCGTATGACTACATTTCCACCTGCGGCATGGGGCAGATGTACTATACCAACGACTCCACCTATGACCGCATCAATGCGATCTTTGATGTGGTATTCCCCTATCTGACACCTGCGGGCAGTGAAGATGTCCCCGGTGCCGTGGAGGCATTCGCGGATGAGGTCATTTATTACTATGAACAGGGTATACCGGATCGCTACTATGTGTACGATGATGTATATGATGAATATTATTATGTGGAGGACGGGCAGCTGCAGACCTCTGCAACCAAGCCCTATATTTCGGTGGAAGGTCTACTTGCCCTGACAGCCGGAGGGCTGTTGGTCGGATTGATCGCAGCACTCATCACCTTCTTCGCCGTGAAGATGCATTACAGATTCAAGTCCGCACTCACGCCCACGGCATATGTGAACCGGAAGAATCTGGTGTTCCACCACCAGTATGACCGTTTTGTCCGCGAATACACCACCAGAACGAAGATCGAATCCTCGTCCGGCGGCGGAGGCGGCGGAGGAGGCGGCGGCGGCAGAAGCTCCGGCGGTCACGGCGGCGGCGGACGGCATCGGTGATAAACCTGCTGAAGCAGCAAACATAATAACAAGGCACCGCCTGCTATTGAAAAGCAGGCGGTGCCTTTCTGTATGAATCCTCCATACAAAAAATGCTCCGGATCATCACGATCCGGAGCATTTATGCTTTTTGATTAGTCGCTTACATAAGGCAGCAGAGCGATGTGTCTTGCTCTCTTGATGGCAACTGTCAGCTCACGCTGGTGGAATGCACAAGTGCCTGTCACTCTTCTGGGCAGGATCTTGGATCTTTCCGTCATGCACTTCTTCAGCTTTGTGATGTCCTTGTAGTCGATCTTCTCTACACGGTCAACACAGAACATGCAAACCTTCTTGCGCGGACGCTTGGAAGGACGGGAATTTCTTTCACGTTCCATACTTAAAAATCTCCTTTTCTATAGATTAAAACGGTACTTCGCCGTCACTCAGAACTTCTTCAAAATCCTCCAGATTGCCCAGCTCGATCGGCTGCGGCGCACGGTTCATGGCTGCCTGCGGTGCAGGTGCCGGCTGTGCGTACTGCTGCTGACCATACTGCTGCTGGGGGGGAGCATTGTACTGGGGCGCATTGCCGCCGTACTGGTTATTGTACTGATTGCCGCCATACTGACCGGGCGCAGAATAACCGCCGTTGCCGTTGTCCTGACGCTTGTCGCCGCAGAAAGAAATATTATCTGCGATGATGTTCATGCTGTAGTGCTTGACACCATTCTGGTCGGTATAATTATCATTCTGAAGCTTGCCTTCAACATGGATCATACGACCCTTGGAGAAATAACGGCATACAAATTCTGCAGTCTGTCTCCAGCAGGTAATGTTGAAGAAATCGGTCTGTCTTTCCTCGCCCTGTCTTGCAAAGCTGCGGTCCACGGCAATACTGAAGCGGCACATTGCGATTCCGCTCTGTGTCTGTCTCAGCTCCGGATCCGCCGTCAGACGACCCATCAAAATGACTTTGTTATACATCTCTCAGTACCTCCCCACGTTGGAAATTTATCGGAAAATTCAGATTTGCGTTATGGTCTTACTTAGTAGTTACCATAGAACGCAGAACGCCGTCGGTGATGTTCAGAACACGACCGAACTCTGCCGGGAAATCGGGCGCGGATGTGAATGTATACAGTACATAGTATCCGTCGATCTCATAGTTGATCGGATAAGCCAGCTTGCGCTTGCCCCACTCGTTCACTTCCTCAGTCAGTGTGCCGTTCTTCTCAATGAGATTCTTAAACTTTTCAACGAGTGCCTTTGCTGCATCCTCGCCGTTCTTGAGGCTGTATACAACCATTGCCTCATAAGTTTCGTTCAGCTTTGCCATTTTGCTGCACCTCCTTCTGGATTTCGCCCGCTTTCACGGGCAAGGATTGGACTGCTTGTACATCATAAGCAATCTTCAGTATTATACCACAAAAAATGCCCCTTGTCAAGGGGCATTGGGGAATTTTGTGAGAACCTACAAAAGGGAAAAGGCGCAGAGCCTGCGCTGGCGATTTGCTGCCTTATTCGCTTCGCTCAAGCGGCAACAGAGACTTCGCCCGACCTTTGCGAAGCATTGGGAGGGCAAATGCCAGCGGCGGCTCGCCGTCGCTACACCAGCATGAAGGGCATGAGGATCGCACACATGATGGCGAAATACACGGCGAGGGAAATGCCGGCTGCGCCAAAGATATTGAGCAGGCTCATGCCGCCGTCCGCGCGCAGGAGCATCTGCTTCATCTGTCCGTTCACGCCGGAACGCCGCACACGTCCAACCTTCTTCAGCACATGGCGGTAATAGAGCCAGTTGGCAAACACGCACAGCAGCACGCGCAGGGCAAGCTGTACGACATAGAACACCATATCCAGCGAGAGGAGCAGCTTCTCATTGGCTTCGATGAATGCGAGCAGCCCGCTGAACATCTGCGTGGGATCCATACCGTAGGCACTGTACATTTCAATGGTGCTTTCGGCGGCGCAGGCTTCCGCGAGGCTTGTGAGCATGGTGGGAAGGCTGCAGAGGTTCATGGCAAGGATGGTCAGGAAGCACATGAGCCACATCCGGCGGCTTGCAAAATAGAGATGGGGAAAGAGCAGTGCCGGCAGGTTGACGGACACCTTTCTTCCGGTTTCCTTGAACCGCTTGAACAGCGGGAGATAGTAGAGCGTATTGGTTCCGACGAACTCTGCCACATCGCCGAGACGTTCGCCGTCCAGCTCCTCCTCCGGATCCATGCCGCAGCAGGGGTCGTTGGGGTTATAGGGGACGAGCTGACCGTCCGGAAGCATGATATTGACGGGGGAGACGGTGCCGTTCTGCTCTGTGCTGTGCAGGGATGTGTGACAGATGGAGCAGTGGGACGCATCGGGGGCATTGATATGGCGGCAGTTGGGGCATTCACGCGACGCGAGATCGCCGCGGTGCAGATCCTGCCAGCTTTTTCCCTCTGCATGGAGGGCGGTATTGATGCAGGTTCCTTTGGAAGTATAGCAGCTGCGGTGGTAGGGGGTACCGCAGTCGGGGCAGACAACGATGTCGTCCTCATCTTTGAACGTATTCTGGCAGACAATGCACTGACAGCCTGTATAATTGGGCATAATTCCTCCTTATTGCATTTTTCGATTTGGCAGACCTCCTCGGAAACTTACAAAGCACCGTCTTCCTTGTCTCTTTCGCGCCTGACTTTGCGCCTCTCCCTTGCAATACATCAAGTATTGCTGCGGTCGAGCCTCTTTGTCAGACACGAAATATCCTGCGGAATCCGGCACTTTTCCAGTTCCCGAGGAGGTCTGGTATATACATTCATTATACCACATTTTCAGTATTTTGCAAGAGGAGGAAGGGAATTTTCAGATGATTTACACAATAACACGCTCCCTGCTGGCAGGGAGCGTGTAGAACATATGAACTCAGCGGCTGAGAATATCCACCCAGCTCACTTCACTGCCAGAGCCATTGGCGGCGGCGTAGGAGAGGACTGCGGCGGCATCGGCAGCGTTGATGCAGCTGTCAGCATTGACATCGGCGGCGGCAGTAACGGGAAGCTCCGCACCCGTGCCGATTTCAGCAGCCATTGCCAGAAGCTCCGCAGCGTCCGTGGAATCAACTGCGCCGTCGGAATTGGGGTCGCCGGCAGAATCCCAGACGGAGGCGGCTGTATGCTCCGTCAGTCCGATGTCATCGAGGGCGTAGAAATGCGGGAACACATCCGCAAATTCACCGCTGTACTTTTCAAGGATCGTGTCCGAAAGTTCTCTGAAATACGCATACCGTTCAGACTCCTTCAGACCCTGTTCAGCAAGCTCTGCTGTCAGTGTATCGGGAGCATAACACCTATAGCTGTTGGAACGCTCCGTATACTCGATCTCATAGCCCGCAAGCTCCGGAATCCCTGCAACGTCAAACGTGCTGTTTTCTTCATTTTCAATAATGTGCAGCTCATTTCCGATTGCAACACGGCTGTACTCGCACCGATCCACAACGTTCACGGCTTCGATCTGATCAAACATCAGCATAAGATTTCTGCCGATTGCGGAAAGCGCATTTCTGTCATTGGAATCAATGTGCAGCATATAGGTATTTTCATCGCCCTCAATATCGGTCAGTGTTGCTGTGCCGCTGTAGGCATTGGCGGTAAAATCCGCCCAGCTTTCCAGATCGGTACAGCCTGTAACGGAGTTCAGCATCTCGTCCGTCAGTGCCGTGCCGTCCGTCCGGATCATAATGCCCTGGAACATCGTCTGACTTTCCAGACCATAGCATCCAATGCCTTCGAGGTAAATAGGAGTAATTTTCTTGACATAATAATCAGCAGAAGATACGGTTAGTGTACCAAGCATGGACAGCGCAGCAGCTGCTGCACAAAATGCCATTCCCTTTTTCATCATAATTATCTCTCCTATCGGCGTTAAATATTGGTGAATTTCACCTAAGTTCAGTATACCACATTTTCCTTATTTTGTCAAGCATTTTCCAAAAAAAGGAAGCGACAAATAAAAAACAATCTCATCGTTTTGTCGAAATAATCCTTAACAATCCTATCCCGATGAATTATAATATTTGTAGAGTGTCTGCATCACGGTAGGCGGTTGCTCCCTGCAAGGGGAGGTGGTAACATATGGTGAGCTTTTCGGACATGATGCTGTTCGCAACGTTGATCGTGTCTGTTATCTCTCTTGTATACGAGATTTGCAATAATCATCGCGACAAGAAGTAAGTTTCTTACATAACAAAGAAACACCGCCTTCCTCTCCTACAAGTTGGCGGTGTTTCTTTACCAAAAACTCAGGGGAGTGAACCGCTTGTCGCAGGCACTCTCTTTATGTTTATTATAACATGTGGAGGGGAGTTGTCAAGCGGATTCCTCTCTTTTTCACGCAAATCAATTTTTCTTTAGCAGGCTTTACCTAAACTGCCCCACCCCCTGCCCCCTCCCGAGGGAGGGGGGATTAGAGCGGGGGCTGCGCCCCCGCACCCTGCTTCCGCCTGCGGCGGTTTTGGGGGTGACTCCCCACGGGGTGGGCAGATGCTGAATGAAGTGAAGCAGAGGGGACGGGAGCCTGTTAGGCTTCGCCCCTTGCCCCCCGCTTAAGTTGATGACAATGCTCCCGGGAGGAGCCGCCAGCACCGCCAAAGACTGTCGCCTTTTGAAACTGTTTTTTTGAAAGTTGATTTCCATGCTTTCTTCAAATTCCCCCTTGTATTTCCCCCGAAACTATGCTATAATAAAGTGTATATACCAAAAAACAGGAGCGTGAACATATGGTGCATTTTGGAAATGAGTGGGATGTGCTGCTGGGGGACGAGCTGGAAAAGCCCTATTATCTGGCACTGCGGCAGTTTCTGACGGAGGAATACCGCACGGCGGTGATCCATCCCGACCAGTATGATATTTTCAACGCGCTGAAATATACCACCTACAGCGGGGTGCGCGTGGTCATCCTCGGACAGGATCCCTACCACGGCACGAACCAGGCACACGGGCTGAGCTTTTCCGTCAAGAAGGGCATTCAGCCGCCGCCCTCGCTCATCAATATTTATAAGGAGATCCGCGAGGATCTGGGAATTGACAATCTCGGAAAACACGGCGAACTGACGAACTGGGCAAAGCAGGGCGTACTGCTGCTCAATACCGTGCTGACCGTCCGTGACGGTGAAGCCGCAAGCCACCGCGGCAAGGGCTGGGAGCAGTTCACTGACCGCATCATCCAGCTGCTGAATCTGCGTGAGGATCCGATCGTGTTCCTGCTCTGGGGCGCACATGCGGCAAAAAAGCAGGAGCTGATCACCAATCCCTGTCACCTGATCCTGAAGGCTGCCCATCCGAGTCCGCTTTCGGCGAGCAAGGGATTTTTCGGATGCAGGCATTTTTCGCAGACAAACAATTTTCTCACGGCGCATGGCTTTGCGCCGATCGACTGGAGTATCCAATAAAACATCCAACATCAGCTATGAGGTGAAATTATGGACAAAAAACCGATCTATTCCTTTGAGATCTTCCCGCCAAAGCCTACTTCGCCTGTGGAGAGCATTGAAAAGGCGTTTGCGGAGCTGGCGGCTCTGAAGCCCGATTTCATCAGCGTGACCTACGGTGCAGGCGGCGGTCTGAACGGTGGCGCGCTGACCTGTCAGCTGTGCGCGAAGCTCCTGCATGAGTACCATGTCAAGCCCGTGGCACATCTGCCCTGCATCTCCTACACCAAAGAGGAGATCTCCGCAGTTCTGCGCGATTTCAAGGCGAACGGCATCACCGATATTCTCGCACTGCGCGGGGACAAAAGCCCCGACCGTCCGGAGAAGGATGATTTCCGGTATGCCTCCGACCTCATCGAATTTATCAAGCGAGAAGGGGACTTCCACATTTCTGCGGCGTGTTATCCGGAGGTACATCCGGAGGCGCGTTCGGCAGCGGAAGATCTGCGCCATCTGAAAGAAAAGGTGGACAGGGGGGCATCCCATCTGATCTCCCAGCTGTTCTTTGACAATGAGCATTTCTATGATTTCCGTGAAAAATGTGATATTATCGGCATCGATGTGCCGATCGAAGCCGGCATCATGCCGGTGGTGAATGCCGCACAGATCAACCGCATGGTGAGCCTCTGTGGGGCAAGCCTGCCGAGAAAATTCACTGTGATGATGCAGCGGTTCGGTCACAGCCCGGAAGCCATCCGTGATGCAGGTATTGCCTATGCGGTCGATCAGATCGTGGACCTTGCGGCGAACGGTGTGGACGGCATACATCTATATACGATGAATAATCCCTATGTTGCAAGGCGCATCACAGAAGCCGTTTCCGGCATTCTGGGGAGAACGCTGTGATCTCCATAGGGCGCATCGACCGCGCACAGGCGTTCCGCTATGCGGGGATGCAGTGCGAACCGGACGAGCGGCTTGCCGCCCTTGCGGACGCATGTGAAACGCAGCTGCTTTCTGCGGTTTCTCCGAAATACATTCACCGCGTCTATCCGCTGGAGTTCCGTTCCGACGGCATTGCCTGCACGGGAAGCAGTCTGCTCCTGACGGGAAAGGAGATCGCGGCACATCTGGAGGGGTGTGATCGGGCGGTACTGCTTTGCGTGACGCTTTCCGCCGCTGCGGATCGGTGCATCCGTGCGGCGCAGACGGAACATATCACGGCAGGGCTGATCATGGATGCCATGGCAAGTGCCGCAGTCGAACAGGTCTGTGATCTGGCAGAGCGTGAGATCCTCGCAGAGTTGCCGGATCTTCACCCGACATGGCGGTTCAGTCCCGGATATGGGGATCTGCCGCTTGCTTTGCAGGGGGATTTCCTTGCGGCGGTCGATGCCATGCGCAGGGTCGGCGTTGCGGTGAGTGACAGCGGACTGCTTATTCCGAGGAAATCCGTCACAGCCATTATCGGCTTGTCCGATGCCCCTGTGCAAAAGGGGAAAAGGGGCTGTGCTGTGTGCAATTTATCGAAAACCTGCCCGTATCGGGCGAAAGGAGAACATTGCCGATGACAATGGATACACTTTTGAAAAATGGCTTTCTGATGCTCGACGGCGGCATGGGAACCATGCTGCAGGCGAATGGTCTGGAAATGGGCGGCATTCCCGAAATGCTGAACTTCACCCATCCGCAGCAGATCACGGATATTCACCGTGCCTATATTGACGCAGGGGCGGATGTGGTCTATACCAATACATTCGGTGCAAACCGCCTGAAAATGGCAAAAACCGGAAAATCCGTGCAGGAGATCATCGCCGCTGCGATCCGGAATGCAAGGGCGGCGGCAAAGGATGATGCCCTCGTTGCGCTGGATATCGGTCCCATCGGACAGCTTCTTGAACCGACGGGTACGCTGAAATTTGAAGAAGCCTACGACATTTTCCGTGAACAGATCGAAGCCGGACGGGATGCCGATCTGTACATTTTTGAGACCATGACCGATCTGCTTGAAGTCCGTGCAGGTGTGCTTGCTGCAAAGGAATGCGGCGGAGGCAAGCCGATTTTCGTGACCATGAGCTTTGAGGAGAACGGCAGAACCTTTACGGGATGTGAGATCTCCGCCATGGCTCTGACCCTTGAGGGACTCGGCGTGGACGCCATCGGCGTGAACTGTTCGCTCGGTCCTGTGGAGCTTGTGCCCATTGTACAGGAGCTTTGCAGATGGACGAATCTCCCCGTCATCGTCAAGCCGAACGCAGGTCTGCCCGATCCCGTCACCGGAAAGCACAGCTTCCTGCCGGAACAGTTCGGCGAGTGCATGAAGCCGTATGCGCAGATGGGTGCGGTGATTTTCGGCGGATGCTGCGGCACAACGCCCGATCATATCCGTGCGGCGGCACAGCATATCCGCAGCATGGCACCGGTAAAGCGCAGTGTGCAGATTCCGGCGGCGGTATGTTCTGCGAATAAAACGGTCATCATCAGCGAACCGAGGATCATCGGTGAGCGTATCAATCCGACCGGAAAGAAGCGGTTCAAGCAGGCTCTCATTGAGCATGACATTGACTATATTCTGGGGCAGGCGATCGAACAGATCGGCGCAGGTGCGGACATTCTCGATGTGAATGTCGGTCTTCCGGAAATCGACGAATGCGAAATGATGCAGGAGGCAGTCAAGGCGATCCAGAGCGTGACGGATACGCCCCTGCAGCTGGATACCACAAAGCCCGATGCCCTCGAAGCCGGACTGCGGATCTACAACGGCAAACCGATTGTCAATTCCGTCAACGGCGAGGAAGAATCTCTGAATACCGTGCTTCCGCTTGTGAAGAAATACGGTGCGGCAGTGGTTGGTCTGACGCTGGATAAGGATGGTATCCCGAAAACGGCGGAGGGCAGATTCGCCATTGCGAAGCGGATTCTTGACCGTGCGCTTTCCCTCGGCATCCGTCGGGAGGATGTGTATATCGACTGCCTGACCCTGACGGCATCCGCCGAACAGGAAGGCGTGATGGAAACACTGGGCGCACTGACCAGAGTCAAGCAGGAGCTTGGTCTGCGGACGGTGCTGGGCGTATCGAATATTTCGTTCGGTCTGCCGGACAGAGAGCTGGTGAACCGGACATTCCTGACGATGGCACTCCATGCAGGACTGGATCTGCCGATCATCAACCCGAATATTGCGAATATGACAGCCGCAGTGCGTACCTACAAGCTGCTGGCGAATTTTGATAAGAATGCGGTGGACTACATCGCCCACTACGGCGGCGAAGCCCCTGCACCCGTGCAGAATGCCGCAAAGACGGTATCCCTCGGCGAAGCGGTCGCTGCGGGACTCGGCGCACAGGCGGCGGATGCGGCATCCGCATTATTGCAGGAGATGCAGCCGCTGGAGATCGTGAATGCCCATCTGATCCCGGCACTGGATGAAGCCGGTGCAAAGTTTGAATCGGGCAAGATCTTCCTGCCGCAGCTGATCTCCTCGGCGGCGGCGGCGCAGAAGGCATTTGAAGTGATCCGCAGTGCGATTGCGGAAAGCGGCGGCGAATCGGTATGCCACGGCACGATCGTGATCGCAACGGTCAAGGGCGATATTCACGACATCGGCAAGAATATTGTCAAGGTGCTTCTGGAAAATTATGGCTTCCGTGTGATCGACCTCGGCAAGGATGTGCCGTGTGAGGCGGTTGCGGAAGCGGCGGTGCAGTATGATGCGCCCCTCGTGGGCTTGTCGGCACTGATGACGACCACACTTCCCTCAATGGAAGAAACCATCCGGCAGGTCCGTGCAGTCCGTCCGGATACGAAAATCATGGTCGGCGGTGCAGTGCTTACCCCCGATTATGCGGAAAAGATCGGGGCAGACTTCTATGCAAAGGACGCGAAGGAATCGGTAGATATTGCAAGAAGGGTATTTGGATTGGAATAATATGAGAAACAGCGGCGATTCGCCGCAGGTAGAATGGAACAATACCGCAGATATGGCGGTCATTAACGGCGGCGGCATTTCGCCGCAAGGAGGAATTTATGAAGTACAGAAACATCATTGCAGCAGTGAGCGCAATGGCACTGCTGCTTGGCGGAACTGCCTGCGACGGCATGGGCGGTTCACAGACAGTCAACTATGAATGGAGCAACGTTGCCATCGGCGGCGGCGGTTATGTCACCGGTATGGTTTACAGCGAGGCGGAAGAAAATCTGGTCTATGCAAGAACCGACATCGGCGGTGCATACCGCTGGGTGGAATCCGAACAGCGTTGGGTTGCCATCACCGATCATCTCGGCTCCGACAACTGGAATCTCATCGGCATCGAGAGCCTTGCCGCTGACCCTGTGGAGGCAAACCGCGTGTATCTGCTCGGCGGTACCTATATGGGTTCGCCCGGTGCTGTGCTTGCCTCCGAGGACTACGGCGAGACCTGGACACAGGTGGATATGCCCTTTGAATGCGGCGGCAACTGCTCCGGACGCGGCTCCGGCGAGCGCATGATGGTCAACCCCAAGAACAACAAGGAAATCTACATGGGCACGAGAAATGCAGGTCTGTGGAAATCCGACGACTACGGCAAGACCTGGAATGAGGTGACCTCCTTCCCGACCAAGGGCAATTACTTCCAGGAAAGCAATGCCATTGGTATCATGTGGGTGGAATTTGAGCCGGAGTCCGGTGATGTTTATGCGGGCGTTGCAGAAACCTCCGGCGCGTGCATCTACCGTTCTTCTGATAACGGCGCAACATGGGAGGCACTGCCGGTATTCCAGCAGGGTCTGTATCCGACACAGGCGGACTTTGCCTCGGACGGTACGCTCTACCTCTCCTATTCCGACAACTGCGGTCCGAATATGTCCAGCTGCAATAATGCTGCTGTCGCAAAATTCAAGGACGGCGCATTCACCGACATTACTCCGCAGCTTGATGACGGCAGATACGGCGGCTTCGGCGGTATCTCCGTGGATAAGAATGACCCGAACACCATCGTTGTCAGCACGCAGTTCTACTGGTCGAATTACGGAGACAATATCTACAAATCCACCGACGGCGGCAAGACCTGGACGGGCATGTTCAATGCGAATACCGGCGAGAAGAACTATGTCATGGACGTTTCCCGCGCGGACTGGCTGACCTGGGGTCTGGAGGAAGCCAAGCTCGGCTGGTGGATCTCCGACATCAATATCAATCCGTTCAACTCCGATGAAGTGATGTACGGCACGGGTGCGACCATCTACACCACACAGAATATGACCGACCTCGGCAGCGGCACGCCTGTTACCGTGGCATTTGATGCCTACGGTCTGGAGGAAACAGCCGTATTCCAGATGATGTCCCCGAACTACAAGGACGGCGAACCGCAGCTGTATTCCATCATGGGCGACCTGACAGGTTTCTCCCATCTGGATGTGACCGTAGGTCCGGATGAAGCGCATTTCATGGGCGCAGCTTCCGGCGGTGCAGCAATGGATCTGGATGTTGCCTATGAAAACGGCAACTGCGCGGTCTACACCATCGAGGACAGAAACAAGCCGGTATGGTTCACAAACGACGGCGGCAGCACATGGATCGAGGCAGCAGCTCCCGAAAAGGCAGCGGGCGGCAAGGTCTCCATGGCAGCGGACGGCAGCTGCTTCCTCTGGACACCGGCTACGGCGGGCAATGCCAATATCTATATGTATCATCTCAATGAAAGCAAGTGGTACTATGTACAGGGTCTGGGCTACGGCGCGGAGATCGCCGCAGACAGAGTGAATCCGAAGAAGTTCTATGCGGCGTACAATGGTCTGTTCTATGTTTCAACGGACGGCGGCGTGAGCTTCACCTCCACAGGACAGATGATCTCGGACGGCGCGGATATTTATACCGTTGTCGGCAAGGAGGACAATGTATGGCTTTGCAGCGGTACGCTTGTGATGTACTCCGAGGACGGCGGCAAGAGCTTTACTTCCATCAAGGACATTGACTTTGATGCGATCGGCTTCGGTGCGCCGAAGAAGGAGGGTGACTATCCTGTGATCTATGCGATGGGCAGTGCCGGCGAACAGGGCGACGGCATCTATCGTTCCACGGACAAGGGCGCGACCTGGGTGCGCATCAATGACGAACAGCATCTGTTCGGTAACCTGACGCACTTCATCACCGGTGACAGCAAGGTATACGGCAGAGTTTACTTTGCAACCAACGGCAGAGGTATCGTCATGGGCGATATTGCAGAGAACGATTGATGAAGAAACGACGCATCGCCTATTTCCGGATCATCGGCGTACTGCTCCTGCTGGCTCTGCTCATTGCAGGCATCATGAGCGGTGTGACCGCATATCGGGTGTATACGGGTCAGCTGCAGCTGAACATCCCCGACCCTGAGGAATATCCCGTGAATGGCGTGGATGTGTCGCGCTATCAGGGGAATATCCAGTGGGATGTCATCGCCTCGCAGAATATCACCTTTGCCTTTATCAAGGCGACCGAGGGCAGCTCCTATGAAGACCCCTGTTTTGACTACAACTGGGAGGAATCCCGCAAAAACGGCATTTATGCCGGTGCCTACCATTTCTTCAGCTTCGAGAGCAGCGGCATCACGCAGGCGCAGAATTTCATTGAGACTGTCGGCGCGCTGGAACAGGATCTGCCGCCGGTGATCGATCTGGAATTCTACGGCGATTATGCGGAAACGCCCCTTTCCAAGAAGGAGACCCGGCGCATTCTGGATGATATGCTGGAAACGCTGGAGGACTATTATGGTGTAAAGCCGATCATCTACACCACGCCCAAGGCATACTATCAGTATCTGTTCGGCGGCGGCTACGGGGACTATCCCCTCTGGATGCGCAATACCTATTATGCGCCGAAGATGGACTGGCAGTTCTGGCAGTATACCGACAAGGGAGAGCTGGAAGGCTATGACGGCAGACAGGAGGACAATCTGGAGGAATATATTGACCTGAATGTATACAACGGCAATTTTGAGAAATTCCTGGAGGAATTCTCACTGACAGAGGAGGAAACTGAATGAAGCCATTCCGACTGAATGCCCCCTGCAAGGACTATCTCTGGGGCGGCAATAAACTGCGGGAGTATGGAAAAATTTCGGACAAGGACATCATTGCGGAAAGCTGGGAGCTTTCCTGCCATCCGGACGGAGAGAGCATCATTGCGGACGGAGACTATGCCGGCAGGACATTATCTGCATTTCTGGCAGAACATCCCGAAGCACTCGGTACAAACTGCGAACAGTTCGACCGCTTTCCGGTGCTGGTGAAACTCATTGACGCAAGGGACAATCTTTCGGTGCAGGTGCATCCGGATGATGCCTACGCCCTTGCGAATGAGGGCGAATACGGCAAGACGGAGATGTGGTACATCGTGGAAGCGGAAGAAGGCGCAGAGCTGATCTACGGCTTCAAAGGCAGCATCACAAAGGAAGAATTTCGCCGTGCTATCGAGGAAAACACGCTTCTGGACAGAGTAAACCGTGTGCCTGTCAAACAGGGTGATGTGTTCTTCATCGAGGCGGGCACGCTCCATGCAATCGGCAAGGGGATCCTCATTGCAGAGATCCAGCAAAATTCCAACACGACCTACCGCGTCTATGATTACGGCAGGATCGGGGCGGACGGAAAGCCGAGGGAACTGCATGTGGAGAAGGCTCTGGATGTGACGAATCTCACGCCGGCAAAGGCGCAGGAATGCTGTCCGAAAGACAACGGCACACAGCTGCTGGCAAAGTGCAGTTACTTCCATACTTCCTGTACAGAAAACGAGGATTCCTGTCAGGTCGTCTCGGATGATACCTCCTTTATCCATCTTCTGATACTGGAGGGCGAAGCGGTACTGACAGCGGAATGCTGTGAAATTCCGCTTAGAAAAGGCACAAGCGTATTTGTTCCGGCTGGAACAGGTGCGTGCAGAATAAACGGTAAATGCAAATTTATCAACACATCAATACGTTAAGGAGGATTTCATTATGAAATACTACATCGGCATTGACCTCGGCGGTACCAACATCGTCGCAGGCGTTGTAGACGAGGACTACAACATCATCAGCAAGGCAAGCACACGCACAAACTGCCCCCGTCCTGCACAGGAAATTGCAGACGACATGGCAGCCATGGCAATCAAGGCAGTGGAAGATGCAAATCTTACCATGGACCAGATCGAATGGGTGGGCGTTGGTACACCGGGCATTGCAAACAGCGAGACCGGCATTATCGAGTATTCCAACAACCTCGGCTTTGTCAATACCCCCATGGTGGAGTATATCCAGAAGCACATCAACAAGCCGGTATTTATTGAGAATGATGCAA
This sequence comes from Oscillospiraceae bacterium, assembly GCA_045546475.1. Lineage (GTDB taxonomy): Bacteria > Bacillota > Clostridia > Oscillospirales > Ruminococcaceae > UBA3855. The sequence continues at coordinate 73,254 of JAZQCT010000040.1, forward strand.
ATGCGGCAGCATACGGCGAGTATGTAGCCGGTGCGGCAAAGGGTGCAAAGAATGCAGTCTGCATCACACTCGGCACCGGTGTCGGCGGCGGCATCATCATTGACGGCAAGATCTATTCCGGTTCCAACTTTGCAGGCGCAGAGATCGGTCATACCGTGATCTCCGTGGATGGTCCGCAGTGCTCCTGCGGCAGAAAGGGCTGCTTTGAGGTATATTCCTCTGCAACAGGTCTTGTCCGCATGACAAAGGAAAAGATGGCAGAGTGTCCGGATTCCAAGATGCATGACATCACCGCTGAAAGAAACGGCAAGGTTTCCGCAAGAACCTCTTTCGATGCAATGCGTCTGGGTGATGCGGCTGCAAAGGAAGTTGTGGACTTCTATATCAAGTGTCTGGCTGCCGGTATCACCAATACCATCAATATTTTCCAGCCGGATGTACTCTGCATCGGCGGCGGTGTCTGCAATGAGGGCGATCCGCTCCTGCTCCCGATGAAGGAGATCGTGGCAAAGGAAGTCTACACCAGAAATTCCCCGAAGAATACTGAAATCGTGATCGCCAAGCTCGGCAACGACGCAGGTCTGATCGGCGCGGCATTCCTGGGGGCTGCTGGTAAGTAAGTGGGGGCTCTGCCCTGCGGCAAAGCATGAGGGGGGCGCTGGCCCCCACACCCCCTGCCAAAGGGATGTGATCCCTTTGGAATCCCATATCGTTTTAAAAATCGCCCCGTAAAGGGGCGATTTTTAAAACCTATGAATTGCAAGGATCGCATTCTTTGGCAGAGTACGAGGCACAGTATCACTACCTGCTTCGTCACACAAACAAACTCCACTCACAACACACGAGTCCAGCCAGAAATTCGGCTGGACTTTCTTCTTTTATGCTTTCTCAACATTGAAAAAATTCAATTTTTATGGAATCTGCATACTTTTTTAGCATTATATTGATTTTTTAGCACAAAATGTATTGACATTCTTGAAAAAGTATGCTATAGTAAAACTATAAATATATTTTCGTAAAGGAGTCAGATTTTTATGAAGATGTTCAAGAAGGTGCTGTCCGCAGTGACAGCAAGCGCACTGACGCTTTCCATGGCAGCTGGAAGCGCGGCAATGTTCACAACAACTGCTGCTGACATGACCGCAATCGAACTGGTTGACGACATGGGCAATGGCTGGAACCTCGGCAACACATTCGACTGCTGGGGCAACATCACATGGACGGATCAGACCTGGACTGCATGGGGCAACAAGGACGAGTACCTGACAGAGGCTCTGTTCACCTCCATCAAGAATTCCGGTTTCAATTCTGTCCGTATTCCGATCACCTGGGCAAACTGGACGGATTCCTCCAGCTTCGACATTGATGACAGCTATCTTGCAAAGATCAAGACCATGGTGGACTACTGCTATGAAAATGATATGTATGTCATCATCAACATGCACTGGGACTGGGTATCCGACGGCAGCCAGTGGCTGAATCAGGGTTCCGGTGCCAAGACACAGTTCCTGACCATGTGGACTGAGATCGCAAACTACTTCAAGGACTATGACAACAAGCTCGTATTCGAGGACATGAACGAGGTTACCTTCGATTATGCCACACTGAACGACTTCAATGCATCCTTTGTTGACACCGTTCGTGCAACCGGCGGCAACAATGCGGACAGACTGCTCCTGCTGGCTGGTTCCAACACCAACCAGGAAGCAACCTGCAACAGCCAGTTTGTCGTTCCGGATGATGACATGGTAGCGGTATCCATTCACTACTACACACCTCCGCAGTGGTGCGTTGCTGAGCCGGGCGCAAGCTGGGGCTACAGCTCCACATGGGGTACTGACGCTGAAGTCAAGGCTGTATACGACGACTTCAACGAGATGGCAAACTACTTTGTAACACAGGGCGTTCCGGTCATCATCGGTGAATACGGCGTTCTGAACTACTACAAGGATGCAAAGCTGACTGACAAGTCCGCTGCTGACATTGCAAACTACCTCAAGACTGTTGCTTCTGCTGGTCTTCAGACGACCGGTATTGCAACCTTCCTGTGGGATGACTCCACTGGTCAGCACCAGTGCTTTGACAGAGCAACTCTGTCCTGGTACGATGAAGAAGTAAAGCAGGTTTATGCAGACCTGGCAAATGAGGGCGTGGATGTTCCGGATGGTCTGGTTCTGACTGACAGAGTGACTTACACAAAGGATACGCTGGAGGCTCTGGATGATGCTGACTGCTACAACATCGACCTGAAGCCCTACAAGGATCTGAACGTGAAGATCACGGATGTTGTTGTTGAGGGTTCTGTGACATCCTCCGCTGGTTCCAATTCCTTCAGCGGCGGCGGCGTTATTGCATTCAACGGCTTCCTTGACGGCGGCGATGAGACGACCAGAACCTACTGCACAGAGGACTGGTTCTTCGATGCAAGCAACTTCTCCTGCATCACCAATATGGACGGCGTATGCTCCATCAAGGATGCTGACGGCGTTGCAGCTGATCATGAGTATGAGCTGGAATTTGACTTCATGAACATCAATACATGGTGGACATGGTCTGCAACCTCCGGCGATACTGTAGACATCGAGATCGACCAGGTAACTCTGATCTTCGACCAGAAGATTTATGTTGACGCTGAGACAGGCGTTGTGATTCCGGATGATACAGAACCGACTGAGACAACGGAACCGTCCGAGACAACAGAGCCGACAACAGAAACCACAGAATCCACTGAGGATTCCTCTGCGGCTGATGTTGTTGCCGGCGATGTCAACGGCGATGCTGCTGTAGACATTCTGGACGTTCTGACCCTGAACAAGAACCTGCTGGCAGGTACTCCTCTGACCGAGGAAGGCAAGAAGGCAGCTGACATTGACGGCGACGGCGCACCGTCTTCCAGCGATGCACTGACCATTCTGAAGTTCACAATTGGTCTGATTGAGAGTCTGGGCTAAATCCTATGATTGCTCTGGCGATTAAATATAGATACTTTTTTCTGGGGTCAGCACTCCAAAACTGCCCCCACCCCAACCCCTCCCCGAGGGGAGGGGCTATATATGGAGGGTGCTGCGCACCCCCCACCCGCCAAAAGCTATCTACTTTTAATTGCCGAAATAGTATTCTGCTCCCCTGTACATATTGTGCGGGGGAGTAAGTTTATCAAAAAAAGGCTTTTCTTGGGAAAAATTCTCCGGTGGCTGTCCCACCCCCTGCCCCCTCCCAGAGGGAGGGGGATTCAGGGGCGGTGCTGCGCACCGCCTCCGCCAAAGGCTATCGCCTTTTGAAACCAATTTTTAAGTGATTGGTATTACAGCAACACGTTTTCCGGCTAACCGGATCCCCTGCACAGATTGTGCGGGGGAGTTTTTGCAGATTGACAGGGGAGGGGGAATTTGGTATAATAATAAGGGCATCTCTAAAAGCCGGAACACGAGCAGAATTTCGTACATGACTGGTATCAGATGCAAGGAAACATGGTGCAGACATACTGTATGTATGTCAAGCCTTGTTGACGCAGCAGATGATGCCAGTCATAGAAATTCTGCCGTGAGGGAGGTTTTTAGAGATGTCCTGAGGTAAACTGCTGACGGAGGTACAATTGATGCGCTGTGATACTCAATACCCGATCCTGCTCCTGCATGGCATGGGCTTTCATGACCGGTTTCCGGCACATTTTTACTGGGGGCGGATCCCGCATGTTCTGCGGAAAAACGGCGCAAGGGTCTATTTCGGAGGTCAGGACGGCAATGCCACCACCATGAGCAATGCGCGGTATCTTGTGCGCGTCATCCGGGGGATCCTTACGGAGACAGGGGCGGAGAAGATCAATATCATTGCCCATTCCAAGGGCGGACTGGAGGCACGGTATCTCATTTCTACCATGGGGATGGGGGATGTCATTGCATCACTGACGACGCTTGCTACGCCGCACAACGGCTCACCGGCGGTGGACAAGCTCATCCGGCGTATTCCGCATCTCATACAGTTTGGTTCTGCTGTTATGGATATGGGGCGGCGGTGCATGGGTGACCGGCATCCGCATACCTACTGGGTGATCTGTCAGTTTACCACGGATTATATGCGGCGTTTCAATCTGCGGAATCCCGATGATCCGCGTGTTTTTTACCAGAGCTATGCATTTCTGATGAAAAACGCATGGAGCGATCCGGTCATGTCCATCCCCTATCTGCTCAACCGCCTGTTCGATGGGGAAAGTGACGGTCTGGTCACGCCGGCAAATGCAGCGTGGACGAATTTCCGCGGAGTTTACACAGGCACGACCGGACGGGGCATCTCCCATCCGGATGAAACCGATTACCGGCGGTATGCCTTTGTCAAGGGTCAGCCGGAAAACGACCATACCATCACGGATATGGCGGAATTTTATCTCCGCATTGCGGAGGATCTGAAAAGGAGAGGTTTTTAATGAGAACGATTTTTCTGATCGTGCTGGCAGTCTACGCTGTGGTCAGTGTAATTGCGTTTGCATTCTATGCATCCGACAAGAAAAAAGCCAAAGCCGGTGCATGGCGTGTACCGGAGAAGGTACTACTGGGACTGGGATTTTTCGGCGGCAGCATCGGCGCACTGCTGGGCATGAAGCTCCTGCGGCATAAGACGAAGCACTGGTATTTCTGGGCGGTGAACATTGCCGGGCTTGTATGGCAGGTGGGGCTTGCTGTTTTCCTGCTGGTGAAGAGTCTGCAATAAATGCAACGGCTTTGTGTAAAATAAATTTACTATAATTTCGTAAAACTCATTGACATTTCAATGCAGGTGTGGTATACTATACCTATATGAGGCAGGACTACCCTGCTCAAGGGCTTCGCCCTTTGAACCCACAAAAGATACTAATCCGGCAATAAAAAAGTCTATAATGGATTCAAAAGGCGATAGCCTTTGGCGGGTCGCGGGGGCGCAGCCCCCGCCCCAAATCCCCCTCCCTTTGGGAGGGGGCAGGGGGTGGGGTAGTCTTTGGGGCTAACCCCAGAAAAAGCATCTATATTTAATTGCCGGAGTAATAATAATGGAGGAACCTATCATGAAAGCAATTACCAACTACCCCATTGTGGAAAGCGTCCGGAATACGGAGCCGTTCCGCACACCGCAGAATATCGTGCTCAAGCTGCTCATTTTTGCGCTGGTGTTTACGATCACAAGTACACTGCAGAGCATCCCCATGCTGTTCTACTTCATGCCGAAGCTCTATGGCTGGATCGGTGAACAGATAGAGATGTATCCGGATGGTATGATTCCCGATGACGCATTGATGGAATTTATCAACGGCATGATGATGGATCCCACGCTCACCCAGATCATGCTCTTCAGCACCGCACTTGTCACCATCGGCTGTCTGATCCACTGCCGCTATATTGAGGGCAGACCGCTTTCCACCATCGGCTTTGACAGAAAGGGCGCAGGCAAGCAGTATCTCCTCGGTCTGGGCGTGGGCTTTGTGATGTTCTCCGCCGTTGTCGGTCTGACCTGGGCGTTCGGCGGCATTTCTCCGCTTGGCATGGCAAACGGCTCTGTTCTGGGCGTTCTGCTCGCATTCGTGGGCTTCGGCATCCAGGGCATGAGCGAAGAAGTCCTCTGCCGCGGCTACCTCATGACCACCATCATGCGCCACCAGAAGCCATGGGTTGCTGTTGCGGTAAATGCGGTGATTTTTGCTCTCCTGCATGGCTCCAACAACGGCATTTCCATCCTCGCACTTGTGAACCTCACCCTCTGCGGTGTGATGTTCTCTCTCTACATGCTCCGCACCAACAACCTCTGGGGCGCATGTGCCATCCATTCCATCTGGAATTTCGTACAGGGCAATTTCTACGGCCTGCCCGTCAGCGGCATTGATTCCGGCGATTCCGTGTTCCGTTTCGCTCTCAATACCGGACATGATGTGGTCAACGGCGGTGCCTTCGGTCTGGAGGCAGGTCTCCCCTGCACCATCGTCCTTTCCGCTGTGATCCTGGTTCTCCTGTTCGTACCGTTCGGCAAAAATTCTGAAAAGGCAGAGGCTTCTGCATGAAAACGGCTCTGATCACAGGGGCAAGCGGCGGCATCGGCTCTGCCATTGCCGCAAGGCTTGCACAGGATGGATACCTGCCCGTGCTGCATTATTGCAGCCATGGGGAGGGCATGGATGAAAAAGCACAGGATATGGGCGGATTTGCCATCCGTGCGGATCTGGGGAATCCCGATGAGATCGCAGATATGATCCGGAAAATTCTCGACAGAACCGGACGAATCGACGTGCTTGTGAACAATGCGGCGATCTCGCTGAATGGTCTGCTCACCGACATCACACCCGAACAGCGGCGGCGTTTGTTCGGGGTGAATGTCCTCGGTACGATCGAATGCAGCCGTGCCGTTCTGCCGCAGATGATCCGCCGGAAAAGCGGCTGCATCCTGAATATCAGCTCGATGTGGGGACAGGTGGGGGCATCCTGCGAGGTGGACTATTCCGCCAGCAAGGCGGCTGTGATCGGCTTTACAAAGGCACTGGCACAGGAGGTCGCGCCCTCCGGCATACGGGTCAACTGCATCGCGCCGGGCGTGATCCGCACGCCGATGCTCGACTGCTACGATGCGGAAACGCTCCGCGCACTCGCGGAGGAAACCCCCGTCGGCAGGCTCGGCACACCGGAGGATATTGCAGCGGCGGCAGCGTTCCTCTGTCACTACAGCGCGGATTTCATCACCGGACAGGTGCTGGGGGTGAATGGGGGGTACGTTGTTTAAAGGCTATCGCCTTTTGAAACCATTTTCTATGATCAAACAAATCCTCGGTTTTCCACAGATTCAATGTGGAAAACCGAGGATTTCTTATATCAGCAGGGATGCCGCCGCATGGATCAGAAAACAAATCGCAAGACCTGCGGCTGTTGGGAGGAGGATGGAGAAAAGTGCCCATTTCAGGCTTTTTGTTTCTTTCCAGATGGTCAGTACCGTTGTGGAACATGGGAAGTGGAACAGGGTGAATACCATTGTGCAGAGGGCAGTCGTCAGCGTCCATCCATTTTCCACATATAAACTGTGTAATGTGGAAAGTTCGGAAATCTCAGTCAGGCTGCCCTGGGAAAGATAGGTCATCAGAATAATGGGCGTGACGATCTCATTCGCCGGGAAGCCCAGCAGGAAGCCAAGCAGGATCGTGCCATCCATTCCGAACCACTGCGCGAACGGATCGAGGAAGCCTGCGATATGATGCAGGAGCGGCTGGCTTTCCACACTGCAGTTCGCCAGCAGCCAGATCAGCATTCCGGTGGGTGCGGCGACGATACAGGCTCTGCCAAGTACAAATATAGTACGGTCGAGGACGGAGCGCACAATGACCCTGCCGATCTGCGGGCGGCGGTAGGGGGGAAGCTCCAGCGTAAAGGAGGAGGGCATTCCCTTCAGAAGTGTGCGCGAGAGGATCGCGGAAAGCAGGAAGGTCATGCCGACACCGGCAAGGATCAGCAGCAGGAGGATCAGTGCCTTCAGCAGAGGATCCCATGCGGTGCCGGTCACGCAGAACAGGGAGATCAGCGTGATGAGCATGGGAAATCTGCCGTTGCAGGGTACAAGTGCGTTTGTCAGAATGGCGATCAGGCGTTCACGTGGGGAGTCAATAATGCGGCAGCCCGTTACGCCGGCGGCATTACAGCCGAAGCCCATGCACATCGTCAGTGCCTGCTTGCCGCAGGCTCCGCAGCGGCGGAAGCGGCTGTCGAGATTGAAGGCGATCCTCGGCAGATAGCCGGCATCCTCCAGGAGCGTAAACAGAGGGAAGAAGATCGCCATGGGCGGCAGCATGACCGAAACGACCCAGGCAAGCGTCCGGTACATGCCCTGTATCAGCAATCCCTCTACCCAGGCAGGCGCACCCCATGCAAACAACTGACGGCTTGCCGCATCGCCGATGGAAAACAGCAGCTCTGAAAGCAGGGCGGAGGGGTAGTTTGCGCCGAGCATCGTGAGCCAGAGGATCAGCGTGAGCAGCAGGAGCATCAGGGGAATGCCGAAGCGGCGGCTGGTCAGGATCCGGTCAAACCGCCTGTCACGGGCATCCGGCGCACTGCGGCGGCAGGTGATTACCTCCCCGGCGATCCGCTCCGCTTCCTGCACGAGTGCGGAGATCACCGCATCACAGATGCACGGCTGTGTCATGCCGCCGTCGTCCAGCTGGCGGCGGATCTCCTCGAAATGCTCCTGAAAATACGCCGGAACACCGTCCTCCGGAAGAAGGGAAGCAATGCTCTCCTCCCCTTCCAGCAAACGGATCGCCGTCCATCTTGCCGGCAGCTCTCCCGTGCTGCCGCGCAGCAGATCGGTCACGATCCGGATCTGCGGTTCGAGTGCTTCGCCGTAATCCGGCTGGAAGACCGGCTCCGGCGGTGTTTCCAGAAGCTCCTGCAGACGCTGCATCAATTCCTCCAGTCCCCTGCCATCCCGCGCCGTTACGCCGACAACGGGCAGCTGCAGACGTTCTGAAAGACGCTCCAGATCCACGGAAATACCGCGGCTTTCTGCCTCATCCATGAGATTCACACAGACAAGCACACGCGGCGAAAGCTCCATGACCTGCAGCGCGAGGTTGAGGTTTCGTTCCAGACAGCAGGCATCACAGACAACAATGACGGCATCGGGCGCAGCAGTGCAGAGATAATTCCGCGCCGCTTCCTCCTCCGCAGAACTGGTGCGGAGGGAATAGGTACCGGGCAGGTCCGTCAGAAGATAGCGTTTTTCTCCATATTCTGCGATTCCCTCCGCATTGCTAACGGTTTTTCCAGCCCAGTTTCCGGTGTGCTGGTGCAGTCCGGTGAGGGCGTTGAATACAGTGGATTTGCCCACATTCGGATTTCCGGCAAGTGCAATGCGGTAATCCGTCTGCGGCACGGTTTGTTCCTCTGTCATTTGCATGACATCACTCCTCTGATGATACTTCATGGCATTCTATGCAGGGAGCGGGATGTCCTATGCCGGACTTGCATTCCGCGGCGTTTTGTGGTATAATGGGTGCAGGAGATGATGCTATGACAATTCAGGACGAGATCCAACGCCTGCTGCCGGAAACCTGTCCCTTAGGGCGTGAGATCCATTTTTATGAGGAGATCGACTCGACCAACCGCCTTGCCAAGGAGCTTGCCGCTGACGGTGCGGCGGAGGGAACGGTCATTCTTGCAGACCGACAGAGCGCAGGACGCGGGCGGCTCGGCAAGAGCTTTCATTCACCTGCGGGCGGGCTGTATCTGTCCGTGATCGTGCGCCCCGCCCTCTATATCACCGATATGATGGCTGTGACTGCCTGTGCGGCAACGGCTGTCCATGCGGCACTGCAGGATTTCGGGATCACAGCGAAGATCAAATGGGTCAATGACCTTTTTCTGCATGACCGGAAGATCTGCGGCATTCTCTGTGAGGGCGGCTTTCAGCCTGGAACCGCCGCACTTTCCTATCTTGTGATCGGCATCGGACTGAATCTGCAGACCGATGCTGCACTGCCGCCGGAGCTTGCTGGAATCGTGACCGATCTTGCCACTGAAACCGGGCAGAGCCTTTCCAGAAATGCCGTAACAGCGTCGATCCTGCACCATCTGCACAGTTTCCTTTCGGAAATCGGCAAAAGGACGTTTCTCTCCGCCTATACGGAGCATTCCTACACGATCGGGAAACGTGTCATTGTTTCACGACCTGTGTCGGATGATGTTTCACATGAAACAAAAGAGGAATGCGCCAGAGCGATCGGCTACACATCGAATGCCGGACTGATCGTGCAGTTTGCAGACGGTACCTATAAAGTCATCACCAGCGGAACTGCGCGGTTTGCGGATGAATAAAACAAAAATGACGATGCATCAGCATCGTCATTTTTTTGCGATATATAGAGATTTACTTCTTTACAGGCACCTTGATCGTATCTGTAAACATGTAACGCTGGAGAGCCTCCGGAATGCGGATGCTGCCGTCATCGTTGAGGTTGTTTTCCAGGAATGCGATCAGCATTCTCGGCGGTGCAACTACGGTATTATTCAGCGTATGCGGATAGTACTTCTGCTTGTTTGCACCCTTGATGCGGATATCCAGTCTTCTTGCCTGTGCATCACCCAGATTGGAACAGCTGCCGACCTCGAAGTACTTCTGCTGACGGGGCGACCATGCCTCAACGTCGATGGACTTCACCTTCAGATCCGCCAGGTCACCAGAGCAGCATTCCAGTGTACGAACCGGAATATCCAGGCTGCGGAAGAAATCCACGGTATTGGTGTAGAGCTTCTCAAACCAGTCCATGCTCTCCTCGGGCTTGCAGACAACGATCATTTCCTGCTTTTCAAACTGGTGGATACGGTATACGCCGCGCTCCTCGATGCCGTGTGCGCCGACTTCCTTACGGAAGCAGGGAGAATAGCTGGTGAGACACTGGGGCAGATCCTCCTCCGGCAGGATGGTGTCAATGAACTTACCGATCATGGAATGCTCGCTGGTACCGATAAGGTAGAGATCCTCGCCCTCGATCTTGTACATCATGCCTTCCATCTCTGCAAAGCTCATAACGCCGGTCACGACGTTGCTTCTGATCATGAACGGCGGGATATAATAGGTGAAGCCGCGCTCGATCATGAAGTCACGCGCATACGCGAGAATGGAGGAATGCAGTCTTGCGATGTCGCCGCACAGATAATAGAAGCCGTTGCCGCTGGTCTTTCTTGCCGCGTCAATGTCAATGCCGTTCAGCTTTTCCATAATGTCCACATGGTAGGGAACCTCGTATTCCGGCACAAAAGGCTCACCAAAACGCGCAACTTCGACATTTTCACTGTCGTCCTTGCCGATCGGCACGCTCTCGTCAATGATATTCGGGATCACGAGCATGATCTCGCGTACCTTCTTCTGCAGCTCATCCTCGCGCACCTCAAGATCCTTCAGTTCCTGGTTGATGGCAACGACCTCTGCCTTAATGGCTTCTGCGCCTGCCTTGTCGCCCTTTGCCATCATGCCACCGATCATCTTGCTCTTGGCATTGACCTGCGAGCGCAGTTCATCGCACTTCAGCTTGGATTCACGGTATTCCTTGTCGAGAGCAATGACCTCGTCAACAAGCGGAAGCTTCTCGTCCTGGAACTTCTTCTTGATGTTTTCCTTTACTGCATCGGGGTTGGTTCTTACAAATTTCATGTCAAGCATGTTTTTCATTTCCTTTCAGTTATTATTGAAAATTGGTGATTTCAGGGGGCTGCGCCCCCGCGGCTTGCCAATGTTTCACGTGAAACATTTACTTTGTTTCATCCACAAGACGCTGCGCAAGTGCCTGAAGATCGTCCTTATCATAAAATTCAAGCGTCAGAGTACCCTTGTTCTTTTTGAAATCGACTCTGACCTTTCGAGCAAGCCTATCATGCAGGCTGATCTCCATCTCACGGTAATAGCTGTCCGTCTGCGGGGGATTAACAGGATCAATAACCTTTTCACTGTCCGCAGCCAATTTTTCAAGCTGGCGGACTGTCAGAAGCCCTGCTGCCGCTTTCTGGGCAGCTTCGATCATGCGTGCTTCATCTGTGAAACCAAGCAATGCGCGGGCATGTCCGGCGGAAATACTGCCGTCGATCAAAAGCTCCTGCACTTCCTCCGGCAGACGAAGCAGGCGAAGGGCATTTGCCACTGCACTGCGGGAACGTCCCACCGTTTTGGCAATTTCGTCCTGCTTCATACTGAAATCATCCTGCAGCTGCTTGTAGCCCTGCGCTTCTTCCAGCGGATTCAGGTTTTCACGCTGTAAATTTTCGATCAGCGCGATCTGCGCCGTTTCCAGGTCGGACAGATCGCGGATAATGACCGGGACTTCATCCAGACCGAGCATCCGCGCGGCTCTCCAGCGGCGTTCACCGGCTACGATCTGATAGCCGCCGAATGCCAGCGGGCGCACAAGGATGGGCTGAAGGATGCCATGCTCCCGGATGGAGTCAGCGAGTGCGGAAATCGCCGATTCATCAAAGTTTTTTCTTGGCTGTGATCGGTTCGGCTCCAGCTCTGACAGACGCAGTGTCTTCTTGACCTGCACCTGTGAAACATTGTCCTCGAACAGCAGATCCATACCGCTGCCAAGTCCGCCTCTTGCCATAAAATCACCCTTTCCTATTTTTTGCTTCTCCCGAAGACAACACGGTGTTTCGGCTTCACTTCGGGGTTTTCTCCAAGAATCTCGCGTCCGAGCATCTCGTAATACTGCGCACCCTTGGAGTTTTTGTCATAATACATGACCGGCTGACCGTAGCTCGGAGCTTCTGACAGGCGGACATTACGCGGGATCTTCGTTTCAAAGATCTTGTCGGGGAAGTATTTCTTCACCTCGTCAACCACCTGCATGGATACATTCAGACGCGCATCGAACATGGTGAACAGGATGCCGCAGATCTCCAGCGACGGGTTATAGTTTGTCCGTACAAGGCGGAGCGTATGCATGAGCTGCGTCAGTCCCTCCAGCGCGTAGTATTCCGCAAGCATGGGCACGAGGATCTCGTCACATGCCGTCAGACCGTTGAGCGTGAGCATACCGAGCGCGGGCGGACAGTCAATGAAGATATAATCGTAGTCATCCCGGCATGTCAGCACCTGCATTTTCAGTCTCTGGAAGCGATTTTCCATCTGGATCAGCTCAACCTCCGCACCTGCAAGGTCGGATGTGCCTGCGATCACGCTGACATTCTCAAATTCTGTCACAATCACAGCTTCCTCCAGCTTTCCCCTGCCAATGAGCAGGTCATATGCCGAAACTGCGACACTTTTTTTCTTGATTCCGAAACCGGTCGTGGTATTTCCCTGTGCGTCAATGTCGATACACAGCACTTTTTTGCCCCTTGAGCCAAGATACGCTGCCAGATTGACCACAGTCGTGGATTTTCCGACACCGCCTTTCTGGTTCGCAACAGCAATGATTTTTCCCATGACGGCACCTCCTCATATGTAGTACATTATCATTATACCACGTTTTGAAGGAATTGTAAAGGATTTTCCGACGGTTTCCGTGATTTTTTTGAAAAAATGTTTCATGTGAAACATTTTTGCAGCTTCTGCTTATGTTTCACATGAAACATAACAATTCCGCAGTGTTTCACGTGAAACATCAATCCACCGGCGGGGTCAGCGGAATCCTGACGCGGTATTCAATGTAGTCGTCAAACTGCATTTTCTGTGATGCCGCAGGGATGCCGGCAGCCTGCATGGTCTCGATCGCTCGCTGGATCGTGTTCGTAAAGAGCCGGACATCCCGGAACAGTACTCTGCGTTTGCGGAAGCTCTCGCGCTCCTTTTCCTTGCCAAGCTTTTCGTCAATCAGAAGCTCCGTTTTCTCCACGTTCAGGTGCTGTTTGACCACCTTGTCCAGCACGGAAAGCCGTTCTTCCGGACTTCCAAGCTTCAGAAGAGCTCTTGCGTGCCGTTCTGTGAGCTGATGCTGGAGCAGAATTTCACGCTCCGGCGGTGTCAGACGCAGCAGGCGAAGCTTATTTGCGATCGTACTCTGCGCCTTTCCGAGCTTGATCGCAGCATCTTCCTGCGTCATGCCGTAGTAGGTGATCAGTTTTTCGATTGCTGCGGCTTCATCAAAGAAGTTCAGATCCTGCCGCTGGATATTCTCCACAAGCGCAAGAATGGCAGAATTCCGCTCACTGATCTCCAGCAGAATGCAGGGTACAGCGCGGAGACCTGCTAGTTTCGCTGCCCGGAGCCGTCTTTCACCTGCGATCAGTTCAAAATATTCTCCGCGCTGGCGGACGGAAAGCGGCTGAAGAATACCGTTCTGACGAATGCTGTCGGAGAGCTGGCGAAGCTCGGAATCCGGAAACGCGGTGCGCGGCTGATGCGGATTCGGGCGCACCTGCTCCACGGGGATGATCAGCACACGCTGCTCGTCCGTCTTTTCCCTGGAAAATGTAAATAAACCTGTCATGATGTGACCTCCTGTTATGTAGTATAGCTTCATTATAACAGATTCCGGAAATACATACCACAAAAAAAATCCGCCATTTTCTCTGAAAATAACGGATTTCTACTGTTAATTTTCTGAAATTAAAGCGGCTTCTGCTTGATTTGACCGCTGTTGCGGGGGTATTTTGTCGGGGTCTGCGAAACCTTTTTTATGACATATATCACCCTTGCATCGCCGCCGGGCAGCTGGTAATGGATCGTATCCGCAAGACTGCCGCCAAGCATCCGGATCGCCTGCAAAGCAGGCTGGATCGGCTCATTCGGACCCTTCATCGCGATCCACAAGCCGCCGACCTTGACAAAAGGCAGGGAGTATTCCGCAAGCATGGGCATGGCGGCAACGGCACGAGCAGTCACAACATCAAAGGATTCACGCATCTCAGGCGTTTTGGCGGCAAGCTCCGCTCTGCCGTGCATGGCAGTATAGCTGCATCCAAGCAGGCTGCAGAGCTGATCAAGGAACACGATGCGCTTGTTCAGGCTGTCAAGCAGTGTAATCTCCAGGTCAGGTCTTACAAGCGCAAGCGGTACGCCCGGAAAGCCTGCGCCGCTGCCGATGTCCAGAACACGAGCATTCTGCGGAATTTCAGAGAATTTTGCAAGCAGCATACTATCCAGAAAATGCTTGCGCAGGATCTCGCCGCCCTCGGTTACTGCCGTCAGATTGACCTTTTCATTGTAATCCACCAGAAATTCGGCATATTGTTCCATTTTCTGATATGTTTCACGTGAAACATCCAGATCATATTCGTCAAAGAGTGCCTTTGCGGCTTCAAATTCAGGGAGCATTCCGTTCCTCCTTATGCTGTTCAAGCCATACCAGCAGCACGGTAATATCCGCAGGGGACACCCCGGAGATGCGTGATGCCTGCCCGATGCTGAGGGGCTTGTGTTTGTTAAGCTTTTCGATGGCTTCCAGGCGCAGACCGCGCACCTGCGTATAGTCCGTATCCTTCGGCAGTGTCTTGCGTTCGAGCTTCTGCGCGGCTTCGATCGCCTGATTCTGGCGCAGAATATAGCCTTCATACTTGATCTGGATCTCCACCTGTTCCTGCACATCCGCCGGCAATGCGGGACGTTCGCGGTCAAATGGCGCAGTATCGGCATATCCGAGCTGCGGACGGCGGATGAGATCGCCCACCTTGCAGCCGGTTTTCAGCGGAACAGTTCCCTTTTCCGTCAGCATGGCGTTGATCTCCGGTGTAGGAGCAAGATTTGTGCGGTTGACGCGACGGATCTCCGCTTCTACAAGACGGTATTTTTCACACATTGCCTCATAGCGTTCCTCCGGAAGAAGCCCGATCTCACGTCCGATCGGCATGAGCCGCCAGTCCGCGTTATCCTGCCGGAGAACCAGGCGGTACTCGGAACGGGAGGTCATCATGCGGTAGGGGTCGGAGCAGCCCTTGCACACAAGGTCATCAATGAGCGTGCCAATGTAGGAGCCGGAACGCTCCAGAATCATCGGCTGTCTGCCGATGACGGACAGTGCAGCATTCACACCGGCAACCAATCCCTGTGCGGCAGCCTCCTCATAGCCGGAGCTTCCGTTGAACTGCCCCGCACCGTACAGACCCTTGACAGCCTTGGTCTCCAGAGTGGAATAAAGGGCGGTCGGATCCACGCAGTCATACTCGATCGCATAGGCTGGGCGCATGATCTCGACATGCTCCAATCCGCGAATCGTTTGTAGAAAGGCAAGCTGTACATCCTCAGGGAGGGAGGAGGACATACCCTGGAGATAAAATTCATCCGTGGAAAGTCCCATCGGCTCAACAAAGATCTGGTGGCGTTCCTTATCCGCAAAGCGGACGATCTTGTCCTCGATGGACGGACAGTAACGCGGTCCGACACCCTCAATTCTGCCGCCGTAGAGGGGAGAACGGTGAAGATTTTCGCGGATCACCCGGTGGGTTTCCGCATTGGTATAGGCGATGTAGCAGGAAACGATATTCTGCATCTCCGCACCGTTATGATCGAAGGAAAACGGCGTAATTTCGGCATCGCCGTCCTGCCGTTCGAGTGCGTCAAAGTCGATGCTCCGCCTGTGGACGCGGCAGGGGGTGCCGGTCTTGAAGCGGCGCAGGGGGAGATACTGCGCAAGGCTCTGGGAGAGTGCGTTGCTGGGGAGTGCAGCATCCGGTCCGCTTTCAAAGGAGACCTCACCGATGTGGATCTTGCCCTTGAGGTAGGTTCCCGTACAAATGATGACCTTTTTTCCATGGTAAACAGCACCAAGGCGCGTGATGATTCCCTGAATTTCGCCGTTTTCCACGATGATCTCAGCAGCCTCGCCCTGTTTTACATAAAGGTTTTCCTGATTTTCGCAGACCTGCTTCATATATTGATGATAGCGCACACGATCCGCCTGCACGCGAAGGCTGTGCACTGCCGGACCCTTGCCGCGGTTGAGCATACGGCTCTGGATGAAGCAGGCATCCGCCGCACGTCCCATCTCGCCGCCGAGCGCGTCGATCTCACGCACCAGATGCCCCTTTGCCGTGCCGCCGATGGACGGATTACAGGGCATATTGGCGATCTGGTCAAGAGAGATCGTCAGCAGGAGCGTCCGGCAGCCAAGCCTTGCGGCGGCAAGTCCGGCTTCCACACCGGCGTGACCTGCGCCGACGACAATGACATCGAATTGTCCCATTTCGTAATTCATGATCATACCTCATAATTGGTAATTTTTAGTATTTTGCTGTTACTTTCCGACGCAGAATCTTGTGAACACAGCATCCACAACGGCATCCGTGATGCGTTCGCCGGTGAGCTGAAGTAGGGCATCGGCTGCGCCTTCAAGGCTCACGGTCACGGCATCGTAGGCAAGCCCCATCTGCAGAGCATCCAGAGCCTCCTGGACGGCTGTAATGGCATCGGAAAGGCAGGTGCGCTGGCGTTCGTTGGCGATCATGCCATCTTCCGCGGGAACCTCCATCCGTCCGGCAAATTCTGCGACCGCCTTTTCCAGATGTTCCATATTGTCGAGCATTTTTGCCGAGATCTCGACAATATTCGTGAATCCATGCTCCTGCGGCGACCAGACCTTTCCAAGATCCGTCTTATTGCAGACGGTGATGGTCCAATCCTTCGGAAGATGCTCCAGGAGGGACATGTCGTCCTCCTCCAGCGGTCGGCTGATGTCGAATACGGCAAGCACAAGATCCGCATTCTGGACGAAGGCAAGGCTTTTTTCGACACCGATCTTCTCAATGCGCTCGTCAGTATCATGCACGCCGGCAGTATCCGACAGGCGCAGTGCATAGCCGCCGATGCGGATCTGTTCCTCCACGACATCACGGGTCGTACCGGCAATGTCAGTCACGATGCTCCGCTCGAAGCCGTTGAGGGCGTTGAACAGCGTGGATTTGCCCACATTGGGCTTGCCGGCAATGACGGTGTGCAGACCCTCGCGGACAATCCTGCCGTAGTCATAGGTCGCCAGGAGCTTCTGCATATCCGCAAGGAGCGCGGTCAGGCGGGCTTCGAGTGCTGCGCCGTCCACGGAGGGGATGTCCTCATCCGGATAATCCGCCCAGACTGCAAGATCGGAAAGAAGCTCCAGCAGGATGCCGGAGAAGCCCGAAATTCTGCGGAACGTTGCGCCGTCGCGCAGACTTCGCGCGCACTTCACCGCATTCTCGCCGGATGCGGAAATGAGGTCGGCGACGGCTTCTGCCTGTGTGAGTGAAAGCTTGCCGTTTAAAAATGCCCGTTTTGTAAACTCCCCTGCTTCCGCCAGGCGTACTTCGTCGGAAAGCACCGTGCGGAGGATCTTCTGTGTGAGGAATCTGCCGCCGTGGCAGGAGATCTCCACCACATCCTCGCCCGTGTAGCTGTGCGGCGCACGGAATACGGTCAGCACACAGTCATCCAGCACCTCACTGCCGCGCAGGATCTGCCCGTAGGCGCAGGTATAGCCCGCCATTTCCGAGGGCTTTCTGCCATGGAGCGAACGGAAAATTTCGTCCGCGCGGGTAATGGCACATGGTCCGGAAATCCGGATCACGGCAACACCGCCCGTACCGTGGGGTGTTGCAATTGCTGCAATTGTTTCCATATTGCCTCCAAAAAAGAGGGATGAACCTCCGTCCATCCCCTTAAAGTTCTATCAGATTTATTCTACCGGTAGCAATGATGCTCTGCGGAGCAAGCATCATGCGATTCCGCAAACCACGCTCGCGAAACAGGTAGTTTTCCTTACAGACTTACTTTCAAACGCGATTGCCCGCGGGGGCTCCCCGCTTAAAATTCGATCTTACCATACAGACCCGCATTCAGACCCATATCATCCTCGGGCTTCGGACGCTTGTAATCCATCTCGAAGCTTGTCTTCATGGAATCCATGTTGATTCTCGTTGGCGGCTCGTCCGGATTTCTGCGGCGGCGGTCATTACGATCGTTTCTGTTATCGTTTCTGCGTCCGCCCTTGCCTCTGCGGTCGTTTCTGTCATTGTGGTCATTTCTGCGGCGGCGGTTGGCAGGCTTGCTGTTGGAGGAGATCACGACCTTGCGGTACGGCTCCTCGCCCACGCTCTTGGAGCTGACACCCTCGATCTCTGCAATGGCAGAATGGATGATGCGTCTCTCATACGGATTCATCGGCTCCAGAGAGGTATTTCTGCCGGTGCGCAGTACATTCTTCGCGATCTTTGCGGCAAGCTCCTCCAGAGTCTTGCGGCGGCGTTCGCGGTAGTTGGCACTGTTCAGGATCACTCTGTAATATTCCTTATCACCGCGGTTTGCGATCATAAAGGTCAGATACTGCAGCGCGTCCAGTGTTTCGCCGCGCTTGCCGATGACTGCGCCGTTGTTTGCTGCAACGATGTCGATCATTGCACTCTCTGCACCGGCGGTCACGACCAGCTCAGCCTCCACGCCCATCTGGGTCAGGATGCCTGCAAGATAGTTCTTTGCCTTCTCGATCTTGGCAAGTGCTGCCTCAGACGGCTCGCCTGTGATCAGGGAAACATCCAGCTGCTCCTCCTTCTCTGCGGGAGCTTCTTCGGCTGTCCCGGATGCTGTTTCTGCGGGGATCTCTGCAGCTTCTGCCGGAGCTTCCTCTGCAGGTGCTTCCTCAGCGGGTGCTTCCTCTGTCAGCGCAGTCTCGATCACCTCAGCAGGTGCCTCGGGCAGGGGGCGTTCCACCACTGCCACATCAATGGAGTCCGCAGGCTTCTTGACAGGCTCAGTCTGTGCAGCCGGCTCCTCCGCGGGAACGGATGCCTGCATGGATACATTTACGGAAATATAGGTTGCACGAACACGCGCTTCCCCCTTCTTGCCGAAGCCCAGAAAGCCCTTTTTCGGCTCCTCAAGGATCTCGAAGGTAATATCATCGGCTGCCGCGCCGAAATGACGAACGGCAAGCTCCTTTGCCTCGTCAACGGTCTTTGCTGTAAAAATTTCTGTCATCGTAGTGACCTCCATCCATTGGTTGCTTTGTTGTTCCGGCGTATCAGTCCTGTTCGCCGTATTTTTCAGCCATACGCTGTCTTGCCGCACGGATCACGGAAGTATTAAATTCCTCGCGCTCAGAACGGGACATCCTAACCTCGTCCCCGTCGGAATAGCTCACACGGTTGGAGGGTGCGGACTTTGTGCTGCCGCCCTGCTGCTGGCGCATCATTTCTTCCTGCTGTTCCAGCATCATCTGCATCATGGAGGGGCGGCGTTTTGCCTGCTGTGCCTTTTTGCGCTCTGCCTCGCCGATCTTCTCCACTCTCTTTTCATTGAACCAGAGATTCAGACCCACGCTCTGAATAAAGGAGAATACGGAGGAGCAGATCCAGTAGAAGCCGACACCTGCCGGCACGGTGAATGCCAGCCATACTGAGAAGATGGGCATACCGTAAAGCATCAGGTTCATGGCACCCATGCTGGGCATGTCCGGATTACGGCGTTTCTGGTTCCACTGCATATAGATCGTCATTGCCAGCTGAATGACACCGGACAGCACCGGGATCAGGAACAGCGGGAAATTCTTGGTAATGTCGCTTACCTGCGGAGTCAGGTTCAGATCCACGCCGAGGATGTTGAAGGTCTCGGCAAATTTAGTGACTTCAGGAACGAACTGCGCATCCACGGATTCCATCTTCTCTGCGAACTCCGCAGGATGCTTCATAACCTCTTCCATAATCATCAGCTCAATTCGCATATCCTTCTTTTCGGGATTGATATTTTCATTGAGCTCTGCGGCAACGAGTGTTGCTTCGCTGATGGTATTGCTGTCATACTTGAGGATATGGTTCATCGGCTCATAAACAACGCCCAGCACACCATAGAGGATGATCAGGGAAATGATCATCGGAAGGCAGGAGGCATAGGGGTTGATATTTTCCTCCTGGTAGAGCTTCATGGTCTCCACCTGCAGCTGATCGGGGTTGTTCTTATATTTCTGGCGCAGCTTTGCAAGCTTGGGCTGTACCAGCTGCGTATGCGCCACATTTTTCTGCTGTTTGTAGTACACGGGGAACACAATGATCTTTGTAACCAGTGTAAAGAGAATAATGGCTACACCATAATTTCCGACAAGATCATAGATCCATTTCATGATGAATCCGAGCGGTGTGCCGACAAGATCAATTAAAAAATTCAATTCAGTTACCTCATTCCTTCATCCTTATGGCTGCAAAATCAGCCGTTTCTCTGCCAAAAATAAACCGGGAGCTTTTTCCAGGAAAAAGTCTCCGGCACGGGGTCAATACCGCCCCTTGCCCAGGGGTGGCAGCGCAGCAATCTGGAAACTGCCAGAATCAGACCCTTCACAACGCCGAACCGCAGAATTGCTGTGACTGCATAAGAGGAGCAGGTGGGTAAATAACGACAGCACCGCGGAAAAAAGGGAGAGATACATTTCTGATAGATCCGGATCGGAATAATCAGGAGCCTTCTCATGATTTTCTGCTCCTGCGTGTCCGTTCCTGCGGCATGTCCCCTGCATAGATCCTATGCAGTGCCGGGATCGCCTGCTGCTGCAGATACGCGCTCAGGTCGGTCGATTTCAGCTCAAGCAGGCGGCTGCGGGCTACGATCACAATATCGAGACCCACGGGAGCGTTGATCTCATTCTCCCGCCATGCCTGACGAATCAGCCGTCTTGCGCGGCTGCGGCAGACGGCATTGCCGACTTTTTTTCCAGTTGTAATGCCCAGACGATTCACCGGCAGGTGATTTTTCCGCGCATAAATGACGACATACGCATTCCCGATGCTGCTGCCCTTGTGGTAGCAGAGCTGGAACTCCTTATTCTGCCGTATGACCTCCGTGAACATCATTGCCGGTTACCTCGATTCCTTCCGCACATGATTCAAAATGTGCATAAAACAAAAGACCACAAATCGTGATTTGTGGTCTGACTCGTCTGGTTCATCAATGGGCTTTTAGTGAGAAAGTCTCGCTCTGCCCTTTGCTCTCCTGCGAGCTAAAACCTTTCTGCCGTTTTTGTCGGACATTCTCTTCATGAAGCCGTGCTCCTTCTTTCTGTGAAGCTTCTTAGGCTGGTAAGTTCTTTTCATGCGTTTCTCCTCCTCTCGCTTGCGGCACGCTCCTCGGCACCCGCCGATGAGACAGACCTTACTTGTCAGAGTACAAGCACTCTTATACCTTACTATTATATCCCATCCATTCCCCGCTGTCAAGGGGTTTTTTCAAATTTTCCTTAAAAGTCACAATTTTTACTTCAGCATAATGCCGTAATCGTCATTTTTCACAAAAATCCGGGGCTGGCTTGCGGCAATGCCCGGATTTTACGGAAAGATAGGGCTGTTTTCAACTTTTCGACTGTGGAAAATATGTTGAATTTTGCGGATACGGGAAAGGATTTTCAGGAGAATTTCTGAAAAGGGCTTGCATTTTCAACAGTTATATGTTAAAATATAAGATAGGATAGTATCTTTAAAAAAAGTACCCGCGGGAAAACGCCGCTGGTACACTGCTAATAAAACATAGAATGATCAAAATGGAGGTTGTGACATGAATTCCTTTGACGAAGTATTCCAGCAGGTCAAGCAGTACTGCTCGGAGCATGAGATGATTTCCGATGTGGCAATGAAAACCTGGATCGAAGCGATGATCCCGGTGGGCATTGACGGCAAGGATGCCGTATTTCAGGTACAGACGGAATTTCAGCAGGGTGTGCTTCTGAACACCTACAAGGCAGTTCTGGAAAATGCGCTGGAGCATGTGATCGGATTCCCGCTGCGGCTGGTGGTCAACTACAGCAATCCGGAGGAGAGCCGTGTGCCGGACAGCGTAGAGCTGCCGGATTTCGACGCGCTTGACGAGAAGCATGAGGAGCTGCGAAAGAGCTATGAAAATGCGGAGTATAACTATACCTTTGATACCTTTATTGTAGGACGCTCCAACGAATTTGCCTATGCGGCATGTAAGGCGGTGGCAACGGATGCCAATTCGACCTATAATCCGCTGTTCATCTACGGTCCGTCCGGACTTGGAAAGACCCATCTGGTAACGGCGATCAAGCATGAGATCATGCGCCGCGATGAGACAAAGAACGTGATCTATGTCACCGGCGAAGCATTCGGCAACGAGCTGATCAAGGCGATCGACCAGAAGGATACCTCTGTATTCCATGATAAATACAGAAATGCCGATGTCCTGATCGTTGACGACATCCAGTTCTTCTCCGGCAAGGAGCGAATGCAGGAGGAATTTTTCCATACCTTCAATAAGCTCCATTCCGAGGGCAAGCAGATCGTGATCACATCCGATAAGCCCCCGCGCGATCTGAAAACACTGGAAGAAAGAATCCGCAACCGGTTTGAATGGGGTCTGATCGCAGACATCAGCACACCGGATTTTGAGACAAGATTTGCCATCATCCGCAGAAAGGCGGAGCTTCTGGATCTGAAGATCCCGGATGAGGTAACGGAATTTATCGCAAACAGGCTGAAAACCAACATCCGACAGCTGGAGGGTGCGGTCAAGAAGCTCAAGGCTCTGAAGATGCTGGCGAACAGCTCGCCGACGATCTCCATGGCACAGAGCGTTATCCGCGACATTCTGACGGATGACCAGCCGATCCCGATCACGGTGGAGAAGGTCATTGCCGAGGTGGCGAATGTTTACGGCATCACACCGGAGGACATCCGTTCCAGCAAGAGAACCTCCCAGATCTCCACGGCAAGAAAGGTAGCAGCGTATGTGGTACGCGAGGTGACCGGAATGCCGCTGGCAGCGATCGGCATGGAATTTGGCGGCAGAGATCATTCTACAATCGTATATGCGATCAATAATGTGACCACGGCTCTGAAGAAGGATGCTAACCTCAAGGAGCTGGTGGATGATATTATCAAGGACATCCGCGAGAAGAATCCGAATCCGCCTACGGCATAAGCGCAGAGCCTGCGGCGGCATCCGCGTTTGTGAGTGATGCGGAATCATAGTGATGAATAGTAGTTGAAAACAGAACTGATATTACATACGCTGGCAGATGAGATCTGACATATCCCCTGCATGAAACAGGGGATATGTTTGGCGAAAATGAAAATCAACAGCTTTCCACCGGCTTTTCAACAGCATGTTGAAAGTTGGGTTGAAAAGTTTCCGCGCAAAATCCATTGCTTTGCAGATGGGCTGACAAAATTTCCACTTTTTCAAGAAAATCCGATTCCACAGGCTGTGTAAAGTGGGAGCAGCCGGTTTCGGTTTTCCACAGAATTTTCAAGAAATTTTCCATTTCCACTCCACAATTTCTGCACAATTCCACGGCGAAAAATCTGGCTTCTTTCTTTTTCACTTTTTCACTTTTTCTCAAAAGTGATTATGTGGAAGAAAAAGAGGGGTAAAACCCCGCAGATCCGGAGGAATGGAAGAGTTTCAACTTTTCAGCCCCCACTACTACTACTACTATTTTTTATTTATGAATGATAGGAATGATTTTCAGCATTTCCCTTTTTCCACCGGAACGCGGAATGTGGAAAGTACAGTTAAGACCAGAACGAACGGATCCGTATTCTTCTGAAAGTACAGCGGAGGATCCGGACTTCCCTACAGGAGTTGATAATCATGAAATTTGAATGTTTTAAAAATGACCTTTGCAATGCCATTGCACATGTATCCAAGGGTGTTTCCCCCAAGTCTACCATTCCAGCTCTGGAGGGCATCTGTGTACAAATGGAACATGGCGGTGTGGTTCTGACCGGCTTTGACCTGGAGATCGGTATCCGTACCAGAGTGCCGGCGATCTGCTGCGACCAGTTTTCCTTCGTGCTGAATGCAAGACTTTTCAGCGAAATGACCCGCCGCATGACCGGCGAAAAGGTAACGTTTGAAATTGACGAGAGCCTGAATGCCGTCATTGCCAGCGATCACACAGAATACCGCATTTCTGCCATGTCCGCCGAGGAATTTCCGGCACTGCCCGTGGTAGAAACGACCACAAAGACCGCAGTTTCCCAGGATATTCTGCGTTCCATGATCCAGCAGTCCAGCTTTGCAGCCTCTGTCAAGGAGGACAAGCCGATCCTGACCGGTGAGCTGTTTGAATCCGGCGATAATATGTTCTATGTGGTGGCAATGGACCGCTACAGACTGGCAATGCGCCAGGAACCGACCGCTGAGCTGGGAACGTTCCGGTTTGTTGTACCGAAGAAGGCACTCTCCGAGCTGATCATGCTGCTGAAGGATGACGCAGAAACACCGTGCGAGTTTTCCACGAACGGCAAGCATATCGTATTCTCGGTGAACGGCTTTGAGCTGTTCGCAAGACTGCTGGAGGGACAGTTCCATAATTTCAGAAGCAGCATTCCGAACGAGTCCAAGACTGAGGTTATTATGAATACCCGCGATGTGATCGGCTGTGCAGAACGCTGTTCCCTGCTGATCAATGAGAAGAACAAGGCTCCCATGCGCTGTGTATTTGCGGACGGCTTCATGGAGATCACCTGCAAGACCGGCATTGGTGTCATCAATGACCGCATTCCGGCGGACATCAGCGGCGAAGCCCTGACCATCGGTTTCAGCAATAAATACCTGCTCGAAGCCCTCCGCGCCTGCGAGTGCGATAAGATCAAGCTCCATATGAGCGGCAGCAATAAGGTCATCAAGATCACCCCCCTGGACGGCGAATCTTTTGTATACCTGATCATGCCGATCCAGCTTAAAAATTAACGGACAGGAGATTGCAGGACTATGATGATCTGGTATAAGAGCTATACCTATTCTGTAAAGGCAACTGCACTTTCGGCGTTTTCCAGTATTCTGACCTATTTTGCAGTGATTGGTGCAATTGCCATGATCTGCCTGCTGTTCAGCGACACCTCACCGCTGCATCCTGCATTGGCAGTTGTGCTTGCCATTGCGCTGGCAGGACTGGCAGCAGCAGTGTATTTCGGCTTCTACCGCCGGATCCCGGCGCGTGTGGCAAAAAAGGACATGGAAAACAAGCTGCAGAACAATGTGAAATTTGCGCATCGTTTCTGTAAGGAAAATCCCGAAATGTATGAGACAGTCAGACAGATGAATCCTGCTTTTGCAGAGCAGTATAGAAAGAATGAAGCAGGCGAGCTTGTGAAAACAAGCTGATGCGTTCCGGGAAGGAGCATATATGGCACAGGAAAAAATTGAAGTCAAGATCAAAACAGAATTTATCAAACTGGATTCTCTGCTGAAATTTGCAGGACTCTGCGATACCGGCGGCTTTGCAAAGGAGCTTGTCCAGCAGGGTGCGGTCTCTGTGAATGGTGAGGTCTGCACGATGCGCGGCAAGAAGGTCCGTCCGGGCGACACGGTTTCCGTGGATAAGTTCGTGGTAGAGGTTCAGTAATTTTTATGTATATTACGTCATTTTCCGCTGATGGCTTCCGCAATCTCAGGGCTGTCCGGATGGAACCGGATCAGAGGTACAATGTCATTCTGGGCGATAATGCCCAGGGAAAGACCAATCTGCTCGACGCCATCTGGCTCATGACCGGCTGCAAGAGCTTCCATGGGATACGCGAAAGACATTATCTGGGCTTTGATGCGCCGTTTTTTCAGTGTGATATGCAGTTCCATGACGGCAGGCGGCAGCAGCGCATGACCTACAGCATGGAGCGCGGTGCGCAGAAAAAGAGGAAGATCACAATAAATGGCGTGGATACGGCAAAAACCGGCGGATTGTTCGAGGCGTTCCATTGCGTGGCATTCTCGCCCTGCGATGTGGAGCTTGTCAACGGTGCACCGGAAAAACGCCGATCCTTCATGGATCTGTGTGCCTGCCAGCTGCAGCCGCGGAGCATGGAATATGTCAGCCGCGCTTCCCTTCTGCTGGCGCAGCGGAATGCTGCCATCCAGAATGCACTGAAGGGAAAGATCCGGCGGCAGGATGTGACTATGTTCGACGCACAGCTTGCCAGAACCGGCGCATGGATCAGCTGTATGCGGGCGGAGTATATCCGCAGTATTGCGCCGCTTTGCCGCGAGCTGTACAGTGTGATGACGGGCGGCGGCGAGCAGCTGAATGCGGTGTACCGCAGCGCGCTCTATGGAGAGCGGGAGCTTCCGGCGCGTCCGACGGCGGAGCTTGTGTCGCTCTATGAGGAGAAGCTGCAGGAGAATCTCAATGAGGATCTGCGGCTCGGCTATACACAGCGCGGCATCCAGCGGGATGACCTGCTGCTGGACATCGGCGGCTATGCCGTCAGTCAGTTCGGCTCACAGGGACAGCGGAAAAGCACGGCACTTGTGCTGAAACTGGCACAGGCGCACTTGTATAATGAAAAAATGCAGCGTTCCCCCGTGGTCCTGCTCGACGATGTGATGGGCGAGCTGGACGAGCGGCGGCAGCGGCTGATTTACGATATGGTGGCAGAAATGCAGGTGTTCATCACCCTCTGTCACCCGTCCTCCCTGCGCCTGGAGCAAACGGGCAAGATCTTCCGGATGGAACAGGGAGTATTGGTGGAAAACAGCTCTGACTTTCCACTGTAAATGTTGAAAAGTCGGTTGAAACTGTTGGAAAACTTTTTGAGAACGACAAAAAAACACGGTTTTGCGACACTGCGTTTCAACAAGAACAGTTGAAAACTCGGTGGAAAGTGTGGAATATTCCACGAAGCCATGTGGAAAACCCATCTGCAGCAACGAAAAACGATCATCCGGAAATTCAGATTTGAGGAGTGTGAACATATGGATCAGCAGAATATGCAGTACGATGCCGAGCAAATTCAGGTGCTGGAGGGTCTTGACCCTGTGCGAAAGCGTCCCGGTATGTACATTGGCTCGACCAGTATTGACGGTCTGCATCACCTTGTTTATGAGATCGTAGACAATGCCATTGACGAGGCACTTGCAGGATACTGCACCGAGATCAATGTAGAGCTGCTTCCCGGTGACATCATCCGCGTATCCGACAACGGCAGAGGCATTCCGGTCGGTATCCATCCGACGGAGGGCATTTCCGCGGCGACGGTCGTATATACCGTCCTCCATGCGGGCGGTAAGTTCGGCGGCGGCGGATACAAGGTGTCCGGCGGTCTGCACGGCGTTGGTGCGTCCGTTGTCAACGCGCTGTCGGAATGGCTGGAGCTGACTGTCTATGACGGCAAAAACATCCATTTCCAGCGGTTTGAGCGCGGTGAGTACAGCGAACAGCTCAAGGTCATCGGTGAGACCTCCGAGACAGGTACAACAGTTACCTTCAAGGCGGACGCAGAAATTTTTGAAACAACGGTCTATGACTACGAGGTGCTTCTCAAGCGTCTGCGTGAGCAGGCATTCCTGAATGCCGGCATCCGCATTGTGTTCTGTGACAAGCGCAATCCCGACGAGGTGCAGGAGGAAACGCTCCACTATGAGGGCGGTATCCGGCAGTTTGTGGAGCATATCCACACGACCAGGGGCTATGAGGCTGTCGGCGATGTGATCTATGTATCCGGTACACAGGGTGATTCCTTTGCGGAGATCGCGCTGCAGTACAATGACAGCTACAATGAAATGATCATGTCCTTTGCAAACAACATCCGTACCAAGGACGGCGGCAGCCATGAGAACGGCTTCAAGAACGCGCTGACGAAGGTCATCAACGATTATGGAAAGAATTTCCAGCTGCTCAAGGAAAATGAGAAGCTTTCCGGTGATGATGTGCGTGAGGGCATGACGGCGATCGTGTCCGTGAAGCTCACAGAATGTGAATTTGAGGGACAGACCAAGGGCAGACTGGGCAATCCCGCGGTGCGTCCGTTTGTAGAAAAGCTCGTACAGGAAAAGCTGATGAGCTATTTTGAGATGAATCCGGCGATCGCGCGGGAGATCCTGGACAAGTGTCTTGCGGCAAGACGCGCGCGGGAGGCGGCAAAGAATGCCCGTGAGACTGCAAGAAGAAAGTCCGCCATGGAGAGTGCCTCCCTGCCGGGCAAGCTTGCAGACTGCACGGAAAAGGGCATTGAACGAACTGAAATCTACATCGTCGAGGGTGACTCTGCGGGCGGTTCTGCAAAGGGCGGCAGAGACAGACTCTATCAGGCGATTCTCCCCCTCTGGGGCAAGATGCTGAATGTAGAAAAGGCGAGAATCGACCGTGTTTACGGCAATGACAAGCTGATGCCGGTGGTAACGGCACTCGGCACGGGTATCGGCGAGGATTTCAATATCGAGAAGCTGCGCTACGGCAAGGTCATCATCATGGCGGATGCCGACGTGGACGGCTGTCATATCCGTACACTGCTGCTGACATTCTTCTTCCGCTTCATGCGTCCGCTGATCGAGAACGGCAATGTGTATATCGCCCAGCCGCCGCTGTACCGTGTTGCAAGGGGTAAGAAGGTGTACTATGCCTTCTCCGACCCGGAGCGTGACAAGTACATTGCGGAGCTTGCCGATGCCAACGGCAATTCCTCCAAGGTTGCCGTACAGCGTTACAAGGGTCTTGGTGAGATGGACAGCGAGCAGCTCTGGGAGACTACGATGAATCCCGAAACGAGAACCATCATCAAGGTGACGATGGAAGATGCCGCAAAGGCGGATGAGATCATTTCTATCCTGATGGGTGATAAGGTACTCCCCCGTAAGGAATATATTGAGAAGAACGCTAAGAGTGTATCAAACCTCGATGTTTAAGGCGAAGCATCCTGGGATTCCAAAGGGATGACATCCCTTTGGCAGGGGGCATGGGGGACAGCGTCCCCCATAACCGCCGTAAGGCGGCATTAAAAGGAGGCTTTACATGCTGACCAAACAATACCACATTCCCTATGAAATGTTCCGCAGTGCCTTTACTGCGTTTCAGAACAGGTATGTGCATCCTAAAAATTATGTCGTGATGGCGGTGTTTCTGCTTGCAGCGGGTATCTATGGCTATTATGTCATGGAGGGAACGCCGCAGCAGAGACCGATCTACTGCATGATCGTGCTGTTCTGTCTGGGCATGTGCGCGTTTCAGTGGTACCGCCCCCGCAAGATCCGCCGGAATCTCATGGAGGCGATCCGCGGACTGGAGGAGGATCTCTATGAGTTCCGCCTGTATCCCGAATACATGGAGATCGGCACGATCCTCCCGGAGGAGGAGCTTTCCGCCGAGGAACAGGAGGCGGACGCGCTGTTTGACGATACCCCGCAGGATAATTTTTCCGGCACGCGGATCTATTACAGCAATGCACTGAAAATTACAGAATACAGTGAATTTTTCATTGTCTATATGGTGAAGGCGAATTTCTATGTTCTGCCGAAGAAGGCGTTTTCGGAGGAGGAAATAGGAATTTTGAAAACGGAGTTTTCCCGTAATCTTGGAAAAGGCTTCTCTGTAAAGAAGTGAATAGGCGGGGACATTGTTCTCTATGCCTGCCAAGAATATACTCCTTGCAGTTCTGACGTTTTGCCTTTGTCCCCGCAGGGGGCAATGGCAAAACGATTTGGGATTGCAAAGGGATACTATCCCTTTGGCAGGGGACGGCGTGTCGCCGCTGACGTTTGCTCCCAATGCGGCAAGCCGCAAAGGTCGCAGGGGGACAGCGTCCCCCATCTACACTAACTTAATTGAGGTGAGATAATCGCATGAGTAATGAAACAGAAAACAATGTACAGGATCTGCAGAACCCTGAAAAAGTCATTCCGGTCGATATTGCAAATGAAATGCATGATTCCTTTCTGGCATATGCAATGTCGGTTATTATTTCCCGTGCGCTGCCGGATGTGCGTGACGGTCTGAAGCCCGTACACCGCCGTATTCTCTATACCCTGTTTGAGAACGGTCTGACACCCGACCAGCCCTATCGTAAGTGCGCGGATACCGTCGGTTCTGTGCTGGGTCGTTACCATCCGCATGGTGACGCTTCCGTCTATGACGCGCTCGTGCGTCTGGCACAGGACTTCTCCCTGCGCTATCCGCTGGTGGACGGTCACGGCAACTTCGGTTCCGTGGACGGCGACCCGCCCGCTGCTTACCGATACACAGAAGCAAAAATGTCCAAGATCTCCGTGGAAATGCTCACGGACATCCAGAAAAATACTGTCCCCTTCGGCATGAACTATGACGACCGTCTGAAGGAACCCCAGGTTCTGCCCAGCCGTTTCCCGAATGTGCTGGTCAACGGCTCCGTCGGCATTGCCGTTGGTATGGCAACCAATATTCCGCCCCATAATATGGGCGAGGTCATCGACGCACTGAACCTCCTGATCCAGGATCCGGACTGTACGCTGGATGACCTGATGGACTGCGTAAAGGGTCCGGACTTTCCGACCGGCGGTATCATCATGGGCAAGGCGGGCATCCGTGCTGCCTACGGTACCGGCAAGGGCAAAATCACGCTTCGTGCGAAAACCTCCATTGAGGAGAAGAACGGCAAGCAGTCCATCATCGTGCATGAGATCCCCTACATGGTCAACAAGGCGCGTCTGGTCGAGCATATTGCAGAACTCATCAAGGAAAAGCGCATTGACGGCGCGACCTTCGTCCGCGATGAATCCGGCAGAGCCGGAATGCGCGTGGTCATCGGTCTGCGTAAGGATGCGATCGCGGATATTGTCCTGAATAAGCTGTTTTCCTACACGCAGCTGCAGGATACGGTCGGCGTGAACATGCTCGTTCTCGCGGACGGTGTGCCGAAGGTGCTGTCTCTGAAAGCGATCTTGGAGCATTATCTCGCATTCCAGGTGGAGGTCATCACCAACCGTGTGAAGTATGACCTCGAAAAAGCCCTGAAAAGGGCGCATCTGCTCCAGGGCTTCATGCTTGCAGCGGATTATATTGATGAGGTTATTGCGATCCTCCGTGCCAGCAAGAACATTGCAGAGGGCAAGGAACGCCTGATGGAACGCTTCAAGGAAACGGATATGTCCGCACTGCTTGACAGGGCGCAGTATGATCTGACAAAGATCCATCTGGAAGCCGCTGTCGGTCTGTCCGAAGAACAGGCAGAAGCCATCGTGCAGATGCGTCTCGGTGCGCTGACGGGTCTGGAACGTCAGAAGATCTCCGATGAGCTGTATGCACTCTGTGAGAAGATCACGGGCTTTGAGGAAACACTCCAGGACAAGCAGAGAGTCTATGAGATCATCTCCGAAGAACTGGAGGAGATCCGCAAGAAATTCAATGACAAGCGTCTGACGGAGATCACCTCCGTTTCGGGCGAGGTGGATATTGAAGAGCTGATCGCCGTGGAGGACTGTGTAGTCACCTACACCAATAACGGCTATATCAAGCGCATGGCACTCGATGCCTACAAGACGCAGAAGCGCGGCGGCAGAGGTGTCACCGGCATGAAGCAGCGTGAGGAGGATTTTGTCAGCGAGATGTTCATCTGCTCGACGCATGACAATATCCTGTTCATCACGAACAAGGGTATGATGCACAAGCTCAAGTGCTACCAGATCCCGGACGGCTCCAAGGCTTCCCGCGGCTTCCATTTCGCAAACCTTCTGAATCTCCAGGAGGGTGAGCGCATTTCCGCAATGCTGAAAACCCGTGACTTTGAGGGTGACAACTATGTTGTCATGGTCACAAAGCAGGGTCAGATCAAGAGAACACCGCTGGCGGCTTACAGAAATGTGAGAAGCAAGGGTCTGATCGCCATCGGTCTGAATGAGGGCGACGAGATCGCAGGCGTTCGCATGACGGACGGCAATGCACAGATCATGGTGGCAACACGCAATGGTATGGCGATCCGTCTGGAGGAAAAGGACATCCGTGCGCAGTCCCGTTCCGCACATGGTGTGCGTGCCATCAAGCTGCGTGAGGGTGATGAGGTCGTATCCGTGGCAAGAGTCCGCGAGGGTGCGGCGGTGCTGACCGTGACCGAGAACGGCTACGGCAAGCGTTGTGCACTGGAGGAATACCGTATTCAGGGCAGAGGCGGCTATGGTCTGACCAACTACAAGGTGGACAAGGAACGCGGCAATGTCTGCGGCATCAAGGTCGTGGACGAGGAGGATGACATCATCCTGATCTCGTCCGAGGGTATTATTATCCGTATTCAGGCAAGCGAGATCCGCGTGATGGGCAGAGTGTCCAAGGGTGTGCGCGTGATGCGTGTATCCGAGGGCAATACGGTCGTTGCCTTTACCCGTGCCGAGCATGAACAGGAAACAGCAGAGCCGGCAGCTGCGGAGGATACCGCAGAAACAGAAGATTCAGCAGAATAATATTCATCAGCCCGCCGCCGGCGGGCTGATGGTGTATCAGGAGAATTGACGAAAAAACTGAAAAAGGGGGCTTTACTATGAATCATACCTACTGCCGTATCGCAATGCCCGCCCTGCAGAGCAGGAGCCTTCGCATTGCACAGGTGTCCGATGTGCATCTCAGCCGGATGACCGGGCATGAAAAGAACAAGCGGCTCACTGCGGAGCTTTGCGAGAGTATGCAGTTCCTGCGTCCGGATGTCATTGCTGTGACGGGCGACCTTGTTTCGCGGAGCATGGGACCGGAGACCATTGTGGATGCGGTCAGCTGTCTGCGGGAGCTGCGGAAATTCGCGCCCGTACTCTATACCTACGGCAACCATGAAACCGACCTTGCACCCGAAAAGCTCAGAAAGCTTGCGAAAGCCGCACAGAGCGCGGACATCACACTGCTCAATAACCGTTCTGTCAGCTTCGGCGGGGCGAATTTCAGCGGCTTTGTCCTGCCGCAGGAATGCTACCAGAACCGCTACGGCGGCTATACCGATCTGCGGCAGTGTACCGCAAATGACCTCTTTGCCGCACTCGGCGTGCGCGAAAAAACGGCAACCATCCTCCTTGCCCACAGTCCCATGGGACTGCCGGCATATGCGCAGTGGGGCGCGGATCTGGTGCTTGCCGGACATGTACACGGCGGCATTGTCAGAATGCCCGTTCTTGGCGGCATTCTCTCGCCGGAGCGGAAATTCTTCCCGGAATATACCAAGGGACAGTACCGCCTGATGCAGACGGAAATGGTCGTTTCTGCCGGTATCGGCAAGCTCCGTGTGGGCAATCCGGCAGAGGTGGTATGCATTGATCTGTACAACGGTCAGGAGGTATAATGGCGAGATCACGACAAATTGCCGCATTTGCGGCGGCTTTTCTGCTCTGCGGCAGTACGGTCGGCTGTGATGTGCCGCCGGAGCTGCTGACAGAGCTGCTCATGGAGGCGGAGACCTCTCCCCCCGCAACGCTGCCGACGGAGCCGGAAACCCTCCCGACGGAAACGGAGATTTCCGAAACAACAGCAGAAACCGCACCGCCGGAGACAGTGCAGACTGCGGAAACTGCCACTGCACCGCCGGTGCCGGAACCCCTGCTGTATGCCACGCCGAAAATGCTGGAGGTCTATGACTATTTTGCCGCTGTGGGAGAGGGAATGCCGGAAACATTTGCGGCGGTGGACTGGTCACAGGTGCCGTATTTCGCGGATTCGGTACAGCTGGAACTGTATCTGCGCTCCGAAATGGCGCAGTGCCGGACGGTGATCCCCGTCATCGGTCTGCGCGGCTGCAAGATCACGGATACGGAGGAAATGCTGAACGAATACAGTATGCTCAATACCCAGCTGCAGCAGACCACGCTGACGAAGGACGGCTACAAGCTGCGGTTTGCTGTCTATACCGTAGAATATTCCACCGGTGCAAACTGCCTGCAGGCGTACCGGACGGGAGATACCTCGCGGCTGGATGCGGAGGATCTGGCGGCATACCAGGAGGCACAGCGGTTTCTCACGCAGGAGCTGGATACTGCCGCCTCCCCTCTTATGCAGGAAAAGCAGATCCATGACTATATCTGTGAACGGACGGTGTATCTGGATATTCCGCAGTCCGCCGGCGGGCGCGAGAGCTTCCGTATGGCATCCGGTGTGCTGCTGGACGGCGCGGCGAACTGCATGGGCTATGCGGACGCTTTCTGGATGCTTGCCTCCATGGCGGGCTTCTCGGTGCAGAAGGATACCAACGAGGATCACATGTGGAACCTCATCGAGCTGGAGGATGGTCTGCATCTGGTGGATGTGACATGGGATGATGACTGCGTGATCTTCCCCGACGGTACGCTCACCCACACCTACCGCTTCTTCAACGCTGGCATGGATACGGTGCTGGAGGATTACACACTGGAGCCGGACTGTGCCACACAGGGCATTGTGCCTTCCTGTACAGCACATACCATCGAGGAGGAATATGCAGGAGAATGGATCGAGGTGATACCATGAGAATACCGGAAAGCATAGAAAGCATGATGCAGAAGCTCGAAGCTTCGGGATTTTCTGCGCATCTTGTGGGCGGCTGTGTGCGTGACGCGGTGCTGGGCATTCCGCCGCATGATTTCGACATTGCCACGAATGCCAGACCCGAACAGATCATGACGGTATTCGGGGAAGAACACTGTACTGCCTACGGACGCGCATTCGGCACGGTGGGTGTGAAGCACGGCGGCGGTTTTGCGGAGATCACGACCTACCGCACGGAGGCGGATTATACGGACTGCCGGCATCCGGCAAAGGTCGAGTTTGCGGATGATATTATGGAGGATCTCGCAAGGCGGGATTTCACCTGCAATGCCATGGCATATTCCCTGAAAACCGGACTTTTTGATCCATTCGGCGGACGCGCGGATATGGAAGCCGGCGTTCTGCGCTGTGTGGGGACGGCGGAGGCGCGGTTCCATGAGGACGCGCTGCGGATCCTGCGGGGGCTGCGCTTTTGCGCAAGATTCGGCTTTGTTCCGGACAAAATGACGGATGCTGCCATGCGGGCGGGCGCATTCCGGCTGGAGCTGATCTCGGCGGAGCGCGTGTTCACGGAGCTGCAGGGGCTGCTCCTGGGGGCGCATGTCACGCGGGTGCTGCTGGAATATCCCCTTGTGCTGGCAGTGCGGATACCGGAAATCCATCCATGTATCGCCTTTTCCCAGCATTCGCGGCACCATGACTTCACCGTCTGGGAGCATACCGCCCGTGCGGTCGGTTCCGCGCCTGCGGAGCTTCCGGTGCGGCTGGCGATGCTGATGCATGACCTCGGCAAGCCGGAATGCTTTACACGCGACGCAAGGGGCGGGCATTTTAAAGGACACGCGGAGAAAAGTGCCGGAATTGCGGATGCAATCCTTCTGCGGCTGCGGTGTGAGAATCGTCTGCGGCAGCTTGTGGTGAAGCTGATCCGTCTGCACCGTGCGATCCCGGCGAAGCTGACCGATGTGCGGCGGCTTCTGGGGGAGCTGGAATACGATGAATTTTCGCTGTTTATCGAGGTTCTGAAGGCGGACAACACCTCGAAGCTCCGAAATGC
The DNA here is from genome assembly GCA_045546475.1 of Oscillospiraceae bacterium. GTDB lineage: Bacteria > Bacillota > Clostridia > Oscillospirales > Ruminococcaceae > UBA3855. The sequence goes on from JAZQCT010000040.1 coordinate 108,890, forward strand.
CGAGGAGGCACGCGCGGCGGAGAAGATCGCCCGTGCGCAGGGTTTTGCGGCGCAGTGCCGTGAGCAGCAGCTCTGCTGCCGTGTGCGGGAGCTTGCGGTGCGTGGCGGCGATCTGGCGGCACTGGGTCTGCGCGGCGAGGAGATCGGGCGGGGCTTGCAGTTCCTGCTGGAAGCGGTCATCACGGGGTCATGCCTGAATGAAAAAAAATACTCCCTGGAATATCTTAGGAAAAATTTAAAAAAATTGGATATAAAACAGGGAGAATAACGTTTTTTGGCAATGGTTTTTGTACAAGATACACAAAAAACTGGGTATTTTTTCTTCCTTTAAAGCCTGGAAAAAGCTTGATTTTTGGATTTTGGTATGGTATAATTAATTTGTATATCACTGGTTTACTGTGAAAAATATTTTATGTAATAGAAAGGATGAAAGGTATGAAAAAGAAAAAGCTGAGCAGACGAATACTGAGCAGCATGACCGCGGCGTTGATCGCGGTTTCGAACATTGCTTCGACGATGCCGGGGGTATCGTTGATGACGAGTGCGGCGAATGACATTTCAAATATTCCAGGAACAGTTACTACTACTGATGTGACACTCTTGCTGGGTTCTACGCCTTCTGCTGTGTTTGCAGGTGTAGATACTGTTGAAGATGCGATTGCTGTTGCAGAGAAGGAGTATGCGCTGGGTATCGCTTCACAGTTTTGTGTGTTTCTGGAAGGCGACTTCATTCCGAGCAATTCTGACTCTGAAGGACGAGTTGCTGTCGGCGGTTCTGTAATTCCGGACACGGGATATGTATATGAAATTGGTGGCGGTGATTTTGAATCTCAGAATCGTCTTGAATTTCTGATTAAAAACAAGGATTATGCACACTTGATCATGAATGGTCCGGAGATGCGTGATGTTTGCAGTTCAAGTACTAAATATTATGGTTTTAAGTACGAGGATGGCACAGAAGAGCCGTATATTCAGGTTCCAAAGCGTTTTGTTGTTGCCACAGATACAAAATTATCAAATATAAGAGCTAATAATGGTGAGGCTGTACATGATGAATCTGGTATTTTCCGCAGTGATGATATCCTTGATGTAAAGGAACAATTTGCTGAATTGGAAAAAAGAAGTCGAACATTATCTAAGCAGGAAACTTCTCAGACAGAAGTGGACATTCAGGTAAATGAGGTTTCAAATGTAATTCATAATGTTGAAAAAGACCATAACACGGATATTCCTGTAAATGGTGTTGCACATTTGAAATATACTGGTAAAAAAGAAGATGAAATTGAGGTTATTAAGTTTAATCTGACTGCTGAAGAGTGGCAGGATGTTGAACTTTGTAATGTAATTTCCTTCGAGAATATTCCTGAAAGTGCTTATATTATTGTCAGCGTAGCAGGTGAAGAAATTCATATGACTAATGTTGATGGTAATGGTAGGTATGAGGATAAGGATGGCGGTAAGTGTACATTAATCAATGAAGTTAGCATTTCTAAGGATTATGATGGCATATATGCTAACAATAATAAAGACTGTTCCAGGATTTTGTACAACTTCTATGAGGCAGAAAAGGTTGTATTCGGCGGTACTTTCCAGGGTACAGTACTGGCGCCGAATGCCTATGTGACTGACGAACGCACAGAGGGTAATATTCCTAAGACGATCAATGGACAAGATAATGGTGATTGGTGGTTAAATGGTCACCTTTCCGGTGCGCTTGTTGCACAGAGCTTTGAAGGCGGTACAGAGTTTGGTTATAGACCCTATGATGGTCCGTACTCTCTTATCGGTATGGAAACCAGCTACGCCATCAGCGTAAGTAAGTTTGACGAGTTCGGTCAGTTCCTGCCGGGTGCGACCATTGGTCTGTACTCTGTCGAGGAAGACGAGCAGGGTAATGTTGTTCTGTACGATGTCAAGGACGCTGACGGCAATGTCATCGGACAGGAACCGAAGCTCACACTGGAAGAGACCTATCTCTCCGGCGACGAGGCAATGGAGCTGGCACTCTCCGACGGCAAGTACGTCCTGAAGGAGATCTGGGCTCCCGACGGCTATGCGGTTTCCGATCAGGAATATTACTTTGAGCTGGCTGCGGGCGAGGAGAAGGAGCTTGCAATTCAGGAGCTGAAGGTAACAACAAAGGATACATCTTATACTTATGAGCAGGTACAGGCTGCTGAGGATCCCAGCGTGTATGAGGTCGGAAAGAAGGAGACAGTTCCGGTTCTGGAAAAGAGCAGCGATGGCTCCAAGTGGTATGAAGTGGATATCTACACCCTGTTCGGTGAGGAAAACCTGAAGAACATCGCTTCCCTTTCATTTAAGTCCGAAACCTATGAAGGCAACGTTACCATCAAGTGTGCAAAAGAAAATGGTGAAGCTGACTGGAGTACTGGTTATGATAAGGAATTTACAGATGGTGAAGCACTGTATGTGAATGATGATACCACAACAGAGATTCCGAACGGACATCTGGTACAGGTCCTTTTCGGTTCTGAGCCCGTGATTGATTCTATTACAATCACCTATGAGGATGGTACTTCCAAGACTGTTGGCGATACCCCTGAAACTCGTGTATACTACAAGAAGGCAGATACAGAAGCGGGCGAGGAAGATACAAACGGAAACGGTTATGTGGATACTACCACAGAAGAACTTGTTGATGGTACTCCCCTGACCTACACCGACTCCGCAGTGTTCACTGTTTACAAAGATGATACCTTTACAGATGTTGCTGTTGCGGATGTACCGGAGCTGAAGCCGGATGGTTCTACAGCTACCAATCCCGATGGTACGATCAAGTACAAAGAGGTTACACAGCAGGCAACTGCTGACCCGACAGCACTTAATAGTAATGTGTATGTGGTAGAGGGCAAGCTTGCTGATCATTCCTATGAATTTAAGTTCCCGAAGAACGCGGCAGCGGAAGCTACCATCAAGGGTGCGAAGATCAAGGTAACAACTGATACAACAAAGTACAGCGAAGTTGCAGTTGTAGAAAGCAATGGCAAGGAAGCGGATAAGGAAGGCTTCATTGAGCTGACTGATCTGACTTCTGAAAACGGAAAGGTTACAGTGACTGTGAAGTATGTGACCTCCGATGCAACTGAGACTGATGTGATCGACATCTACTTCATTCCTGATGCGAATGCAGGCATTGCAACAGCTGCAGTTGGCGATGAGACAAGCAAGCCGAACGCTGTTGTTGCAGTAAACGGTTCTACCGTAACTGCACAGATCAACTACAGCGAGCAGTTCGCAGATATTGCACCGCTCACGATCTCCAACCAGAAGGGTGTTACACTGACGAAGGCTCTTGCGGATATGGATGGCAAATTCATTCTCAATGAGGATGGCACTGTGAAGCTGGTTGATGGTGCGGAGCTGAAGGTAGAGTATTGTCAGATCAATGCAAAGGGCTGGGCAGACGGCAAGTCCACTGTTTATGAACTGGTAAACAATGACTATTCTCCCGAAACAATCAAGAGCTGGACTTCCTCTAAGGATGGAAGCATGTCTGTTGAGATCAGCCTTCCTGGTGAAGAGGATTACAAGGGCAAGGTTGTATTTAATTCTGTGACTGCTAACGGCGAAAGTGAGAATGCAGTGTTCTCACATGTTTACAGAATGGTAGAGACTGCGGCTCCGGACGGATACTACACAGCATTCCCGATCTACTTCTTTGTGATGAGAGGGGCAGACGGTGACTATCTGTACTGGAAGCAGATGGATGACCATAGTACTATTGTGATGCCTGAGGTAACAGGTGATGTTACAGTTACACCGGGCTGGTGGGGAGATACGACTACAGTAAATAATGTTTCTCTGAGCGGTGAGATGAATGGCTGGACCAGTCAAAAGATCCTTCCGGTGTATGCAGAGGATGCAACGGATGCAGAGAAGTCCGCGGCACTGGCAGAGCTGGCTGCAGACCGTGTGCTTACAATGGGCGACAGAGAAAAGCCGGATTTTGGTATCTACAAGACCAATGCTTCTACCGGCGCGACTGTAGCAAATGCAGAACTGACATTGATCAAGCTCACTGATGCAGGTCTTACTCTGATGGAAACCATTCAGAATGGTGATTCCACCAAGCAGATTACACTGGCTAACGATGCAGAGAATCCGGATGATGATCTGGTTAAGGATACACATTATACAGTAATTAAAATTAAGGAAGATGCTGACGGCGAGGAAAATGCTGACGGCGAGGAAAATGCTGAAAGTAATGGAAGCTATACCAGCACTCTGTTTGCTTACAATGCAAAGGATCTGGATGCAGGTGTCTATGCGCTGATCGAGAACACTGCACCGGCTGGATTTTCCAGTGATGCTGTTGGTGTACTCAATGTGTTTACTGTAAAGGGTACTAAGACAGAGGATAAGGACACACGCACCTTTACAGAGGGTTATGCAAAGGTCAAGGAGACTGTTGTGGATGCTCCTACATCTTCTCAGGTTTCTTATCCCAGTGAGAGCCGTCAGGTTCAGGTGAATCCTTCTGCATATCCCAATGATAATGACGCATTGGTTCGTATGGAGATTTACAGCAATCACAGCGGCGGCGTAAATCCCAATGGCGATCTGGCAAAGGCTGTTTCTACCGTTGGTGCTGTGGTTGACAATGGCGATGGCACTTATCTCAATACAGTCACCTTTAATGATGCTGGTCTGACAAAATCTGCTTTGATCGAATCTGAGGCAAGTTGGAAGTATCTCCAGTATCAAGCTGCTGATTGGAATAGCGGCAGAATCCAGAAGGTTGTTCTGTATTTCGGAACTTCTTCAACTCATTTTGTTGAATCCAATGCAAAGACATTCGAAATTACGAAGGTTGGTGCTAAGACCGAGGTAACACTGGGTAATACACCGAGTGATGGTGTAAAGCTGGAAAAGGTTGAATTGGTTGATGGTCAGGATGCTGAAGGAAATGCAGTTAAGGTTGAAAAGCTGATCGCTGGCGAGAAGGAATTCAGACTTTCTCAGCTGAAGCTGAACGAAGATGGTACACTCAAGACCAAGGAAGACGGCACACTCGACACTACTATTGTTCAGGTGGATGGCAAGGATACCTGGATTGATAAGACCGGTCTGTCAACATTTACAATTGGCAATGGTATGTGGGGACAGACATATGATCTCACACCGTCCACTGTTACAACAACTGGCGGCCCAGGCGGTACAACTACCACAAACTATGTTTATTACATGTGGGAAGAAGTTTCTGCTCCTGCTGGATACATGCTTGCAGAGCCTGTATATTTCTATATTATGGAGAATACTTCTGGTTTTGGCTGGAATACAGTTTATACCTATGAGATCTTCACTTACTCTCCGGAGGATGGTGAGTTCAGAGCGGTAGGTACCAAGCTGAACGAAGGCACGGAACAGGAAGAAACCATTAAGTACACTTCTCAGGGTCTGATTGACAAGGGTTCCATCACAATGGTGGACGAGCCTATCAGAACTGAGATCGGCAAGGTTGATTTTAATTATACAAATCTTGCAGGCGCAACACTCAAGCTGACTGCCAAGGATGGTCAGAATCTTGAAAATGTAAAGGCAGACTTTAATTTCAGCATCAATGATGCAAAGAATGAAATCCAGTTTGTATCCACTGACAGTGATGCAGTATTCAGCTATCTGCCCGTTGGTAAGTATGAACTGTCCGAGGTAACAGAGCCTAAGGGATATTACAAGGCAAACCCGATTACATTCACAGTTTCCAATACTGAGCTGGTATATCCGAATGGTTATACAATTGAGAATATTCTGAGCGATTATCAGGTATTCACAAGCGGCGATCTGGATGTAGGCAACCATATCATGGGTGCAGTCGCTGTCGGCGGTTCTGCTACCATGCATTTCTGGGGCGATGCACAGATCATCCCGTCCTATATCAATAATTTTGAAGTTCTGAATGAGGGTACGGATGGCTCTAAGGGTGGCTTTGTTGGTAACAAGATTGGTGAAAAGTCCGGTGATACAAAGTACCAGCAGTATGGCAACAATACTATTTATTATGGTACAGCAACTGAAAATGCTCTGAATATGGTTCCCGATGGTGAAGCAATTCAGAATCCGGGCTACATTGATTTTGCAGATGCAATGAGTCAGATCAAACAGCAGTCCAAGGTTATTGCTGCAGATAGTTTGAAACTGACAAAGGATGACCTGACAAAGGATAATGGAGAATTTGCAGTTCTGACGCTGGATATGACAAAGGCGAAGTACTTTACCATTCCTTATGAGCTGTACAAGACTGTGGATGCCATCAACTTTGTTGGTGAGGGTATGACAGCTAAGAATCTGGCTCGTGATGGCTATGCACTGTCCATTACCGGTGTTGGTGAAAATGATGTTACGCTGAATTATAGTGCTACAGATATGGTTACTACCGATGCAGCTGAGGTAATCATGCAGCTGAATGGTAAGTCCATGAATCAGATCTTCAGAAATCTGGACAACGGCGCAAGCGTTGAGCTGGATGCAACTGGCACTAATTTCTTCGTCAACTTCCCGGATGCAGCAGGCACTGTTACTGTGAAGGGTGCACAGGGTTCTATTGTGGCTCCTCTTGCAACAGTATCTGATGCTAATCAGAATATTGATGGTCAGGTAATTGCAGCGAACGTAGTTCTGAAGAATGAGATCCATTTCTATCCCTATAGTGAAGTAGGTTCTGCAAGAACTCCTGCCACAGTCCTGATGGATGAAAAGTACAAGCTGACCATCTCTAAGAAGGACATGGTAGACAAGACAGTTGACGTGATCGGCGCACGGCTGACACTCGAAAAGCTGGAAACTACTCCAGCAGAGGATGACGGCGACAAGTATGTAGTAACATCTACAGTGGATAGCTGGAAGACTGTTGCTAAGACAACTGTGGTAACAACAAAGAACGAAGCAGGCGAGACTGTTGAGACTGAAGTCGTTGTAAAGGACAAAAATGGTAATCCTGTTGCTGAGCAAAAGACAATTCCGATGCCTAAGGATGGCTTCTATCGTCTGACTGAGGTAACGGCTCCTGAAGGTTACGAGGTAGCAGAGGACATCTACTTCGAGATCAAGGACGGCGAAGTGACAAACTACTATGTAGTGGAGGTTGCTGAGGACGGCACGATCACAAGAAAGGAAGTTGATGAGAAAAATCTGCCGACGGGCGAAGATCACATTACAATGTTTGACACCCCGGAGAATAAGAACACTCCCATTTCCAAGTACGAAATCGTAGACGGCAAGTCCGAGGAGCTGCCGGGTGCAACTCTTGAGATCGTGGCAAAGCCCTATACACAGGTAGTGGAGACTAAGGATTCTGACGGTTCCACCGCTACAGAAACAGTAGTTACTCAGGCAAATCTGAAGGATGTGGAGGCTTACAGAGTTGAAACCACAACC
>JAZQCT010000041.1:0-5130 GCA_045546475.1 Oscillospiraceae bacterium
ATTCACCTCCGACACCTGTTGTTTTTCCGAAATTATGCGGATTTTTCGCATTCCGACCCCGAAGTGCCATTTTCGGGCATTCGCACGACCCCGAAAGCAGATTCCCCAAAATCCCGAAATGCGGTCGGCTTTGCCGTCCGCCGTGACTGCGGCGACCCCGCCGCTTTAACTTGCAATATTTGAGAAAGGGCGAATTCCGAGAAATCCGCCTCTTTCCATCGTTTTTCCAACTCGCCCACAACGCCCTCACAAATGCCCCGACTGCGTTCAGGGGGCAGTTTCCCGACCGTCCTCCGGAAAATCGCACACGGGGCAACGTGGGGCGAACTGGGGTGTATCTCACTGTGAATCCTCCTGCATGTCCTGCGGCGGCAGAACGGATTTCGACTGTTTACCGGACTTTTTCAAGGGTTTCTCGCCGGTTCTCATGTCAATAAAATCCCTTACATTCTGCGGCACGGTACGGTTGTAAAGCTGTTCCACAAATCGGTCAAGCTCCGCCGTGAGCGTCGTGTTTTTCTGCGGCAGATACATCTCCAACGCCACCAATTTTTCTTCATGAATGGCAATTGTAACGTTCTTTTTCATAGTATCATTCCTCCAAATCTTCATTAATTTCGTCCGTCACTTCCGCCGCTGTCGGGTTCAGAGCAGCATAAACCTCCGGCGGATAAGTGACCGCATCGAACGTACACCAGCACGTCCAATCTCGATTTTCCAGCGGCTCTTTCACCACAAAACCGCAATCGGCAGAGGGGAAAATGACCTGCCCTCCGCCGACATACACAGCGAAAAGTTCGCCGTCAAACACGCCCACACCTGCCACGTCCGGCATGGAATCCAGCCCCTCATGCGGCGTATAATAGAGCGTCTGCGGCTCGTTCCGGAAGGATTTTTCTGCCGGATCATACTGCAAATAACCAAGCAGAAGCCCAACAGCATCGGTCGTCCGGTAGTGCAGTTCCTCGTGCATCTGACCGCCGCTGCCTGCCGAATATGCCCAGCCGGACGCATACGCATTCTCTGCCCACGCCGCAAGATCTGCGGCATTTTTTGTTGCCGGATCGCTGAACATATACTGATTCATCGTCACATTCAGCACCCAGGTATAGCTGCGGCGGAAGTCCTCTAGCACAATATTGCTGCCATATTTCTCGTTGATACTCTCAATCAGCACAGCGTCATCGGGGGCAGCGGCGAACAGATTTGCATACTCCTGAAAGTCAATTTCCTCCACAGTTTCAAAGGCAGAAATGTAAATCAGCTGTGCCTTGATGGTGTCTTTTCGCATCCCGACCGCTGCCATTGCATCCGAAATCTGCACACCTGCGTTCTGGAATTCCTGCATATTCTCCATCTTTTCCGGCGAAAGTCCGGTCAGATAGGACGAAATATCGGGCTGGATCCGGCTCTGCTCCGGCTGCTGCGTGAGGGCGAGAAGTACAATCACTGGCAGGAAAAGCAGCACTAAAATGATGCCAATAATCCAGAAAACTGCCTTCCAAGTCCGCTTGTCCGTGGCGAGCAGGAGGGCGATTTTTTTGAGGGCGGCTGCAACAATTGCTGGCATATCATCGCCCTCCCGCCGTGCCGAACAGTACTTCCTTGTGCGGCGGAGCGATCACCTGCAGAAAGTATCTTTCGCTGCCGCAGCGGTATAAACAGGTTCCACGGGTTGCCGCTTTTACGAGGGAATACTCCGCCTCCTCGACCTGCAAAGCGTCCATGTAGTCCGCCCCGCTGATCTTTCCGGCGTTGAAGAAAAACTGGTGCGTCGGGATGCTGAACAGCGGTTTGGTAAATTCACGGATGTCCGGCAAGAGGAAATCCTCGACATTCTGGCTCGCTAAAATGAACGAAGAATCCTTCTTTCTGACACGCTTCATGCCGTTGCGGATGTACTCGATGGCGGTCAGATTTCCAAGAAAAAGATAGACCTCATCAATCGCTGCGACCGTGTTGCCACGTCCCAAAAGCTGGTTGCTCATGTAGGCCAAAATATTGAACAGAAGCGTATCTTTCAGCCGTTTGTTCGTGTCCATCAAGCCCTTCACACCGAAGCAAACCAGCATTCCGTCCCCGATATTCGTGTGTCCATCGAAATATTTTGCCTCCGCACCACGGCACATGGAGTGCAGACCGAGACAAATATTCTGCAAGATTTCTTCAGTATACAGGTGCTTTTTCTCGTGGTCGAACGCCATAAATTCTTTCTCTGTCAGCTCGTAGAGGTCGCTTACAGTCGGATACTCCTGCGGCTTCAGGCGGTCAAAATCCGCTGTATCTTCAATCCCGAAACGGGCGTAGAGCTTCATCAGCATAATTTCAATCGTGTCGATTTCCGCATCCGTGAAGTCTTTGTAGGCACGGAAAAAGTCCTTTAAATAGGAGATATGCTGGCTCAGTCTTGTAACCTGTCTGAATGCTTCGGGTACAGATTCATTATCGTTGCGGGCGGTTTCCTTTCCGTTACAGTTATTCTTTGTGCGCAAAATGGGTCCAGCGTCACGCTGGTCTGACCAAGCTTTTGGTTCAAGCGGATTGATCATAAATTCGCCCGACATCATGTCGATGTAAGTGCCGCCGAGGTTCTCGCACAGTTCCCGATACTCCGCCTCCGGATCAAGCACAAGCACGGCTTTTCCGGCTTCACGGTGGTTGCACAGCAGGAGCTTCAGCAGATGGGATTTGCCCTGACCGCTGTTGCCAAGGATGAGAATATTGCTGTTCGTCTTGTCATCCGAACGCTTGTCGAAGTCCACCAGCACATTCGTGCCATAGCGGTCACGCCCGATGTAGAAGCCGTGCGGATCAGTCTTTCCGCTGTAATTCAGCGGATACAAGTTTGCCACAGAACTTGCAGGCAGCACCCGTTCAAACTGGTTCATGAACACATTACTGCCGCAGGGCAGCACCGCAAGGAAGCCTTCTTTCTGCCGAAGCAGCAGCCTGTCCACGCTGATGCGTGAACGTGTCAGTTCCATCTGCACCTCTGCCTGCAGCTCACGCAGCTTGTCCTCGGTCGCAGCACGCAGTTCGAGGAACACAGCTGTATGCAGCAGCGGCTCACGATTACGCCGAAGTTCCGACAATAATTCCACCACGTCCTGCATATTATCCTGTGCCTTTACGGTTTCTGCAACGTCATTGGTTGTGGTCATCATGTGATTTTTTCGCATTGCCTGCTGCACAATTTTCCGCTGTTCCGCACTCGGCACAAGGCGGTTATAGATCCGCACAGCAACGCCGTTTTTATCCGCAAGATGCGATAAAATCGCCGTTTCCTCCGTGGTCGGGGGATACTCAATCACCGCCCAGCAGCATTTGTAGAAGTTGCCGCAGATGTAATGGTCGGCGAAAAAACGCACAGTACTGGGGAAGATCCGGTCAAAAAAGTCCTTCACAGCAATTTCCTCCTGCTGTTCAGGGGTCAGGGTTCTTTTCTTAAACATCATTCTCACACTCCATTTTCAAATAATTTTCGCCCTCAATATCGGGGATTTCCTCGCCTGCCGCACTCGTTGCAAAATACAGAGCAAGCATCCGCTTGATGTCGGATTTCCCCAATCTTCTGGCGAAAAAGCCATGCTCGGCAATTGCTTTTTCAATGCGGTTGAGCAGTTTGAAAATGCTCTCCTCCTTCTCCCTGCGGAAGCGTACCGCAAACAGGAATTGCCGTGCGGATGCCATCTCGGTCTGGATCTCGTCGAGGAAATCATAGTCTGCCTCCAGCAGCTTGCGGATATTCTCGTTTTCCTCCGTATCCAGCCGTTTTTTGAGATGTACCTTGTTGCTGTCAAAGCACTCACAGCTGTCGAGGGCGAGAAGCTCCAGTTCTGGAAACATACTCAACAAGAGCATGAGTCGGTGGATTTTCATCTCGATATTCACCGCTGACAGCACCGAAATATTGGTCGGTTCGACGGCGAAAAATACGAATTCCGCTTTCTCCGTTCTCACGCCGTACTTGGTGAAATCCTCAAATCCGATCAGCCGCTGCACGCTGTTTTTCTTGATTGTTCGCATAATTTTATCCTTTCTTACTTCAAATAAATTTCTGCTGTGAGGTCAGCGGCGAGCCGCCGCTGGCGATTTGCCTGCCGTGTCAAATCCAGGCACGGCATACCCTGAATTTTGAGCAGAATTCATCCTCAATTCAGGGCATCCCAATGCACCTGCGGTGCAAAGGTCGGCACAAGTTTACAAACTCTTTTTCTCATAGATTCGTCACTTCTTCCAGTAAAATTTCTGCTGTGAGGTCAGGAAAAATCGCACAGCATTGTGCAGATAATCCATGATCGCTGTGTCCTCCGCACGCAGGCTCAGAAATGCAAAGCACACCGTCAGTGCCGCTGGGAGAACGGTGCGGAACTGTACAAAGAAAAATGCCGAAATGATAATTCCGGCACAAATCAGGCAAAAATCCCGCACGTTCCAGAACCAGAGCTTGACGGTGGCTCGGAGGTTTTCGGGGTAGTAGTAGGTTTTCATTTCAAATCACATTCTCCTTTCCAAAAACAAATGAACGCAGCCAATCTACAAATTGTCTGCGTTCATTCACACAAAAATTAACTTAACACTTTCGTTCATAACAACTGGTTTTGGAAATCTGCTTCCATCTGCAATCTCATGTACATTTCATCATAGCTAATCCTATCTTCATCGTATAAACCATAAACAGCAACCTTATTAAAGGCACCTGCCGATCTTATTTTGCCCTCGTATCCATGTTGTTCTAACCAGCACTTCACATCATCAACTGCAGTTGAATGTCGCATAGAATAAGCATAAGGGTGATCCGATTCTAACACATATCCCTTTTCTTCAAGAATATCCTGCACTATCTGCATATTTTTATTAAATTCTTCTTCGTTTATGAAATGTTTCATACGACTGCTCCTTAATTTTATTTCTATCCAGTATAGCATAAAATAAAAGATATGTCAACTAATTTATGACAATTTTCTTACAACCAATTGTCCTGCTCTTACAGCCGAATTGACCGTACTCGTCACGCTCATCATATTCACATGCACACTCGTATCCAGCCCGAACTGTTGGGCAATTCTCGGCACTTCGTTCGCTGAAAGCATCACGCCGATGGCAAGAATCATGTTCGTCTGCCACGTC
>JAZQCT010000042.1:0-30471 GCA_045546475.1 Oscillospiraceae bacterium
AGCCTCGGGCAGTGTCATCCACTTGCCATCCTTCTCAATCAGGATGTTGAATCTGTAAGCATTGGTACCGGGGTCGTTTGTTACAAACACATCAACATATGCAATGCCTTCGTCATTTGCAACTGCATCGCCGATGTCCCATGTATGACCGTCTGCACCTGCATCAGGATCCTGATCATCAGTGGTGGCTGTTGTCTGCTTTGTAGTGTTGGTAGAAGAGGATTCCGATGTACTCTCTGTCGGAACAACATCACCAATGGTCAGAGTACCCTGTGTGAAGGTGGGGTAAATCTCTGTTTCGTTATCCTTTGCAATCAGAGTGTCGTCGAACTTCAGGTTGTAAACACCGTCCGGAATGCCTTCAACAAGCAGACCGTACTGAACAACCGGCTTACCCTCAACTGCAACCTCAGGGGTTGTGTCAACACCATTTGCAGCTGTTACAAGACCATCCTCCTCATTGTAGGAGAACATTGTCATCTTGCTGTATGCGCCGCCCTGCTCAACAGAACCGATCACTGCACCAGCCTCGGGCAGTGTCATCCACTTGCCGTCTTTCTCGATCAGGATGTTGAACCTGTATGCATTGGTACCAGGGTCGTTCTCTACAAAGACGTCAACATATGCAATGCCTTCGTCATTTGCAACTGCATCGCCGATGTCCCAGGTGTGTTCACCAGCCTGTGCTGTCGGAGTCTGCTGCACTACAGGTGTCAATGCAGATGCCGGCAGTGTGCTTGCTACCATGGACGCACCCATGCAGAACGCAGTCAACGCTGACAAAAATTTTTTCATCTTCATCGCGCATATTTCCTTTCTAAATGATTAGTTTCATAACACCAGATTCAGGTGAGAGTGAGTCTCCCCCCTCCCACCTGAACTGTCATATTATTCTGCGTTTTGAATTAGTTGGTAGCTACCGGCAGAACTGTTCTCAGGCCGATGAGATACTTCAGGATGGTCAGAGAGTCTGTACCAGTTACCTTACCGTCATCCCAGCAGTCAGCAACTTCCATCTGGTAGTCATCGAGCTTCTGATTGTCATAGCCAGTCAGATATCTGTTCAGCATTACGATGTCAACGAGCTCAACCTTGCCGTTCTTGTTTACGTCACCGTACAGATAATCACCAGTTGTCGGAGCCGGTGTAGTCTCTGTAGTGGTGGATGTGGACTCGGAAGAAGCGATTGTGGTTGTAGTTGTTGTAGTTGTTGTTGCCTCGGACTCAGATGCAGTTGTGGTCTCAGTCGGAACAACATCACCGATTGTCAGAGTACCCATTGTGAAGTTCGGGAAGATCTCTGTCGTGTTGTCATGTGCAATCAGAGTGTCGTCAAACTTCAGGTTGTAAACGCCATCCGGCATGTCTTCAACGAGCAGACCGTACTGAACAACCGGCTTACCCTCAACTGCAACCTCAGGAGTTGTGTCAACGCCGTTTGCAGCAGTTACAAGACCATCCGCCTCATTGTAGGAGAACATTGTCATCTTGCTGTATGCGCCGCCCTGCTCAACAGAACCGATCACTGCGCCAGCCTCGGGCAGTGTCATCCACTTGCCATCCTTCTCAATCAGGATGTTGAATCTGTAAGCGTTTGTACCGGGGTCGTTTGTTACAAAAACATCAATATATGCAATACCGTCCTCAGCAACTGCATCGCCGATGTCCCATGTATGACCGTCTGCGTCAGTATCGCCGCCGTTATCAGTTGCTGTGGTCTCTGTCGGAGCCGGTGTGGACTCTGTTGTAACTGTGGTCTCTGTCGGAGCCGGTGTGGACTCTGTTGTAGTTGTCTCCTCGCCAACAACGATTGTCAGATCCTTCAGAGTAGTCGGGATAACAGAACCGCTGCCATCGTTGAAGTATGTTGCATCAGCTGCGCCCCAGTCATTGTTGTAGGTCTCTACCCACTCAATGGTGTAGGTACCGTCAGCAATGTCGGAGCCCAGAGTTACTTCGAATGCCATCAGCGGGAAAGTATCGGACTCGCCATCCAGGAACAGAGAGGTGTCTGTTGTAGCGTTCGGGTTCTTCAGGTCGCTTGCCCAGCTCCAGATCATGTGCATGTTCTTGTCAGCATAGCCCCAATCTGCCGGCCATGTAGAGCTGTCGCCCCAGGACTGGATAGCTGCGCCGCTTGTGTACTTCTTCAGCTTATTAACGTAACCGAAGCAGTTTACAAAGAGGTTTGTGGAGATTGTGGAACCATCGGAGAGTGTGTACTCCTTAGCTGTGTCATAGTAAGCAGTACCCAGATCGATGTAATCAGCTGCAGAAATGCCTACTGCGTCATCACTTACAGTTACACAGCCGCCAACCTGCTGCATAGCAACCTTAGTGGTATCGCACTCGAGGTACTGACCAACAACGAATGTTGCGTTAGCAGCAGCCTCAGCGGATGCGAATGTGATGGTAGAACCATCAGCGGATACGGTGTAATCGCCAGCTGCGCCTGTGTCAACTACTCTCAGGGAGTAAGCCATGTCACTTGCAGTGTAAGCAGCGAATACGGATGCAGCTGTTGCAGCCATGCTTGCGCACAATGCGGCAGCTGTCAGTGCAGAAACAACCTTCTTCATAACAATTAATTCCTTTCTGTTTGTGTTTTGAATTTCACCATACATTTGCAGGGCTAAACGTCATTCCCCGCGCCTTTGCGTTCTGTCGATTCGTGATGTCATATTTCATGCCCGGCAGGCAAATGCCGGACACGAAGCTTCTTGTTTGTCCCGCTGATTATACGGGGAGAGTGGGTACTACGCCGATGGTGTGCTTCAGGATGTTCAGAGCGTCAGCAGCATCGGGCTTGCCGTTCTGATCCACGTCAGCGTTCAGTGCGCCCTGTTCTGTCAGAGCTGCGCCAGCCAGAAGGTTCTTGTTCAGTGTCAGTACATCCAGGATGTCTACAGCACCGCTGCAGTCTACGTCGCCGTATACAACAGTCTTGTCATCGGTCGTATCGCTGTTGTCTTCACCGGAAGAAGCAACAGTTACAGAACCGTTGTCCACAGCTGCTGTGTACTTGGTTACTGTGTAGTCTGCGCTGACATTACCAATAGAGATCTCTGCATTTGTCACGCCGGAGCCTTCAACAGTCTCACGTGCAATCGCGCCAATTGCAAATTCGCTTACAGCACCCTCTGCTGCACCAGCAGCTACAGTACCGCTGATGGTCAGCATTACGCCGTCCTCAGTGATCCAGTATGCAGTGTCATCCAGACCGGTTGTGTAAGTCACATTGATCACGCCAGCTGTGCTGTAATCGGACTCAAATGCGGATGCGCCTTCGAACTGCTCTGCGCTGTCTGCGTTCTTGTTTGCGATCGCACCAACCTCAACACCATCAATGGTCACCAGAGATGCGTCATAGGTGATTGCAAATTCACATACGGACAGACCAGCTGCGGGTACACCGCTCAGTTCTACATTCATCGTGAATGTGGACCCCGCTGCTGCGGTCACCTTATCTGCAGAGATCGTTACTGTTTCTGCTGCAAATACAGACTGTGCTGTAACCGCAGCCAGCATGGAAACAGCCGCCAGTCCGGCAACAATTTTCCTTACTTTCATCTTCTTTCCTCCTTCTTTTCATTAGTAATGCAATACAAAGCTATATAACCAGAGGGGCAGCTCTGGGTTATATCCTTATACTAACATAGTAGCACAAGGGTCATGGCATGACTCACCCTATATCTACTTACTGTTATTATAGAACAAAATATCACATAAGTCAAGAGAATTTATCTGATTTTGTACAGTATGTAGAAAACATTCTGTATGATTTAGTGAAATCGTACAAAGATTTTCCTGTTTTCCCAGCGAATTACTTAACTGCCCTTTCCGCTTACACCATACAAGATTCTCCATAACAACTATATTATATATCAGTCACGAAAAAAAGTAAATACTTTTTTGAAAAATCATCACTTTATACAAAGAAAGCATTCGTGATTAGATGGATTCTACAAAAGCAGGATTTTTTTAAGATTATTTTAGGATTTTTCGAGTTTTATGGAAATTTCGGCTTATTCCGAAAGGTTCCGGAACTCCTCCGGAATGTTATTCTCAACGATGGTATGGATCACATCCCAGCTCCAGACCTTGGCAGTTCCCCAGGGGGAATAGGGCAGTCCGTGATCTGCTACCAGCTCGTCCGTATACTGGTCATAGGGATAGACACGCAGATTCGCCAGGCTGCCGTCTTCATAATGGGTGATGACGGGCATTACCTGCACATCCTCCACAGTTACCTTTCCGTTCTCACGCTTGAGGGAGAAATCCGCCATGCCGCCGATCATATTAAAGCTGTCGGTCTGTGCGGAGATGAAATTGCCGAGGGAGTAGAACACAAAGCCCTGTGTGCCGTCGCTTCTGGTAATATACTCCATGGTTTCGAGCGTATGGGAATGGGTACCGATAATGACATCCGCGCCCCATTCGATCATATCCTCTGCCAGATCCTTCACGCTGTCGCTGACGGTATGGGTATCCTCCACACCCCAGTGTGCGGAAACAACGACCGCGTCGGTCATGGACTTCAGCTCCTTGATCTGTGCCTCCATCAGGTCGGTATCGCCGGTCTGGGGGAGCTGGAGCGTGGTATCGGAGGGGAGGGAGTAGCCGTTGAGATGCTCGGTATAGGCAAGCCAGCCGATGGTCATGCCGTTGACCTCGGTAATGCGGTAGTTCTTCATATCCGATTCATCGCGGTATGCGCCGATGACGGTGAGGGGGGACTGAGCTTCGCTGATCTTTCTGTCCCAGTAATCGAGCGTTGCGCTCAGACCGCCGGTACCCTTATCCAGGGCGTGGTTATTGGACATGCAGATCACATCAAAGCCGAGATCCACCAGCTCATCACCAAGCTCCGTGGGGGAGTTGAAATTGAGGTTCGCGCCGGAGATCTCATATTCATCATTGGCAATGATGGTTTCCTGGTTGATGAAGGCAAGGTCGGCGGCGGCGATCCTGTCCTCCACATTTTTGTAGCAGTAATTGAAATTATATTCCTCGCCGTCCTCTGCATGTTTCTGAGCAGCCTCATAGACGCGCTTCTGCACGAGATTATCACCGACAGCAAAAATATGCACGGAGGTATCTGCCTTGGGAAGCTCTGTGCTGCCCATGATGTCCGTTTCTGCCGGTGTGCTGGTGGCAGGCGGGATGATCTCTGTCTGGATGGGCTGGACGTTCATCGGTGCCTGGCTGATCTTCTGCATATCGCATCCGCAGACGGAGACGGTCAGCAGGAAGGCAGCGAGCAGTGCCGTAATTTGTTTCTTCATATGTATTCCTTTCTGGGTTCTGGATCCTGTGTTTCTATTTTCTATCTTTGTATTCAGTATACCATATTCTGACGGGAAATGCAATGATTGATTGAAAAAAACCATGCAAATCAATTTTTCTTTATCAGGGTCTACCTAAACTGCCCCCACCCCAACCCCTCCCCGAGGGGTTGGGCTATTAGTGGAGGCGGCTACGCCGCCTCCACCGCCCAAGGGGTGACTTCCCACGGGGTGGGGAGATGCTGAACGAAGTGAGGCAGAGGGGACGGGAGCCTGTTAGGCTACCGCCCCTTGGAACCCCGTTTTCATAGAAAACGGTTCGTTCTGTATAATTCCCTGAAAATCAGGCACACTATCCCAAAAGAGGTGAAATCATGCATTCTGATCCTGATTACTACAACAGACCCATTCCGCCCAGTCTGGAGGAGAATATTGCAAATATCCGGCACATCTCCCAGAACAGCTCCGATGTGCTGGTCAACCGGATTCTGGTCGGCAATATTCCCTGCGCACTGCTCTGCTGTGAGGGCATGGTGGGGATGAGCTTCATTTCCCAGCTCATCATTGAACCGCTGACGGAAACGCCGCCCATGCCCGACAGTGACGCGCTGTTTGCGCATGTCCGCGACCGGCTGATGCTGTCCGTTGACCGTCCGGTAGTGTACAATTACGGCGAGCTGTTCCGCACGCTCAATTCCGGCTTTGCCGTCCTCATAGCAGAGGGGCAGACAAAGGCGTTTGCTTTCGGTGCGCAGGGCTATGACCGGCGCAGTGTGGGTGAGCCGTCCGGTGAGGCAAACGTCCTCGGTGCACGTGACGGCTTTGTGGAGGTCATCCGTCCGAATATGTCCCTTCTGCGCCGCCGGATGAAATCCCCCTTTCTCAAGCTGGAGCTGTTCAATATCGGCTCGGTCAGCCAGACGGACATCTGTCTGTGCTATCTCCATGACCGCGTACCGGAGCAGCTTCTGCGTGAAATAAGGGAACGCCTGCATTCGACCGAACTGGAAACCATCCTCTCCACGGGCTATCTGCAGCCCTTTCTGGAGAACCGCAGCGGCAATCTGTTCGACACAGTGAGCCTGACGGAACGTCCGGATGTGCTGTGTGCGAAGATGCTGGAGGGGCGCGTGGGTATCCTGATCGACGGTTCCCCCTTTGCGATGGTTGTTCCCAAGCTCTTTGTGGAGAGCTTCCAGTCGCTGGACGACTACAACTGCAAGCCCTATTATGCCACGCTCATCCGCTGGCTGAAATACGCGGCATTCCTGATCGCCATGCTCCTGCCGGCTCTGTATATTGCGGTCAGCCTGCACCATCCGGAGCTGCTCAACAGTACGCTCCTGATGATCCTGGCAGAAGCAGAGGCGAATGCACCGCTGTCCCTGGTAACGGAGGCGGCTGGGGTGCTGCTCATGTACGAGATCGTGCGTGAAGCAGGACTCCGGCTTCCGAAGGCAGTGGGCGGCGCGGTGAGCATCGTGGCAGGTCTGATCATCGGGGATGCGGCGGTCTCCTCCGGGCTGATCAGCACACCCTTGCTGACGATGGTCGCCATTTCCGTCATTGCCGGCTACGTCCTGCCCGATCTCAACCAGGCAGTCACGATCCTGCGGCTTGCATTCATCGTCTGCGGGGGGCTGTGGGGGCTGTACGGCACGGCTCTGCTGGGCATGGCAGTGCTGTTCAATCTCTGCGCCTGCGATGCGTTCGGGTATCCCCTGACGGCACCGCTGTCGCCCCTGCACCGGCGCGGGCTGCGGGATGTGGCAACACGTCTGAATTTCCGCAAGCTCCAGAAAGGACATTTTACAGTGGAGGAATACCATGAATAAGATCCACAGCAGTCAGCTTTTTGCCATTCTCATGCTCTCCGCGGCATGGTCGGTACTCTGCCTGCCCGCCGTACAGGGCGGTGCGCAGTTCGTCAGTATTGGCATTGTGTTTGCCGTGCAGCTGCTTCTGACAGTGCCGATGCTCCTGCTCACACGGGAGGGCTTTTCCCTTGAACAAACGATCAGGCAGAAGAAATGGCTGGGCTTTGTCTATCTCCTGTTCTTCCTGCTCTGGGGAGCAAATGGCTTTTCACAGCTCTGGGAGGTGTCGGCAAGGATCTCCCTACCCGTTTCGGGCAGTCTGACTGCCGCAGTGCTGATGGTCATCACCTGCCTGTATACCTGCTCTCTTGGCTTGAAGGCACTGGCAAGGTGTGCGCCGCTGATGCTGGGGCTGCTGGCAGTATCGGCGGCAGTGCTGGTGATCGGTGCCTACAGCCGCACGGACATCACAAGGCTTGCGCCTGCGGGTGAGGGCATCGCCGGAAGCGGCATTTCCTATTTTTCCATGTGCGGGGAGCTGACCGCAGCATTCGTCCTGCTCGGAAGGACAAAGGGCAATGTCCGGCGGGCAGTTCACGGCTATCTTGCAGGGCGAACCCTGTTTGCAGGGCTTGTGGTCTTTCTCTGCGTCTGTGCGGCAGGCAGGCTGGCGGGGATCTCGCCATATCCGTTTTTCACGCTGACCGCACTCTCCCAGCCGCTACAGTCCCAGCGGGCGGACGCGCTGTATATTCTTGTATTCGTGATGCTCTTTGTCATGCACATCACGCTGCAGACCGGCGCGGCGGCGCATCTGCTCCAGGCAATGTTCCCCAAGCTGAAATGCGCCGCTCCCCTGTCGCTTGCAGTCATGCTCCCGCTGTCCTGGAGCATCCCCATGACGCTGCCGGAGGTGCAGACGATCCTCGGCATCCTGATCCTGCTGACGGCATTTGCAGTGCCGCTGCTATTCTATTTCATCCGGAGGTATCACCATGAACAAACACCGCCTGCTTCTGCTCCTCCTTCCCCTTCTGCTGACGGGCTGCGGGACGGAGCATGTCAGTGAACGCATCTATACCCAGTCGCTTGGCATCACCGGCGAGGAGGCACTGACGCTATATGGTCTGGCATTCGGCGAAGACAAGGGCTTTTATTCGGAGGGAGCTACCCCCGCTGAGGCGATCCGGCATAATGAAGCCGCACAGGGCGGGCGCATCCTCATCGGGCATACGGAGCTGCTCTGCCTGGACGGCAGCCGGACACAGGAGGCGGTGCAGGAGCTTCTGCTGGAGCAGGGACTTTCTCCCGCCTGCAAACTGCTGTATACGCAGGTGGAGCAGTGCTTCACACAAGCGGATCCTGCCGCCGTGCTGGAGAGCGTGCGCATGGCTGAACACGGCGGACTGCTTGCCGTGACGGATTGTTCTACAGCATTGCAGGAATGGCTTGGTTCCGGGAAAACTGCGCTTCTGCCCGCGCTGAGTGACAGCGGTCTGCGGATGGTACTCCTGCACACGGACGGCAGCTGCACCGCACTCTCCGCAGAGGCGGCGCAGGGCATGTACTGGCTCCGGAAGGGCGGGAACGAAAGCTTCCCCGTAACAGTGGAAACACCGCAGGGCATGGAGGATGTCACCGTCCTGCGCAGCTCCCTCCGGAAATCCGCCGCAGACGGCATCCTGATCTATGAGCTGACAGTCTTCACGGACGACTGCCCGGAAACGGCAAAAGCCCTCCTGCATCGTGTGATCCTCTCGCAGTGCCGCGCGGCGGTATCCGAGATGCAGAAGGCGGGGGCGGATGTCATCGGCATGGAGGAGCTGGCAGCATTCGGGAAACTGCCGGAGGGGGAAAATACAGTGAATGTGGTTGTGACGGTGAGGTAAAAAAAGAGAGGGTCGCGTGGGGAGCGATCCTCTTACTGACTGCAGATGGTATTGTACTTCACCACTGGGTGTCGCTGTACTGTTCCCACTCTGCAATGAAGGCATCACAGCGAATCTCTATTAGATAAATGCCAAATTTCGCATATTCTTCATCAAGTTCCGCTTCAAAGCATATGCCGTCCTCCGTCACTCTGCCGCCGCCGTACAGGAGATCGGCGCACCAGTTTTCATAGCCCTGCAGACGGGCGAGCAGTTCCTGTATCTGCTGTTGTGACAGTTCCCTGTCCGGTGTCCGCTGTATGATTTCGCCCTGTGCATCGTAGGTATTGCATCCGTAGATTTTCACGCGGGAGATGCGAAAATTCCGGAACGTGAGAAGCATCTGCTCCGTACGCAGTTCCTGTTCTGACAGATGGGCGGAATTTGCGGGGCATACGCCAGCCCAATCGACTTTCCAGAGCATATCACCACCCTGCACAGCAACGTGCAAAAGTCCGCTGTCATGGAAATTGAATGTATCGGGTTCATTGACAGATCGGTACATGCTGACCTCCTTAGTCGGGCAGTCCCACAGCATAGTTCACTTCGTAATCCTCCCCAATTCTGAAAAATGTATCTTTCAGGATGGAAAGCGGATTTTCCACAGGGTATTGCGGAATGTGGAAATAGATACGGGCGTACATGTTATTCTCACTCATACCTCACACCCAATTTTTCAAGGCTTTCCCGCATTTTCTGCTGTTTTCCGGCAGGAAAGCGGCAGGCGGTGGCTTTTTCGATCAGGGTCACCTTTGCACCGGTTTTCACTGCACCCTTTGCAGTTGCGCCGACACAGCCGCATTCATCCAGACCGCAGACGGCGATTTCCGTATAGCCCTGCTTCTGCATGAATGTACGGAATGCTTTCGCTGTGTAGGTATCGGGGAGATTCTTCTCGAAATACAGATCGGACACAACCTCCAGTCCGCTGTACAGTTCCGCCCCCTTTGTTCCCTTGATGGAAAATCCGATCAGGGCACGGTTTGTCGGGAGATTCGGGAACATCTGTGCAATGTAGATAATATCCCATCCCTCCGCCTGACGGCTGCGGATGGTTGCATTGACCGCCTGCATCAGTGCAGCGGTATCATAGGAAAACATCGCTTTTCTCTCGTTCCAGAGATAATCATTCTGCAGGTCGATGACAAGCAGGGCTTTTGTATGCGGCATGGCGCACCTCCTGTGCTGTTTTCCCCATTATAGCACAGAGGATGTGGAAAGTCAACATTTTTCCTTATTCCGGAAACCCGTACAGCACGAAATACACAATCATCGAAATGATGTCAATCAGCAAAACTGCGCCTAAAACAATGAGTCCGATTTTTAAGGCGCATTTTGCTTTTGTCTTATTTGCATCCGTGAATACTTTCTGCCCGATTTCATGGATGATTTCCTGCTGTGCGGACGTTTCCGCCTGCGGGGATGTTTTATCCAGAACAAGCGCATCCAGCGAAATTTCAAACAGATCACTCATCGCAATCAGCTTTTCCATATCCGGAGTGGAATCGCCCAATTCCCATTTGGAAACAGTCTGTCGGGATACATGCAGACGATGCGCAAGCTCCTCCTGCGAAAACCCCCTCTGTTTCCGCAGTTCGTACAATTTATGATGAAATTCCATGATGTTCATTCCTGCCTTTCCATATAGTTACCATGACAGCCAGCGATATTCCCAGTACTGCCGTTGTCACAATACTTGCCTCTATGCCATAACTGCCGCCGTTCCAGATTTCTCCTACGGTTCGCAGCTGGAATATGGCGGTTATCGTTTCCTCATTTCCGCTGAGGTTCAGCCCCAGAACGCCGTACAGAACCGCATTCCAACATGAATGCAGACCACACGCCGCCCAGATGCTCCCGAACCGAATCGTCAGCAGGGAGAAGATGCACGAAATCAGCACAAGATTGATTATGCCGACCACACCATACAATATTTCTGCCTCCAACAGCGTCGGCAGATGGGGTATCAGGAACAACCCCGTGCTGACGGAAACAGCGATCCGAACGGAGAGCTTTGCTTTCAGCGCATGGAGTACGATTCCACGGCAGAGGAATTCTTCCGCCGCACCCTGCACCACAAAGCCGCCAATCAGAAGCAGAAGCATCGTGGGATCGGTATTTCCGGAGATGCCGCAAAATTCCATGCCGCCTGTCAGAATGATTTCGATGACGGTAAACAGCAGCAGCAGAATTCCGATGAACATCCCCAAAAAATAATGCCTGATATTCCCTGTCAGTCCCATTTCGGAGAGGGGCTTTTTCTCGATCCATTTCCAATAGAACAGTGCCGTCCCTGCCACGATGCCGAATCCATAATAGGTGATCAGCATGATGGTCTGCGCATCGAGCATTTCTCCGGCGAAAACATTTTTCCCAAGTGCAAAATGCAGAAGAATGGCAATCCCCTCCGCCACACATAAACCTATGATATAGCACAGCCAGAATGCAAGAATCTTTTTGAGCACGAACGGCACATCCGGCATATCCGTCCGGTTGTTGAAAGGGCTGATTGCCTGCAGGTATTGTTTCCATTTTTTCATTGTGGTTTCCTCCCATCAGTTGATGGGTATATCATAGCATTTTCCTGCAAAAAGGTCTACCAATTATGCCTTGCAATCCGTCAATGTACGCTGACAAACGTGTTAACATTCGTTGCAACGGCTATTTTTCGAAGAAAATCAGCGCATCTGATTTTGATGAATTTTTCTCATTATAGCACAAAGGATGTGGAAAGTCAAGAAAAACCGGCGGCGGGTCGCCGCTGACATTTGCTGCCTAAACAAGAAAAGCCGTCCCAAGCGGAACGGCTTTCCAATTCTATCAAAATTGCGCTTATGCGTTCAGGCGAGCCTCGATCTTGTCGAGCTGTGCCAGCAGAGCTTCCGGAACACGGCCGCCCTTAGCAGCGATGTCCTCGGTGTAGTATCTGCGCATTTCAGCGATTTCCTGCTTCCACAGATCAGTGTCAACAGCCAGCAGCTTGTCCATGATCTCGGGAGTTACTTCATCCTCGATACCCTCAACATTGATGTCGCCCTTCTTAGGCAGGTAACCGATTGCAGTTTCCTCTGCGTCTACATTGCCTTCGCATCTTTCGATGATCCAGTCCAGAACACGCATGTTGTCACCGAAGCCCGGCCAGATGAAGTTGCCGTCTTCGTCCTGCTTGAACCAGTTTACGTTGAAGATCTTCGGAGCCTTGTCGCCCAGCTTCTCGCCCATTTCGAGCCAGTGTGCCCAGTAGTCACCTACATTGTAGCCAATGAACGGCTTCATAGCCATCGGGTCATGACGCAGAACGCCTACTGCACCAGCAGCTGCTGCTGTGGTCTCGGAGGATACTGCAGAACCCATGTAGGTACCGTGTGTCCAGTCGAAGGACTGGTATACCAGCGGAGTGGTGGATGCACGGCGGCCGCCGAATACGATCGCAGATACCGGTACGCCCTGCGGATTGTCGAATTCAGGAGACAGGCAGGGGCAGTTCTTTGCCGGAGCGGTGAATCTGGAGTTCGGATGAGCGAGCTTGCCGCCCTCTGCGATGAATTCCGGACCATTTACCAGCTTGCCGGTCCACTCTGTTGCGTCAACAGGCGGATTCTTGTCGAGCTTCTCCCACCATACTGTACCCTCTGCATTGTTCAGAGCAACGTTTGTGAAGATGGTGTCAGTCATTGTGGACTGCAGTGCATTCGGGTTGGAGTTCTCGTTTGTACCCGGAGCAACGCCGAAGAAGCCGTTCTCAGGATTGATTGCATAGAGTCTGCCGTCCTCGCCGGGCTTGAGCCATGCGATGTCGTCGCCGACTGTCCAAACCTTGTAGCCCTTGTTTCTGTAGCCCTCCGGCGGGATGAGCATTGCGAGGTTGGTCTTGCCGCATGCAGACGGGAATGCAGCACATACATACTTGGTTTCGCCGTTCGGCTTCTCAACGCCCAGAATGAGCATATGTTCAGCCATCCAGCCTTCATTCTTGCCCTGGAAGGAAGCGATACGCAGAGCGAAGCACTTCTTGGACAGGATTACGTTGCCGCCGTATGCGGAGTTGATGGACCAGATTGTGTTGTCCTCCGGGAAGTGGCAGATGTATCTGTTCTCCGGATCAACGTCAGCCTTGGAGTGCAGACCACGAACGAAGTCGTTGGAGGTATCACCCAGCTTTGTGAAAGCGTCCTTGCCCATTCTTGTCATGATGTTCATATTCAGAACAACATAGATGGAGTCAGTCAGCTCCACACCAACCTTGGAGATCGGAGAAGTTACCGGACCCATGGAATAGGGGATAACATACATTGTCTGACCCTTCATGACACCATCGTACATGGGAGTCAGCTTTGCATACATTTCCTGCGGATCGCACCAGTAGTTGGTCGGACCTGCATCCTGCTGTGTCTTTGTGCAGATGAAGGTTCTGTCTTCCACACGAGCAACGTCGTTTTCAGCGGTTCTGTGATACAGGCAGCCCGGGAGCTTGTCCTGATTCAGTACATACATCTTATTCGGATCGCCATCCGGAAGGGATGTTACTTCCTTGATGAGTTCATCGAGCTGTTCCTTGGAACCATCGATCCATACTACCTTGTCCGGCTTGCAGAGGGCAACCATCTCGTCAACCCACTTGAGGACATTCTGATTGTTTGTCAGTGCCATTGGTAATTACCTCCTTGTTTTGCGGCAGTGATCTGCCGTTCTGGTGACGAACTTTATGCTTTCGGAAATTTCCTTTAAAGTTCCTCATGATATATTATATCTGATTTTTGTGCAAATGTCAAGACTTTGGTTTGCATTGGCTTACAAAAAAGGCACACTGTCCGGAGATAGGATAGTGTACCGATTTTTGAAAACGCCCAATTGTCACAGCTTCTGTGCAAATACCATCAGCTGAATAGCATTGTCGGATGACGGTGTGCCGTCATATGCGGCATAAGTTCCGCAGACCTGCATTCCGAGAGATGCATAGATTTTTTCGATTTCCTGAAGGGTATACAGCCGGATGGGATTCCCCTCTTCCATGACAGGTTCGGATAAGGTTGTACCATAAGGAAAATCCAGCTGTCCGTAGAGCATGATTCTGGTTTCTTTGTCCCATTCAAAGCCGGAAAGCGTCAGACACTTTGTTCCGGCTTCCCACATCCTGCACGGAAAATGGGTATCCGCATAGCTACCGTTCATAATATCCATAAAATGCCTGCCGCCTTTTTTCAATGCTCTGGCAACCACATCAAAGATTTTCCGGTTTTCAGCATCATTCTCAAGATATCCGACCGCACCATCTGCCATATTGATCACTGCATCAAACTCATCCGCAAAATGTACATCACGGATGTCACAGCAAAGGAAACATGCATTCAGCTGTTCACGTTCTGCCTGTTCAGACGCATAAGCAATGTATGCCGGTGTGATATCCACGCCCGTGACATCGAATCCACGCCTTGCCAGCTCCAGCGAATGCCGCCCGAATCCGCAGGCAAGGTCGAGGATCTTTTCTCCGCCCTGCAGCTTCAGTGTTCCGATCAGAAAATCCACCTGACGGGAGGTATCCTCCACCCACGATTGATCCTGTATATCCAGTGTCCATATCTTCCGGTACCAGTCATTTTGCATTGGTTTCATAATGTTCCTCCTTTGTCAGGTTTGCGTGTGTTATTACACCCTCTCCACCGGTACCCAGATCTCCCCGTAGAAATCCTCCGGATGATCGCCGCCTTTGAGATAGGCTTCGATATTGTAGTTGCCGGCAAGCTTATATTCCCTGCAATTCGGCAGCCATTCCGACCAGATCATGGTATTGACACTCTGGAGGGAATCCGGCAGTGCGCCCCTGCATGGGAATACTGCCCATGTACCAGCCGGAAATGTCTTTGTGATACATCCCTCCGGAATATCCCGGCAGGGACAGTAATTGTCCGCGATCAGATATTCAAACTGCCTGCCGTCGCCGTCCATGCAGACACCGAACATGCCCATGACCTTTTCGCCGCCGCCCGACTGGTAGTGTTCGTCCCAGAATTTCGGGATCTCCTGATAGGATGTATCCGCGCTGAATTTCCGTCCGATGCCCATCACTGTAAATGCTGCCTTTTCTACGATTTTGTACTCCATCATCATACCGCCTTCCAATGTCAGTTTGATCCGCAGGGGTGCAAAGGATTTGAGTCCCGCCCCCTTTTCTTTCGCAGCCCTCGGAGAAATGCCGTGGAACCGGGCGAATGCTCTGCTGAAGCTGTCCTGGGAATCGTAGCCGTATTTCACGGCAATGTCAATCACCCGTGCATCGGAGCGTGTCAGCTCCTCCCCTGCCAGCGTCAGGCGGCGCATACGGATATATTCGCCCACGGTAAAGCCGCACAGTGCACTGAAGATCCGCTGAAAGTGGAACGAAGAAACATAGACCTTTGCGGCGATGTCCTCCATTTCCAGTTCCTCCGTCAGATGTGATTCGATGTACTGCACCGCATTCTGGATATTTTCTGCCCAACCCTGCATGTCCTGCACTTCCTTTCCTTTGGCTGTATCTTTATTCTATCATATCCTGCGGATGATTTCCCGATTTTTTATGCGGTGGGGTGTCAGGATATATTATTCCCTCTCTTCAAACGGTCTCCCGAACGATCCGATCTCAATGAGATTTCCCTCCGGGTCGGCGATATAGCAGGTGCGCTGTCCCCATGGTTCGGTTTCCGGTGCGAGTACGGAAACTGCGCCTTTTTCAATGGCTCTGGCATACTCCGCATCGACCTCATCAAAGGTATCCACATACAGGGCGATCTCGGTATGACCGTTCAGTCCCTTAACATACTGGTATTTCCGGCTGGTCATCTTTTCAAAATCCTGTCTGCCGTACAGCAGGAACAATGTGCCGTCCTTGACGAGGTACACATTGGAGGTATCCTCGCTCTCTTTGATCTCAAAGCCCAGCACATCCCGGTAGAACCGGATCATGCGCCCCATATCCTCTACAAAAATGCCAAAGCCGTCCAATCTCATCATGATCATGCTCCTTTCACAATATTGTCAGCTGCTCATACAGCTGACACTCTCACATTTTTCCCGAACGCTCCCTCTTTCCATTCCACATTTCCTGCGCGGAGGAAGGCTGCTGCTTCCAGCTCGCCGGTGACCTTAACGGACGCGCCGGTCTGCAGGCATCCGGCAAGCGCGGTATCGGCAGAGGTGCAGCGGATCGCAAGTTCCGGCACGGCGGAGGAACGCAGCGTCATAATGATGCGGCTGCCGGATCGCTTCCCGAACAAGCCCTTTTTTGTCTGCGTCCAGACCTGCAGCTGCTCCACAGTGAAGGTATCGGATACACGGCGGCTGACGCGCAGCGTCCAGCCATTGTCAAAGCCGACGTTGTATTTTACCGCAAGGCGTTTCCGGAACTCCGCGAACTCGCCGGTGTCCATCTTCCTTGCAGCGGTGTTAAATTCGGTGCTGAGCGTGCTGCACAGATCACAGAGCTTCTGCATGGTCATTGTATGTCCCTCCAAAATGCGTAATATCTGGGTAAATTATAGCATATCCGTCAGAAAATGTCAATCAAAAAACTGCACGGACAGCCGAAGCTGTCCGTGCATGGGTAATGATACAATTACTGTGCAAGATACTTGTCGATCGTCATGTCCCCGCCCGCGCCGGTGTAGGCGGCGTACATGAGAATGAGGGAGGCATCCTTGGCATCGAATGCGCCGTCCTTATTCAGATCGGCAGCTTCGAGCTGGGCGGCGGTCAGACCGCTGTCCGCGCCCGTGCCTGCGGCGGCTGCAGCGGTCAGGAGGAGGGCGGCATCGGAGGCATCCACGGTATTGTCGGCGTTGAGGTTGCCGGACTGCGCAGTCTGCCAGACTGTTTCATAGTGCATCACCGCAATCTCGAACGGTCTGCTTTCAAAATCCTCCAGAACCTCGATCTCCACCGCATTCCATTCCTCTTCCGTACCAGCATAGTACACATCTGCAAGAGGGCAGCCGGAGAAGGCATAGCCATCGATCTTAGTCAGAGAAACAGGAAGATACACAGCTTCAAGCTTTGCGTTCTCAAATGCACTCCATTCGATTCCGGTCACGCTCTCTGGAATGGTCACAGTGGTCAGCCCCGTTTCAGCAAATGCATCCGTGCCGATGCTTGTTACGGTATCCGGAATGTCAATAGAGGTCAGCGCGGTGCAGTAATGAAATGTCAGATTCGGGATCTTCTGGATACCGGCAGGGAGCTTTGCCGCGGTCAGGCTGCGGCACTCCGAAAAGAGAGAATCCCCCAGCTCCGTTACACTGTCGGGAATTTCAATGGAAACCAGACCGCTGTTCCAGAATACGCCATCCCCCATCGCTGTTACGCTGTCCGGAATGTCAATATGCTGCAGTGAGGGACAGCCTGAAAATGCGTGTCTGCCGATCGAGGTAATGGTATCGGGGAGCTTCACTTCTGCAAGGCTTTTACAGCCATCAAAAAGGGAATCTGCAATTTCTGTCACAGAAGCGGGCAGCGCAATGGAGGTCAGACCCGTCCCAATAAAGGCACCCTGGCAGATGGTGGTCACACCGTCCGGAATATTTAACGCAGTCAGTGCTTCACAGCTGTTGAATGCATACTGCCCGATGCTGGTCACGCCCTCATGGATCTCCACCGTATCCAGATTATTAAAGTTGATAAAAGCATAGTCGGCAATTTTTGTCACGCTTTTCGGGATAACAGCACTTTTCATATCGGGATTGCCGGAAATCAGCATATCATTGACGATAACGTAGTCTGCAGCTGCGCGTTTGGCGGTCATCCACGCGGTATCCTCAAAGGCTTCATAGCCGATGCGTTCCAGTGCTTTGGGGAATGTGATCTCCGCCAGATTTGCGCAGTCGAAAAACGCCTGTTTTCCGATGCTCGTCACGCTGTCCGGGATGGTGATCGCGGTGATGTTCCGGCATCCGAGAAAGGCATGGTCAGCAACCACTGTTACGGGCAGTCCCTCAATTTCAGACGGGATCTCTGCCAGTTCCGCCTCCATGTCACACTGCATGACCTCCACATGATCGCCATAGCTGCGGTAGGTCAGCGAACCAAGTGTCCCCTCGGTATAGTCTGCCGATTCCTCCGCGCTTGCGGTCAGGGGGAGCTGTTTCTGTGCTGCGCCAGGCATTGCGGCGGTTCCCGTCAGAAGGGCGCAGACGGTCAGTACGGCTGCAAATCTCATTTTCTTCATAGTTGTTTTCCTTTCTGTGTCGTGTACCAGTGTTCCCTATTCTGCGGGAAATGGTATTGTGGTGTATTGGTGGAAAATGTCATCTAAACAACTGCCTTCATTGTAAACGATGCACAAGAAAAAGTCAAGGGAATCGTTTGACAAGTCCGAAAAATCACTATCTATGACAGAAACCAACACGGAATCCTATGCAGAATTGCCAAATGCTGCTGTGCTTGACAAATCCGCCGATTTGTGGCAAAATAGAAGTATCATTTGTAAACGGAGGAACCCCCATGCAGACCATCACCATCGGAAGCCACACATTTGACAGAACCGCCGCCCTTGCGCCCATGGCAGGGGTCGCGGATGCATCCTACCGCCTGCTTGCCAGAGAACACGGCGCGGTGCTGCTGGTCAGTGAAATGATCTCCGCAAAGGGGCTTTGCTACGACAGCAGGGGCAGTGCGGAGCTTTGCCGCATCACGGACGAAGAACGCCCGATGGCTCTCCAGCTGTTCGGAAGCGAGCCGGAATTTATCGCGCGTGCAGTCTCCATGGTGCAGGAATACAAGCCGGATCTCATTGATCTGAACATGGGCTGTCCCGTGCCGAAGGTCGTCAACACCGGCGCAGGCTCTGCACTGATGAAAACGCCGGAGCTGGCGGCAGAATGCGTCCGCGCGGCGGTGCGGGAATCCTCCGTTCCGGTCACGGTGAAAATGCGCATCGGCTGGGATGAAGCGCACATCAATGCGGCGGAGTTTGCCGGAGCAATGGAGCAGGCTGGCGCGGCAGCGATCACCGTACACGGCAGAACGAAAACGCAGATGTATGCCGGACATGCGGACTGGTCGCAGATCGCGGCGGTGAAGCGTGCGGTATCCGTGCCGGTCATCGGCAACGGCGACATCTGCTCGGCGCAGGACGCGGCGGCGATGTATGAGCAGACGGGCTGTGATCTTGTGGCAGTGGGACGCGCGACCTATGGCAATCCGTGGATCTTCCGGGAAATTGATTCGTATTTCCGCGGCATCCCCTACACTCCGCCCACACCGGAGGAACGAATGGAGATGATGCTGCGCCACATCCGGATGATCGTGGAGAGCAGCAAAAAGCCGCCGGAGATCGCCATCCGTGAGGCAAGAAAGCACGCTTCATGGTACATGACGGGCTACCATGGCGCGGCGGCATTCCGGGAACGGTGCTACCATCTTTCTTCCTATGCCGAGGCGCAGCGTCTGGCAGAGGATTTTCTCAGCGTGAATCGCAGCAGGTAGAAATTGTATGATTTGTGCAAAATGACGGCTGTGATTGTGCAATTCTAACAAATTCTCCTGTATCCCTTGCAGTTTTCCTGTGTTTGTGATATAATGATAAAAGAAATTCACGGATGTACAGGGGGAATTGTGCAGCCGGCTATGCAAAGGAGAGCAATAATTATGGCAGCAAAGATTTGTTACAATTGTCACAAGAAGCTGCACGGCAATGGTGTGAACTGCACGAACTGCGGTGCGCATCAGTGGCGCGAAGGCACGGACAAAATGGGCGTAGAACAGCTCAAAAACCTTGCGGATGAGGAATTCCGCCAGGGCAAGCTGGGTACAACGGAAGCACACACACTGCATATGGATAAGGCAATGTTCCTGTACCGCCTGATCGCGGAGCGCATTGATACAATGTCCTCCCGTCTGGAGACCATTGAACCAATGGAAAAGTGCATCCATATGCTGGATTATATCATCATGCAGGAGAGAAAGGCTGGTCTGTCCGGTGATGAGAACCGCCAGCTCCGCTACAGAGAGCTGATGAACAAGATCTCCAATATGAAGGAGAATCTGCTGTATGACCGTATGGAAAAGGCACGTCTGCAGGAGGAAGCTGTTGCGGAGACAAAGCAGACCATCACTTCCGACAAGCTGGATGAGCTGGTGGATTATGCGATCTTTACCGTTTCCGAGATG
Organism: Oscillospiraceae bacterium; assembly: GCA_045546475.1. Taxonomy (GTDB): domain Bacteria; phylum Bacillota; class Clostridia; order Oscillospirales; family Ruminococcaceae; genus UBA3855. The sequence goes on from JAZQCT010000042.1 coordinate 20,170, forward strand.
GATGAGAACGGCACATGGACATTCCTCGGCAAGCCGAGAACCAAGAACTACATGATCAGCATGTTCAGCTTCCTGCGCGAGATCAAGGATCAGCTCCCGTCTCTGGAACAGAAGGAGCGCGAGGTGCTGCTGCATGTAATGTTCCAGGTAGCGGACAGCTACGAAAAGGGTACTTATCCCTTCCCGCAGGATCCGACCCGCGCGATCGACTGGCACGAGGAGGCTTCCAACAGAGGTCTGGTACTGTCCCAGCTGGCAATCGGTGATATTTACCTCAAGGGAAGCGGCGGTATGCGCTCCCAGCCCGAAAAGGCTCTGGTATGGTATGAGAAGGCACTGGAAAGCGACAGCTCCCCCAAGGTGAACGAGTACGCACAGGCTGCTATTGCACATATCCAGTCGCTTGCGGAATAATTATTTTTTTGAAATCTATGAGAGCTGCTGCACGGTGGTGCGGCAGCTCTTTTTGTATATTTTTCTGAAAAGCGGTCATACTTCCGGTGAGGAAGGAGGACTGTTATGGCAATACTTTTGATCCGTGCGCTGATCGTCTACATTGTGGTTATTTTTTCCGTCCGTCTGATGGGCAAGCGGCAGCTTGGCGAACTGCAGCCATCGGAGCTGGTCATTACGATCCTGGTGTCCAACATTGCAACACTTTCGCTGGAGGATACGGAGATCCCCCTCCTGCGGGGCATTCTGCCGATCCTGGCTCTGGTCTGCTTTGAGGTCATCGTTTCCTGGGGATCGCTCAAATCCGTAAAGCTGCGGCGGCTGATCTCCGGCAGTCCGAAAATCATCATCCGCGATGGTGAGATCGACCAGGAAATGCTTCATGCTCTGCGTTTTTCCGTGGATGACCTGATGAGCACGCTCCGGACAAGCGGCGTGTTCACGGTCGAGGAGGTACAGTTTGCCATCGTGGAGACCAACGGCTCAGTATCAGTCTATCAGAAATCGCAGGTACAGCCTGCCAGCAAAAAGGATGTCCACGCGGCGCAGAAGGACCTTGACCCGCCGCAGATCATCGTGGCAGACGGTCAGCTCCGCGAGAAGGCACTGGAAGCCATCGGGCAGGACAGGAAATGGCTGGATGCGGTACTGCGCGGAAAGTCCATGGCACTGACGGAGGTCTTTCTGCTGACAGCGGACAAAGCGTGCAGCACCCATATCGTGCGGCGCAGGAACGGAAGGAGGGATCAGGCATGAACCGGCTCAGGATCAGCACCGGCATTCTTCTGCTGCTGACCGCGCTCTGTGTGGCTTCACTGGTGGTCATTCACAGGCAGTGCGAACGCTTCAGCGCACAGACGCAGGAGATTATTGACTGCATTTCCGAGGGGGACACGGCGGGAGCGATGGAGGAATGTGATGAGCTTCTGGAAATGTGGGAGAAATTCCATGATACGACTGGGATCTTTATTGACGGGGAACGGCTTGACCCCATCCGGGAGATCCTCGCAGGTCTTCCCGCACTGGTCGCAGAGGCGCATCCCGACCTGATGAACCGCCTGGAAACGCTCCGCACGCTTGCCGAGGATCTGTTCTTCGAGGAGCTGCCGGATCTGTGGCATATTCTTTAGATAGAATATTTTGTGCTATAAAACCATATCCGGAAGCTTTTTTCCATCCGGCGCAGTTGTTTTTTGCGTGAAGCATCTGGTTTTCCGGTATATTTGGCAAACCTCTTGCAATTTGTCAATTTTTGTGCTATACTGTAATCAACGGCACTGCCGTAAATTACAGAAAGACAGGTGTTATGTATGGACATCAAAGCAAAAATCGAAGAACTGACTGACAAGATCAAGAGTGACAAGGCTCTGCAGGAAAAGTTCCAGTCCGATCCCATCGGCGCAGTGGAATCCCTGCTCGGCGTTGATCTGCCCAATGACCAGATCGAGGGCATTGTGGACGGCATCAAGGCAAAGATCCAGCTCGACAACATCGGCGATGTACTCGGCGGTCTGGGCGGTCTGTTCGGCAAGAAGTAAGAAACAGGAAAACTTCGCAGCATGGCTTTTTCAATGCTATGCTGCGAGGTTCTCTGCACACCACAAAGGGAAAAGGAGTAGGATTATTATGAACCTGAAGAAATTATTTGCAGCATTGACAGCCGCTGCAATGCTCGGCACGATGACGGTATTTCCGGCATCGGCGGCAGAGACGGAGACAGAGCCGGCGGCAGAACTGGAAAACAACAATACGATGGGTACCGCAAATGACATTACCCTCGGAACCCCCATGGAAGGCAGTTCCAGTTCGACCACGGACAAGGACTACTACAAACTGACGCTCACGGAGAACGGCAAGCTGAACATGTCCTTTGCCATTCCAGAAGCACCGACAACAGCCACCGGACGCACCTACTGGGAAGTCTCACTGTATAATGCTGACGGCGCAGCCATCCGGACCTATACGATCAATGGCAAGGCGATCAGATACCGTATGGATGGTAATGGTCTGAATGCAGGTACTTATTACATTGGCATCACACCCGATGACTATTACCTCAGCTCCCAGACTTATACCCTGACTGCAACGCTGGATACGGAAACGCCCTATGAAAGCGAAGGAAATGACACCATCAAGAACGCAGATACACTGCCTCTGAACACCGCTGTCGGCGGATGCACCCACAAGCGCAATGATACGGATTACTTCCAGTTTACACTGGAGGAGGACAGTGCTGTGGATCTGGTATTCTCCATCAGCGACATCATCTCTGAAACTGCAAACGACATTTACTGGAACCTTACGCTTTACAGTGCCGATGACAGCGGCAAAGCGATCCAGAGCTTTTTTGCCTACGGTACAAAACTGAACTATTATCTGAATACCGCAGGTCTGAACGCCGGCACCTACTATATCAAGATCACAACAGATGATTACACCTGGACAAACGTTGCCTATACACTGACAGCAAATGTGACTGCTGGTGCGGACTTTGAGAGTGAGAACAACAACACTCTGAAAACTGCGGATGAGCTGCCTTTGGATACGGCTTTCAGCGGCACCATCCAGAACAGCAGTGATGTAGATTATTATGTATTTACATTAACGGATTTCGGCGTTGTAGATCTGGATTTCTCTATTTCCGATCCGGTAACAGAAACCACTTCACGTACCTACTGGACAGTTGACCTCTGTACCGGGGACGGTAATATCATACGCACTTTTTCAATCGACGGCACCAAGACCAATTATGATCTGACGATCCAGGGCTACGATGCCGGCACCTTCTATCTGCGCGTGCAGCCGGATGATTATTACTACAGCAATAAAATCTACACACTGACTGCAAAGCAGCTGGAAAACACAAACTGGGAAGGCGAATTTAACGACACCATGTCCACAGCGGATACGCTGACTGCCAACACGCCCATCAACGGCAGGATCCATGCGAGCGCAGGTAAGGATTACTACAAGCTCACACTTGACAAGGGCGGCAAGCTGGATCTCAGCTTTGTGATCGAGCCGAACAGCTCCAATGATAATGAATACTGGCAGGTCACACTCATGGACGAGAACGGCACTTCCCTTTTGACCAAGGCGATCGACGGCGTGAATGCCACCACGACCCTTTCCGAACATGAGGCAGAAGCCGGCACATATTATGTATTGGTAGAGAACGACAGCTATTACTACTGGACGACCCAGTATACCCTGACTGCAAATTTTGAAGAAGATACCTATGTGATCGGCGATGTGAACGAGGACACCAAGGTGGATGCCTCCGATGCGGCTTCCCTTCTGATTGCCGCTGCAAAGATTGGCTCCGGCGGTGAAAGCGGTCTGACAGAAACGCAGGAGGCTTCTGCGGACGTAAATGCGGATACTGCCATTGATGCCACGGACGCTTCTTCCATCCTGCGCTATGCGGCAGCCACCGGCTCCGGTGACACAGAGGCAAAGCTGGAAGATTTCGTTTGATCGTGAAGCTCGCTGGGCATCTCTAAAAACCGGAACACGAGCAGAATTTCGTACATGACTGGTATCAAATGCAAGGAAACAAGGTGCAGACATACTGTATGTATGTCAAGCCTTGTTGACGCAGCAGATGATGCCAGTCATAGAAATTCTGCCGTGAGGGAGGTTTTTAGAGATGCCCCATTGTATAATTCCCGCCGGATGGTGCATAATAGTACTGTCCCCGAAAAGGACGGAATCTACAGAAGGAGGGTTTCATGATGATGAACCAGATGAAGAAGAACTCCAATATCCACTGTACTGTTTCCCAGTGCAAGTACAACATGGAAACTGAGGACTATTGCAGCCTTGACTGCATCAAGGTCGGCACACACGAGGCAAATCCCACTGTTCCGGAATGTACCGAGTGCGATTCCTTCGTGAAGAGAAGCTGCACAAACTGCGAATAATCCCGATGCGGAACCGCGGGGGACTTACTCCCCTGCGGTTTTCAGCAATCTGCACAAAAATTGAATATGGAAAAACCACAAAACGCAGAAAGTATATGAAATTATAGTGTAAAGCCTTGTGGTATACTGCAAAATCGGTTATAATAATAGAAATACATGTTACGGCAAAGGAGGAAGCATCATGTTTGATAAAACGATGACATTTTCAGTAAACGAGGAACGTGAGATCGAACTGAAGCGCACTCTGACCATCATTTATGATGCACTGGTTCAGAAGGGGTATAATCCGATCAATCAGATCGTTGGTTATATTTTGTCGGAGGACCCGACATACATAACCACGCACAATAACGCGCGCAGTCTGATCCGCCACATCGACCGTGACGAGCTGCTGCAGGTACTGGTGAAGCATTACCTCAACCACTAAGCGCGGCGCGGAACCCGCGCCGGTAGGACGCGTTTGGAAGTATTGCGGTGAGGAAACTTTTGTGTTTCGCGAGCCGGTTTGCAAATCGCATGATGCCTTATTCGCTTCGCTCAAGCGGCATCATCGCTATTGCAATATAAAGAGGATGGAACCCGCGCCGGTAGGACGCGTTTGGAAGTATTGCGGTGAGGAAACTTTTGTGTTTCGCGAGCTGGTTTGCAAACCGCATGATGCCTTATTCGCTTCGCTCAAGCGGCATCATCGCTATTGCAATATAAATGAGGATGGAACCTGCGCTGGCAGACGCGTTTGGAAGTATTGCGGTGAGGAAACTTTTGGGTTTCGCGAGCCGGTTTGCAAATCGCATGACGTTTCGGCGAGAGTGTCATGCGATCGAAAGGAACAAGAGGACGGTGCGGGAGCATCGTCCTTTGTTTTTCCATTGATATTCCTGTTTTTTGTGCACACACTATCCTTGCGGCGGTGAGCCGCAGAAAATAGGTGATGGTATGAAATGGATTGCAGCAATGCTGTTTTGCTGTATGCTCAGCAGTATGCCGGTTTCGGCGGCATCGCGGGGCATCGGCTATGGACAGGGCACGCAGGTGGACGGGAACAACTGCCCCACGGGTGCACTGGAGTTTGACGCGCAGTATGGGAAATACGGCGCATATGCGACAACACCGGACAAAGGCAGGATCATTCTGACATTTGACCAGGGCTATGAAAACGGCTACACGGCGGACATTCTGGATACACTGGCGGAGAAGGATGCAACGGCGATCTTCTTTCTGACGGGCGATTATGCGAAGTCAGAAACGGAGCTGGTACAGCGGATGATCGACGAGGGACACATGCTGGGCAATCATGGTATGACGCACGCGGCACTGCCGACGCTGGATGATGCATCGGCGCGTGAGGAAATCGCCTCGCTGCATGAGTTTGTGATCGAGAAATACGGCTATACGATGCAGTATTTCCGTTTCCCCTGCGGTGAATACTCGGAGGAAACGATTAAGACGGCACAGTCGCTGGGCTACAAGACGCTGTTCTGGAGCTATGCGTATGTGGACTGGATGACGGACAAGCAGCCCGACCCGGCGGCATCCCTTCAGAAGCTGACGGATGCGGCGCACGGCGGAGAGATCCTGCTGCTGCATTCGGTGTCTTCGACCAATGCGGAAATTCTGGGCGAGCTGATCGACGATCTGCGCGAACAGGGATACAAGGTATAAACGAACGCCCCTCTGCACATCTCGCAGAGGGGCGTTGCTTACTTGTATACAGGCTCACATGTCAGGTTCACACCAAGACGGCGGAAGACCTTTTCATCCACGGGGGAAAGGATCACGGAGGAATGCACCTCACAGCCGCGCAGCTTGTCCAGCTGCTGCATACAAAGCTCCGCCTTTTCATCCATGGAAGCACAGATGGACAGGGCGATCAGGGTTTCATCAGTATGCAGGCAGGGGTTGCGGTTGCCGAGGTGATCGACCTTCAGATGCTGGATGGGTTCGATGATGGAGGGGGACATGACATGCAGATCATCTTCCAGTCCGGCAAGCTTTTTCAGGGCGTTGAGCAGAAGTGCCGACGACGCACCCAGAAGCTCGGAGGTTCTGCCGGTCACGATCGTGCCATCCGGAAGCTCCATGGCAGCCGCCGGCAGACCTGTGAGAGCTTCACGCTGGAGAGCGGGCGCAGTCACGGAACGGTCGTTGACCGTGATCCCTGCTTTCTTCATCAGGAGCTTGAGCTTGTAGGTCACATCCTCCCCGATCAGTCCCTTGCGCTGGTCGCACATGGCGGCATAATAGCGGCGCAGAATTTCCTGACGGGAGGCGGTTTTGGCGACTTCATCATCAATGATGCAGTTGCCTGCCATATTTACACCCATATCCGTGGGGGATTTGTAAGGGCATTCGCCCATGATATTTTCCAGCATGGCGGTCACGACGGGGAAGATTTCCACATCACGGTTATAATTGACCGTGGTCTCACCATAGGCTTCCAGGTGGAACGGGTCGATCATATTCACATCGTTGAGATCAGCAGTTGCCGCTTCATAGGCAAGGTTCACCGGATGGGTCAGCGGGATATTCCAGATGGGGAAGGTCTCAAATTTTGCATAGCCAGCCTTGCAGCCGCGCTTGTTTTCGTGGTAGAGCTGGGACATGCAGACAGCCATCTTGCCGCTGCCGGGACCGGGAGCTGTGACAACGACCAGCTCGCGGGTGGTGGGGATATATTCATTCTTGCCGTAGCCCTCGTCGCTGACGATCTTCTGGATGTCGGAGGGATAACCCTCAATATTGTAATGCCGGTAAACGCGGACGCCGAGGGACTCCAGACGCTTCTGGAATGCGACAGCGGCAGTCTGTCCGGCAAATCGGGTCATGACCACACTGCTGACATAGAGTCCGATCGTGCGGAAGCAGTCGATCAGGCGGATAACATCGAGGTCATAAGTGATGCCAAGGTCAGTGCGGAGCTTATTCTTGACGATGTCCGCGGCATTGATCGCCATGACGATCTCCACGCGGTCCTTGAGCTGAAGCAGCATTTTCAGCTTGCTGTCCGGCTGAAAACCGGGAAGCACACGGGAAGCGTGATAATCATCAAACAGCTTTCCGCCGAATTCCAGATACAGCTTTCCCCCGAACTGGGAAATACGCTGCCGGATATGCTCGGACTGCATGTGCAGGTATTTTTCGTTATCAAATCCAATTGCGGACATACATCTCATCCTTTCATTTGCCTGACGGATCGTTTTACCTTACTTATTATACACCAAAATCAAATGGAATGCAAGTAGGAAGAAGAAATTACGCAGAAGAAAAGAACGATGCATATGCACCGTTCTTTTACTGTCAATCGCAAAATCCTCAAATGCGGCCTGCCTGCGCGGGCTCCGCGCCGCGATCAACTGCACGGCTGCCGTGCCCGCCGGTGAGGTAGAAGTTTTTCATGAGGACGAGGGAGCAGCCGGCAAGGAAGTCGGTTTTTTCGCTGACACTGCTTAGAACGATGCGCTCTGCAATGTCATCGCCGGCAAAATCCTTCACATACCGCTTGAAATGTGAAAAGCCGCGCTCGGTCAGTCCGAAATGGTGCAGCACCACCTTCTGTGCCTGGAAGCTGCAGACCAGATTATGCAGCAGAACGCTCCAGTCCTGCATGATCTCCTGCACGACCTCCTCACAGCGTTTGTCCCCTGCGGATACCGCCTGGTACATCTGCTCCAGTGTGACATGCTCAATGTAGCCATCCGTCGCACTGTACAAAAACGGTGTGCGCTCGCGGCTGTAGACCTGCGCGATCCGCGCCTGCATCGCCTGCACGGAAAGCTGTGCACGCACGGAGCCTGCCGGATAGCCGTCCTGCTGTCTGCCGCCGGGGCGTACAATACAGCGTTCTGTCAGATAGCTGTAGGTCAGATAATCGTTCTCGTATTTCTCCGGGCGAAGTACGGAAATATTGATGTGATTGCCGAGATGCAGGTAGACCTGGTTCTGGTTCTGCGTTCCGCCGCGCTGCAGGTCGGAATTTGCCAGAGACAGAAGCCAGACTGCATTGCCGCAGAATACCGGCGGCATCTGCGGAACGGAAAGTCCCTTCTTCAGCTCGGTGAAATCCAGTGTGCCGTCCTTGTAGAATACACGCATTCTGCCGATCATGATCGGCATCACGCCGACACCAAGCCCCAGCACATCTTCGCAGGTCAGACAGCTGTTGCTCATCATGCGCTCTGCGGAGGTGATGATGAACTGCAGGATCTCCTTGCGGCTCGTGTGATCGGTGCAGGGCATACTTGCCTTGTCCAGAATATCCATGTGCATCGTGCAGAGTCCCACCGTGATCTCATGCTCGCTGATGACTGCGCCCAGCACAAACTTATAATTTGCATTGATGTCGAGCAGGATCTTGCGTCTGCCCTTCGGCAGTCTGTCCTGCTGTGTGTTCTGGTAGGGTGCCTCGCCGATCTCCGTCAGCAGTCCCTCCGTGATCATGGCATTGGTGATCTGCGTGATGGATGCCCTTGTGATCTGCAGCTTCTGCGCAAGATCCACACGGGAGATCGGTCCCTCCTCCCAGACTGTACGCAGTACCTGCATCCGGTTGATCCGCTTCAAATCCAGTTTACTGATGCCGCTTAACATTTGCTTCCCTTCTTTCCCCTGTTTTTCTATCTCTCCCACATGGCAATGCCGTCAATTCAGGCTTTCTGACAACATTTATACAAAACTGCCCCACATGGAACGGATTAAGTTTATACATTTTATTATACCACAATTTCGATAAAACTGCAATGTATTTTGGGGAATGGGTGTAATTCTGTGGATATGCACAATCTGTGAATTGATCTGAAACAATACTTTGTGCAGATTACAGGGCTTCTGCAAACTCATAGAGCATCATGCAGAGGGGCATGGTGAGGATGGATAATAGTGTGGTCACAGCGAACAGCTCCGAGGCATAGGCGGCATTCTTTTTATAGTTGAGGCACTGCATAGTACACATTGCGGCGGATGGGGCTGCGGTGGCTGCCAGCACGGTCATTTCCATAATACTGCTGAACGGAAAACAGAGAAACGCAAGGATCACCGTCCCCGGAATGACCACAAGCTTCAGCAGGCTGATATAGAACACGCGGGGCTTTTTCAGGACGGCGGGGAGGTCGGTCTGTGCAATGGTCGCACCTGCCACGAACATGGCAAGGGGCGTATTCAGCTCGCCGATCATGCCGAGCGTTTCCGTCAGGAGGGGCGGGAGTGTGATCTGCCCGAAGAACAGCACCATGCCCAGAGCAATGGCAATGATCGCCGGGGAACGCAGGACCTTCAGGATGGACTTCATACTGCGCTGACCGGAGATCTGCATGACACCGTGCGTCCAGGCAAGGAGGTTGAACAGCGTAACGAAGGCGGTCAGATAGAACACGCCCTCAAAGTCAAACATTGCCTGTACAAGCGGAATGCCCATGAAGCCGCAGTTGGAATAGATGCAGGAAAAACGCTCGATCGCCGTTTCCCTGCCCTCCCTGTCACGGACGGCAAGGTAGGAAATGAGCATGGCAAGGGCATAGGACAGGGCGGAGAGCAGGAACGTCCAGCCGAGATTGGCTGCCAGCTCCGCCTTCAGCTCGCGCTGGTAGGCAAGGAGGATGACAATGGGATTGATGACGGTCAGGACGAGCCGCGAGATTTCGCTGACAGTTTCCTTTGACAGGAGCCGGAATTTAAAACAGCCCGCACCGACAAGGATGAGAATGAGCATAATGAATGCTTGCTGGAGAATGATCTGGGACATAGGAACCTCCGAAAAATGCCCGATGTCAGGCATCGGGCAGATTACTTGATACTAGGTCGTGTTGACACTAAGCCTAACAACGCATCTTTTCGGCAAAATTTCACGCATCCTGCGTTGAAAAGGTTTGACAGGCGACAGCCTGCCTGCACCTTTTCGCCTTGTCTGCATGAAATTTCTGCTCGAAAATCT
>JAZQCT010000043.1:0-38949 GCA_045546475.1 Oscillospiraceae bacterium
GCGGCGGCGACTCCCCGTGGGGAGTCACCCCCAAAACCGCCTCAGGCGGAAGCGGGGTGGGGGGGCTGCGCCCCCGCTCTAATCCCCCTCCCTCTGGGAGGGGGCAGGGGGTGGGACAGTTTAGGTAAACCCTGGTAAAGAAAAACGATCTGCGTGTGTGACTTATATGGAACGCACTATCACAAAATCCGCAAACTTTGTTGACGGAATCTGCATTTTTTGACACTTGCATTGACAGGAGGGGGAAATTCGTGCTACAATAAAGGTATCAAATTTTGATAAGGAGTCAGTATCATGAATAAAAGAATCATTTCTCTTCTGACAGCAGGTATGCTGCTGTCCTGTGCATTGACGGGCTGTGATACCCCCTCCGACGGCGGTGCTATGCGCGATGACATCACTGCAATGGAATTTGCGCAGGAAATGGGCATCGGCATCAATCTCGGCAATACGATGGAGGCTTACTGGCAGGATGCGCAGGACAAGACCGCCGGTGCTTCTACCATCGGCGAGGATACACCGCAGGATTATGAGAAATGCTGGGGTGCGGTCGAGACCACGCAGGAATGCATCAACGGCATGAAGGAAGCCGGCTTCAATACCATCCGTGTGCCGGTGTACTGGGGCAATATGATGGAGGATGACGGCAAGTTCAAAATCAATGAGGAATACATGAACCGCGTTGTTGAGATCGTGGACTACTGCCGCAGCCAGGAGCTGTATGTGGTCATCAATGTACATCATTATGATGAATTTCTCATCAAGAATCATCCGCAGGAAAAGGTGCTGGAGGTCGTGGAGGATCTCTGGACGCAAATTGCGAAGGAGTTCCGGGATTATTCCGATTTTCTGGTATTTGAGGGATTCAATGAAGCACTCGGCTCACAGCAGGAGGGCAGCAGCTATACGGAGGCAGAGCTGTTTGCGTATGTCAATGCCATGAACCAGGCCTTTGTGGACGCTGTCCGCGCCACCGGCGGCAACAACAAGGAGCGTATGCTGATCGCGTCCGGCTACTGGACGAACATCGACAAGACGACCAGTGACCTGTATGTAATGCCGGAAGATCCTGCCGAGGACAGAATGATGGTATCCGTACATTATATCGACAATGCGCCCTATTGGGGCAATAATATCGGCGGTCAGATGTGGCTTGCCTACAGCAATAAGCAGTGCGTACAGCTGGAGGAGGCTTTCACCAGCAAGGGCATTCCGGTATTCGTGGGCGAATGCACCTCTATTTATACTTCCGACCATCTTGCAGCGGATACGCAGTATACGGAATCCTCCGACTGTCTTTCCGTCCTCCTGAACAAGGCGGTGGATTTCGGCTTTGTGCCGGTACTCTGGGATGTGAACGACAATTTCTACTCCAGAACGGAATACAAGATCAAGTCCGAAAGTGATGCAGAGGTCATTACGCAGATCGCGGAGAGAATCGAAGCCGGGGAATAATATTGGCGAAGCGGCGGTTTCAAGGGGCAAAGGGCGAAGCCCTTACCGGTGCCGGTGCGGAGTACCGGCTCAATCTCCGCCTCCCTCTGGGAGGGGGGCAGTTATGAGGTGCTAACCATAGAAAAAGTATCTATATTTAATTGCTGGAGTAATAAGAGATTATGATTAGTGTTTTTTTCAACAATTCACTTCTTGACAATCCCCACAAAATCGTGTATAATAAAAATATGAGCAGACTATGCGATAGCGTGGACGACATAGTTCACGAGGAAAGTCCGAGCATCACAGAGCAGGATAGCTGCTAACGGCAGCCGAGGGCGACCTTAGGGCCAGTGCAACAGAAAAGAAACTGCCATGCATCCGCATGGTGAGGGTGGAATGGTGAGGTAAGAGCTCACCGGAGTGCAGGAGACTGCACTGCCGTGTAAACCCTATCCGATGCAACGTCTAATGGTACTGACCGTCTTAACATTTGCTCGATGGACGGCACAGTAACGGCGGCTTGAGCCATACGGCGACGTATGGCCTAGATAAATTATCGCACACGACAGAACTCGGCTTATCGGTCTGGTCATGCGGACGGCTCTGCCGTCCGCTTTTTATTACATTAAGTATAAAGAAAGGATGCACACTTATGAAACGACTGTCTGCACTGCTGCTTGCGGGATGCTTCTCCCTCTGCGGCTGCAATACCGCATCCACAGCGGATTCTGCGCTGGAGACCCAGGCTGTCTATAAGGCACTGCCACTGCCGGAGCTGTATCTGGAGATCCCGGAGCGTTTTGCGATCACTTCTTCAGATTTTTATGAGGAATATTATATCTGTGAGGATGCCAGCATCATCATCACGCAGGATGTCTCCAACGCCCCCTACAGCTCCGTCTACGATTATGCCACCTCCGCACTGAAGGAATACCAGAGTATTACCACAGAGCTGGAGGTGACCCATGATGAGCTGGTCTATGCCGGCGGGATCGGCATACAGACGCTGGAATTTATCTACACCATCGGCGAGGGTGAGGACGCACTCAAAAAGGCTTGCATGACGGGCTATCTGACCGATACCAATTCCATGTACATCATCACCTGCAAATCCGATGTGGAGACCTATGACAGCTTCCGGGAGGATTTCCTCTCCGTCATCACCTCTGCCGCCTATGTCCGGTAACCGCGGCGCAGGTCTGCTTGCCATGTCCCAGACCGCAATGCTGACGGCAATGCTTGCAGTGCTGGCACAGCTGACCATTCCCATGCCGTCCAGTGTTCCACTGACACTCCAGACCTTCGGAGCCGCACTGTGTGCCTGGCTCGGCGGCAGTCGGCGCGGCGTTCCGGCAGTTCTGCTCTATCTCGCCTGCGGTGCTGTCGGGATGCCGGTGTTCGCCGGAATGCGCAGTGGCTTTTCGGTACTGCTCGGGCTTACGGGCGGTTTTCTCTGGGGTTTTGTGCCGCTTGCGCTTTGCTGTGCGCTTGCCGCTGAACCGCCGCGGAAGCTGCTTGCAGTTCCCGCCGGGACCGCAGGTCTCCTCTGCTGTCACCTGCTCGGAACAGCGCAGTATGCACTGACTGCCGGGATGGGCTTTGCAGAAAGCTTCCTGCTCGTTTCCCTCCCTTATCTGCTGAAGGACGCGCTTTCCATAGGGGCGGCGTATTTCGCCGCCAGAGCCATCCGGCGCGCGCTGGGGGCTGCGGGGATACATCTGTCTTAGAACCCTGCAAAATACAGGAGCGTTCCGCTTTTATCGGCGGAACGCTCCTGCTTTTAAGGAAAAAATTACTTTGTAATGGAAAAATCAAATTATCAGCCCATTGCCTTCTGATTGCAGATGTACTTCGAAGTCTCATCATAGGTGCAGAGGAAATAATACCAGTTGCCGGATTTTCCATAGTTTCCGCACTCCATCATATAGGTCTTGCCGTCAATCACGACCTCGGGCCAGAAATGCTGCCAGTAGTTGCTCGGATAGGTGCCGCGGTAGCCCTGTACCATCTGTGCATCGTAGCCGAGGTATGCCATCATGGCTGCCAGTGCGCCGTTGTACTGCACACACTGTCCTCTCTGCTTGACGAATACCGCTTCGACCCAGGAAAGCCCCTGAATGGAATCCCATTTTTCGCCCACATAGGCATAATCCACATTCTTATGGATCCACTGCAGTGTGATCCAGAGCTGATCCTCTCTTGTGCAGTTCTCCGGGAAATTCTCCGCTGCAAATTGTGCAAGGATCTCAAAATCCTTCTCGGAGATCGACACATCATACGAGGTCGTCGTCGCCCCCTGGCGGTTGTAAACGGTAATGGTGTCCCGCTGCTGCAGATCCGCACCCTGTAAAATAGCTTCCTTTGTCCAGTTTTCTCTGGCTGTGCTGAAGCTGCTGTAGATCCTGCCGTTCGGCTGATCGCGGAAGGCGCGTACCTTATAGCAATAGCTGCCGTCATTGCCGAGCTCATCCAGATAGCTGCCGCTGCCGCCGCCCGTTACCGTGGCAGTAAGCTGATAGTCCCCGGAAGAGGCATTGGTGCCAGAGCAGCGATAGATCTCATAGCCGCTTGCATACGGCACATGATCCCAGCGGATAATGGCAGAAAGTGTACGCTTGCCGACTGCGATCACCGGTGCCGCGATGGCATCCAGGTTTTCGTCCGCCTTGTTCAGGTATTCCTCCAGACTGCCCGAAACTGCGCCGGAGCCTGTCAGGGCAGAATAGACCAGGATCACTGCCGCATCCCCTGCGTCCGCGCTGCCGTCATAATTCGTATCCGCAGCCTTCCGCTGCTCATCCGTCAGAACGCCGCTGCCGGAAGCACCGAGAGATGCCGCGTCTACAAGGATCAGTGAAGCATCCTCCGCTTCAGCATTGCCGCTGCCGTTCAGATCTCCAAGACCAGTGCTTTCCTCTGCAAATGCCGTAAGCGGCAGCATTGCCATGCACTGAATGCCGGCAAGTACACCGGCGATTATATGTTTCAAACTCATTTTGTTCTATTCTCCTTTTCCGGATGGTTACCGGCTTGTAATCTTCTGTAACATATTGTAACATATTTGTAATCTTTTGTCAACCCCTGAAACCAGAATTTTCAAAATATTTTTCGGACACAGCACGCTATTCCGTAAGCCCCCTAACAATTTCAATAATTACGAACACAAAACCAGAACTATTTTTTGCCCATTTTACAATTTCATGTGAAAACTGCATGAAAACCTTGACAATTTTTCAGCACTATGCTATAATTAAACATACCCAAAATGAGGGAGTAGCAGGCACATGGCACGGAAGCCATGCGCAGTAAGTCAACAGCACTGGTTTCGCAAGGGATCTGGCTTACTTTAATTTGCAAGACTCATGTGTATCTGAAAAGCTATACATGGAGTCATATTTTATGTTCACTGACCCGGATACAGCTTTTCAGCTATATCCGGGATTTTCTGATTTCTGGGGGAAATCGTCGCAAAACAAACACAGGAGGTATGCATTATGCTCGAACTCAAAGGTATCAAAAAAGACTACCTTGCCGGAGAAAACACCGTCCACGCACTGAAAGGCATTGATCTGAAATTCCGATCCAGCGAATTTGTTTCGATCTTAGGTCCGTCCGGCTGCGGCAAGACCACCATGCTGAACATCATCGGCGGTCTGGATCAGTATTCCGACGGTGATCTGCTCATCAACGGTACATCCACCAAACAGTATAAGGATAAGGACTGGGACACCTACCGCAACCACTCCATCGGCTTCGTCTTCCAGAGCTACAATCTGATCCCGCATCAGACCGTACTCCAGAATGTGGAGATCGCACTCACCCTTTCCGGTGTCAAGAAATCCGAACGCCGTGAACGTGCGAAGAAGGCACTCGAAGACGTGGGACTCGGCAATCAGCTCCACAAGAAGCCCTCGGAAATGTCCGGCGGTCAGATGCAGCGCGTTGCCATCGCCCGTGCACTCGTCAATAACCCCGACATCATCCTTGCTGATGAGCCGACCGGTGCGCTCGATACCGAAACCAGCGTACAGGTCATGGAGATCCTGAAGAACATTTCCAAGGATCGCCTCATTATTATGGTAACACACAACCCGGAGCTTGCGGAACAGTATTCCTCCCGTATCATCCGGATGCTCGACGGCGAGATCAAGGACGATTCCAAACCGCTGACCGAAAAGGACATCCAGCGTGAGGAAAAGCATGACAAGAAGGCACAGGAAGCCGAAAAGAAAAAGAAGAAGCCCTCCATGTCCTTTGCAACATCCTTCGGACTGTCGCTGAAGAATCTCTTCACCAAGAAGGGCAGAACGGCTCTGACCTCCTTTGCAGGCTCGATCGGTATCATCGGCATTGCGCTGGTACTGTCCATTTCGCAGGGATTTCAGGCGTATATTGATCTGGTGCAGGAAGAAACCCTCTCCTCCTATCCGCTGACCATCGAATCGGCAACCATTGACATGACCACGCTGATGGAAACCTTTATGGGCGTGGAATCCGAGAATGTTGCCCACGAGAATGATGCAGTGTATGAAAAGGCTGCCATGTACAGCATTGTTGAAGCGATGAACAACCTCGAAGCACAGGAAAATGACCTCCGTGCATTCAAGGCGTATATCGAGGAACAGCGCAATGATCCGGAGAGCAAACTGTCCTCCGCACTCAACGGCGTACAGTACAGCTACAACCTTGATTTGCAGATCTACACAAAGAATGTGGACGGCGATATTCTCCGTTCGGATGCCGCAGAGCTTCTGACTGACATGATGAGTCAGGCACTTGACTTTGATATGGCAGGTATGTACGAAATGGAAGCCTCCATCATGGGCGGCACCTCCTCTTTGGACATGGTTGCGGGAAATCTGTGGCAGGAAATGATGCCCGGCGAGGATGGCGCACTCATCAACGACCTCCTGCTGAAGCAGTACGATGTGATCTACGGCGAATGGCCGGATGCGTATAATGAAGTGGTTCTGGTGCTGGATGAAAATAATGAGCTGGATGATGTGACGCTGTATGCACTGGGTCTGAATTCCAAGGAAACGATGGACAATATCATGGATGCGGCTGTCAACAAGACGAAGCTTGAATCCAGAGAGGAATCCAGCTGGAGCTATCAGGAGATCTGCGATATGGAATATCGTGTCATCCTCAATTCCGAATGCTTCAGCTATGACGAGCTGACCGATACCTATACCGATATGCGTGAAACAGAATCCGGTCTGAAATTCCTCTATGACAACGGCACGCCCCTCACGGTCAGCGGCATCATCCGTCCGAATGAGGAAGCGACCGCTGCGATGCTGACCGGCGCAATTGCCTATACACACGAGCTGACGGAATATGTTATCAACGAAGCCAAGGATTCCGAAGCGATTGAAGCACAGCTCGATGACGAAATGACTGACATCTTCACCGGTCTGCCGTTCCAGGAGAACAAGGGCGATATGACCGATGCGGAAAAGCAGGAAGAATTTGAAAAGTACATCGACAACATGGACGATCAGGAAAAGGCGATGGTCTATGTCCAGATGATGTGCATTCCCTCCGAAGAACAGCTGAACACCTCCGTTGAACAGGCAATGCAGGGACAGACCCGTGAAACCATGGAGCAGACCATGATTCAGGCACTGACACAGCAGATGGGCATGTCTGAAGCGGATCTCTCCGGTTATATCGAGGATATGAGCGATGAGGATCTCGAAGAAGCCTATACAATGATGGTGGAAGAACAGGTCAAGGCACAGTATGCCGCACAGGTGATGGAACAGATGGCACAGCTTCCGGCGGAACAGAAGGTCGCAGGACTCGATTCCCTGATGAAGAAGAGCGGCACGGCACAGCTGGCAATGTATCATGATGAAATCATGGTATTCTCCGATTCCACTTATGAGGACAATCTGATCAAGCTGGGCTATCTGGATCTGGATGATCCGCACATGATCAATCTGTTTGCATCCTCCTTTGAAAACAAGGATCTGATTGAAGAGGTCATTGCAGATTATAACGAAGGTGTGGAAGAACTGTCCCAGATCAAGTACACGGACTATGTGGGTCTGATGATGTCCTCCATTACCACAATCATCAACACAATCACCTATGTACTGATTTCGTTCGTAGCGATCTCACTGATCGTATCCTCCATCATGATCGGTGTTATCACGCTGATCTCCGTACAGGAAAGAACCAAGGAAATCGGTATCCTCCGTGCGATCGGTGCATCGAAGCGGAATGTATCCCGCATGTTCAATGCAGAAACGCTGATCATCGGCTTCACCTCCGGTCTGCTGGGCGTTGTGGTGACATACCTCCTGTGCATCCCGATCAATGCGGTGATCCATGAGCTGACGGGCATCCTTGCACTGAATGCGGTTCTGCCGATCGGTGCAGCGGTGATTCTGGTAATCATCTCCATGGTGCTTACACTGATTGCAGGTATCATCCCGTCAAGAAGTGCGGCGAAGAAGGATCCTGTGGTAGCTCTCCGAACCGAATAAGGCGCGGAGCCCGCGCGTCATGTTATTGACAGATATAAAAAATTCGCCCTCCTTTGGGATTTCCAAAGGAGGGCGCGGAGCCCGCGCTGGCATTCGCGTTTCAGAATATGGTTACAAGGGGAAATACCTGTTTCGCGATATAGTCGGGTGTACCGCATGACACTTGCAGGCAGAGCGTCATGCGAGTGACAGATATTAAAATTCGCCCTCCTTTGGGATTTCCAAAGGAGGGCGAAGCTGTATGCGGATCGCTTATGCCATAAGCATTTTCTTCATCATGCTGAGAGCGAACGCATCCAGTCTGCCGTCCGTGCTGAGGTCACCGGCGGCGGCATCCTTATGGGCATAATAGCTCCATCCGTCGGTATTGCTGTCAAAGGTGGAATTGGTGATCCTGTTTTCCGATGCAGCATATGCCGGCGTTTCCTCCACATTAGCGGCAGAAATGCCGGAAGCCGGAAGCGCGGAGAACATCACAGCAGAGCCGACCGCCGCTGCAAGGAAACGTTTTCGGAATGTGTTTTTCATATGCATACACCTCGTTCTACAGAATATTGGATATACATATTATATCACATCCAACGATAACTGTCAAGAAATGCTGTTTATTTCTGTGCATAATACAGAATCCGCCCCTTGTCGGGGCGGATCAGTCAATTTTGTACAGCAGTGATCTCCGCAGTCTGGAAGCGGAGTACCTGTGACAGCGCAGAGAGCTTCAGCTCTACCTGGTAGCCGATTTTCCCAGCACTGAAGATGATGGTTCCCTGTGTTTCCGCGCTGGCATCAATGACCGTGCGGAACGCCTTCTTCATGCCGATGGGAGAGCATCCGCCGTGGACATAGCCCGTCAGCGGCAGCAGCTCCTTCTGCGGGAGCATCTTCACGCTCTTTTCGCCCACGGATTTCGCCGCCTTTTTGAGATCCAGCTCTGCCTCCACGGGGATGACAAAGACATAATACGCCCCCGATGCGGCGACCGTCACCAGCGTTTTGAATACCTGCGCCGGATCCTGTCCCAGCACCCGCGCGACTTCCGCGCCGCTGACAGCATCCGTATCCGCGTAGCAGTGGCTTTGGTATGGGATCTTCTTTTGATCCAGTATCCGCATGACGTTGGTTTTGATGTCCATGATGTTCACTCACTTTCAATTGCAGATGCAGCGTTATTATAATAGTAATCCCCTTAACCCAAATAGACAACTTTAATTTGCCCCACCCCCTGCCCCCTCCCGGAGGAAGGGGGATTTAGGGGCGGTGCTGCGCACCGCCTCCGCCAAAGGCTATCGCCTTTTGAAACCGATTTTGTCTATTATAGTTTGGAGGATTAGGGAGTGTTGACACAAAAATAATACGCAGATTTTCGAGCGAAAATTTTATGCAGGCAATGCGAAAAGGTGCAGGCAGGCTGTCGCCTGTCAAACCTTTTCAACGCAGGATGCGTGAAATTTTGCCGAAAAGATGTGTTGTTAGGCTTAGTGTCAACACGACCTAGTATAAAGCTTCCAAAAGCATGATTCCGCTGCGAAGCAAAAGGAATCATGCGGTAGAAAAAAAAATATCGCGAAACAAAAAGCTTCCGATTTCTCGGAAGCTTTCATACGCGTCTAACTGCGCAGACGCTGCGCTGGCGTGCCTGGAGGGACTCGAACCCCCGACCTACTGGTTCGTAGCCAGTCACTCTATCCAGCTGAGCTACAGGCACTTCTGTCTGACGACTTTATTATTATAGCACATTCCGACCTGTTTGTCAAGCCTTTTTTTCATTTTTTCAAAAAAAATTTTATTTTCTGAAAAAGCGCGGATTTTTGGCAGAAAGAACCCCCGCCTATCGGCGGGGGAAAGAGAGTGGTAGTAGAAATCGAAATTATGCCTCGTCAGGCTCCAGTACTGCGTAGCCCTCGTCCTCACGCTGGTATACCACGCAGGTGTTTCCGGTCGCTGCATCCTTGAACATGAAGAATGTATGACCGAGCATGTTCATCTGAAGGATCGCCTCCTCCACGGTCATCGGACGCAGATCGAACTTCTTGCGGCGGATGACAGTGAAATCTGTCTGCTCCTCTGCGGTGTCGAGCATTTCATCCTTGAATGCATTGTCCTTGAGCCGCTTTTCCAGGCGGGTCTTGTTCTTGCGGATCTGGCGGATGATCTTGTCGATCGCTGCATCGAGTGCGTCGCGCTTGTCCTCGGCGGTCTGCTCAGAACGGTAGATCATCTGGTTGTAGCGTACTGTCAGCTCCAGAATGATCTTTCCCTTCAGCTCCGTCAGCATGAGCTTGGCATCAGCCTCATCACCGAAGAACTTATCCAGCTTTGCACTCAGCCGCTGTTCTGCGTATTCGGTAAAGGAATCGGAAATCTGCATTTTCTTAGCGTTTAATGTAATTTTCAATAGGGGTTCCTCCTTTACATGGAAGCGTTGCGGGCTTCCACTGATGATATGTATATTATAACATATTCACAGAAAAATTTCAAGTACTTTTCTGAAATTTATTTAAATTTATGAAAAACAATGCGAAATCCGCAGGATTTCGGCAAATCCGGTTGCGGTTTTAGAAAAAATATATTATAATGTATAGGAACGGATCCTGCGGGATGTGCTTTGGGGCAGCTGGGTAAGGCTTGCCCCACCTCCTCGCCAAGGAGACAATGTCATCAACTTTAGGATAGTTGTGCAAAGCTTGCCCACCCCCTGCCCCCTCCCAGAAGGCGGGGGAGATTGAGCCGGTGCTCCGCACCGGCTCCGGCAAGGGCTCCGCCCTTTGAACCCATTAAGTTGATAACATTGCCCCCACAGAGAAGAAAGATGGAATCCGGAATCTGTGCCTGTATTGAAATTTGCATGGATTCGGTCTGTTTTTTGTCTGAAATCCACAAACCGGACGTAATTTCGCGAATTATTCATATTTTCTACTTGACCTGTTCTTCCAAATATGGTAAAATGAAGAAAATCGGGTGTGCTATTCGACACTTTGGCGCAATGGTCGATTACTCCCCCGCAGATGAAAGGAAAGTGGTAGACAATATGTCAGCAGGAATCTGGATCGGTGCAGCCGCTGCGGCTGTCGTTGCTTTGGGAGCAGCAGGCTCCTATGCAGGCGCAAAAAAACTCTTCGATAAGGTCATCCCCCGTAAGGACGGCGTTCGTGTGAATATGGACGAAATGGCGGACGCACAGAAGTGGGAGGAATACCGCAAGATCATTACCCCCAACCGTGAGTGGCTTCAGGCACAGAATCCCGAAGAGATCACGATTGAAGCAAGGGACGGCATCAAGCTGCATGGCTATTTCCTGCCGGCAGAACAGCCCACCGACAAGCTGGTCATTGGTCTGCATGGCTACTCGAGCATCGGTATCAGCGAGTTTTCAACCAGCGCAAGATTCTATCATGAGCAGGGCTTCGATGTCCTGATTCCGGATCATCGCGCGCATGGACAGAGCGAGGGTGATTATGTCGGCTTCGGCATTCTGGACCGTTTCGACTGTCTCTGCTGGCTCGCCTATATTGAAAAGCGTTTTCCGGAGGGCAGACAGATCATTCTGCATGGTACATCCATGGGCGCATCCACGGCACTGATGGTCACAGGCTTCCAGGATCTGACACCGGCAGTCAAGGGCATCGTGGCTGACTGTGCATTCACCTCCCCGTATGACGTATTCGCGCATATTCTCAAGCGTGACTATCACATGTCGGAATTTCCGATCATGAAGATCAATTCCGCTATGTGCCGCAAGAAGGCAGGCTATGGCTTTGAGGATTATTCTACACTGACAGCACTGGAAACCAACAAGCTCCCCTGTCTGTTCATTCACGGCGCGGAGGATGATTTTGTTCCGGTATGGATGAGCGACAAGAACTATGAAGCCTGCAAGGCTCCCAAGAAGCTCCTGAAGATCGAAGGCGCGGCGCATGGTGCAAGTACCTACCAGGATAAGGAGGCCTACCAGGCAGCTCTGAAGGAGTTTATTGATACTTACATGGTATAAATAAGAAAATTATAGGGAAAGGAAACAGCAATATGAAAGAATTTATGCTTAATGGCGTGAAGATCCAGGGCTATCCCCTGAATGCCGCGCAGAGGATCCATAATTATTCCGTGCTGTACTGCCCGTATCACCAGATTCTGAATATCGGTACAGGTCTGTACATTCAGCAGGAAGTGGATTTCGATCTGCTGCGTGAAGCGATTTATGAGGCATATGTCCGCAGCGAGGCAATGCGTCTGCGTTTTCATAAGGATGAGGACGGCACAGTATACCAGTACCTGGTACCGTTCGAGGAAAGAGAGATCGAGTTCCGTGATTTCTCCAGCTGGAAGGAAGAAGATGCGCACGAGGAAATGCGCCGCTGGACAAAGATTCCGTTCCAGCGTTTCCATTCCCCGATGAACCAGATTGTGATGATCAAGCTGCCCGGCGGCTTCAACGGTACCTACATGAAGGTCGATCATATGACAATGGATTCCAGCTCCATCATTGCATTTGACAGGGATGTGCTGGAGATCTACTGCTCCAAGCGTTACGGCATGGATTATCCGAAGCCCCTGCAGTCCTATATCAAGGCACTGGAAAAGGATCTGGCATATGAGGCAGGTTCCAAGGCGTATGAGCGTGACCGTGCATTCTGGATGGAGGAGATCCAGTGCAGCGAGCCGATGTACACGGACTTCACCGGCATGGGCAGACTGCTGACACAGCGCAGAGAAAACAATAATCCGGAGCAGAGAAGTGCAATGGTCGTTTCCCACAATCCGGAGGCTGCGATTTCGGTATATCATCTGGAGAAAGAACCGTCCGAACGTCTGATGCAGTTCTGTGCGGATAACCATGTTCCGATGGCATCCCTCCTGCTGATGGGTCTGCGTACGGTGCTTTCCAAGTTCAATGACAATGAAAAGGATGTTTCCATCAAGAGCTGTATTTCCAGAAGAGGCACGCTGCTGGAGAAGCGTTCCGGCGGTACAAGAATCCACTTCTTCCCGATCCGTACCATTATGGAACCGGAAATGACATTCATGGATGGTCTGCAGCTGATGCAGGAAAAGCAGAACCGTCTGTTCCGCCATGCAAACTATGACCCGATTGCCCTCACAAGGGAACGTGCACAGTACTGGAAGCTTCAGCCGGGTGCAAGCTATGAGAGTATCAGCCTGACCTATCAGCCGATGTCCATGCGTGATCCGAATGCACAGGATGTGCCGGATATTCCCTATAAGAGCATGTGGTATACCAATGGTGTTGCCGCACAGCCGCTGTATCTGACGGTGATGCACCGTGTCGAGGACAATGGTCTGAATTTCCATTTTGAATATCGCAAGGATGCCGTCACAGAGTATGAAATGGAATATCTGTATTATTATCTGTGCCGTGTCCTGTTCCGCGGCATCGAGAACCACAACCGCACCATCGGCGAGATTCTGGATATGATCTGATTGACGTAAGCTTGCAAGGAACAGTGTTCCTGAAAGTTAGTGACAAGCAAACCTATTATAATCTAATCAATAAAGGAGGACACACCCATGTTGGAGAAAATGAAAGAACTGATCGTACAGTATGTTGAGGTTGATCCGGAGATGATCACGGAGGATGCACGTCTGATCGAGGATCTGCACTTCAATTCCTATGACTTCATGAGTATGCTGGGCGAGCTGGAAGAGGAATTCGATGTGACTGTGGATGAGCAGGAAATGACCAACATCCGCACTGTCGGCGAAGTGATCGAATACCTTGAATCCCTGCAGGGCTAAGGAGAATTATATATGATGGATAAGACAAGCGTCAGGACATTACAGGATCTTCTGGTACAGGCTGCGGCTGCCTACGGCGATAAGGTGTTCATGCGTGAAAAGGCAGGCAAGGAATTTGCAGATACCTCCTTTGCACAGCTGGCAGAGAACTGCCGCAGAGTTTCTGCATTTCTGACGGAACGCACAGAGGGTAAAAAGACACATGCGGCAATGATCGGTCTGACATCGGCGGCATATCTGACCTCCTATTTCGGCACAGCCTGCATGGGCAATGTAAGTGTACCGCTGGATGCACAGCTCGGTGTGGATGATCTCTGCGATCATCTGCAGCGTGCGGATGTGGAGGTGTTCTTTTTCGATAAGCGTTATGCACCGATGCTTCCGGCGATCCGTGCCAACTGCCCGATGATCCATACCTATATATCCATGCAGGATATGGAGGAAGAGGGCGTATTCTGCCTCTCGCAGATTCTCAGAGATTATGCACCGGCGCAGTGGTCCGCACTCGATCCGGAATCCTGTGCAGCGATCGTCTACACCTCCGGCACGACCGGCAAGAGCAAGGGTGTTATGCTTGCACACAGCAATCTGATCGACAATACCATGTGTCAGGACGGCGAGAGCTCGACGGAGGATACGACTATGACGATTCTCCCGATTCATCATGTATACTGCTTCACCTGCGATATTCTGCTCGGTCTGCGTTACGGTACAACGACCTGTGTGAATGACTCGATGATGCGTATTCCGCAGAATCTCAAGCTGTTCCAGCCGACCACACTGCTGCTTGTACCGATGATCGCAGACACCATCTACAAGAAGATCAAGGCGGCGGCTGCAGCCATGCCCGATGTACCGCTGGCAGCGATCGGACAGGGCGTATTCGGCGGCAGACTGAAGAGAATCTACAGCGGCGGTGCCTACCTGAATCCGGAGCTTCTGACGGCATACCGTGAAATGGGC
The DNA here is from genome assembly GCA_045546475.1 of Oscillospiraceae bacterium. GTDB lineage: Bacteria > Bacillota > Clostridia > Oscillospirales > Ruminococcaceae > UBA3855. The sequence continues at coordinate 14,646 of JAZQCT010000043.1, forward strand.
TTCATCGTGTGTCAGGGCTACGGTATGACAGAATGTTCGCCCCGTATTTCCACCGCAAGGGATGACGATACCAATGTCGGCGATGTTGGTACACTGGTGAACGGCTGCACGATCAGGATTGTGGACGGTGAAATCTGGGCAAAGAGTCCGTCCGTCATGATGGGCTATTACAAGAATCCGGAGGCTACCGCAGAGATGCTGACCGAGGACGGCTGGCTGCGTACGGGCGATCTGGGTTATGTCGATGAGGAAAACCGTGTATACATCACGGGCAGAAAGAAGAACCTCATCATCCTGAGCAACGGCGAAAACGTATCTCCGGAGGAGCTGGAGAACAAGTTCTCCGGTCTGGATTGGGTCGGCGATGTGCTGGTGTATGCAGAGGATGACGGCATGATCACAGCGGAGGTATTCCCCCATCCGGAATTTGCTGCGGCAAACGGAACAGATGCCGTTGCGGAAGCATTCAAGGCGCATGTACAGGCAATCAACAAGACCATGGCTCCGGCAAAGAACATCCGCCGCCTGCGTCTGCGTACCGAAGATTTCGATAAGACCACTTCGAGAAAACTGAAGCGTACCCAGACTACAAAGGGCGAAATCTGCGGATAAAATAACAATAAAAGATACATGGGGGACAGTTTCCCCCATGTATCTTTGTGAAAGGAACAATATTATGACTTACGAAGAAATTTTTGCAGCATCGAAAGCCGAATTTATGAAGAACGATGTGAGCCACCTGCAGGGGCATCTTGCAGTACAGGTGGACATCACCGGCGAGGGCGAGGGTGCGTTCTACATTGAGCTGAAGGACGGCGAACTGCATGTGGAGCCGTATGAGTACTATGACCATCATGTGAAGCTGATCGCATCTGCAAAGGATTTTCTGAAGATCGCAAAGGGCGAGCTCAATTCCGTAGTTGCCTACACCACCGGAAAGCTCCGCGTAGAGGGCGACCTCGGCAAGGCTCTGGAGCTGCAGCACATCATTGAATCTGTCAAGAAGGCAGAAAAGAAAAAGAAGAAATAACGCAAAAAATCCCGTTCTATACAGGACGGGATTCAGTCTGTCGAAAGCACTAAAATCAAACGCGGAGCGTTAGCTCCGCAAAAGGGGTTCGGGGACTTCGTCCCCGAAATATAGCCCCTCCCCCGCTGGGGTAGGGGTGGGGGCAGTTTTGGTGTACTAACCCCAGAAAAAACTTTTCTATAAGCTGAAATCCCGTTCCATGCAGAACGGGATTTCTCATATTAGAACAGCTGCGAAGTCGTCACAACTGCATCAATGTACTTTGCATCAAGCTTGTAATACCATCTGTCGTTAGTGTTGCCGCAGGCATAGACACAGTTGTTTTCCTCGTCAACGCTCAGCACCCACATAATATGTACCTCATCATCCGTCAGCACACAGTCGCCCTTCTTGATGTTGGAGAGGGACGGATAGATCATCTTGGAAACGCCATAGGTGCGCTTCATGTACGGGATAAATTCTTTGATTCTGACAAAGGGCAGACTCTCGTCACGGAACTCGTTTGTTTCCGCCAGACCGCCAGCCACAAGGATCTGGCTGATGTAAGTCATGCAGTTGCCGTCCTTATAGTAACGGTATTCCGGATTCGGATAGTAACAATGCTGCTCGGCATAGTCATATGCCTTCTGCCAGTTCAGCGTCTTGCTGCTTGTCTGACTGCCGGATGCCTTGACAGAGGATGTACTGGAAGTAGATACCGTCACCTTGCCGGAAACCGGCTCCGCAAACTGGGAGGAGATCCATCCGGTTTTTCCGCCGTACTTCACCTGATAGAAACCGCCGCTGCTGCTCAGAAGCTCCAGCTCCACGCCGTTTTTGATCCAGTCGATCGCATCATAGCCGCTGCCTGCGCCGCTGCGCATGGTGACAGAAACAGCCGCAGTCACGACCACACGGTTTCCGGAGGGCTTGCTCACGGAAGCAGATGCCGTACCGGAGGACTTCACAAGGGGCGTACCATCGCTGCTGGTGCAGAGCGGTGCATAGACCCAGCCGGAAAGATTCTTTCCGCTCGTGCCGGTAATGCAGTCCGTATACAGCCAGTCACCGCTGGTCTTGGAAATATAGAAGCATGTCCCCTCCGACGCATAGCCGACTGCTTCACCGCCGCCGGGTGTGTCGCGGATGACGAGGCTATGACAATCCACCATATGGGTGCCGCTTGCGGCGGAAGCACTCATTGGGAATGCGAGTGTCAATGTTGCAGCAGCAATACCCAGTGCTGCCGATGCATAACGCAGTGTCTTCTTGAACATAATGTTTTCTCCTTTTATCTCTGTTTATTTTTGAGTCGGGTACTGGTATACAGAGTCTTTCCATCTGCCGCAGTATCTCCCCAACAATATTTATTATATCTGTTTTTTCCCTATATGTCAATGAAATTTCATTTTGAATTTACTTGGTTTTGATCGGAATACAGCATAATCATGAAGATGCTGTCCGATCTGCGGATTTGCCGCACTATTTATAATTATACAATAAAAACTGCATAATGTCAAGATAGAACATATAATCCAGTATTTTTATTATGATATTTTATTATGATAATACGTTAATATGATAACATCAGCAGGAAGAAACTGCAAAAAACAGCTTCCCGCATAATGCGGGAAGCTGCTGTATAATAGGTTTACAATTCCTTTGCATACATTCCGGAAACCCAGCCGGTCTTGCCGTTGTAGATGATCTTGTACCAGCCGCCGGACTTGTCCGTGTACTCAAATTCCCTGCCGCCCTTGACATAGGCGATGACCTTGGAGGAAGTGTTCGGCTCCATGCGCATACATACCGAAACGCCTGCGCCGATCGTTACCTTGCCGCTTGCTGCTGTGGATTCGGAAGAAGCTTCGCCTTCCTTCAGGCAGTAGCGGGAGGTGATCCAGCCGGTCTTATCTTTGTAGGTTACTTTCAGCCAGGTGCCGGAAACCTCGGTAACCTTCAGGAGCGCACCATCCGGAACGGTAGCAATCACATCAAAGGAAGTGCCGCTGCCGGTACGCAGGTACACGCCCACAGCTGCCCTGATCCGGACAGTATCATTCACCTGATACCCTGCGGTCGGCTGCTGCTCAGGAGTCACCGGCTCGGAGGGTGTGGAATTCTCGGTGTACTTTTCACAGTACTGACCCACGAACCAGCCTGTCTTGCCGTTAAATTCTGTTCTGTACCAGCCATTGGAAACCTCTGTCACAGTGACGATCTCGCCCTTTTTGATGGTACCGATTGCATTATAGGAAGTACCTGCACCTGTGCGGAGATTTACCGCATGGAATGCGGTGATCTTGACCTTATCCCCTGCCTTGATCGCATCGGTCGTCTGTGCGGGGGGCTGCACCGGTGTTTCGGTGGACGGTGTCTCGGTATACTTTTCTGTATAAAGGGAGGTGATCCAGCCGGTCTTGCCGTCATACTTTACTCTGTACCAGCCGTTTTCTTCCTCGATCACGGTCAGGATGCTGCCGGTCGGAACAGTACCCATGAGGTCATAGGAAGCACCTGCACCGGTACGCATGTAAACTGCACTATAGGCAGTGACCTTGATCTTCTCGCCCTCAGCAACTGTACCGGATGCGGAAGAATTATTGGACGGCTCCACATATTTCTTACAATAGCCGGAACTGAACCAGCCTGTCAGTCCGTCATAGGTCACGCGGAACCACTTGCCGGAAACCTCGGATACGGTTACGACGGCACCCTTCGGAATACTGCCGATCAGCTGATATCCGGTACCCGCACCGCTGCGGAAATTGACCTTATCCGTATTGGTGATCTCCACCTTATCGCCGACAGCTGCAACCGCATTGGAAGTGTTCTCACTGGGTGCGGGAGCCGTGTACTTCTTGCAGTAGGTGGAGCTGATCCAGCCGCTCTGACCGTTATATGCTACGCGGAGCCAGCTGCCGGAAACCTCATCGACCTTCAGAACAGTACCCCTCGGAATGGAACCAAATATCTGATAACCCGTGCTTGGACCTGTGCGGTAGTTCACCTGGTCGGTGTTGGTGACCTCTACCTGCTCGCCAACGGAGAACTTGGATGTTACCGCAGGAGCAGAAGGTTCGGTATACGCCTTGCAGTAATCGGTACTGATCCAGCCGCTCTGACCGCCATAGGAAACTCTGACCCAACCGCCGGATACTTCGGATACTGTCAGAACCGTCCCCTTCGGGATCTTGCCGAGCATACTGTAGCCCGTACCAGCACCGGAACGGAAGTTGACCTCGGGTGTATTGGTGATCTCGATCTTGCTGCCTGCGGCAAAGCCTGCTGCGGCAGAAGCGTTCTTCAATGTGCAGTTTTCAAGATATACCCAGCCGGCAACACTGCTGCCGCTGGTGGCAGGGATGCTTGCAGAATAGCCCCAGCTGCCGTCTACACGGGATACATTAAAGGACGCGCCGCCCTCTGCATAGCCCACGACATCCGTTCCGGGATTCTGGCGGATATTGGCACTCTGACCGGAAACGGTATAGGTACCGGTACTGTAAGCGGCACTGACATTGAGCAGAGCTGCGGGACTGAGAGCCGCAGTCATGCAGCAGATTGCAAGAGCTGCACTGATCGTGCGGGCTGCCTTGGAATTATGATGTTTCTTCATTTGATACTCCTCCTCTTCTACATTGCAGTCAACACTGCTTTGCCAGACAGCAAAGTCAGTGACATGAATGATCGGCAGGCATATTCTGTCACGGAAATCCCCATACTTACCTGATTATATTATAGCACGTTTTTCCCTATTTGTCAAGAATTTCCGACTTTATGGAACATATTTCACCATTTTTCATCTCTCCCCGCCCTTTGCAAAGTACAAAAAGCCGGATCCCTGATGTCAGGGATCCGGCTGTGCTTTCATTATGACGCTTTATAGAGCATGTGTGTTTTACTGACCGTTGAGGTAACGGTAAAATTCCTGCTTGCTCTGGCACTTGTCGATCGCATCGGTCTCGGATACGATACCGCGCTTGGTCAGACGTGCAAGCTCCTGGTCAAGACACATCATGCCGTACTGCTTACCGGACTGGATCGCGGAGAGCAGGAGGTGTACCTTGTCATCACGGATCATTGCGGCGCAGGCATCTGTTACGCTCAGGATCTCCATCGCTGCGATTCTGCCGCTGCCGTCGCGCTTCGGGAGCAGGGTCTGAGAAATAACGCCTACGAGGGTGTTTGCCAGCTGGGTACGGATCTGACCCTGCTGATGCTCAGGATATACGTCGATGATACGGTTGATGGTATCTGCCGCAGAGGTGGTATGCAGGGTGGAAAGTACCAAGTGACCGGTTTCCGCAGCGGTTACCGCAGCGGTGATGGTCTCAAAGTCACGCATCTCACCTACGAGGATAACGTCGGGGTCTTCACGGAGTGCAGCTCTCAGCGCGCCTGCGAAGTCCGGTACGTCGTCGCCGACTTCTCTCTGGTTGATCATGCAGAGCTTGTGCTGGTGCACATACTCGATCGGGTCCTCAATGGTGATGATATGCGCACTGCGGTTGACATTGATAAAGTCGATCATGCCTGCGAGGGTCGTGGACTTACCGGAACCGGTAGGACCGGTTACCAGCACCAGACCACGGGGACGCATTGCGAAATCAGCCAGAACTGGCGGCAGCATCAGATCTTCCAGTGTCGGGATGTCATTACGGAGCAGACGGATCGCAATTGCGGTCTTGCCTCTCTGGAAATACACATTGACACGGTGACGGTAACCGGAAGAGCTCTGGAAGGAGAAGTCCGTATCCTTGTGCATACGGATGCTTGCCATCTGCTGCTCGTTGGTCATCTGGTTGGCAATGTCCATAATGGTTTCTTCATCCATCTCCGGATATTTGCTCATCTTGCGGAGCGCACCATTCAGACGAACGATGGGGGTGATACCATATGTGAAATGCAAGTCAGAACAGCCGATAACACGGGCTTCGTTCAGAATGCGGTTGATCTCAATTGACATAGCGTTTTCCTCCTGTCGAATCTGTTTTATACGGCATAGGTTACACGAACCAGCTCATCCATGGATGTAACACCCTTCTGTACCAGCTCGGAAACGTTGTCACGCAGCAGCTTTGTGCCGTTCTTCTTTGCCTGCTCCTCGATCTCCTCCTTGCTGCCGTTTCTTGCAACGATGGTGGAAATACCGGAGGTGCAGTGGATGATCTCGTGGATCGCAGTTCTGCCGCGGTAGCCGGTGTTATTGCACTCGGAGCAGCCGCCTGCCTCAAATACCGGTACGGACATGTCGATCTTCATCAGACCATTTTCCTCTGCGGTGGACATACGCTGCTTCTTGCACTTCGGACACAGTACCTTAACGAGTCGCTGTGCAATAACGCCGATCAGGGAAGTCGCTACCATGTAGGGAGCAACGCCCATGTCAACCAGACGAACGATGGTGGAAGCTGCGTCGTTGGTATGCAGTGTGGAGAGAACCAAGTGACCTGTGATAGCGGCACGGATACCGATGTCAGCTGTCTCAGAGTCACGCATCTCACCGATCATTACGATGTCAGGGTCCTGACGGAGGATGGAACGCAGAGCCGCTGCGAAGGTCATACCTGCCTTGGCATTTACCTGTACCTGGTTGATGCCGTCGATCGCCTTCTCGACCGGGTCCTCTACTGTGATAACGTTTACATGGGGCTTTGCCAGCTCACCGAGAGCCGCATACAGTGTGGTGGTCTTACCGGAACCGGTAGGTCCTGTTACCAGGATTACGCCATGCGGGCACTTGATCATGGATTCAAAGAGCTGGTAGTTATAATCAGACATACCGAGGTCTGTGATCTTACGCAGCGCGATCTGACCGGTGGACAGGATACGGATAACGATCTTTTCACCGTTTACGGTCGGCAGTGAGGATACACGGACATCAAGCGTTGTGCCGTCAACGACCTGTGTGAAACGGCCGTCCTGCGGGATACGCTTCTCGGCGATGTTCATGCCGGAAATAAGCTTGAGACGGGTGGTCAGCGCATTATGTACCACATTCGATACGTTCATCAGCTCTACCAGGTCGCCGTTGACACGGATACGGATTCTGGTATAGGTCTTGAACGGCTCGATATGAATATCGGTCGCCTCTGCGCGGTAGGAGTTTTCGATGATGGTAGTAGCGAGCTTTACGATCGGCGCGCTTTCTACACGGTCACGGGATTCCTCATCCTCAGTATCCACGGAACCGAACTGCGTTACGCTTTCCAGTACGCTGTCCACGTTCTCCATGGAGTACATCTGACCGATCGCCTTGTTGATGGCGGACTTGGTTGCCAGTACCGGAATGGTGTCCATACCGGTCTGCATCTTGATGTCTTCCAGAATGTTGAAGTTGATCGGGTCATCCGTTGCAACTGTCAGTCTTCTGCCCTGGATATTGATGGCGATAACAGTGTACTTCTTCGCCAGGTTCTCCGGGATCTTGCGAACAGCTTCTTCGTCGATCTCGATGTTGGCGAGGTCCACATACGGCACTCTCAGCTTACCAGCAAGTGCCTGTGCCAGACGGACTTCAGAAATGAAGCCCAGCTCAACAACCATGTCACCGAAACGCTTGCCGCCGGATTCCTTCTGTGCTGCCAGAACCTTCTCCAGCTGTTCGGGAGTGATCAGCTTATTTTCAACAAGATAATCACCGATTCGAATGTTTCTCATACGATAACCTCCATATTTTCATTTTCTGCTTGTAAAATTTTCTGTCATATGATATAATATATGTAAACGATTTTTAAGGAGGGCAAACACCATGCTTCACAATGAATTTCTGGACATTGGATTTTATCTGATGTTCTACCCGATCGTATTTTTCTATGGTATTTGTATCGGCAGCTTCCTGAATGTAGTCATCTTCAGGGTGCCGAATAATGAATCCCTGATCAAACGATCATCCCACTGCATGAAATGCGGAGCACCGATCCGCAAGCGGGATCTTGTCCCGATCTTCAGCTGGCTGTTCCTCAGAGGAAAATGCCATAGCTGCGGTGATAAGATTTCTCCCCGTTACCCCATCGTGGAAGCCCTGAACGGCATTGTTTATGTTATTACCTTTGCGGTCATGGACTTCAATGTGCATTCCGTCATCTGCTGTATTTTCTTCTCCATCCTCATCTGCGTCGGATTCATTGATCTCGACACCATGGAGATGGATCCCTGGATGCTTGGTCTGATCCTGCTGCTTGCCGTACCGGACGCACTCCTGACGGATGCTGTCAGCCTGACAGATCGTCTGATCGGATTTGCCTGCATCAGCGTACCGTTCTTCGTGATCGGTGAGGTCGTCGGCATCTACATGAAGAAGAAGCACGGCGAAAAGATCCGCGGTATTGAACTGGGTGATACTGTGCTGATGGCTGTCAGCGGTGCGCTGATCGGATGGAAGGCTGTCTGTGCATCCGCATTTCTGGGGATTCTCATTGCAGCAGTGTTCGGCATGATCAACAAGTACCGCAGCGGCGAATCGAAATTCGCGTTCGGTCCCTATCTTGCGATGGGCTTATGCATCGGTACATTGTTCGGTGAGTCGATGATCGACTGGTACATTGCCATGCTGACGTATGACCCCTATGCAGCGGCACAATAAAGTTCATACAAATTCCGGCAGTCGGGAGCAATCGCTTCCGACTGCCGATTTTTGTTACTGTGTGTTGATTTCAGAGCCGTAGCTGTAGATGAAGCAGTAGCCGTCGTTATTAGATTCATCATCGTCATTATAATGTGGTATCTTACTGGTGTTCAGCAGGCCCCGAGTACGGGAAAGCTCGAAATCCGTACCTTCCCCCCGGACGCTCATATGTGCGGAGAAGCCGTCTTCATTGTAGCCCTTGGTGATGTCCACGATCTTGCGGGTATCGGATGCGGACGGATTGGCAAGCTCTGTGATTACATAATATACACCCGGAACGCCAGTATTGTTTTTATAAATATTAATCAGAGACATAGTAGAATTGGTTACAAAGGAATAGGGCTGACCCTGGCGTGTTGTTGTTGCCATAATAGAGAAGGCAGTGTTCTTTGAGGAAAGATTACTCACGAAGTCCTCGTAACTCTGTGAAGTCTTATCATCAAAATCCACACCATCCGTTGATAGATTCTCAAATGTGCCACATCTAATATCAAATGAATAGCTGTCATAATATGCCTTGTTGACGGCATACTCCCTGGAGGACTCATAATCGATGTCCGTAGCATCGATGCCGATGGCAAAGTCGGAGACTTTGTAAGTGATCTCGCTGATCTTGCCGTTAGCTGTATTGTCGATCAGAAGGACATGCACGAGACCATTGCCGTAGTCAGGATGTTCCACTGTTGCGCCCTTTCGCAGAACACCCTCGTAGAACAGCTCTACGAAATCCTCTACGTCACCGGTATCATCCAGCTTAATCTCATTGTCACCGAAGGTCGTGGTTGCCGGGAGTTTGTTGTAGGCATAGAGATATTCCGCAGTGGAAAGCTCATTTTCCAGATAGCCGGAGATGCTGCTGACAGCAGCATTTCCACCCTCATGTACATCTGACAGAACCATCATTCTCGTCACAGTCGGTATAAGCTGAAGTGCGCCGAACATGATCACGCCGAACACTGCCAGTACGATCAGCAGTTCGATCAGGGTAAAGCCCTTTAATTTTTTCTTCATGCCGGTACCTCCTTAAGGCTGGATCACATAGAACTGCAGATCGCCGTTCATGTGGTCGGAGGTGTCGCAGTTCATGCCGTTGGCTGTGGCTTGCTCGCCGGCAGCCTTGGCGGAATACTTCTTGACATTAACATTATGGGTATAGGAACCGGAGCTGACAACAACTGTCAGGTCGGTCTCTCCCATTGCTGCCTGTGCCTCTGCGGGTTCATCATACACTGCATTTGCAGCGTCGCGGAGCGCGTCCACATCCTGCACGGAACCGATCGGAGATTCTGCGGCGGTCTTGTTGTTCATGCGGTCCGTATTCCGCAGGAGCGAGTTGGTGATGGTACCAACCCGCACCATGATGGTACAGAGCAGAACAAAGATCACAAGCGCAATGATGACCTCCACGAGAGTCATGCCCTTCAACTTCTTTTTGTTCAGTTTCATAAGCTGCACTCCTCTCTTTAATAGTAGTTATAATACAGGGTTGTGAAGCGTGTCGGGATCCTGCCGGACGGTGTGCCGCCGGAGCAGATACAGCCGGGTGTACCGCAGTTACATGTGCAGGTACTCGGATTTGCAGAGGTACATGTACCGCAGCCGCAGGTACAGGGTGTGACTGCACCGCTGTTTGTGATGTAAAGCATACCCCAATCCTTAGCCGATTCCATACTGATCTGACCCGCGATCAGCTGTCCAACGACACCAAGTGTAGAAGCCTTATTGGTGTACTTGCTTTTGTCACCATACTCCATTTCGCCTGTGCTGATATACTTAATATTAATTTTGCCTTTAAAAGTCGATCCCTGTCTCTGATTGAAAACCATTTGAGGTGCACGAATCTGTGCAGTAACCAAGGATTCATTTGTTGACATCGTTAATTTTGAACCAACCTCACCATAAATAACAACATTCGGATACCACCAATCGCTGGTTGTACCATTCTGCCAAATCGTAAGGGTTCCAGGCTCCTTGTGCGCAAGTGTCGGATTCATTGCAGAATCATCCAGGGCATTTGCGTAGATATTATCAGCTCTTGTTCCAGGCTTCCAGGAATCTCCATAAAAAGCACGCATGTAATCCGCAGTAATGATATTACCAGATACAAGTGTAACTTCTCCTCTGATGAAAAGCGTTACTTGCTTGCTGTCTTCGATAATTATCTGCGTTTTTCCTCCGGCAGATTCAGTCATGGTAACACCATTCAAAATGACTGTAATAGGATCAGATGTAGGCTTAATATACAGATTACGATTGATTGGCCCCGTAATTTCGCAGGAGGTAGTGATCTCATACCAGTCATCCTTCTGATCGCTAGGTGTTCCATTGTTTTCCAAGCAGTTTGCTGCCAAATATTCGTCATTCCAAGGATCAAATCTCAGTTTTCCTGTGCTTGCATCGTATACATCAGCACCCAGCTTGGAGATGTCCGTCGGATAACCGGCATCTCTGTAATCGCTCGGAGTCGGGTATTCTACGAAACCACCTCTGGAAACGTCCAGGTTCTGTCTGGTGAATGCTTCGGGATAGATGTCACCGTAAACAGTGGAGATACTGTAGGTGTACTCTGTTGTAGCAAAGGCTTCGCCCTGCGTTGCTTCCATCGCTTTGATCTTCTGGTATTCCAGTGCCTCAGCAGCGGTGGTATCCCTTGTCAGGAAGTCCAGATAATCTGTATAACCGCCGTTTGCTGCATCGGTGTTGAACCACCATGTCTGGGTCTCATAAGGAACCACTTCCTCGGTGCGGTTGCCGTTTTCATCCCTCCACCGTGTGTAGGTGTAGGAGAGTTTACCCTTATCAGCACCGGGACCGGGGTTCACAGAAATGGATACATTATCATGCCATACGCGGCTTACACTGGTGGGAACCATACCTGTTGTGTCGTAAACAGCAACAGGATTCGGGCAGTTGACTGTGCCGCCGATTCCATTAGTAAAGGTATGGATCGTGCCGTCGCACTTGAGATTGCCGGCATTCTGGATAGAACCGGCATAGATATTGCCCTTTACCTCCAGATTGGTGGATACGTCAGCACTCAGCGTACCGCCGCAGACCAGGTCACCATGAATGGTTACCTTACCGCTCTTGAGAGTAACATCCTTTTCCACACGGAGATCGCCTTCAATTTCAACAAGATTATTTCCCTTGAGTGTAACGGAACCCATGGAATACCAGTTACCGAGGGTCGCCTGAGTAGCATCCTTCATCTGCAGTGTGTGCGCTGTCCAGCTGTAGAGCTTGCTGTTAGTAGCACCGCTGCCGATCTCACTTTCGCTGTTGGGATCAAAGCAATACACATCACCATAGAGATTCAGACCGGTCTCCTTATCCACCTTCAGCTCACCGCAGTAGATATTGACAGGATTCTGTCTGTTGCCAAGCGGATTCTTCTTGTCGTTTCCATGACGCAGTTCATGTCCAGGTATTTCTGTTGTATTAATAGTATAAGTACCACCCACATAGATATAGGGAAGCTTTTCATAAGACTGCGTTGCACCAGCATCCCAATTATAACCATCAAATACAGGGAAAATACCACCATTTGAATCAGTTGTCAAATCACCAGAAACGATAAAATAGTCTCCCGGATTCATAAAATGCAAATAGATTGCTTCGCCGCACTCAGCATTTCCATTCAAGAAAAAGGGTGCATCAATAATACTTTCACCGCTGAGACCCAGCTTGTAATTATCCACCGGATTTCCAACACCAATGAAAGTACCGCCGGTGATCAAACCACCAGTACCAATTTCGCCGCCAGCGATGTCGCCCATAGATACGAACGCACCGCCGCCGCCGGTGGTGTTCATTACCACCTCATGCTCGCCGACAATGTACGCACAATATGTGGTATCTGCCAGGAGCTTGGAGGAAACAGCTGCAACCTCGTAAACAACGCCCTCTACCCATTCTTCGTCATCCTGGTTGTAGAGCGTCTGCTTACCAACGTTGCTGATCTTTACTTTGTGTGTTACACCCTCCAGCTGTACATCGACCTCAAAGGAATTGCCCTTGTTTTTCAGCTGTGTCACCATCTGGGACTTGATGCCGGTGCCGGAGGTATCTGCATTGATGGCTTCCACAACGGAGTCGAGCAGAAGTCTTGCAGTATATTCGGTCTGTTCCTTCTGATAATTCGTGTATGCACGATTACTTGCTGTCGCTGCAAGTGCCATAGTGCCCATCAGAAATACGATGAGCACCATAAGCACGGAAACGACAGTGTAAAGAACAGTACCCTTCAGCTTCGCTGAATTTACTTTCTCCTTCATCATCCTTACCACCTTTCCGATGAAGTCACGTTTTACTTGTCACTTCCTTTTTTTCAGGCTGATCAGGCACCTACATTCGGCTCGTCAATAGGTTTTGCGTTGTAGAAGCCGATGGTGATGTTCACGATGGAAGTACCCTCGCCGTCACGGATGACTGTTACAGGCTGACCGTCGGGACCAGTCTGTGTAACCTCCAGACCATCTGTGAACTCGTAGTTGTTGATGTTTACGTTGTTTACGAGAACAGCATTTTCTTCCTCGCTCATCTTATCCAGGAACAGCAGGAGATTTTCCTTGGTGGTGTTCACAGTCAGCTCAACATTCTGACACATAACATCACCAACCACGCGCTCAGTGAGTACGACGCTCTCCTTCATAACCTCTGCAAGATCTGCACTGTAGTTGCCGTTGACATCAGCAGCTTCAAGCAGGGAGTAGGTCACTACATTGGGTTCATAGAAATAGTAGTTGATCGTTTCGCTGCTAACCTCTGCCAGAGTCATGTCTGTTACTTCGAGAGAACACTCGTCGATCGCAGTCTGGAGATACTGGTCGATCTCATAGCTGGTCTTCTCGTTGGTGTAGGTTTCATTTGCAGACTTGAATGCACTATTGACAAAAACCTGTGCAGTTTTCTTGTATTCGCTGTACTTTTCCTTGATGTTCTTCTGCAGTGTCGGGATCGCCTGTCTCTTCTGCTCAATGCCGTCCCACTCGATCTTGGTATCATCATAGATCTTCTTGTCGGACTGCCACTTCTCATACTTGGGCTTGATCAGTGCGAAGAATCCGCCGACCAGAACGAGGAGGATCAAAAGTACGATCAGAATTACCTTGTCGCGATAGCTCATTTCCATTTTCATTTTCATCATCCTCCTTTAGCTCGCAGCTTCTGTTGTTTCTTCAACAGCATCTCTTTCGAGATCGGGTTCTTCATTGCCGTGCATGGACAGTACCAGAGTAAATTCCACAATCTTGATCGGCTCCTGTGCAGCAGGTGCGTTCGGATCTGTGCTTCCGCCCTGCTCTGTTACAGTATAGCCTACATAGGAAACGCCTGCGAACAGGTCATCGCCATAGTTCTGATACAGATGATCTACAACCATTGCGGGATACTTCTGTGTGAACTCATCCGTTGTTTCGATGGAAACGGGGAGTGTGAAATCGCCCGCTTCATAGTTGAGCGCAGCTACGACTGCCGGCTCAGCTGTGCCTGCATTTTCCTGCATCACAGCCTCCAGTGCGGAGTCCACTGCCTCATAGCACTGACGGGTGAGAACGGGCTTGGTCTTGTATGCCTCGCTGGTATTGGTGATGAGGGTACCATAATTCTCCACCTCATCTCTCAGCACGAGCAGATCCTCGTACTGCTTCAGCTTTGCAGCAGTTTCCGGGCTGTCGATGTCAGCACGAAGTTCCTTGGTTTCCTTCACTACGTTGGCATCGCTGATGGAGAACAGACCCCAAGTACCGAGCACTGCAACTGCGCTGACGATCAGACCAATGATCGGGAGTACAGGAACGCCGCCCTCGGTCTGGTTCTTCATTGCGCCTGCCAGTGCGTTTGCACCTTCAGCGTCGAGCAGATTAACGTGCTCAGTGATCTTGTTACGCTTGAACATCGCACCGATCGCATTTGCATACAGGGAGAATTCAAGGTTCTGGTAACCGTGGATCTGCGGCGGTACGTTCAGCTGGCTTACGCTGATCTCATTGCTCTCCATCTCGTCAACCAGACGGTTGTAGAGATTCGGGGAAGCGGTGATGTCGCCGTAGAATACAACGTTGGAAACTGCCTCGGAGCCGCGGCTTCTTGCGAACTGCAGCATACGGAAGATGTTCTCGTTGACTGCCTCGAATACATAGTCATCCGGATTCTCATAGTCCTCCGGGTCGATGGATGCGAAACGGGAGAACGACAGCTGGTTATCCTCATACAGGTTGAGGGAGATGAAGTTCTTGTCGATCTGCACAGCCAGCAGCGGCATCAGGCTCTTGACCTTTACGTCAGCGAGCAGTACCTTGGTGATGGCGTTACATCCGATCATGACGGTCTTCAGGTTGATGCCCAGCATATGGAAGATACGCTTGTAGCAGTCTACTACATCATACGGGCAGGCAGTTGCGAGGATGCGCTGCATTCTCTCGCCGTGCTCGTCTTCCTCCGGCTCACCCACGATCAGGTAGCCAACGGCATAGGAATCGTCAACGTTGATCTGCATCTGCAGCTCGTGACGAACGCTCTTCATGAACTCGCTTTCCTTGGAGTTCGGGGGAATGAGCAGTTCCTTGAACACAGTCTGGTTGGAGGAGATGCTGACGATCGCCTCTTTATCGGGCATGTTGTTCTGCTTCAGAACCTGGTTGATCATCATGGCAACGCGGTTGATGTCGTTGACATGACCATTGACGATGACTGCCTCTTCAAGGTCGATGGTCGCAGCGGAGCTGATCTTGATCTTGCCGCCGTTCTCAGTACCCTTGATGATGCGTATATTTCTATCGGTAATATCAAATGAAAGCATTTACTTTTCCACCTCTCGTTTGTTGATTTGTGATTAAGCTGCAACAGCGTCGAAAGAGCCATACAGTGCGGGCAGTACGGATGCAACGACCAGACCTACTGCAACACCCATGATGATGATCATGACGGGTTCAAGCATACCTACCAGACGGCCAACTGCGGAGTCAGCTTCCTCGTCGTAGTAGTCAGAGGTCTTCTGCAGGATGGTATCCAGTGCACCGGCTTCCTCACCGACATAGATGATGGAGCAGAACATGGAGTCGAAGATCTCTGTTCTTGTGATGGAAGCGGACAGGGTTTCACCCTGCTTTACTTCATCGACTACATTCTCAAAGCACTGGCTGATGTAGCGGTTGCCAAGGATCGCGGAGGAACGCTGGAGGCATTCTACCATCGGGATACCGCTGGAGTACAGAGAAGCCAGTGTTCTGGAGAAACGTGCTGTATAAACCTTTACGACCAGGGGACCGAAGCCGGGACCCTTGATGATGAACTTATCCCACTTCAGTCTGGTGCTGGGGATCTTCAGCAGGTAGATCGCACCGAATACAATACCCACGATAGCACCGATGTAAATGAACCAGTAATTGATGAGCGAGTCACTGAAGCCCATCATAACTCTGGTCAGAGCAGGCATATCCTCCGGACTTTCAAACAAGCCGGCGAATGTGGGCATAATAAAAGTGAACATACCGATAACGATAACGATACAGAGGAACAGCAGTACCAGCGGGTAAGTCATCGCACCCTTGATGGTGTTGTTCATCTTGTTCTCCTTCGCGTAATGGTCGCTCATTCGCTGCATGATAACATCGAGCGAGCCGCTGGTTTCACCTGCGGAGACCATTGAGATCAGGAAGTCCGGGAATACGCCCTTGTACATTTCCAGGGATGCGGAGAAGGATTCACCCTTCTGCACGTTCTCGTAAACACTCTGCCAGACTGCCTTTGCCGCGTCGTTCGGCTGTTCCTTACTCAGGATGTCCAGTGCCTTGACCAGTGTCAGACCGGATGTCAGCATTGCTGCAAGCTGACGGCAGTTAAATGCCAGCTCCTTGGTCTTGAACTTCTTCACCGTTTTCTTTGCGCCGATTTCTTTTTCCTCATAGCTGACGAGAATATAGCCCTTTTCCTTGAGCTTTGCGCTGAATTCTCTCTCGTCCTCTGCGTTGATCGTTCCCTTTATCTGCTTGCCAGCAGGGGTCTTTGCAACGTAGGAAAAACTCTTCATTCGACCACCTCCAATGATTTTTTGTGTTAAAGTAGTGAGTACATTACAGCATAATACTCCAGTATCATAATTATACCATTTGACTTTTGAAATTGCAACTGCTTTTTTACATAAATCGCAAGAATTTTTTTAGAAATAATCACTAAACGTTCACATTTTCTATACAACGAGTAATATGACAAACAAAAATACAATGAAAATTGCAGTAAAAGATTATATTAGTTAAATGATTTAATCATCACTGTCAAAATTTGCTCGCATTCTTTGTACATGTTAAACAAATACATAAAAGGATGTCAGCAAGGATTGTGTCTTTTAGCATCTGCGCCGGGATCGGGGAATTTTGCGGGCGGTGTTCATAATGCGGTTACGGAATGGATGCGGATGGGTCATAAATGGGGATACCTATTTATAAAGGTGATGTCAGGGCTTAAAAATAGGTTTCAATGTTCTTCTGAGAATCTCTCTGTTTTTTCTGCTTTCCCACAGTATGCAAAGGGGACACCATAGGGGCAGGGGGAAAAAGAAAGCATCGCAAGCCTTCTATAGACGCTGGTTCGCTTTGCAAAATCGACATTTCCCCCTGCCCCTCTGGTTTCCCCTCTGCACTCGTTACACGAGCGGTCCCCTCTGTCTCACTTCGTTCGACATCTCCCCGCCCCGTGGGGAGTCACCCCTTCCGTCACCCCACCCCCTTTGTCGATTTTGACAAGGGTTTCTGGTGGATAAATGTTTTTCGTAAGTTAATGTCATTTCCCCAAGGGAGGGGATTTTGTAGGAGGTGGCTACCACTAAAGAGAATCTCATTCCTGAAAAAATGAAGCATCGGCAGCCCTGGTGACTGCCGATGCTCCCCGTATGGGAAATTATGAGAAAATTGGAATAAGCATTTTAATCAGCATGACTGCTGCTTACCAGCCCCACTGGTTGCCGGAGGAAGAACCGCCGCTGAGTGCGGTGCCGCCGGACAAAGTGCCGCCAATGTAAATTCCACTTGTGCAATCCGGAAGGATCTGTGTGCCGCCGGAAACGGTACCTCCGCTCTGGATCGTTGTGCCGTTTGTGGTCGTTGCACTGCCGCCGCTTGCAGATGTAATGGAAATGAGAACGTTGCCGGAGCTGTCAAGGAAGGTATATCTGGTCGTCAGGTTGGTGTTGCCGCCTCGCTGGATCGTGATGTAGCTTGCGCCGCTCATGTTCTTGGTACCGTCACAATCGGCAGGCTCCTGACCGTTTGCACATACATAGCCGCCGGTCATGTTGATGCTGCCATTGGAGTCAAAGCCGTCGTGGTCGCCGCTTGCGGAGTTTACAGCTGCAAAACCGCCGCTGATATTCAGAGAACCGCTGGAGGTGGTGCTGCCCCAGGAACCGCCAGAGGAATCCGCACCGCCTGCTGCATTGTAGCCATCGTCGGTTGTCACACAGTATACGGTACCGCTGTACTGATTGATGGTCAGACCTTCCACGCCTTCGTAAGCAGTGGGAACATAAATCATCACGTCATTGAAGGTATTGCCGTTACCGCTTGTACCGATGTTCAGGGTATGGTCGGAATGCATTGCGTCATCCGCACTCTGCAGCGTCATCACGCCGCCTGTCAGGGTCATATCGCCGCCGCAATGGAGGGAGTCATCGGAAGAATCGATCTTGATCGTACCGCCATTGATGGTCAGGTTGCCGGCACTCTGCCAGGTTGTGCCTGCTTCATCATAGATACCAACTGCCTTGATACCCTTGCAGCTGAAGTCGGTCTTGTTGGTATTGCCGCCTTCCATGCCGCCCATGCCGCCGGGAGCCGTGCTACCGGTCGAACCAGAGGAAGAACCGCTGCCAGTAAAGCTGGAGCCTACATAAGTTGTGATGTTCAGGTCGCCGCCGTTGATCTCAACAGCCTGCTCACCCTGGATACCATCACCATAGGAATTGATCGTGATGCTGCCGCCTGTGACACGGACAAAGCCGCTGTCTGCTTCTGCTGCATTGGTGGAAGTGATGCCGTCACCAGTGGTGGTCGTTACATTCACCTTCAGTGTGCTGAAGTCGGTATCATCCTCATCGCCGATACGAACGGAGTCATTACCGCGGATACCGTCGTCCACAGCCTTTACCTGAATATCGCCGTTCCAGAGCTTGAGGTCGTTCTTGCAAACGATACCATCAGCTGTATTGCCGTTTACGATCAGAGTACCTGTACCCTTGATCTTGAGGTCGTCACAGGCATAGATCGCACCGTTGACGGTCTCGGTCACACCCTCGCTGTTTGTCTGGGTGTCCGTATGGCTTGTGCCGTCGGAAATGGTGTTGGTAGAACCGCTCTTTGCAGAAATGACGCACTCATCACCAACATTCTCCACGAAGATGGGTGCCATTGTGCTGTTGGAAAGCGTCAGACCGGTGAGATTGAGCTGTACGATCGCTGTCGGCTCTGCAGTATCATCGGTATTGACTACCAGTCTGCCGCTGGTGGAAGAACCGTTTACTTCGTATTCGCCAGCCTTCTTGATGGTGACTTCACTGCCGGAAACTGCTACGGAATCATCTGCACTGACTACATTGCCGGATGCATCATACAGGGTAACACCGCTGCTTGCATAGGTGATCTTAGCAACTGTACCTGCGGCAGGTGTCACTGTGGTGCCGCCCATTGCTGCTACACTGTAATACTGTGTGGTTGCTGCGGTATTCTGGAAGTTACCGGAAGCGTCGGTGCTGTGGTTCATCTGGCTGCCGCCGACATATACGTTGTAAGAACCATTTGCAGTGAGAGCTGCATCGGAAACCAGAACATAGCTGTACTTCTTGATCGGCTGGTAGGTATTGCTGCCGATGACAACTGCATTGTCCTTTGTCCATTCTGCAGCCATATCCATCATCATGATGGTCTGAGTGCTGCCGGAGAGGTCAACAGTCACGCCTGCGCCTGTTACCTGATAATCGGTTGCGGTTGCGAGTACCTTACCGCCGGTAATGTTCAGCTTGCCAGCCTCGTCCAGACGGAAGCCTCTGTCGCCGCCTGCATTCAGAGTACCGCCGGAGATCGTGATCTCGGTTACGCCCTGTACGGCATCGTTGCCAGCCTTGACAGTCACATCACCGCTGATAAGGAATACGCCCTCGTCCTTGGACTTCAGACCGTCTGCGGAAGAATCAATATCAATGGTTGCACCCTCGATCTCCAGCTCATTGTCTGCTACGATCGCATCTGCATCAGCAGTATCGGAGAAGTCAGCAGTATTCACAACGATGGTACCGCCGTTGAGGTTCATCTTCTTAGCACTGTAGATACCGGTGTTCATGCTGGAGTTTACATTCAGTGTACCAGTGCTGGACTTTGTGATGGTCAGCTTATTGTTGGTGTAGATCACACCGCTCTCTGCATATGCAGCTGCTGCATTATCGGTCAGGGTATTTGTACCGTTGACTGTGATCTTGGTCTTTTCAGAACCGGACGCAGCGGAGGTATAGATACAGGACATGGTGCTGTTTGTCATGGTAACATCATTCAGCTCCAGCTCTACATCGGATACGTCAGTTGTGGCTGTTTCCACATAGATCTGACCCTCGGTGATGTCACCGTATACATGATACAGACCGGATGCGGTGATCTTTGCGGTCTTGCCGGAGATGGCTACTACGTTATTGTCGTCGCCCTCTACGCGGATACCGCTGTCACTCAGATAGATAGAAACCTCATTGCTGATGGGATCGGAAACTACCATCTTCTTCAGTACTGCAAGGTCGAATGCATTGACAGAATTGTCTGCTGCAACGTTTGCATTGTCGTATGCATTCTGAGACAGGCTTGCCTTACCAAACAGGTATTTCTGCATCATGACTACATCGACAACGGAAACGGCACCGTCGAGGTCAACGTCACCTGCGAGTGTCTGTGCAGCGGTGATGTTGAATGCAGGCATTGCGGCACACATTGTACCAATTGCCACCAGGCCTGCGAAACTGCGCTTGAAAATTTGCTTTCTCATAATTATCGCTCCTTTATCACTAATCGGATTCCGTCCTCTTGCAGAGTACGTTCCATCATGCACGGTGAACGTATTTTTCCTCTGCAACTGTTTTCATTATACGTCCGGTTTCTTAAAGGAATCTTAAAAATGTAAAAAATATCAAAAAAATTGGAAAAGAATTTGACGTATCCGATATGGGGCAGCAATAAGGAGGACTCTCTCTGCAGAAAGTCCTCCCATTTCATTTATACCGCCGCACCGGTCAGGAAATGCAGGGTGCCGTTCTGGGCGGTGACATGGATAATATCGCCCGCATGAATCTCCCCTCTGAGCCACATGCGTGAGAGGGGGCTTTCTACCTCGCGGATGATGAAACGCCGGATGGGGCGCGCACCGTATTCGCGGGTTTCCCGGCAGGATGCCGCTGCCTGCACGGCATTTTCGGAGAAATGCAGTGTCAGTCCCATGCGTCCGGCGCGTTCTGCCACTTCGGAAAGCTGTCTTCGTGCAATGGCAGCAAGACTTTCCGCGCTCAGGCGGGAAAAGGTCAGGATCTCATCCATGCGGTTGAGCAGTTCCGGCGGCAGGGCGCGGCGGAGGGCTTCCGGCGCACTCCCCTGCTCCGGTTCTGCAGTACGCTGTAAAAATCCGACATGTGAGGCGGTTTCATGCATTCCAAGGTTGGAGGTCATGAAGATCATGCAGCTGCGCAGACTGATCTTTCTGCCGGAGCCATCCGTCAGCACACCGTCCTCCAGCATCTGCAGGAGGATGTGCAGGACATCCGGATGTGCCTTCTCGATCTCATCAAAGAGTACGACACTGCATGGGCGGCGGCGCAGATGCTCGCAGAAGTGTGTTTCTTCCTCATAGCCCGCATAACCGGGCGGTGCGCCGATAAGTTTGGCGGCGGAATGCGGTTCCATATATTCGGACATATCGACCGTCAGAAGGGTATCCTCCGAGCCGTGCAGGCATCTTGCCAGTGCACGGACAAGTCCGGTCTTGCCGACACCCGTAGGCCCGAGCAGGAGGAAGGATCCGACCGGACGGCGGAGATCACGGAAACCGCTGCCGGCACGGCAGACAGCATCTGCCAGGCGGTCAATGACGGCATCATGTCCGATGATCTCTTCCGCAAGCTCCGTCCGGAGCAGGAGCAAGCGTTCCTGCTCGGCGGCGGTCATCTGCCGAAGCGGAATGCCGGTGCGGACGGAGGCAACCGCAGCGGCATCCTCCGGCATGACTGCAGGCAGTTCACTGCCGCTGTTCCCGCTGCTGCGCATGGCAGCACGGGCGCAGGCTTCATCCATGAGGTCGATCGCTTTATCGGGGAAGCTCTTGCCGCTGATATATTTCTCGGACAGGCTGATGCAGGTATGCAGTACCTCATCTGTGAGCGTGACACCATGATAGGACTCATAACTCCCGCGCAGACCCTGCAGAATAGTGAAAGTTTCATCGGGGGTAGGTTCACGGATCTCCACCGACTGGAAGCGTCTTGCAAGTGCACCGTCTTTTTCAATGGATTTGTGGTATTCCGGCGGTGTGGTGGCACCGATGATGCGCAGATCCCCTCTGGCAAGGCGGGGCTTGAGCATATTGGCAGCGTCAATGGCACCCTCTGCCGCGCCCGCTCCGACGATGGTATGCAGTTCATCAATAAAGAGGATGATCCTGCCGCTGGCGGTGACTTCATCCACACAGGCGCGGACGCGTTCTTCAAAATCGCCGCGGTACTTGGCACCGGCAAGCAGGGAGCCAAGATCAAGGGAAAAAATGAACATGCCCTGCAGGGATGCCGGCACCTCTCCCCTGGCGAAGCGTTCTGCTACGCCCTGGACAATGGCAGTTTTTCCCACGCCGGGATCACCGATCAGACAGGGGTTATTCTTACTGCGGCGCGAGAGGATCTGGAGGACGCGGCTGATCTCCTCCTCCCTGCCGATGAGGGGATCCTGCTGGGCTTCGGGAAGCGTCAGGAGCTTGCCGTAGCGGAACAGATGCGGAAAATCCTTGGCGGAGGGTACGGCGGGGGCTTTGTGCCTGACATCCGGCTTGCCGAGACAGGCGGCGGACAATCGTTCCGTATCCGCCTGCAGGGCTTCTAAAAGCTGGCTGGCGGCGCAGTTCTCATCCTGCAGGATGGCAAGCAGAAGCCACTGCGTATCCGTTTCCACACAGCCGCCGTCATCTGCAAGCTGCTGGGCCTTCCGGAACATGCGGTGCAGTGCCGGGGTCATGCACCGATAGCCGGGGGAGGTTTTATTTCCTCTGCCGATGGTGCGGACGATCTGCTGGTAGAGCATCGGTTCCGTAATGTCCGCCGCAGCAAGAAGCTCTGCGGCGGCATTGGGCTGCTGGTGCATGAGTCCGAGAAGATAATGCTCCGTTCCGACATAGGTATGACCCAGCTCTCCGGCAAGGTACATGGCGGCATCCAATGAGAGTACTGCACTCTCTGAAAATCGGTCAATGTCATAGTGTTCACTGTTTTTGGGCAAGCTGTTCTGCCTCCTTTATATTATGATGGTAATTGCTTCTGTATCTATAGTATAGCACAAACTGGGAGAAATATATGTCTGATTCTGGAACCACAAAAAAATCCGCACACATTGGCGCGGCTGTCATAGTATGTAATATGGAACGGCTCAAGAGAGCGAAACGTTCCAAATACGATATTTTTAAGGAGTGCTTGATTTATGAACTGTGGATGCTTTGATGGTGGTAACAACAACAACTGCTGCTGGATCATTGTACTGATCATTCTGTTCTTCCTGTTCTGCGGCTGCGGCAATAACAGCTGCGGCAGCAACAATTCCTGCGGCAATGCCTGCTGCTAATCTTCGGACTTCTGTCTGAATAGGGTGAACCCCATCCCCCGGTGCGTGATGTACCGGGGGATTTTTTACTGCTTGCTTCAGGCGGCAATAACAAAACCTCCGATGCTTTCACATCGGAGGTTTTTCTGGAGGGTGGATAATCGGATTCGAACCGATGGTCTTCAGTGCCACAAACTGACGCGTTAACCAGCTACGCTATACCCACCATCTGGCGCGCCTTATTGGACTCGAACCAATGGCTTACTGCTTAGAAGGCAGTTACTCTATCCAGCTGAGTTAAAGGCGCATATTTAATTTGGTTGTGTGGAGCGGACGACGGGAATCGAACCCGCATTCTCAGCTTGGGAAGCTGATGCTCTGCCACTAAACTACGTCCGCACTGGATGAAATAATGGAGCGGGTGATGGGAATCGAACCCACGTAACCAGCTTGGAAGGCTGGAATTCTACCATTGAACTACACCCGCCTGCGAAGCGTGTTTGTTTCTCACAACGTATATTATTATACCACAAACCAAGTGCTTTGTCAAGCTTTTTTTCAATTTTTTTCAAAAAAATCAAAATCACAATGCGGTGTTTCCTGGTTTGCCAGAAAACACCGCATCATTCTGCGATTATTCGAAATCAACGCGCACCTGATCATCCGCAGTAACATTGATGGACTTCAGGAGCATCCCCTCATCGATCATGGCAGAGGCAATGGCATCCTCCACCCGCTCACGAATGATCCGACGGATATCACGGGCACCGCAATGCTTGCCGTATGCTTCGGCTGCGATCTTCCGGAGCGCCGCTTCCTCAAATGTGAAGTGAATGCCTTTTTCCG
>JAZQCT010000044.1:0-231448 GCA_045546475.1 Oscillospiraceae bacterium
TGAACCCATGATTCCGCCGTGAAAGGGCGGTGTCTTAACCTCTTGACCAACGGGCCATATGGTAGCGGCAGCAGGATTCGAACCAGCGACCAATCGGGTATGAACCGAGTACTCTAGCCAACTGAGCTATGCCGCCACACAACTATTATATTATATCACAGGTTTTCCGGTTTGTCAATAGGAAATTTCAAAAAAAGACAACAAATCAGCAACGTTGGATAAATGCATTTTTGGTGAAAATGAGCATGAGATCCGGTGCGTATTAACAAAGTGTATATTTTTCTTCCGTTTCTGCAAAATAGATGGAAAACCCTTGACTTTTCCTATGAAAAAGTGTATAATAGGTAAGAGGTAAATAGGGAAGCATATCTCACTGAACAGAAAGGATGCTGAACAATGAAAAGTTCTATTATTATGAAAAAGGCACTGACCATCTGTACTGTAGCTGCCGTTGCAGCATTGACGTTCGGATGCAGCAGTGGAAAGCAGGAAGAAAATAAGCCCAAGGAGACCATCGCTCTTGAGGATACCAAGCAGGAGCTGCAGTTCTTCTATAATTCCGGTGCCGCTTTGGATTCCACTGAGGAAGCAACAGAGGCAGAGAAGAATCAGGAAGATACCGAAGCTGAGGAGACCAAGCAGCCCGATGATGCAGACGCAACAGAGATCGCAACGGAAGTTGTAACAGAGATCGTTACAGAGTATGTTCCGGTAACTGACGCAGCAGGCGAGCAGATAACAGAGGCTGGCGGTGCAGTGCAGACTGAGGTACAGACAGAGATTGTAACAGAGATCGCAACTGAGATCGTGCCCGCTGCATCGGAGCAGAATACAGAGGCTGCAGAGACCGACGCACCTGCCGCACATACCCCGTCCTATGACACCTGTAAGGCATACTGGCTTGATATGTCCCAGATGGGCGACTTTACGTTCAATGGCGAGTTCTTGGTACTGGAATTTGAGATCAATGAGGGTGTGCCCGCTGGCAGCTATCCGATCACCATCGCTACCACTGACATCGGCAGCTGGGATCTGGTAACTCGCGTTCCGGAGTGCATCAACGGCGAAGTAACCGTAGGCGATGCAGAGGCAGCTGAGCAGGCAAAGGCAACTACTGGTGCATTTGCACTGAAGGTTCAGAATGCAAGCGGCAATCCCGGCGATACTGTTAAGGTAGCAATTGATTTGGAGAACAATCCGGGCTTCTGCGGCTTCATCATCGACATCCAGTATGATGCAGCAGCTCTGACCATTGTTGACTCCTATGGCGGTGCTGAATTTGATGCCGCTGTCAATTATGTACAGTAATTGACCATACAGCAATACATTCCGATTTTAATGAATTACAATGGCTCACCGGAAACGGGGAGTCATTGTTCTATCCCGATCCGTCAGGATCGCAGAAAAAGCAGCAGGTGAGAACATGAACAGGATTCTGATCAGATCTGAATACAGCGAAATCAGCCAGGCACTTTGCGAAAGCCTTGCAGTGCATTTTGTCCTTGCAGACGATGCGCCGCAGCTCATTCTGATTGCTGCAAAGGATCGTTTTTCCTATTTTTTCTCCATGAAGGAGCAGCTGCAGCAGGAGTATCCGGAAGTGCCGATGCTGTTTCTGTGGATCGAGGAGACTTGTCTGCACATTCTATCTTGCGGCGATCTGCGCCGTATGGACGGAAAGACGATTCCGCGTTCCCAGGACAGCTTGTTGGATGGGCTGAAAGCTTCCATTGCCGAGATTCAGGAAACAGCTCCCGCAAATCCCAGGAAGCTTTCTGACATTCAGTCCAGACTCCAGAACGGCTTTCCGCAGTCTCCGAAGGGGGCACAGAAGGTGGAGTACGATAACTTCACGAGCATTCTGCATTTTGTTGAGCAGCTTTCGGCGCGTTCCGGGCAGTCTGCGCAGATCCTTCTGCTGTCCCTGGTACCGAAAACAGAAGGTGTGAGCAGCCCGGAAGAATTTTCTGCTGCGCGTCAGTTTTTATCGGATGCTGTGCGGCAGACGCTCAGAAAGCAGGATGTGCTGACCGGATGCAGTGAATCACAGATGCTCGTGCTGCTGATGGATGCCAATGATGACGGCGGTCATTTTGCCGCAAATCGCATCTATAACACCTTTCTCGGCTTATATGACGGGCAGGCATACCAGCTGCAGTATGACATCAGATCAGTTGGGAAAACAGAATGATACCGCTTCCGTTGGAAGCAGGAAAAGCCGCTGCATTCGCAGCGACTTTCTGTTTGCATCTATAAATGTCTATAATCCGATATTGACGATTCTTGTATACTGCCTTAATGCGTACTGCCCGTCATGTGCTTCACCGAGAAAGCTCTCCGACATATTGCCGGCACCCATGACACGATTCACGCCGCAGCGGATCAGCAGCTCCGTCAGTCTTGCGCGGCGCGAGGGCGCGCAGATCAGTCCCGCTGTCTGTAAATAGCCCTTCGATTTGCGAAGATGTGTCATCATTTCGCGTTCCGGAAGCCGCTTGATGATGCAGTTGCCGTACATGTAGGATAATTCCAGCACATTGTCCGCCGCAATTGTCAGACTGCAGTGCTTGCCCTGGAAGACCTGCCCTCTGGAGGTGGGCGGGGGTGCGAGCGTGTATTCCAGCATGTCGGAATACCGCCGCAGCGTCATCTCTGCGATTGCTGCCGTATCCTGCACAGGATGCTGTTCAGCCGCGTGTTCCAGATAGGGCAGAAAGGTTCTTGCAAAATCCGTCAGATCATCCATATGCTCCGTATCCAGATAGATCACCTGACACGAGCTGCAAAGAAGCTGTTTTGTCACCATGATATGTTCTGCAAGTGCGGCAAGCTCTGCTTCCTTGTTCGCATAGCCCGAAATATAAGCAAATCCCAGTTTATGTCCCCATTCAATAATCCGGCATCCTGGAGGCGCGAACCGCCGGACAGCTGCAACGGCTTCATCACCGCCCCAGACAGCGATTCCGTCCGCAGCGGCTGCCATTTTCCGGAGGGCATCTATGTCAGTGGAGGGCGTGTCAAAGATGTAGATATAATCCTTCAGCCGGGGCTCAATGTCGATCAGATGACTGCATATTTCCAGCGTCAGACCATTGTCCGCACTCGGCAGCTTGAGGATGTTGATGTTTCCGGCGAGCAGTCCCTCTGCCACGCTGAATGCAGGAAGCACATCCATATTGCCGGCAGCAATATGCAGGAGCGTGCCAAGCGGACGCGGGCAGATCTCCACGCGCTCAAATCCGAGCGGCGGACCGGTGAGCTTCGGCTCAAAGAACCGCTGTCCAAGCTCTGCCTTTACTTTATATTCCATGCTGCTTCGGCGAAGCATACGAACGGCGATCTTCAGATATTCGTTCAGATTTTCCGTCTGAAGCTTCTGGGTGATCTGGTAAAATTCACCGCGTTTAAGCCGTCCGCTCAATTCATCCAATGCCGCGATCACCGTCTCCGTGTCCAGCGGCTGGTGGAGGATGGTTTCGTTGATGCGATGCTCCAGTGTACTGAGAAGCCTGTTCTGTTCACTGGAATCGTAGATCATGCCGTTTGCCAGTATCATAAGCTTTCCTCCATCCGCTGCAGAAGCTCGGAAGCTCCGGCAGCACAGGTTTTGATCCCGCGCATCCCTACGCGTCCGATGATCTCCAGATAGGGTGAACGCAGTCCGCAGCTGCATTCCTCACCATCATGCAGCACACCCAGATCATCCGTCATGACACTAAGCAGGGGAGTGGCAGCCACCATCGGCGTGATCAGATTGACAAGTCCCACAGTACCGTTGGGGACGGGTTCGAGAGTGTGTACATTCCGTATGATCACGCGGCTGTATGCAGGCACATGAAAATGATGTGCCGGACAATCACAGTACAAAATCGGATGCTCTGCCGCGCCGAAAAATTCTACAATTTGATTCTCACTGATCCCAAGTATTTTTTTGACAAGATCATAGAGCGTCTGCTTGTCCACCTGTTCTGCGTAGAATTGCTTCCATCCGCCGCCCAGCATGATCTTGGAATGCTCCGGCAGCGTCAGCCGGATGCCGCGTTCTTCCATTTTCCGGAGTACAAAATAGGTGTAGGAGGGAAACCCCATGAACCGCATCGGGAAACGGGATTCACTGCGCCGCTGGATCATGTCGATGATACCGTCCAGATCCGGTTTGTATTCGCCGTTTTCGTAGCGAAGCGCATAAGTGCGGCTCAGTGCGGGTGCGAAAAAAGTAGAGCCGAATGCAGTTTTCATCACTGCCATATCATTGCCCTTGTGTGGCTGATAGCCGAGGATGATATAATGTGCGGGACGCATGGAGAGCAGACCGCGCCATTTTGCGATCTTGAGTACCATGCGCAGACCGCAGAGCAGACTGCCGGCATCCAGTCCGATCCGGCTGTATTCTCCCTTTGTGCCGGAGGATGTTGCTTTGATGGGCATTTTCCATTCCGGGCAGGAATACATTCTATGCTTTTTGAAAATGACTGTCGGAAGAAACGGCAGCTTTTTCAGATCGGAATACCTCACAAGCATATCCGGTGTGAACTGCAGCTTTTCCAGCATGGTGCGGTATGGCTTGCAGTTGGCATACTGGTATGCGCAGTTTTCCCGCACGGCAGCCAGAAACTGGTCGTTGGTATTCTGGGTATCAAAGGGGTCTTCCGTGCGGAAGAGCTGTTTTCGTTCGTTCATGCTAACGCTCCTTTTCCGGATTTTCGTACACTTTCTATTATACCAGAAAAACCGGAAAATGTCCAGCTTTTGCGAATTTTTCGGCACATGTAACAAAAAATCCTCCCTGTTTTCAGCAGGGAGGAGCTTTTGTGAAGCTGCATTATTCAGACTTGCTGCTTTCCAGGAACTTGTAGACCAGAGCTGCAAGAGCCGCGCCGACCAGGGGACCAACGATGAATACCCATACAGAAGCGATCGGAGCAGTATTGCCGGTCAGAGCTGCGATGATTGCAGGACCGAGGCTTCTTGCGGGGTTCACGGAAGTGCCTGTCAGACCGATGCCGAGAATATGCACCAGTGTCAGCGTGAAACCAATGACGATACCTGCGAAGGAACCGTGGTTTGCCTTCTTAGAGGTCACGCCGAGAATGGTCATCACAAAGATGAAGGTCAGAACGACCTCAACAAGCAGACCAGCCACGATGCTGCCGTTCACGCCAGCCAGACCATTGGAGCCGAAGCCGCCGGTCTTGTCTGTTACGCCGCCGGTACCGAAGATGATAGCCAGAACGCTTGCACCTGTCAGCGCACCGAGGCACTGGGCGATCACATAACCGATGAAATCGGAAACGCTCATACCGCCGCTCATGAGAACGCCGAGGGAAACTGCCGGATTGATGTGACATCCGGAGATGTTGCCCACGCAGTATGCCATGCCCACAATGACCAGACCGAATGCAAGTGCCGTCAGGATGTAGCCGCCGCCGTTTGCAGCGTCACAGCCGACCAGCATTGCAGTACCGCAGCCAAGGATGACCAGCACCATTGTGCCGATAAACTCCGCAACATACTTTTTCATAGAGTCCATATGTATTTTCCTCCTTTCTTTAGAATTATAATAATGTGCAGCGTTTGCTGCCTTTATCACATTACCATTATACCACATTCTTCGACATCGGTCAATCCAAAATTATCGGTGGTTTTTTGTGGAACTTGCTATAGGGGAGGGGACAGCAAAAAAGCTTCCCAAATGGGAAGCTTTGGTGCGGATAAAAGGACTTGAACCTTCACCCCCTTGCGAGGACTAGCACCTGAAGCTAGCGCGTCTGCCTATTCCGCCATATCCGCATATTGTTTCCGTTTTGTTATCATGGTGGAAACCTCCATGTTATGGTGCGGATAAAAGGACTTGAACCTTCACCCCCTTGCGAGGACTAGCACCTGAAGCTAGCGCGTCTGCCTATTCCGCCATATCCGCGGCACCAAATATGTAATTGTATGAATCAGGGAAATGGTGCGGATAAAAGGACTTGAACCTTCACCCCCTTGCGAGGACTAGCACCTGAAGCTAGCGCGTCTGCCTATTCCGCCATATCCGCATCGGTGTTTCCGTGACTCAACAAAAAATATTATATCACATCATTTGCCTTTTGTCAATACCTTTTTTCAATTTTTTTGAAAAAAATATTTTTTTCTGCAAATTGCTGTTTTTTTGCAAAACCACTGGTCAAACTCCTGAAAATGTGTTATAATAAATTTAAGTATGTATAGAATGAAATGTAAAAGGAAGTGAAGCTATGGCAATCTATCTGGATCATGCCGCTACCACACGTCCGTCCGCTGCTGCGATAGATGCGGTGACCCGCTGTATGAGCGAGGTGTACGGAAACCCCTCCTCTCTTCACCGCGCGGGACTGGATGCCCAGCTGCTGATGGATGATACAAGAAAGATTCTCGCAGCTGCGCTCGGCTGTGATGCAGGCTGTATTCTGTTCACGTCCGGCGCAACAGAGAGCAGCAATCTTGCGCTCCGCGGTGCGGCGGCAGCCTATGGAAAACGCCGTCCCCATATTGTCACCTCAGCGGTGGAACATGCCTCGGTCCGCAGTACCATTGATGCACTTGAAGCGCAGGGTTTCCGTGTGACGAGGGTCCTCCCGAATCCAGAAGGGGAGTTTGATGCAAAGGATTTCATCAACGCTGTCACCGATGAGACCTGCCTTGTCAGCATGATGCTGGCAGAAAATGAAACCGGCAGGATCCTCCCGGTACAGAGAGCATTCCGCATGATTAAAAAGCGGTTTCCCGATGTCATCACCCATTGCGACGCTGTACAGGCGTTTATGAAGCTGCCCGTGCGTGTGAATGACCTGAATGCCGACCTCATTTCCGTCAGCGCCCATAAGATCCACGGTCCGAAGGGCGCGGGCGCATTATATCTCCGCAAGGGCGTTCGCCTGATCCCGCTTGTGACCGGCGGCAAGCAGGAACGTTCCCTGCGCCCCGGCACGGAGGCAACGCCGCTGATTGCAGGATTTGGTGCGGCTGTACAGGAAATGCAGCCGACGATCGCCGAACGCTTTGCACATGCAGAGAGCCTGCGCAGTTATCTGCTTGAAAGGCTTGCACAGCTGGAGGATATCCGCATCAACAGTTCACCGAACGGAACCCCCTACATAGTGAATTTCTCTGTACAGGGCATCCGTTCCGAGATCATGCTTCATTTTCTGGAAAGCAAGGGTATTTATGTTTCCAGTGGTTCCGCCTGCTCCAAGGGCGCAAAAAGCCAGGTGCTTTCAGCCTACAGCGTTCCCGATGATCTCGCCGACAGCGCACTTCGCGTCAGCTTTTCCGGTGAAACCACCCAGGAGGAGCTGGATGCTCTGGTGAATGTAGTTGCCGAGGGACAGAAGAACCTGATTCATAAGTAACAAATCTTTTATATACATTATATTGTATCAACAATTAAAGGTCAATAGCGGATGCAAAAGGCGATAGTTTTTTGGCGGCGGTGCGCAGCATCGCCCCTAAAGCCCCCTCCCTCTGGGAGGGGCAGGGGGTGGGGCAATTCTGAAGTGCTGACTTCAGAAGAATCATCTATATTTATTGCTTCAGCAATAAAATGTCGATAACAGATTCAAAAGGCGGCAGCCTTTTGGCGGGTGGAGGGTACGCAGTACCCTCCATATATAGACCCTCCCCTTGGGGAGGGGTTGGGGCTGCTCCCCAAGGGGTGGGGAGACGGCACGAAGTGACAGAGGGGACGGCACCAGTGGGGTGGGGCAGTTTTGGCGTGCTGACCCAAGAAAAAAGTATCTATATTTAATTGCCGGAGTAATAATAACAAGAAAGGACTTTTTCAGATGAAAGAAGTAATTTTAGTAAAATTCGGTGAAATGGCACTGAAAGGATTGAATAAGAGAACATTCGAGAGCATTCTGATGAAGCGCATCAAGTACCGTCTGAACAATCTCGGAAAGTTCACCTATAACAGTATGCAGTCCACCATTTACATTGATCCGCAGGAGGACGGTATTGATCTTGACGAGGCGATTGCAAGACTTCAGAAGATTTTCGGCATTGCGTCCATCTGCCGTGCCTGTGTCTGTGAAAAGGATTTTGCGGATATTACCGAAAAGGCAAAGGCGTATCTGGAGGAAACGCTGGAGGATGCGCGTACCTTCAAGGTGGATGCCAAGCGCGCGGACAAGACCTTCTGCATGAAGACACCGGAGATCTGCGCCGAGCTGGGCGGCATCCTGCTCGAACAGCATCCCCACCTGAAAGTGGATGTGAGAAATCCGGAGATCACCGTCATGGTCGAGATCCGTGATACCAATGCCTATGTGCACGCACAGAAGCTCAAGGGCGCGGGCGGTCTGCCCGTGGGATGCAGCGGCAAGGCGATGCTCCTGCTCTCCGGCGGTATTGACAGCCCCGTAGCCGGCTATATGATGGCAAAGCGCGGTATTTCTGTTTCCGCGATCCATTTCATCAGCCCGCCCTACACCTCCGACCGCGCACTGCTCAAGGTGGAGCAGCTTTGCCAGAAGATCACCGACTACTGCGGTGACATCAATTTCTACTGCGTACCGTTCACGGAGATCCAGGAAGAGCTGAAACGCCGCTGTCCGGAGGAGTTCTTCACCATCATCATGCGCCGTCTGATGATGGAGATCGCACAGCGCATCTGCGAGAAGGAAGAGTGCCTTGCCCTCATCACGGGCGAGAGTGTTGGACAGGTTGCAAGCCAGACGCTCCATGCCATGGTATGCACCGATGCCGCCTGCCGTATCCCGGTATTCCGTCCGCTGATCGGCATGGATAAGACGGAAATCATTGAAATTGCGCGCAAGATCGACACGTTTGATATTTCCATCCTGCCCTATGAGGACTGCTGCACCGTATTCACGCCCAAGCATCCCAAGATCCGTCCCCAGCTTTCCGAGATCGAAGCTGCACAGGAGGCTGCCGGCTTTGAGGACATGATCGAAAAGGCAGTGGCTGAGACCGTACTGAAACGCTTCCGTCTGGAGGTATAACGGATTTTGTGCTGTGGGTAACAATTTGTTGATCTGGCAATTAAAAACCGATAATAGATTCAAAAGGCGATAGCCTTTGGCGGGTCGCAGGGTCGCAGCCCCCCCGCCCCCAAACCCCCAATTGTCTATTGGGGTTTTGGGGATTAGTATTATTACTGGAGTAATATCAATAGAAATTTGGTGAAAGTGCTATGTTTGAAGCATGTGATTTTATTGAAGTTGTTGATTTCTCAGAATATTATGCTGTGAATCTTGACAAAACAGTTACGGATGTTGTAAAATTATTAAAGCAAAGGCATGAAACCATCGCGACAGCGGAAAGCTGTACGGGCGGAATGCTTTCTGCATACCTGACATCAGTTGATGGTGCATCAGCAGTTTTTGAATGCGGCATCTGTACCTATGCAAACAGGATCAAGGAGATGCTGGTTCATGTACCGCATTCCGTACTTGCGGAATACGGTGCAGTGAGCAGGCAGACTGCACTTGCCATGGCGCAGGGGATACGGGAACTGACCGGCGCAGAGCTTTGCGTGTCGGTGACCGGAATCGCAGGACCACAGGGCGGCACACCGGAAAAGCCGGTCGGCACGGTGTTTGTCGGGTTCTGTTATCATGAAATGCAGCGGGTCTATCTGCTGAAGCTCTGGAACGCTGACGGCAGCGGACGCAGCTTCAACAGGGAAATGACCGCAGCATTTGTGATGAAGACCGCAGAAAAAATTCTGATGGAGGATGATTCATGAGCAAAGAAACGGAAGAACTGATCAGTTCTGAAGACATGGATACTTCCGGACTGCCCGACTCTGTTTCAGCTGAGAAAGCAGAATCAGAAGTAACGGAGGAAACTCCGGACCCGGAAACATCCGAGGAATCGGAAACATCCGTAGAAACGGAAGAAGCTGAAGAATCAGAAGTATCCGAAGAAACGGAAGAGTCCGAGGAATCAGAAGATTCTGAAGCAGCAGATGAAGCTGTAGAATCCGAAGTATCCGAGGAAACGGAGAAATCTGAAGAATCAGAATCAACGGAGGAATCTGCAGAATCGGACGAGAACGATGAAGCAGAGGCATCCGAGGAACCGCAGTCCGAAGCAGCACCATTGAATGAGAAGATACTGGCGATCAAATCCGCCCTTTGGGAAAAGGAGGACGAACGCCAGCAGGAGGAAACAAAGCTGCAGATCGCAGACAAGGTGAAAAAGTATAAGAATGTTATGGAAAACGGCGAGCAGCCGGAGCCTGAACAGAAAGCACCGAAGTCCGCTTCTGAAGCTTCTCCGAACAAAAAGAAGCATCATAAAAAGAAGTCTGGAAAGAAGACTAAGAAAAAACAGAAAAATTCAGTATTCCCGCGCAAAGGTGATAAGCCCCTTGATGTCATCCGGAAATGTGTGTTCCTGGCATCCTCGGCGATCTTTGTGTTCTGCCTTGCGCTGATCGTGGAGTATTTCTGGAACAATCACTATAACAGTACTCTGAATGATGATCTGAGTGTGATGTATCAGGAAACACTGCCGCCGCAGGAGCAGGAGGAAACAGTTGCGCCCACGGAGGAATCGTATGAGTATTACGGTTTCCTTCCGAATGCGGAGCGTCTGCTGGAGATTAACCCCGATGTAGCTGGCTGGATCTCCATTCCCGGTACGGATGTCAGCTATCCGGTGCTCCAGCGCAGGGGCAATCCGGATGGCAACGAATACTATCTGAAGCGTAATATTTATCACGAAGATGCCCACGCGGGTTCTATTTTCATGGATTACAGAAACGATTTTGACTATGTAATTGATGGAAAGAAGCAGCTCGCAAATTCTGCCAACCTGATCATCTATGGTCATAATATGCATGACTACAGCATGTTCGGCAGTCTGAAGCACTACATCAATGATGCAAATTATTATGGAGAACACCCCATCGTGGAGCTGAACTCCAATTACCGCAAGTACCAGTACAAGATCTTCGGCATGATCATTGTGGACATCAATGACGAGTCCGACACGAAATTTGATTACTGGAATCAGCTGGAATTTGCAGATGAACGTGCATTTTATGATTATGTCAATGAAGTCAAGCGCAGGACGATCCGGCTTAATGATGTGGATGTGAAATACGGCGATGAGCTGCTGACACTTTCCACATGCAACAGTACATTCAGCAACGGCCGTCTTGTAGTGTTTGCCCGTAAGGTCAGAGAAGGCGAGGATCTCTATGCCGGTACGCAGACAAGTACGGCGAATCCGAATATCAAATGGCCGAACAGCTACTACAGATGGAATAAGAGTACCTACGATCCGGAAGCAGAATTTGTTCCCTATGGATAATCCGGCGATTGACATGTGAACAGAGAAAGAGACGATCGAGACAACAGACAGCATCCCTGCAATGGGAAATAAAACCGAGCGATCGGCAAGATGGAGTTTAGATGATGAAGATTCGAATACCGAAGAAACGAGCTGCAGCCTGGCTTGCAGCAATTCTGATGGTGAACAGCTATCAGCTCAGCACGGCAGTTGCAGAAACTGTCACCGAGTCCGATACCGAAGCCATGACGGCAGTCAGCACACCCGCAGAAACAGCCACCGAGGGATCCGAAGCAGAATCACAGAATCTCAGCAGTGTCACCATTGTGCATACCGCTGAGATCAGCGAAGAAGAATATAAGCCGACAGACTGGTGGAAAGCAGGACTGGATGAATACAGCGACAGCTTTTCTCTCGTCAGCTATGAAGCCGCAGCCGGCACTGGCACGGCAGAGCTTGTTGACCTTGACGGCGACGGCATCCCGGATGATCCGGAAGCACTGGATCCTGAGAATCCCGGTGAAGCGGTACTGATTGCCCAGGGTCAGAACGGCGGCACCCTGATTTCGGCAGGACAGGCAAGCTCCGC
This sequence comes from Oscillospiraceae bacterium, assembly GCA_045546475.1. Lineage (GTDB taxonomy): Bacteria > Bacillota > Clostridia > Oscillospirales > Ruminococcaceae > UBA3855. The sequence goes on from JAZQCT010000044.1 coordinate 11,873, forward strand.
AGTATCCAGCGTGGAAAACGGCATGTTTGCATTCACGACCTACGGCTATGGTCATGGTGTCGGTCTGAGCCAGAATGGTGCAAATTTCTATGCGAAGTATGCTGGATGGAATTATCAGGACATCCTGTTCCATTATTATCCGGGTACTACCCTGATGAACACCGGTACAGCGGAAACGGAGATCGTCACTGTCAAGGGCGTTCCCGGCAATGTGCTGATGCAGGTTGCAGAGATTGTTAATCTTGAGATCGGTCCTTCCTTCCATGAGGAGGCGATCAAGGCACAGGCTGTAGCGATCTATTCCTATATGAAGTACTACGGCAATGATGCACACGACCTCAAGGGCAAGAAGAATCCTTCCCAGAAGATCATTGATGCCTGTGCATCCGTGCTGGGTGAGTGTCTTTACTACAACGGCGGCTATGCCATGACCATGTTCTATGCGTCCAGCGGCGGCATTACCGCGAACTGTTATGACGTATTCTCCGCAGATCTTCCGTATCTGCGCAGCGTATCTGCTGATTTTGATGCAGCATATGATCCGCATTACGGCGATGTGGTGTACTACTCCGTGGAGCAGGTGCGCCGCAAGCTGCAGAATGCATACGGCATCACCCTTTCTGCTGATCCCTCCAACTGGATCCGGATCGTGGAGGGCAATGGCGGTTATGTCAACAAGGTCGTGATCGACGGTCAGGTGACTGTGCGCGGCAATACCTTCCGTGCACTGATGGATCTCAAATCCCCGAAGTTTACATACATCTGCTCGGCAGAAGGCGGGGAGTTCATAGAAACCGCACCTGCCCCCACAGAACCGGCAGCTACTCTGCCGCCGCAGACTGTTCCGACAGTAAGCACAACAGCTCCTGTTAAGGAGACAACCAAGGAAACCACCACGACCACTGTGACAACGACAGCTTCCACAACTGCGCCTGCCGCAGAGGAGACCGTCCAGACAACCGTGCAGACTGCTGCACCGACGGAAACCTCTGCACCCGCAGAAACAGCTGCTCCGCCTGCTGAAACTCCTGCTCCCGCAGAGAGCGAAGCACCGGCAGAGACCGCAGCAGCAGAAACCGCAGCTGCAGAATAATCCAAGGCATCATAGAGAAAGCCTCCTGTACGACGGGAGGCTTTTTATGTTATGTGCATTGCATAAAAGTGCATGATTCCTTGCGGATTTTGGCATTGACAGGCTCAGGGTACCATGCTATAATAAAGTTGCATTGATTATAAATTCAACGGAGGAGTCATTATGAAATACCGTAATCCTGTTATTCCGGGATTTTACCCCGATCCCAGTATCTGCCGCGCAGGTGATACCTATTATCTTGTCTGCAGCTCGTTTCAGTTCTTTCCGGGAGTGCCGCTGTTTGAGAGTAAGGATCTCATCAACTGGACGCAGATCGGTCATGTGCTGACCCGCGAAAGCCAGCTTCCGCTGCAGAACTGCAATTCCGTCGGCGGCATCTATGCCCCGACCATCCGTTACAATGCCGGCAGATTCTATATGGTTACCACCAATGTGACCAATGGCGGCAATTTCTATGTCTGGACGGATGACATCCATGGAGAATGGTCTGATCCGATCTATGTGGAGCAGGGTGGCATTGATCCCTCCCTGTATTTTGAAGACGGCAGGGCATATTTTATGAGCAACGGCACGGATGAACATGGAAAGGCGCGTATTTTTCAGTGTGAGATCGACATTGCTACCGGCAAAAAGCGCACAGAATCCCAGCCCGTCTGGGAGGGATGCGGCGGCAGATTCCTGGAAAGCCCCCATCTCTACAAGATCAACAACATGTATTATCTGATGGCATCCGAGGGCGGCACGGAATATGGTCATATGGTCGTCTATGCCAGAAGCAGCCATCTCTATGGTCCGTTTGAACCCTATGCCAATAATCCCGTTCTGACCAACCGCAATCTCGGCGGGTATCTGCTCCAGGGCTGCGGTCATGCGGACCTGGTGGAGGATCCGCAGGGCAACTGGTGGATGGTGCATCTTGGCTTCCGTCAGATCGGCAGCTGGGTGATGCACCATATCACAGGACGCGAGGTGTATCTTGTACCTGTGACCTTTGATGAAAACGGCTGGTTCACTGCCGGTGTTGACGGCACAACACGCCTGGAAATGGAGACCGACCGTATTCCCGAAACGATCCAGCAGCGTGTTCCGGACAAGAGCTTTTCCAATACAAAGGTCGGCACGGACTGGTGCTTTATGGGCAATCCCATTATGGAGGATTATGCCTTTGATACAGATACATTCTGCCTGCGCAGCAACGGCGCAAAGCTGTCCGATACCGAAGCAAATCCCACCTTCCTCGGAATGCGTCAGCAGGAAATGAATCTGCACATTGCATGTACCGTGAAGGGGAGCGGTCAGGAGGCTGGTCTGACCATGTACATGACACCTGAGCAGCATTATGAGATCGCTGTCCGTCCGTCCGGAAGCGGCTTTGAGATCATCCGCCGCCGCCAGGTCGGTGACCTTGTGGTTGAGGACGGTAATATTCCGGTTCCTGCCGAATGCAGCGGTACAGCTCGTCTGATCATCGACTGCTCCAACTATGTCTACCGGTTCAAAGCAGAGGTCGGCGGCAAGCTCCATGATCTCGGCGGCGCACAGACCAAGTATCTGTCCACGGAGGTTGCCGGCAACTTTACCGGTGTGATGATCGGTCTGTATGCACAGGGCGAACGATGCGCAGAATTTGCAGAGTTCACAGATTTCATCTGTGAGAATCTGGAACAATAACGAAACCAATAACAAGAAGAAGGCTTCCTCATCGGGAAGCCTTCTTGCTTATCATTTTGATGCCAGCACCACATCCGCCCGTTCAGCCGGACAGCATGTGCGCAGGTAGTGATGCTCTGCCGGGAAATACCGCCGTTCATATTTGGCAGCAATGGCATCCCTGTCGCCGATATATCCGTCACGCTCCAGAACCCTTGCAAGCCGGATGCCCTCTGGTACATCAACATATACCGTCAGATCAAACATCCCTGCAAGTGCATCGCGCTGAAGAAAAATACCCTCCACGATCACAATGCTTCCGACAGGTACATGGAACGGTTCACTGTGATAGCTGTCACTGTCGAGGTCGTAGCGTTCCAGCTCCGTGCGAAGCTCACGATTCTCACGGATTGGCTGCAGCAGCTGCCGCAGATAATCATACCGCCACTGCAGCTCATAGTAGCATTGCCATTCCGGTACTGACGCATTGTAGCGGACAGCCCGCGGATGGATCAGCTCATCCATATGCAGGAGTCTGACAGAATGCCCAGCCTTTGCAAGCCGGCTGCACAGAATCTCAGCAATGGTGCTTTTTCCCGCACCGCCAAGCCCATCAATGCCAATGCAGAGACTGCGGTCGGGACAGTGCAGGGAAGTAATGGTTTCCAGCAGCTTATCATATTCCATATGTGGCCTCCCGTCAGCGCAGTTTCATCCACCATTCATTTTCGCGGAAGCCCACCAGGACAGTGTCATCCATGATGAGGATCGGACGCTTGACGAGCATTCCGTCCGAAGCCAGCAGGCGGAGCTGTTCCTCCTCGGTCATATCTGCCAGCTTGTCCTTGAGCCGGAGATCCTTATAAAGAAGTCCGCTTGTATTGAAAAAACGCTTCAGCGGCAGTCCGCTTTTTCTGAACCATTCGGAAAGCTCCTCATAGGTGGGATTCTCTTCCCTGATGTGCCGTTCACGATATGTATAACCCTTTGCTAAAAGCCACTCCATTGCCTTCTGACAGGTGTTGCAATTGGGATAGTAAAGCAGTAACATAATAGATACCCCCTGTTTGTTTTAGTATAATGATACATTATCATTATACCATGGTAAAATATTTTTTGCAATGTTTTTTGCAAATAATTTACAAAGAATTGCAGAATATATAATGAAAGGGAAGGATTCGCAACAAAAACGGCGGCTATACGGGGCGTATATGACGGATCGGCATTCGAGCGATCCATTTTCCAGGCATCCTTTGGTTTGAGTGAATGCTGTGCATTTTTCTCCATCCCCCTTGACAAACCCCGCATTCTGTGATATACTGTATGATAAGAACTAATACAGTTGTGGTTCTTGGAAAATCTTAAAGAAATTCGTCTTGACAAATGCACCGGTATCCGGTATAATTGTATAAAAGATAGAATTATGATTTGTGCAAAAAGCACAAACAAGAAAATAGAATCATGACGAAAACCGTATGATTCGGAAAGATGTAAGGAGGAACTCATGAAGATACCTGTAATCAGAAGCGGAAAAGCAGCCACAGTTCTCGCGCTTCTTTATCCCATTCTGCTGGAGATCGCCCTGTATTTCAACGTGGTATGGTATGTACAGATGTTCAATATCCTGCTGCTGTTCATTGTATATGCCCTGTTTCTGGTGCTGCTCCGCCGTCTGCGTCCTTCGCTGATCGGCATTACCATTGTGATGCTTGCGTTGTCGATTGCCAACGAATTTTCGATCAATGCGCGTTCCGTGGCGTTCCAGATCAGTGATTTCTTCTGTCTTGCAGATGCTATGCGCCTGTCAGGACGCTACAGCTTCGAGATCACAGGTGTCATGGTGCGTGACACGATTTTCAGCGTTCTGCTTCTTAGCGGCGCACTCTGTCTGCTGCGTGAGTATGACGACAAGCCCTACAAATGGAAGGTGTTCCGCCGCGGTGCAGCCGTTTTCTGCGCGACACTGCCCACTGCGCTTTTCCTGAATCTGGAGGAACACAGTGACGGCGACATTAAATTCAATATCAATGAGTTCACTAAGGAGAACGGCGTTCTCTATTCGCTCTATGTGGAGGCGAAGCAGCACGACATTACCGAACCGACCGGTTACAGCAAAGCGGATGCGGAGGATGTCCTGCAGACAAGTCTTGCCGTGCAGGAGCATGACCGACCGAATATCATTGTTGTGATGAATGAATCCCTTGCGGACTATGACCTCGTCGGGGAGCTTCCGCTGACGCAGGACATTCTGCCCTATATCCACAGCATGGAGGAAAACTGTATCAAGGGCAAGGCTCTGGTATCCGTGTTCGGCGGCTATACCTGCCAGTCGGAGTGGGAATTTCTGACCGGCAGCACCATGGCATTCCTGCCCGTGACAGCGGTGCCGTACAACCAGTTCATTGACCACCCCACGGATTCCCTTGCGTCCTCTCTAAAGGAGCTTGGCTACGATACCTGTGCAGTGCATCCTTACCACGGTATCGAGTGGAATCGTGACAATAATTATCCGCTGATGGGCTTTGACAGCTTCCTGACAGGAGAAGACTTCGGCGAGGTTACGGAGGAAATGCTGGAAACACTGCCGGAGGATACGGAGGAATCTTTGTATTTCGGTGAGCTGGACTACATACGCGGCTTTGTGAGTGATTCGGAGAATTACCGGAAGGTAATTGAGGTCATGGAGGAAAAGCCAGACGGACAGCCGCAGTTTATTTTCAATGTCACCATCCAGAATCACGGTTCCTATGGCTATGAGGGCGCGGATTTTGAAGCTGCCGCGCTGTGCGAGGGCGCGTCCGATGAGGTCAATCAATATCTGACCGTTGTACATGAGAGCGACAAGGCGTTTGAGGAGCTGATCACTTACTTTGAAAGCTATCCGGAGGATACGATCATCCTGATGTTCGGCGACCATCAGCCCGCACTGGATATGCCCTATACCTCCTTGTTTGCGGATCCTGCGGATGCAGTTGCGGTCCGTGAAGCGAATTACACTGTACCCTATGTGATGTGGGCAAATTACGATGTGGATTGGGAGGCGCAGGAGGTCACAAGCCTGAATTATCTCTCCGCGATCCTGAAGGAGAATGCCGGACTGCCGCTCGACAGCTGGGATACCTTCCGCATGGAGCTGATGGATGATTATCCGGCACTCAATTCCTACGGTGCAGTGGATGCGGACGGAAATTATCTCCAGCTGAAGGAGGCGATTTCGGCTTCCGCACAGATGCAGGAATACCAGCATCTGCAGTATTATCGTACATTTGATGAGGGGGAAATTGAGGAATGATACAAACTATTTCTGAGCTGCTTCTCACATTAAAGAACACCTATTTATCACAGGGAGAACTCACCTCTGCCGACTGGGGATTGTATACGGATGAAAACGGCACATTCACCGCCGACACCATCTGCCATATCGCTGAGCTGCCGGAAATTACAGATGATTATGACGAAATCTATCCGGATGGTGTACCCGCTGACGGCGGATGTATTTCCGGTGAACTTCTGAATGAATGTGTGTCGTTCTGCCTGATGTATGAACCCGATGCGGATGCAGAGAAGCTGCTTTCCGTTCTGAATCATTATCTCGATTATGATTGCTTTCCGGAAATGACAGGGCAGCCCCGGCAGCCAGAGGTGATTCTGGTTCAGCCGGTGACGGATAAGAAAGTGCTTCTGAAGATACGGAAAGCCTTTGGTCTGACGCAGCCGATGGGGGAACTGGTTTTGATGGCGGCACATATGCCATGTATTCTGACAGATGCGCTTTCCCTTGCCGAAGCCCGAAAAATCATTGCAGAACACAAACTGGAATCGTGGGTGACTGTGAAAATATAAAAACGATGATCCGCTGTACAAAAACGTACAGCGGATTTTTTTGTGCATACTCATGGACGGACACGCATAGGATGGAACAGAAAAGGAAGTGATGCACATGCAGGCAAGAGAGAATTTACAGACCACACTCGAATACCTACCACAGTCCGTCCGCCGCAGCATCCAGAAGCTGCCGCTGGACACGCAGGAGATCCAGGAGATCCGTCTCCGGAGCGGAAGACCTGTCGGCATCTGTATCGGGGGGAGGGAGTCCTTCCTGACAGAACAGGGAACCCTGACCAGCATTGCCGGACAGGCACTTGTCATCGGTGCGGAGGAGATTGCACGCAGCTTTCAGGCGGTCTGCTCCTATTCCGTCTACAGCCATGAGCGTGATATTGCGGAGGGGTTTGTGACCATCCGGGGCGGATGCAGAGTCGGCATCTGCGGCACAGCCTCCGTGCAGGAGGGCAGCCCCATGACCCTGCGCCATATCAGCGGACTGAATTTCCGCATTGCCGGAGAATACCGCGGTATTGCAGAGTCAGTCTGGCAGCAGCTCGGTGCAGAGCCGGTCAGTGTGTTGGTCGCCGGAACTGTGGGCAGCGGAAAGACGACCTTTCTTCGTGATCTCTGCCGCCTGATCGGCACACAGTACCGCACGTCCCTGATCGACGAACGCGGGGAACTTGCTGCTGTGATTCGCAGTATTCCCCAGCATGATGTAGGAGTCAGAACGGATGTGCTTGACGGTTACCCCAGAGCCGCCGGCATCCTGACAGCCCTGCGCGTCCTGACACCGCAGTACATCATCTGTGATGAGATCAGCTCGGAGCAGGATGTGCAGGCGATACTGCAGGCGGCAGGCTGCGGTGTACAGTTTGCCGCAAGCTGTCATGCAGGTTCCCCGGAGGAGCTGTACCGCCGTCCCGTTCTGCGCCCGCTGATCGAAGCCGGCATTTTCCGGTACTGTGTCATGCTTGCCGAAGCGGGCAGTATCCGCAGTGTCAGAAGGATGGCACAGCGATGAGGCTGGCAGGGATCATCTGCCTGTTCATGACCTGCACGGGGATCGGCATCTATGCCGCCCGGCGGCTCAGGACAAGGCTCCGACATGCGCAGTGTCTTGCCGCCCTGCTCTGCGATTTCAGCACCTACATCCGCTACCAATGCACACCGCTGGAGGAGCTGCTGTACCAGTTTGCCGAGCATCCGAACTACCGGGAATTTACATTCCTGCGCCGGGTCAGCACTGCATTCTGTCCGGGAACTGCGCCGGGCATCCTCTGGAAAGAGGCAGTATCTGCCGATTCTGCCGTATTTCCGCAGGCGGCAGAGATCCTTATGGCTTTAGGAAACGTGCTGGGAACGACGGATCTGGAGGGGCAGCTTGCCGCATTGGAGCTGTACCGCCGCCAGATGGACGTGCTTGCGGATGAGCTGAAAGCCGCATGTGACCAGAAAGGCGGACTTTACCGCCGGCTCGGTGTCCTGCTCGGTGCCATGCTGGCAATACTTTTCATATAACGATGAAGTATCGAAAACAAGGAGCGAAGACATGGATATTGATCTGATTTTTAAAATCGCCGGTACGGGCATCATCGTTGCCGTTCTGAATCTGGTTCTGAAGCGTGCCGAACGCGAGGAACAGGCGATGATGACCACGCTTGCAGGTCTGATCGTCGTACTTATGCTCATCATTGAGGAGATCAGTGAGCTGTTTGAAACGGTTAAATCGGTGTTCGGCTTATGATAACAGCAATTGCGTTCTGTATCTGCGGATGTGTGCTGGGGCTGGTTCTGCGTCAGTACCAGAAGCCGCAGGCAGTGCTGCTGGGACTTGCCGTATCCTGTATCGTCCTGCTCAGCCTTCTGCCGCAGATCCAGGAGATCCTTGATACTGCTTCTGCGTTCTTCTCTATGACCGGCATGAATGCCGAGTATTTTGGCATCCTTTGTAAAGCGGTCGGGATCGCGTATCTGACCCAGCTCGGCATGGATCTCTGCCGTGACTGCGGAGAGAATGCCATCTGTACTGCTGTGGAGCTGTTTGGACGTGTGAGCATACTCGGGCTGTCCCTGCCGCTGTTCACCATGCTTGTGCAGACCGTCCTGGAGGTGATCGGATGAAGCATCTGCTCTGCATCGTACCCCTGCTTCTGTTCTGCCTGTATCCGCATCCCATTCATGCCGCCGCTCAGGAAAACGGGCTGTCCTATGAGGAAAGTCTTTCTGCCCTTCTGGAAGCCAGCGGCACAGAGGACATCCTTGCCGGTTCCGGCATGGATGATGTACTGGCAGCGCAGGGCGTTTCGCCGGACAAGCCGGAAACTGTGACTGCCCTTACACTCACACAGATATTGGAAAACCTGATGGAACAGGCAGCCGATGCCGCCGCGGAGCCGCTTCGTGTATTCGGCATCCTGCTCGGCGTGATCCTGCTTTCTGCCCTTGCGGAAAGTCTGCAGGGAAACCGAACTTCGGTGAGCGAGGTGTGCGGCATGGTCAGCGTTCTCTGCGGTGTCGGCGTACTGGCAGAGCCGGTCAGTGCGGTGTTCCTGAAGGCAGCCGCGCATCTTGAAGCAAGCGCGGATTTCATGCTCCGTTTTTCTGTGATCTTTGCTGCGGTTCTGACCGTCTGCGGCGGATTGACAGCGGCAGCAGGCTACCAGGCGGCAATGCTTGCGGTCTGTGAGCTTCTCCTGCAGATGACAGTGCATGTCATGCTCCCCGCCCTGAGCATGGCATTTGCCCTGAGTATTGTCGATGCCGTCGAACCAACAGTATCCCTGGACGGGATCATAAAGCTTTTTCACAGAGTTACGATCTGGCTTTTGGGTCTGCTGATGAGCATATTCCTCGGGTTGCTCTCCGTGCAGAGTATGGTGGCAGTTTCCGCAGACCGCGCCTCTGCCAAGGCAACAAAATTCGTTCTTTCCAACGGCATCCCCTTTGTCGGCGGCGCGGTTTCTGATGCCTATACCACCGTACTCGGCAGTATGGGTGTGCTGAAGACTACGACCGGTGCGGTCGGCATCCTTTCCGTGCTGGGACTGCTCCTGCCCGTTCTCCTGCAGCTTGGGATCTATCGTCTTCTGCTTGCCGCTGCCGCCGCTGCAGCGGAGCTGTTTGCGGTGCCGCGCATGACAAAGCTCCTGCAGAATACGGAGCGTGTCTTTGCAGCCGCTTTTTCCGTATCCGTCAGCTTTTCTGTTATTTTTGTCTTTTCCACCGCCGTCATGCTGATGCTTGGCGGGGATCTGCTTTCTGCGTGAGGAGGCTTTATGGAAGAACTCAGAACCGTCATTACCGCCGCCTGTATGCTGAGCATAGCCATCGGGCTGTGCAATATGCTCCGCCCGAGCCGGCAGTTTGAACAGCAGACCCGTTTCCTGATCTCCCTGCTCTTTGCCGTCTGTCTTGCCGGACCGCTCCTGCGGATGGATCTCACACTTGCTCCGCCGGAAGCGGATATGGTACGGACTGCCATACAGGCGGAGCAGATCACCGACACCGCCCAGGAGCTGATCCTGACGGAGACAGCTGAAAAGACGGAAGCCGCCCTCTGTGCCCGCCTTGCCGAAAACGGTATCACCTGTCCGGAGCTGAAAGCAGAGATACATATTGATGACAAGCAGCGCATATATATTAGTGAGATCAGCGCAGTGTGCAGCGATACCGTCCGCGCCGGCGCGATCCTGCGCAGTGATCTGGGAGAGGAGGTGACGCTTCATGTTGCGCAGCTGGATACAGAAGCATTTCCGGAAGGCTGACCCTCTCCATGCCATCGTTCTGTTGGGGCTTCTTGGTATGGGCTGCATCCTTGTTTCGTCCTTTCTTGCACCGGAAGAGGAGGATACGCCCGTGCAGGAAGCTGCTGTATCCGCAGAAACCCCGGAGGCATACCGCCAGCGGATGGAGACAGAGCTGGAAACCATACTGACCAGCATCAGCGGTGTTGGCAATGTGCAGGTTCTTGTGACAGTGAGCGGCAGTGAGGAGTACCACTATGCCACAGAAGGGGACAGCCTCGTGAGCGAAGATCAGGTGAAACGCAGCAGCAGTTATGTTACCATCGGCGGCAGCAAGGGCGAAGCTCTCATGGAGTCCGTCACCAACCCGCCCATCACCGGAGTGGTCGTTGCCTGTGAGGGCGGGGACCGCAGTACTGTACAGGAGTCCGTCTATAACGCCGTTTCCGTTGCGTGCGGTATTTCCACAGCAAAGATCTATGTGACGCGGCTGGATACATCCGCGGATAGAGCCTGTTCACATTAAAATCTCATACGCATTTTTTCGGCAAAATTTCACGCATTCTGCGTTAAAAAATCTTGACATACGTCAGTATGCCTGCGATTTTTTTGCCTTGCCTGCGTAAAATTTTTGCTCTAAAATCTGCATATTCATTTTATGTGAACATGATCTAATTGAAAGGAGCAACTGTATATGAAAAAGCCATCCATTATTATCGGAAAACGCCAGATCATTCTTTCCTGCCTGAGCGTGATGCTTGCCGCTGCTGTCTACATCAACTACTCTCTGACAGGCTCCGATCTCAGTGTGACGACTCCTGCTTCTGAACTGAGTGCAGACCAGGGGGACTATGGTGATACGGAATTTGTCAATGCCGACGCAGAGCCGACACAGCCGACGGAGGAAACCGCTGCTGAAACACAGGCGGAGGATGCCAGTGCCGACTTTTTTGCAAAGGCGAGACTGGAAAAGACGACCAACCGCGACCAGGCTGTACAGACGCTGCAGATGATCATGGGCGGGGGAGACCTGACGGAGGATGAGATCATCACCACCGCACTCAATGCAGTCGAGGTATCCAATCTCATCGAGTGCGAGGGCAACATCGAATCCCTCATCAAATCCCAGGGCTTTGCGGACTGCGTTGTCTACCTTGACGGCGAATCTGCGAAGGTTGTTGTCAAGTCCGAGGGGCTGGAAGCGTCCGATGCGGCACTCATCAAGGACATCATTCTGGGGGAGGTTTCAATTTCTTCAGAAAATATCAGAATTTTTGAAGTAAAATAGTTGTACTTTTCTGTTTTTTTTGGTATAATAGAAGAAGGACTATGATTTTTCCGAAAAAATCAGCTTCAATTACCAGAACATGGAAGAAAGCGTCCTGTTCTGACAAAGAAAGGAAGTAGTATAATGGATAAGGTAACATCCAGTGAACGCGCGATCAGAATCTCCGATGAAGTGCTCGGCAGAGTGGCTGCTCTTGCTGTCCGCGACATTGAGGGAGTGGCACATCTGGCACCGTCCGGATTCGGCGGTGCACCGGTCACCATAGAAAACCTCGGCGGAGCTGTTGCTGTGGATATGAAGGTCGTGCTGAAAAGCGGCTGCCGTGCAGTCACTGTTGCAAAGCAGATCCAGCAGACAGTCAAGCAGAGCATCCAGGACATGACCGGTGTAACTGCGGTCAATGTTAATGTAGAGGTCAGCGGCGTAGAATTTGATGCATAAAAGACTTCCGGTATGCGGTATATCCGCATACCGGTATGGTCGTACACGGGCAGTCCGCCGGGACGGCAGTACTGTCCATCACATAGGAGGTAATTATGACAAAGCACCAGTGCAGAGAAAATGCATATCTGATTTTATTTGAGGCATCCCTTCGCGATGACAGCCCCGAGGAGCTGTATGCAATTGCGGAGGAGGTTGACGAGATCACCGTGGATGACCATGTCAAGACTCTTGTGGAGGGCGTACTTTCACACACAGAGGAGCTTGATGAGATCATTTCCTCATACAGCAAGAAGCGTGCAGTCAGCCGTATCGCAAGGATCAACCTGATCCTGCTGCGCATGGCGATCTATGAGCTGCGCTATATGCCGGAAACTCCGGTCAATGTTGCTGTCAGTGAGGCAGTGCAGATCTCCCAGAAGTACACCTATCAGGAGGATACCGCATTCATCAACGGCGTACTCGGCGCGTATGCCCGTAGTCTGCCGCCGCGTGAAACGTCTGCGCAGGAGGAAGCGTAATGCCGCTCTTCCTGGGACTGGATACCAGCAATTATACCACCTCTGCGGCGGTATATGATACCGATGCACATACTGTTGTACAGTCGAAAAAGCTGCTCCCCGTCAAAAAGGGTGAAAAAGGACTCCGCCAGAGCGACGCTGTCTTTCATCATACGGTACAGCTTCCGGACATCCTTTCCAGGCTGGATATTTCCGGTATTTCCGGAATCGGTGTTTCTGAAAAGCCCCGCAACGCAGAAGGCTCCTATATGCCCTGCTTTCTCTGCGGAGACGGCACAGCACGGATGCTCGGACAGGCACTTGAAATTCCGGTGTACCGGACAAGCCATCAGGTAGGGCATATTCTGGCGGCACTGTATTCCGCTGGGCAGCTTTCCCTGCTGCGCCGCCGTTTTCTGGCATTCCATGTCAGCGGCGGTACGACGGACTGTGTCCTCTGTGAGCCGGATGATGCGCTTCTGCTCCGGATTACGCCGCTCTCCTCCTCACTGGATCTCAAGGCAGGACAGCTTGTGGACAGGGTCGGGCTGATGCTCGGACTTCGCTTCCCCTGCGGAGCTGCATTGGAGGAGCTTGCTGTGCAGAGTGAAAAGAACTTCCGGTACAAGCCTGTAATGAAAGGGTTTGACTGCTGTCTGTCCGGTCTGGAGAACCAGTGCGCAAAGGCGATCGCAGAAGGGGAGGCACCTTGCGATACGGCGAAACGCTGTTTGTCGGCAATTGCCGATGTGCTGCTGGAAATGACGGATCGCGCCCTTGCAAAGACGGGTGAACTGCCGGTGGTATATGCAGGCGGTGTCATGTCCGATCAGCTGATTCAGGACAGACTTGCAGGGGTGAAGAATGCCTCTTTTGCCAAGCCTGAATTTTCATGCGATAATGCAGTGGGCACGGCGATCTATGCGGCAGCCTGCAGCGGAGGTGCGTCATGGCAGTGCTGACCGTATCCCAGATCAACCGCTACATGGCATCCCGCATCCGCGAGGACAGTAATCTGAAGCATTTTATGATAAAAGGGGAGATCTCCAATTTCTCCGCGCCATCCTCCGGACATTTTTACTTTTCCCTGAAGGACGAAAACAGCCTGATCAAGGCAGTGATGTTTCGCACCAGTGCAGGTCGCCTGCGGTTCCAGCCGGAAAATGGAATGCACGTCATCCTGACTGCCGCTCTGACCGTCTATGAGCGTGACGGTGTGTACCAGCTGAATGTCACGGACATGCAGCCGGAGGGCGTGGGTGCCGCAAAAACTGCACTTGATCAGCGTATCCGGAAACTGCGGTCTGAAGGTCTGTTTGCGGAATCTGCCAAACGTCCGCTGCCTTCCATGCCGCGCGTTGTGGGGGTCATCACCTCCGGCACGGGTGCGGCACTGCAGGATATCCTGAATATCCTGCGCCGCCGCTGTCCCCTTGTCACTGTGAAGGTGTTCCCGGTACTGGTGCAGGGAGAACAGGCACCGCAGTCGATCTGCAGCGCACTGCTTGCGGCAGAAACACAGAATTGTGATGTCCTTATCCTCGGCAGGGGCGGCGGTGCGTCGGAGGATCTGAATGCCTTCAATGCGGAATCCGTAGCCTACGCAATGTACCATTGCCCGATCCCGGTGATCTCCGCGGTGGGGCATGAAACAGATACGACCATTGCCGATGCTGTGGCTGACCGCCGTGCGCCGACACCCTCCGCTGCAGCGGAGCTTGCGGTGCCGGACATCCGGCAGCTGACAGAAAATGTCCGCCTTGCGCAGCAGCATCTGCACCGGATCTACTGTGCAAGGCTTGCAGATGCACAGCAGGAGCTGGAGCGTATGCAGAGCCGTCTGCAGCTCTGCTCGCCGCAGAACCGTATCCGGATACAGGAAGAACGCCGCATCCGGCTGACAGAAGCACTGCGCAAGAATATGCAGCTCTGTCTGTCGCGTAAGCACTCTGCATACACCGCAATACAGGAAAAGCTCACGCAGCTTGATCCCCTGCGTGTTCTGCAAAGGGGCTATGCGGCAGTCTATGATGATACAGGTGCCATTCTGACCTCTGTCCGGCAGGTACAGCCGCAGGCTGCCATCCGTGTGCGGATGCAGGATGGTACGATCACAGCAAAGGTGGAAGAAACTCATGAATTATGAAGAACAGATGCAGCGTCTGGCAGAAATCACAGCGAAGCTGGAGCGTGAACAGCTCTCCTTGGAGGAGGCTGCCAAGCTCTATGCCGAAGGAATGCAGCTGTCGGCGCAGTGCCATAAAATATTACAGGAGGCGGTTCTTACCGTGCAGGAAATTCCGGTGCCGCTGAATGAGAAAGTGTGAATACCATGACCGATGTTAATACACAGCTGAAAGCCTATGCAGTGCGTCTTGAAGAATACATGCTTGCCAGAGTTGCAGCGATGCAGGATGCCGCAGGCATGGAGCTGAATGAACTCTATGATGCGATGCGCCATTCCCTGTCCGCCGGCGGCAAGCGGATCCGTCCCGTACTGATCTACGAATTTTGCCGGATCTGCGGCGGAACGCTGGAACAGGCAGATGCCGCTGCGTGCGGTATGGAGATGACACATACCTCATCTCTGATCTTTGATGATCTTCCTGCTATGGATAATGATGACATGCGCCGCGGCAAACCCTCCTGCCATAAGGCATTCGGTGAGGCAACTGCCATCCTTGCCGGCGATGCGCTGATCTGTGCACCGTTCCAGCTGATCGCCGGTGATCCCAGCCTGACAGCGGAGCAGAAGGTCACACTGATCGCAGTGCTGTCCGAGCGCGAGGGCGCAAACGGTATGGTCGGCGGTCAGATGATGGACATGCAGTTTGAAACGCGCGGGCAGGTGTCTGCGGACGACCTGACGACCATGTGCCTCGGCAAGACGGGTGCGCTGATGGAGGCGTCCTGCAAAATGGGCTGCATCTGCGGCGGCGGTACAGCTGCACAGCAGGAGGCGGCAGCAGCATACGGCAGAAGCATCGGGCTTGCCTTCCAGATGATCGACGACATCCTGGATGTGACCAGCACTGCGGAGATGCTCGGCAAGCCGATCGGCAGTGATGCGGAGGAAGACAAAAAGACCTTTGTGACTGTGCTCGGTATTGAGGAAGCACAGAAGCGCGCAAAGGAACTGACGGAATTTGCCCATGCACAGCTTGCGGCATTTGAACATACAGAATTTTTACATGCACTGACGGATGCGCTGCTGGTGCGTGAACAATAAAGAAAGTAGGCGAATTGATGTATAATCCGATTATGCTTGCCGGATTCCTTGGCTGGGCAAGTGCGCAGATACTGAAGTTTATCTTGTTCTTTTTTCAAAATTCCGATTTCAAGGTAGAGCGACTTTACGGCTCCGGCGGTATGCCAAGTTCCCACTCTGCGCTCGTCTGCGCAGCAACGGTCGCAGCCGGCAGAACGGATGGTTGGGAATCCTCTGCATTTGCTGTCATGTGCGTGCTGAGTGTAATTGTCATGTACGATGCCGCCGGTGTGCGCCGCGCAGCCGGAATGCACGCCAAGGAGCTGAATCAGATCCGTCTGCGTCTGTTCTCCCAGGACGGTGATGCAGAGAGTAAAATGAAGGAGCTGAAGGAGCTGCTGGGTCATACGCCACTGCAGGTCTTCTGCGGTGCAATGCTGGGCATTGCGATCGGCGCACTTGTCCCTCTTGCAGTCGTGTAATATGAATATGATGAATCACAATGAGAAAACAGCGGATGTGCAGGAGCTTCATCTTGATCAGCTCCAGCTCCCGCAGGAGCTGAAAAAACTCACGCTTCCGCAGTGCCGCCGGGTTGCAAAAGAGATCCGCTCCATGATGGTGCGCGTTATTTCAAAAAACGGCGGACATCTTGCCTCCAATCTTGGCGCAGTGGAGCTGACGATGGCACTGCACCGCGTCTTTGATTCCCCTATGGATAAGATCGTTTGGGACGTGGGGCATCAGTGCTATGCGCACAAGATCCTG
Organism: Oscillospiraceae bacterium; assembly: GCA_045546475.1. Taxonomy (GTDB): domain Bacteria; phylum Bacillota; class Clostridia; order Oscillospirales; family Ruminococcaceae; genus UBA3855. Next base: position 28,395 of record JAZQCT010000044.1, read on the forward strand.
ACAGGACGGCTGAAGGAATTTGGCACGATCCGCAGAGAGGATGGTATTTCCGGCTTCCCCAAGCCGGAGGAATCACCGCATGACAGCTTCATCAGCGGCCACAGCAGCACCTCGATCTCTGTGGCTTGCGGTATTGCAGAGGCGATGCGTCTGCGCGGGGAAGACCACCATGTCATTGCTGTGATCGGTGACGGAGCAATGACCGGAGGACTGGCGTTCGAGGGTATGAATAACGGCGGAAAGCTCAAGAACCTGATCGTTATCCTCAATGACAATAATATGTCCATCTCCGGCAATGTCGGCTCTGTTTCGGGCTATCTGCGTTCCATCCGTGAAAAGGAAAGCTACGTCAGAACCAAGCAGGCAGTCGAGAAGGTTCTGGTCAACACCCCCCATCTCGGAATGCCCGTTGCCAAGGTGCTGAAAGGCACCAAGGACGGCGTAAAAAATATTCTTGTGCGGCAGGCGACTCTGTTCGAGCAGATGGGATTTGTATATTTCGGACCTGTGGATGGACACGATCTTCAGGATCTTGAAGAGGTTCTGCGCACAGCAAAACGCTGTGACTGCCCCGTCTTTATCCATGTCAAGACCGTAAAGGGCAAGGGCTATATGCCGGCAGAAAAAAATCCGAGCCAGTTCCACGGCGTATCCAAATTTGATGTAATGACCGGTAATCCGGAGGTATCCGGAGCGGACTGCTACTCCACCGTGTTCGGCAAGGAGCTTGCACGTCTGGCTAAGGAGCATACAAATATCTGCGCCATCACTGCTGCGATGAAATATGGCACAGGACTGCAGTTTTTTGAAGCAGAGGTGCCGGAGCGTTTCTATGATGTGGGCATTGCCGAACAGCACGCGGTCACATTTGCCGCAGGACTTGCAAGCAGCGGCATGATACCGGTATTTGCTGTATATTCCACATTTTTGCAGCGTGCTTATGATCAGCTTGTGCATGATGCCGCCATCGGCGGACAGCATATTGTACTTGGTATCGACCGCGCCGGCGTGGTCGGCGAGGACGGCGAGACGCATCAGGGCATGTTTGATATTCCGATGCTGACTTCCATTCCCGGCACGACCATCTATGCACCGGCATGTTATGAGGAGCTGCGTCTTTGTATGCAGCAGGCGATCTTCAATGACCGGGGCATTGCAGCAGTGCGCTATCCGCGCGGGGATGAAAAGGGTATGAGCTTCCCGAAGGACGCACTGAATGCGGATTATACTTTTATAGAAGATGAAAATGCAGAGATCCTGCTGATCTCCTATGGCAGAGTCTATGACGCACTCTGGCGCGCGCACACTACCTGCGCCGCAAGCGGATATGCAAGCAGTCTTCTGAAGCTGACCCGCATTTTCCCGTTGGCAGAGGAACTCGCGGAGCTTGCCGGACGCTACCGGACGATCGTATTTTTTGAGGAGAGTATGGGAAACGGCGGCATTTCGTCCCTGTTCGGCACAATGCTGGCTGAACGCGGTTACAGCGGAACGTATCTGCGTGTGACCTGTGAAGAATTTCTCCGTCAGGCATCCATCCCGTCCATTCTGGAACGGCTGGAGTTGTCGGAACATGCCGTTTGTCGATATATTTATGAGTATGGAAAAAAGAATTGATATTGCATTGACAGAACGCGGCATCTGCAAAAGCCGCTCCCGTGCAAAGCTTCTGCTGAAGGATGGACTTGTTCTCTGCAACGGCAGGATCTGCACAAAGCCTTCCCAGATGGTTGCAGAGACAGATACACTTGCATTGCTTGGCAACTCCATCCCCTATGTAGGAAAGGGCGGACTGAAGCTCCATGAAGCACTCAGCCGCTTCCGGATCAGCGTCCGTGACAGGGTCTGTCTGGATGTCGGTGCTTCGACCGGCGGTTTCACAGACTGTATGCTGCAGAACGACGCAAGAAAGGTCTATGCGGTCGATGTAGGAAAGGAACAGCTGGATCCCTCCCTTCGGAATGACAAGCGTGTTGTGAATCTGGAGGAACACGACATCCGGCAGATGTGCGGTGCCGATGTTCCGGAAACACCCGATTTTGCATCCATTGATGTAGCCTTTATTTCTCTGACGCTGGTGCTGCCCTCCGTATATGCGCTCCTTGCAGATACCGCCGAATGTGTGGCACTAATCAAACCTCAGTTTGAAGCGGGCAGGGAAAATCTCAATAAAAAGGGGATCGTGCGTTCCCGCACCGCACATAGGGATGTGCTTACGAATGTGACTGCATTTGCACGGAATATCGGTTTTTCTGTGCAGGGACTCTGTCCGTCGCCCATCCGCGGCGGTGAGGGAAGCGGTAATGTGGAATATCTTGTCTGGCTCCTGAAAGGGAGCGATCTGGAGGAGCCGGAGATGGATCTGGATGCTGTCATCCGGGAAGCGGAGATCAATGGGGGATAATTATGCTGAATATTGCGATCTTTCCGAATTTTCAGAAAAAGAATGCGCTGCCCTGTGCAAGACAGGTCTGCGCAAGGCTGCATGAGCTTGGCGCACAGATCTATGTGGATCATGCCTGTGCATCGGAATTTGCAGAACAGGACTATGTACATTCCGGCGATTTTGCGTCCCTTGTCCATTCAATGGATATTGTCATTGCCATCGGCGGTGACGGGACGATCCTTCGCTGCGCCAAGAAAATGATCGCCTCTAAGGCACTTCTGCTTGGCATCAATACCGGTTATCTCGGCTTTATGGCAAGTCTGGAGGCGAATGAGCTGGATATGCTCGGCAGACTGATGACAGGGGAGTACCATATTTCCCGCCGGATGCTGCTCCATGCGGAGCTTGTGGGCGGCGGCGGACGAACCGGTTTCACTGCACTCAATGACATTGCTGTTTCTGCGATGATCGGCAAAGTGTTTGAATTTACAGTCCATGCGGATGATATGCTGCTGGGGCGTTATCGTGCTGATGGTATGGTATGCAGTACGCCTACTGGCTCCACCGCCTACGCGCTGTCTGCAGGCGGTCCCATCATGGAGCCGGAGCTTTCCTGCATGGAGGTCGCACTGATCTGCCCGCATTCGCTGTTCAACCGTCCGATGATCCTGTCCGCAGACCGCAGGCTTACGATCCGTCATACTGCCGGTGCCGACAGGAGCATTTTCCTGAGTGCCGACGGTGAACCGCCAGCTGAATTTCCATCATCCCATTATCTGGAAATCGAACGGTCGCAGCATGAGATCTCTCTGCTCCAGTTCCGCCGGAGCAGCTTCCATGATGCCGTCAATCATAAATTAACACAGTCTATCAAGGGCTTTTCGTGCGGAGGAACAACATGAAATACGCAAGACAGAGGGAGATCCTGGAGCTGATACGCACCAATCCCGTAGGAAATCAGGATGCATTGCAGATCCTCCTGAAAGACCGCGGTTACAATGTGACACAGGCGACGATCTCGCGCGACATCCGTGAGCTGAATCTTATCAAAAAGGCAGATGCCAACGGTGTCTGCCGCTATGCGCAGCCGGATGCACCGGTGCCGTATTCCGATCTGTTTGCAGGGAATATCGTGGCTGTCGATCATGCCGGAAATACGGTTGCGATCAAATGCCGTTCAGGCACAGCACAGGCGGTATGCACAGTGCTTGATGAGATCGAGCGTCCGGATGTGGTGGGTACGCTTGCGGGTGATGATACGATCTTCGTGCTGATCCGTACCGCGGAGCAGGCGAAACGCTATGCAGCCGAGCTGCTTGCGGAAATTCAGGGCAGGTGAGTGAATGTTAGAAGAACTGTATATTGAAAATCTTGCAGTCATAGAAAAAGCGTGCATCAGTTTCCGTGATGCCTTCCATGTATTTACCGGCGAAACCGGTGCCGGAAAATCCATCCTGATCCATGGCATCCAGGCGGTGCTGGGACAGCGTGTTTCCAAGGACTGGGTGCGTACAGGCTGCGACCGTGCTTCGGTGACAGCATTGTTTACCGGGCTGTCCGATGATGTGATGGAGCTTCTGGCAGAAATGGCAGTTTCCTGCGATGAACGGCAGATCACACTGACACGGGAGATCCGCGCGGACGGCGGCAGCATCGGCAGAATCAATGGTAAGACCGCATCGGTTTCCTCGCTGCGTGAGATCGGATCACTCCTGATCTCCATCCACGGTCAGCATGACAATCAGGTTCTCCTTGCCTCTGAGCATCATCTGCATGTGCTGGATGAATTTGGCGGTGATCCCACATTCCTGACAGCATATCAGAGATCCTTCCGTCAGCTTCAGAGCATTGCCCGTGAGCTTGGCAAGCTGAAACGCGAGGAACAGTACCGCCGTCAGCGTGCCGCTCTGCTGCAGAAGCAGATCCAGGAAATCGGCGCACTCCAGCCAAAGCCGGGCGAAGAAGAAGAACTGGAAAATGCTTTGATACAGGCAGAAAATGCAGAACGTATCCTCGGCAGTCTGAATAATGCTGCCGGTATCCTCAGCGGGGAAGGCGATGACTGCGCGGTTGAGCTGCTCAATGCTGCAATGCAGCAGCTGCGCGAGATCGAGGATGTTTATCCGGATACGGATGAGCTGACAGCGCGCATGAAAGCGGCTGTTATTGAGATCAAGGATATTTCCGAGGATCTCCGGCGCATGGCGGACGGCGTGAGCCTGGATGAAGTCCATGCGCAGAAGCTCCGCCAGCGTTACCATGCGATCTCCCAGGTGAAAAAACAGTTTTTCTGCGATTTTGAGGAACTTTTGACGCTGTACGACAGTGCGTCTGCCGAGATGGCAAACATGCAGGAGGATGACGACCGCATTGCAGAGCTGGAAGCACAGAAGCAGGAACTGCTTGTGGATGTGACGGAAAAGGCGCGCGCCCTTTCCGCCTATCGTGAGGAGACCGGAAATCGCTTTGTAGAGCGTGTTTCTGAGGAACTGCGGTTTCTTGACATGCCCAATGTTGTACTGACTGTCCAGCAGGAAAAGGGAAAGCTGACGCTGCAGGGGAGGGACACTGTGACCTTCCTGATTTCTGCCAATAAGGGCGAAGTACCGAAGCCCATTTCCAGGATCGCCTCCGGCGGTGAGCTTTCCAGAATTATGCTGGCACTCAAATCCGTGATTGCCGACCGCGACAGCATTCCGACGCTGATCTTTGATGAGATCGACACCGGAGTCAGCGGCAAGGCAGCGCAGAAGATCGGTATCAAGCTCCGTGAGATCAGCAGAAGCCGCCAGGTACTTTGTGTGACGCATCTTTCTCAGATCGCCGTCATGGCGGATACACACTATATGATCGAAAAGCACACCGAGCAGAACCGCACGGTCACAAAAGTGCATCTGCTTGATTTTGAGGGCAGAACGGAGGAGATTGCCCGCATTATGGGCGGCGACAATCCTAGTGCGCTCATGCTTGAAAATGCAAGAGAAGAACTGAAACGCGTTGCGGAAAACAGCGTTTAAGGAGGAAAGAATGGGACCTTATTATTATGTAGTGGAAGATATTCAGGGCGACTATGCCCAGCTCCGCCGCACGGACATCGAAAACGGCGAAATTATGCCGATTGCAATGGCTCTGCTTCCTATGGGATGCGACATCGGCACAAAGCTTTGCTGGCAGTGGGGCGTGTACGAGATTATCTGAGTCAATTTACATCAAAAAATTCCGGTTTGCGCTCTGCAGACCGGAATTTTTTCAGAGTACCTTGCATTCTGCACAAAAATGTGTTATAATAAACCTATACAAATCAGCATTTACAATCATGGAGGAAATTTATGAACGATCTCACACAGCTTCAGCCTGAAAAGGTATTTGCATTTTTCAGCCAGATTGCAAGCATTCCGCATGGTTCCGGAAATACTGCCCGGATCGCGCAGTTCTGCCTTGATTTCGCCGCACAGCGGGGATTGAAGGCAATCAAGGACGCGGGCGGCAATGTCATCATCTATGCACCCGGCACCGCAGGATACGAAAACAGCGAACCCATCATTATCCAGGGACATATGGATATGGTGTGCGAAAAGACCGCTGACTGTACCAAGGACATGGAAACCGATGGGCTTGACCTCCTCACGGACGGCGAATGGCTCTGGGCGGACGGCACGACCCTCGGCGGCGACGATGGCATTGCCCTTGCCTATATGTTCGCCCTGCTTGATTCCGATGACATCCCCCATCCGCCGCTGGAATGCGTCATCACCCGTGATGAGGAAACCGGCATGTTCGGTGCGGAGCTGTTCGAGGCAGAAAATGTCAGGGGCAAAAAGATCCTCAACATCGACTCCGAGGAGGAGGGCATCCTCACCGTGAGCTGTGCCGGCGGCATTACCGCACACTGCGAGTTTGAACTGCAAAATCGGTATACATGTCCTTTCTATACCTACGAAATCACTGTCAGCGGTCTGCGTGGCGGTCACTCCGGCGTGGATATCGGCAAGGGCAGACTCAACGCATTTGAAATGCTCAGCGAACCGCTTGCCCATATCAGCAAGCCTTGCTATTTCGGCACGATTACCGGCGGCGGCAAGCACAATGTCATTCCGCAGACTGCTTCCATCGTGTTCGGCTGTGACGAGGACATTCTCGACCATCTCGAACAGGTTGTCCGTTTCTGCAATGAAAAGCACCTTGGGGGCGAAGCTGAACCCGATCTGCTGTTCTCCGTTAAGGAAATCTGTGCAGACAAAAACGTGAAATTCCAAGAAAATATAATCTATTTTGAGTATATCTATGATTTCCTGCGTTTCCTCCCGACCGGCGTGCAGAGCATGAGCGAGAGCATCGAGGGCATGGTGGAAACCTCCCTGAATATGGGCGTTCTGGAGGCGAATGGCATGGATCTGAGCTGTGATTTCCTCATCCGCAGCAATACCGACAGCGGCAAGGATGCCGTGGTCGAGACCGTCCGCAGCTTCTGCGAATCCATCGGGGATGAGATCGACTTTGACGGCATGACACTCTCCGCAGAGTACCCCGCATGGGAGTACCGCAAGGATTCGCCCCTGCGTGACCTCATGGTCGAGGTGTTCCGTGACCAGTACGGCAAAGATCCCGTCGTTGCCGGCATCCATGCAGGTTTGGAATGCGGCATCTTCTCCAAGAAGATCAAGGATGCGGATGCAGTTTCCTTCGGTCCGGATATCGAGAACATCCACACCCCCAAGGAACGCCTGAACATCGCCTCTGCACAGAGAACATGGGAATTCCTCAAGGAGATCCTCAGAAGAAGCAAGTAAACCTCTTTTTGAAATATACTAATTGTACACAATTCAACACCCCGCCCACTGCGGGGTGTTACCATTGTAAAGCGATGGAATAATGCCGGAATAAAGACATTCTGACCAAATCTACGGATGAAAATTAGGTAATAATTCCATGCGGAATCCGGAGCAAAAATACACAATTCCTCTTGCTTTCTGTGTCGTAATATGGTATAATTAGTACATACTATATTACATCGCGTACAGTGCACAGATTTGCAGCTGTCATTTCCCGTTTCATCGGGTCATTTTTTTGGATTTGTCACTGTAACGTGATAAAGGAGGATATAATGGAAAACAAAACAGAATTCAAGCCGTATATTCCTGCATCCAAGGTGACGCCGGAGCTTACGGCTACGTCCATCATCATGGGCATCATCCTTGCTGTCATCTTTGGTGCGGCAAACGCTTACCTTGGTCTGCGTGTCGGCATGACAGTATCGGCATCCATTCCGGCAGCCGTTATTTCAATGGGTGTCATTCGTGTCATCATGAAGAAGAACTCCATCCTGGAGAGCAACGTGGTACAGACCATCGGTTCTGCCGGTGAATCCGTTGCAGCAGGTGCGATCTTTACGATCCCCGCGCTGTTCCTCTGGGCAGGCGAGGGCGTTATGGACAAGCCAAGTGTTCTGGAGATCACACTGATCGCCATCATCGGCGGTCTGCTGGGTGTATTTTTTATGGTACCCCTGCGTAACGCACTGATCGTCAAAGAACACGGCGTTCTGCCCTATCCGGAGGGTACAGCATGTGCAGAGGTACTGCTTGCCGGTGAGGAAGGCGGTTCCAACGCATCCACCGTATTTGCAGGTATGGGCTTTGCCGCTCTGTTCAAGTTCATCATTGATGGTCTGAAAGCGGTTCCCGGTGAGGTTTCCTTCCGCGTGAAGGGCTTTGCAGGCGAGATCGGCACACAGATCTATCCGGCGGTAATGAGCGTTGGTTATATCTGCGGTTTCCGCATTTCTTCCTATATGTTTGCCGGCGGCGTACTGAGCTGGCTGGTACTCATTCCGCTGATCGTTATGTTCGGTCAGGATGCTGTCATCTATCCGGCAGTTGACCAGACCATCGGTGAGATCTATGCAGCTGACGGTGCAAGCGGTATCTGGGGCAGCTACATCCGTTATATCGGCGCAGGCGCACTCGCAGCCGGCGGTATCATCAGCCTGATCAAGTCCCTCCCCCTGATCATCCGTACATTCAAGGACGCCATCAAGGGCATGGGCAAGGGCGGGGCATCCGCTTCCCAGGACAGAACTTCTGCTGATCTGAACATGAAGATCGTGCTCGGTGTTATCGCAGTTCTGACACTGGCTATCTGGCTGATTCCGGCAATTCCGGTAAATCTGCTCGGCGCACTGATCATTGTCGTATTTGGTTTCTTCTTTGCAACTGTATCCTCCCGTATGGTAGGTCTGGTCGGCAGCAGCAACAACCCCGTATCCGGTATGGCGATCGCAACCCTGCTGATCTCCACCATCATCCTCAAGATGACCGGCATGACCGGTGCACCCGGTATGGCAGCAGCCATTGCGATCGGCTCCATCATCTGCATCGTTGCTGCGATCTCCGGCGATACTTCTCAGGACCTGAAGACCGGCTACCTGCTCGGCTCCACTCCGAAGAAGCAGCAGATCGGCGAAGTCATCGGCGTTCTGGCATCCTCTCTGGCAATCGGCGGTACACTGTATCTGCTCGACAGCGCATGGGGCTTCGGTTCTGAGGAGCTCGGCGCACCGCAGGCAACCCTGATGAAGATGATCATCGAAGGCGTTATGAGCGCAGAGCTGCCGTGGAATCTGGTATTCGTAGGCGTATTCATTGCCATTCTGGTTGAAGTGATCGGTATTCCGGTTCTGCCGTTTGCCATCGGTGTCTATCTGCCGGTGCAGCTGAATGCATGTATCCTGATCGGCGGTATCGTCCGTCTGGTATTCGATAAGATGAAGGCAAAAAACGAAGTCGAGGAAGGCAAGAAGAAGGAGATCATCAACGACGGTATCCTTTTCTGCTCCGGTATGATCGCCGGTGAAGGTCTGGTCGGCATTGTACTTGCACTGCTGGCAGTATTCGGTGTGGACAAGGTGCTGAACATTTCCGGTATGCTTGGCTTGCCCGAGGTCGTTTCCCAGATCGGCAGCCTGGTCGTATTTGCATTGATCGTTCTTAGTCTGCTGAAGTTCTCCATCTGGAAAAAACGTGAAAACAGCGGGGTCAAGAATGGCAAAAAGTAAGCATTCAGAAGAAAACTATCTGGAGCGCATTCCGGTGCGCCCCGGATGGCTTGCCTGGTCATCCGATGAAAATGGTCTTGTGACCCTTGATATTGAAAACAAGGGGCTGATGAACCGCATTGCGCAGAAGCTTCTGAAGAAACCGAAGGTTTCACATATTCATCTCGATGAGATCGGCAGTTTTGTCTGGCCTCTGATCGACGGTGAAAAGACCATTGCAGACTATGCGCCGTTCATGGAAGAACATTTCGGTGAAAAGGCACATCCGACCTGCGAACGTCTTGCGAAATTCTTTCAGATCCTTGAAAGCTATCATTTTGTAGAATGGAAGCAGCAATGATTCTCTTGCTTCCTCTTAGCAAAATAATCTACAGCACAAAGCCCCTTGCAGAGTAGTTCTGCAAGGGGCTTGTGCTATTTTGAGGGAGTGAGTAAATCAGTTTTCGTTATAGGTGACCCACTGGTATCTTGCTGTCAGCGGCGTCGTGCCGTCAAACGGCTTGAGCCATTCATCCACGCCCGTGCCTGGCCACACATTCATCATGATCCTGCCAGGGGTGGTGGGAATGTTGTCATATGCTGTATAGACTGCTTTGCCGTCCACATACCATGTGATATGATCCGGCTGCCAGTCAAAGCCATAGGTGTGGAAGCCTTCAGAAGCGTCAAAACCAAGATCGTAGAAATACTCATGATTGCCCACGCCGTTGGTGTAGTAGTTCAGCTGTACCTTTGTGGTGTCCTTGCCGAGGATCTCAATGTCGATCTCGTCCCAGGGATTATTCTCGGACGGTCCCGTATAGGTGAAGAAGGAGGATACTACACCGTCATTCTTAATCGCCTGCATGGAGGTCTCATAATAGCCGTAGCTGTAATGGTCTGCTGTTCTGTATTCTGCGCCGGAATAGCTGTACTGTCCGGACCAGTCCTGGTCAATTGTCAGATTCAGCACACCGCTGTCAAAGGAGGTATTTCTCTTGTACCAGAAGCAGTCGAAGCAGCTGCCGTTTGTCCATCCGTCGGAAGCAAAGAAGTAGGAATTTTCACCATTGCGGAAATCAGAAACCATGTCCGCAGATGCGTTCATTGCCGTACCATAATCCGGGATACCGCTCACGGCAGGCTGTTCCGATGTGGTAATTTCAGATTCCGTTGTAACAGGTTCTGTCGTTGCAGGTTCAGTTGTAGAAGGTTCTACAGTGTCTGTATCTCCGATGGGGAGCGACTTCACAATGCCGATCGTATATTTCAGAATGTTCAGGGCATCTGTAGAATCGGGTTTGCCGTTGAGGTCAACGTCAGCGTTGATCACACCCTGTTCGGACAGCGGTGTGCCGCTCAGCAGTGTTCTGTTCAGTGTGAGGACGTCCAGAATATCGACTGTGCCGTCACAGTTGACATCGCCGTAGTCAGCATCACCAACAGGAGTGCTGTCCTCGGTCGGATCTTCGGAGGAAGGCTCTGTAGTAGTGGGCTGTTCCGGTGTTTTCTCTGCGTCAGCAGTCAGGGTCATCAGATAGGTGAGGGGAGAATTCCAGTAGATGGTGATCTCATTGGTGGAATAGCTCTCCCAGTTGTCCACATAGCACTTGGCATCAGCAACACCGTTGAGATATGCCTTGGCTGCACTGTCCTCCAGATTGGAGTTGACACCGCCTACCAGCATACCGGGCATTGCTTCCTGTGCAGCCATGGACGGGCGATGGTGCGGACACTGCGGAGACACTGTGCCATAGCCGGTCATGAAGCATGTGCCGAGCGGGTTCAGTCCGAGGAGATAATCAAGCTGTGCCTTTGCTGCCTCTGCATAGGAAGCATCACCGGTGAGCTGGTTTGCGAGTCCAAGGATCACGCCCGCATTGGCAATGGTCATATTGCTACCCCAATTGAATTTGCTGATTGCTGTACCATAGGCAGTGCTGTTAGAGGTGGAAACGAACTTGTCTGCCTGATTCACGATCAGACGCTTTGCAGTCTGATAGGCAGTGCTGCTCTGGTCGATGCCCGGCATGGTGACGAGTGCAATATTACCGTAGTCACCGACCGTGCTCCAGTCCAGACCATCCTCCGGATAGCCAAGCGCATCAAGATACTTTGTATCGCCGGTCGTGCGGTAGAGCTGTGCTGCTGCCCAGTAGCGTTCGTCTCTGTCGGAAAGATCACCGTATTCGCCGGTGGTAATATCCTCTGGATTCTGGAAAATGAAATTCGGATTCTGCTGCAGATAGCTCCATGCCTTTTCCGCAGCTGCCAGACACTTTGCCGCATAGGACGCGTCATAGTCTGCATAGACCTCTGCTGCCAGAGCCATGGACGCTGCAAAATCTGCTGTTGCTGTGGTGGATACCGGTGTTACGATCAGGGGCTGAGTTTCTTTTTCCGGCATCACATAACCGGGGAAGCTTGCACAGGTGACCTTGTGGTACACGCCGCCGTCAGAAGCCTGCATCTTGAACATCCAGTCCAGCTCATACTTTACTTCATCCAGAAGATCGGACTTGCCGTTGCCGCTTTCCGGAATACCGTAATTATCTCCATACAGGGAAGGATTTTCAATATAGGCATACAGAAGATCAGCCACTGCCTTTGCTGCTGGAACGATGTAGCGTCCATAATCGCCGGCATCATGCCAGCCGCCGCTGACATCGATCTGCTCACTTGTTCCATAGATCGTTGCCATGCTTGTGTGACATGCTGGATGGCTGAATTTACCGCCTTCCACGGCACAGCCGCATCTCTGCAGATACAGCATCTTGACGGAATCCATGAGCATTTCATCATAAACTGTATCTGAAATTTCAAATACATAGGAATCATCCAGACCATCACAGGTAATGTAATATCTGCCCGGTGTGTTCACAGCGGAGAAGTCCGCAGTCTGATTCGTTTCGTCCGCATAAGAATTATTCTTGCTGTCGGAAAGCTGACCGGTGTAAACTACCTGCTTGGTATCCGCATTCACAACGGAGAAGGAGGAGGCACCGGATGCATTGCGGATCACAGCTGTTTTTTCAGCATCTGTACGGTAACCAACCTGATTTGTCAGGATCGGCGGTTCATAGGGTCTTGTGCCGGAATAGTCCACATTGGAATCATCCACGAGTTCCAGTGAGACATTATCCAGATAGATGGTGTGCTCACCAAGACTGCCGCCGTCCTTTTCCTGGAGACCGCAGTTGAAGACAAGCTTGGACATGATATCGGATTCGTAGTCCATGGTGAACTCATAATCCACAGTCTGCGGAGTCGGACCGATGTCCAGCCCCTTCCATGTATATGCAGTGTACTTGCCGCCGTTCTGCTGGATCATACCTTCAACGAAACGGTCAGTCGTACAGGAAATGTCGTACTTCAGACGATAAACACCATTCTGATACAGCGGAATGATGTCATAGTACATCTGAACCGCATAAGTCAGAGTACCGGTGCTTGTGATTTTCAGAGCCAGTCTGCCGGAATCCGTGCTGAGCGTGCAGGCACCGCCGCTTTCCTTGTAGATGCCCCAGTCCGATGTACCGGTTTCAAAAGTCGAGTTGCTGATGAGATTTGCAGCAGAAGCCGTGTACTGTGTTATGGGCAGTGCAGTTCCCAGAAGCACACAGGCAGCAACGCCGGCAGCAAATCTTCTGAATGTGTTTTTTTTCATAGTATCTTCCCCTCTCGATTAAAATTCGATTGTCCGGTCGGCAGTGCATTCCGACCTTAATTTTATTGTAGCGTAAATATATCCGAAAAGATATAAACAATTTGCTAAAAATGGTAAAGTTTTGACATGAAAAAGAGAAAGAACTGCCTGTTACAGCAGCTCTTCCTGTTTCATAATTTCGGGAACACGATAATTCTTCCGGTATTCCTTCGGTGTCATGCCGATATATTTGCGGAATTGTTTGATGAAATAGCTCTGTGAACTGAATGCCAGCAGACTGCTGATCTGTGCATCCGTATACTTTGAATAACGCACAAGCTTGGCTGCATTTTCGATTTTTCTGTGATTGACATAATCATTGAATGTGCAGTCAAGCTCCGATTTGAACAGTCTGGAAAGATATGCTTCACTTAAACCGATCGCCTCCGCCGCATCACTCAGCAGGATCCTCTGATGCAGATGCTCGTCAATGTATTCCATTGTCCGTACAATATGCTTGGAATAGATCCTGCTGCAGCGTACCTGCTGCATCCGTTTGGTATAACCTTCGATCATTTCCGTATGTACCGTGTGCAGCTCCGCTTCCGTCCGGCATTCATCTGCCTGTATGATGTACAGATCACTCAGCTGATATGCCATACCCGGATGCATCCCTGCCTTGATGCAGAATCGTGCGATCAAAGCTGCCAGAACCACCAGATGATATTTCAGGTTCTGCAGGGGATCCTTGCTCAGCACACCGCAGCCCTCGCTGCACAACGGTGAAGCGAAGAAACGTACCATTTCAAGGTCGCCTGCCGCGATACTCTCATAAAATGCGATCTCACGATCAAATGATGCGCGTTCAAACAGCTCCTCACGCTGTGAAAACAACGCCTCAGCCAATTTCTTTTCTGTTTCCTGACTCATACTATGCCGCCTTTCGGAGGTTTGATATATTTGTGCAGTAGCATTTTCATGTAATCTGCAAGTACGATGCGATATATTGCGATTTATCTGCTGTCCTGTCCAAGCTGACTGCTTCGGTAGGTATTGGGAGACATTCCCGTCATCTGGCGGAACTGACGCAGAAAATACTTATCGTCCTCATAGCCGCATTTTGCAGCTATTGCCGGCAGACTCTGAGCTGTGGTCAGAAGCAGATATTTGGCGAGGCTGATCCGGCTCTGGATGACATCCTGATGAAAGCTGATACCGAATACTTCCTTGTACAGCGCACGAAAATGCCCAGTGCTCAGCTGGAAATCCCTGCAGATACGCTCTGCCTCCCAGTGTTCCCAGGGCTTACGCCAGATCCTGCCGCGCAGTCCGATATATGCCCTGTAGGACGGATGCTGGTGCCGCTGTGTCAGCTCAGCGATCTCGCGCTGCAGCTGTTCCTCCTGGAGCCGGAGTATCTGTTCCGGATCGGAATCAGCCAATGCTGTCAGACTGCCGCAGATGACCAGCGAATCTATACTGCAGTACTGACTGTAGAGAGGCGCGTGAGTGATCAGCGTGTGAAGCTTGTCGATCAGAAGCAGCTGATGCTCCTCCGTATATACCCCTGCTGCTGCAAACGCATACAGCTTGCCGGAAAGTCTGATGCAGAAGGTGTTCATGGGCGATGCCATTTTCTTGAGATTTTCTGCCAGCTCCATATCCATACGCACAGAAAGCTCCTGACTGTCGTTCGGGCTGCTGTCAAAGAACAGCTCTGCACGGATCAGCAGAAACAGCAGCTTGCTTCCATCCGCCGGCAGCAGCTGCAGATGACCCAGTTCATGATACATGCCTTCCTTGGTATAAAGGCCTGTGATGGAATCGTGTGTGATGGAAAGACTCCGGCATTTCAGCAGTGTGCTGATGTCATTTTTCATTCGCAGAAACTCCAATGCGTTGGAAGCGATCTTCAGCCAGTCACGGAAGATAATGTCATAGCAGTCCGGATGGTCGTACTGCAGGATGAAATACCCAAGCTCCTGTCCGCTGAAAAAAATCGGGCAGAAATATAGTATTTCACCGCTTTCCGAAAGAACAACTTCTTCCGGAAACAATTCCTCTTTCGTGAAAAATAGCGGCTCATCCGTTATGTTTCGTTCAGAAACGACCCGATAGCAGATCATCGTTTGTGTATCCTGGTTATGACTTCCGGAAATCTCCGTACACTGCCAGTCCTCGTACAAGCAAAGATGCAGCCCTTTCAGATCACGGATCATGTACACGAACTGCTGCAAAACATTGATATAATCTGTAATGGAGCGGCAGAGTGTCAGCTGCTGTTCAAAATTCCCCACCAGATTCAGCTTGCTGTAGTACTGCTCCTGACGGATCGTATAAAGCTCTTTTCCCAGGATCTTCTTGTCCGTGCCGCATGGACAGGTATCGCCGCAGATAATATGCCCCGAAAGATCGATCGCCTCCGGACAGCATCCTGTCATTTTCTCCCAGAGCAGATTGACTGCCTGCGCGCCTACGGCTCTGCGGTTTCTCAGATAGGTGGTCAGGATCGGCGCATGGTAATAGCGTTCTCCCACATATTCATAGCCAATGACCGTCACATCATCCGGCAGAGATACGCCGCCCGCAAGAAAGGTATCGCACAGACCGTATGCCATATAATCATTGGCACAGACAATGGCTTGCGGCAGTCTGCGCTTTCCCTCTATGTATTCCGCCGCGAGCTTTTCTCCGGAAGTCATCCAGAAATCTCCATAGATTACCTTGCTTTCATCATAGGCGATGCTATGGCTTTCCAGTGCTTTGCGGTATCCGCTGACACGCTGCTGTGAGGTCTCTATCCCTTTATGACCGGTGAGCAGATGAATGTCCGTAAATCCGTGTACCTCTGTCAGATGGTTCACGATCTCCATTATATCCGTCTCGACATCATTGTCCATACAAAGGAACTGCGGCAGTCTCGCACCGGTTGCCACTACTGGTATGCTGCCCCTTTCTTCAATCTTCTTAGCAATATACTGCTGAATGTCAGGATTAAGAAAGGATTCTGCCGTCAGGATCAGACCATCGATTTTTTGAGATACGATCAGATCATAAATTTTGTTTTCCACTTCCACTTCAGCAAAATACTCTGATGAGTTATAGATATTGGAGAAGATTGCCACCGCACCGCCAAGCTTTTGCGCCTGCGCCGTGATGCCTTCAAGAAGCTGCCGCTGCTCGCTCTGCGATGCGCTTGCGGTAATTACACCAATGAGCGGCTTTCCTTTTTTGGAGTACATTTGGACACCTCCTATGCCATTCTATTAACACTATAGCATATTTTTTGTAAAAAATCAATAGTCAATTCTGCATTTTGTCCACCGAATCTGAAAAATGTGGGTTGTTATTCGTTCAAAAAAAGTTTACAATAAAATCAGGCATGACGGAAGTGAAAAGAATGGATGTGAAAATATAACAGAAACAACCAGAACACGAGAGGAGTGAGAATGCGCATTCTGGCACTTAGAATTCAGGATGCGCAGAAGAACTTCAAAACTGTACTGCCTGATCAATTTTTAAGGGGGAAATTACTATGAATAGAAAAAAACTGACCGCAGCCCTGACAGCTCTGACCTGCTGTGCGGGTATGCTGGGAACATTGCCGATACAGGATCTCGGCAATATGCAGACCTATGCTGCTGAAGCAGTATACAATGCATTTGAAGCCAACTATGATGGCTGGCATGGCAGCACGATGGACGTGCTTCTGACAGCAGAAGAAGGTGCAGGTTATGCCGGAACACGCGGTATGACAGTCACAAATCGAACCACCGCTTCCGACGGCGCAAGCTCCTCCAAGGGCTTCTACCTGGCAGGCGGTGTGGAATATTCCTACAGCGTAAAGGTCAAGGCGGACACTGCTGAGAATTTCAAGCTCGAATTGCTCTGCCTGGATTTGGATACTGACGAAGAAACCGTGGTCGTTCTCGACACAGCGGACGCTGCAGCAGGGGAGTGGATCACCCTTTCTGCAGATTACACTGCACCGGAGAACAGCTATGAATTTGAACTGACGATCACGACCGACAGCACAAATGATTTTGCATTTGATGATGTCGTGATCACAACAGAGGAAGCCAAAGCTCTGAATACTGTTTATGCGGCATCTTCCAATATGGGTCTGAAGGATGCATTCGGGCAGTACTTCCGTGTGGGCAATATCCTCAACGGCGGAACAGTGAAAAATTCCACCATCACCGCATCCATGATCAAGGATTATAATAGTATCGAATGCGAGAACGAGACAAAGCCGGATGCAACTCTGGTACAGTCCCAGTGCAGCGGCACGAATGTCGGTGTGTCGCTCAATAATGCGGCTGCCATCATGGATTTCTGCGTGCAGAACGGCATCGGCATGAGAGGTCATGCGTTCGTATGGCATTCCCAGACTCCGAGCTGGTTCTTCAAAGAGGGCTATAATGCGAGTGGTGCGTGGGTTTCCAAGGATACCATGACAGCCCGTCTGGACAGCTACATCAAGAACATGTTCAATGCGATCCAGACACAGTATCCGGATCTCGACCTGTATGCGTATGACGTGGTAAATGAGGCAGTCAGCGATGACTCCAACCGTACCGCAAACTACGGCGGTGCGAGAGTTGCCGGTGACAATAATGTGACCGGCGGTACATCCGCATGGGTATCGGTTTACGGCGACAACAGCTTTGTGGAAACAGCATTCCAGATCGCTGACAAGTATGCGCCCGAATCCTGTAAGCTGTTCTACAACGACTACAACGAATACTGGGATCATAAGCGTGACTGCATCTACAATATGTGCAAATCCCTGTACGAAAAAGGCTACCTCGACGGCATCGGTATGCAGTCCCATATCAATGCGAATTATGACGGATTTTCGGGCGTAGCGTCCTATACGACGGCTCTGCAGAAGTATGCTTCCATCGGCTGCGAGGTGCAGATCACGGAGCTGGATATTACCCGTGAGAACGGTACATATTCCGACCAGCAGCAGGCTGACAAGTACAAGGCGATCTTCCAGGCGGCGATCGACATCAACGAGGGCAGCTATCCCGGCAAGGTGACGGCAGTCTGCATCTGGGGTCCGAATGATGCGAATACATGGATCAAGACCGAAAATGCGCCGCTTCTGTACGATACGAACCATCAGCCGAAGACCGCATACAACACTCTGATGTCTATGATTCCCGAATCCGAATGGGTAGAGGGCGGCTATGCAGGCGGCGAACTTACACCGATCGAGCCGAACGAATACGGTTGGTTCTTCCATGATCCGTTCGAGGGCGACACCTGCTCCTGGGCTGGCAGAGGTGCAGCAACCATCATGACATCCGGCAGAACAGCATATGTCGGCAGCGAGGCTCTGCTCGTGCAGGATCGTGAAGCTTCCTGGAACGGCGCATACAGAACTCTGAATGCAAGAGCATTCGTGCCGGGTGAGGAGTTCAGCTTCAGTGCGAACGTGATGTACTTCGACGGCGGTGAGACGGATACATTCTATATGAAGCTTCAGTATGTGGATGCGGAGGGCGAGACCCAGTATTCTACAATTGATGAAGCGGTTGCTGTCAAGGGACAGTGGGTACAGCTCCGGAATACGAACTACCAGATTCCTGCGGATGCGACCCAGATGCAGCTGTATATCGAAACTGCTGATTCTACGAATAATTTCTACATCGACGAAGCGATCGGTGCTGTTGGCGGTACCGGCATTCTGGGTGCTGAAGATCCGGTCGTACCCACCGGCATCAAGGGCGATGTGGACAACGACGGTGCGATCACCGCATTTGATATTGCATGTGCCAAGAGAGGACTCCTCAAGGGCTTTGCATCCGATTCTGCAAAGAATGCAGCGGATGTGGACGAGAGCGGCACGGTCGAGGTCGTGGATATCATCCAGCTCACAAGCTTCGTACTTGCCAGGATCGACAAGTTCACCGTCGTGGAAAAGCCCATGGCTTCCGTGGATACTGCTGCGATGAATGCTCTGTTCTCCGGCATTACCCCGACCAAGAGCTATAAAGCGGACGACGAGAACAACCCCCTGTATACCCAGCGTTTCGGTGCTGACCCGGGTGTTATGGAATACAACGGCAGAGTCTATGTCTACATGACAAACGACATTTTCGAGTATGATGAAAACGGCAATCTTGTGGACAATTCCTACGGCAAGATCAATCAGATCAACTGCATCTCTTCCGATGATATGGTGAACTGGACTGACCATGGTATCATCCAGGTGGCAGGTTCTACCGGTGCGGCAAAGTGGGCTAACAACTCCTGGGCACCCTGTGCAGCACACAAGACCATAGGCGGCAAGGAAAAGTTCTTCCTCTACTTCTGCAACGGCGGTAACGGCGTAAGCGTTCTGACTGCCGATTCCCCGACAGGTCCGTGGACGGATCCGCTTGGGTCTGGACTGATTACCCGTTCTACCCCGAACTGCGGCAACGTGACATGGCTGTTCGACCCGGCAGTATTTGTCGATGATGACGGTACAGGCTACCTCGCATTCGGCGGCGGCGTTCCGGAAGGCAAGCAGGCTGATCCGGGCACTGCAAGAATCGTTCAGCTGGGCGATGATATGATCAGCATCGTGGGCACACCGCAGACACTGAATCCGCCCTATCTGTTCGAAGACTCCGGTCTGAACAAGATCGGCGACAAGTACTATTACACCTACTGCTCCAACTGGAATACATCCGGCAATTCTCTCGGTCTGACCAGCGGTGCAATCGAATACATGGTTGCAGATAACCCTATGGGTCCGTACACCTACGGCGGCGAGCTGTTCAAGAATCAGGGCGTATTCTTCGGATACTACGGCAACAACCATCACTCCATCGTAGAGCTGAATGACCAGCTGTATCTGTTCTACCACTCCCGTCCGGTAGCAGGCGGCATGGGCATCGACTACAACTACAGAAGCCCGCAGGTTGACAAGATCACCATGAGCGGCACAAAGATGAATGCAGTAACCGGTACAATGACTGCAATTCCGCAGCTGAAGACCGTGAATCCCTATGACAAGGTACAGGCTGAAACCATGTCCAATCAGGCTGGTATCAACGTATCCGGTCTGGGCGATACCGTGATCAACGAAGTTGACAAGGGCGACTGGATCAAGGTTTCCGGCGTGAACTTCTCCAGCGGCTGCAAGTCCCTGACCGTCAGAGCATCCTCCGCATCCGGCGCAGCAATCAAGATCTGCACCGGCGGCGCATCCGGCACAGCCATCGGCTATGTGGAAGTACCCGCAGGCGGTATGCAGGAAATCACCGTTCCGGTTGAAAACCTCTCCGGTACAAAGGATCTCTACTTCGTATTCAGCGGACAGCTGGAATTTGATTGGTGGACATTTGCATAAAACATAAACAGAGTGACAGTATGATTTCCTACCCATGACGCAAGTCATCGCTGAACCCCGATTCTCACATGAGGATCGGGGTTCGGTCGTATATTCTCAAAAGCATCTGATTGACTTTTCCTTCAAATTGTGCTATAATTAAGGCAATACCAACAATGAAAGGAAGCCTATGAAACCTGAACAAATTGAACACGAAATGAAACGGCTGATCACAGCTGAGAATACTTTTATGCGGCTCAATTCGCCCGATCCTGCCTCTCTCTGGCAGAAACCTCTGGAACGTTATGTTCCCCGACAGCTGCGCGGAACGCTCTATGCGGCTTTTTGCAAGGCGTTTGCGCTTATACTGGACAATGGTACAATGTGGATCGAAAAAACCTACCCCGCCGACCGGATGCGCGAGGATTTTCAGATCCATCAGTTTGCCTCCCGTGTACGGCGTGATAAAAGCGGTATGACAGATTTCAAACGTAATGTCCGCAAGACGAAATATGTCAACTCCATGATCTCTGCCGCTGAAGGCATCGGCATGGGTGCGCTTGGCATCGGGCTTGCGGATATTCCGCTTCTGCTTGCCGTCCTCCTGCGCAGTGTCTATGAGATCGCCCTGAATTACGGCTATTCCTATGACACCGAGGAGGAACAGGTATTCATCCTGCGGTTGATGGAAACGGCATTGCTGCACGGCGATGCGCTTGATGCACAGAATGCTGAGCTGAACCGCCTGATCTATGCCGGAAAACTGCCGGAGGCTCCGCGCGATGCACAGATCCAGCAGACAGCCAGTGTGCTGGCGGATGATGTGTTATTCCTGAAATTCATTCAGGGCATCCCTGTAGTCGGCATGGTCGGCGGCATGTCGGATATGATCTGTCACAAGAAGATCGCAGATTATGCAGAGCTGAAATACCGCCGCCGCTTTCTTCACGGCCAGCAGCACGCATGACAACAGACATACTTTATCTTGCAGATAGTTTCAAAATTCGTTATTGACTAATCTGTAAATCTGTGGTAAGATTATAACAGCGGGCAAAGCCCGCCAAACTATGCAATGAGGTGTACTATGATTGAGATCAAGACATACAGAGGACATATTCGCAACTGGCAGGCACTCTGCACAGAGCTTGGAATTGATACAGGACTTTCACGCGAAGCACGGGAGGCAGAAATCCTGACCAAAGCCTATACAGCCTGGGGGACGGATATGGCATCCCACATGCACGGCATGTTTGCCTTTGCGCTCTGGGATACGGAGGCGCAGAAGCTTGTCTGCATCCGTGACCAGTTCGGTACAAAGCCTTTTTACTATTATCAGACTGCTGACGGCAGACTGCTTTACGGAACCATGGTGCGCGATATTCTGGCGCAGGATGGCTTTGTCAAGGAACTGGATGAAAAGCAGCTCCAGATCTACATGAGCCTGACCTATCCGGCAGGGGAGGATACCTTTTTCAAAGGACTCAAAAAGCTCATGCCCGGCTGCTGTCTGGAATGGCAGAACGGCACTGTTTCCATCACAAGATACTGGAAGCCCACATTCTGTGCGGATGAGAGCAGAACGCTTGCAGAGTGGGCGGATGAGATCCATACCACTGTAGCCCAGATGCTTGACGAGGTAAAGACACCGGACGAAACCGCATATTCCTTCCTTTCCGGCGGTGTGGATTCTTCCTATGTGCTTGCTATGTCCGATGTGCAGATGTCCGCATCCTGCGGCTATGATGACGAACGCTTTGATGAATCCGGACTTGCAAAGCAGACAGCAGATATTCTGGAACGCGGAAACACCAGATGCCTGGTCACACCGGAAGATTATTTTGCGGTTGTCCCCTATGTGATGTACAATATGGAGCTGCCGCTTGGTGATGCGTCTGCGATCGCATTTGCCATTGCCTGCCGCGAAACAGCAAAGCAGACAAAGCTCTGTTACTCCGGCGAGGGCGCGGATGAATTTTTCGGCGGTTATAACATGTACCGTAACGCGCCGCGTTATGGCGACAACCTGAAGAACTTCTATGTCGGCAACACCAATATCATGAAGGAGGACGAGAAACAGCGTCTTCTCAAGAATTACGATCCGGAGTTCCTCCCCATCCAGCTCGTGCAGAACATCTACGAGGAAACTGAGGGCTTGGATCCGCTGACCAAGATGTCCGCAGTGGACATTCAGATCTGGCTGGAGGGTGACATTTACCTGAACGTAGATAAAATGAGTACTGCTGCTGGTCTGGAGATCCGTATGCCGCTGACTGACCGCAGAATCTTCGATATTGCCTCCAGAATGCCTTCTGCATTCAAGGTGAATGAGGAGCAGAATAAGGTTGCATTCCGCACCGCTGCCGCAAAGGTACTGCCCGAAGATATTGCCTTCCGCAAGAAGCTCGGCTTTATCGTTCCCATCCGTATCTGGCTGGCGGATGCCCGCTACAACCAGGATGTACAGCGTCTGCTGTTCAGCGAATACGCAGAGAAGTTTTTCTGCATGGATGAGGTCCGCCGCATCTGGGAAGAGTATATCGGCGGTAATTCCGACAACTGGAGAAAGGTCTGGACGATCTACACCTTCCTGGTATGGTATGAGGAATATTTTGTAAAGAGATAATCAAAAAGCTCTGCTGCACAATCAGTGCAGCAGAGCTTTTGTATCATCCGTTATAAAAGTGTAATACCCTTTTCTTTACAGGTCTTCAGCATTTCTTCCGGCCATACAGATGCCTGGACCTCACCGATATGCGCCTTTTCCAGCAGAAGCATACAGAGTCTGGACTGTCCGATACCGCCGCCAATGGTCAGCGGAAGCGCGCCGTCCCGGATCATCTGATGGTAGTCGTACTGATATCTGTCCAGCGCATTACGCTCGGTCAGCTGGGAATGCAGACTTTCTGTATTCACACGGATGCCCATCGAGGAGATCTCCAGCGCATGATCCAGCACCTCATCCCAGAACAGCAGATCACCGTTGAGGGACCAGTCATCATAGTCCGGTGCTCTGCCGTCATGCGGTTCACCGCTTTTCAGCTTGCCGCCGATCTGCATCACAAATACAGTTTTATGTTCCTTCGTGATCAGATGCTCGCGTTCCTTTGCAGTCTTATCCGGATAGAGATCCTCCAGCTCCTGCGATGTGATGAAGAAAGGCGTATCACAGATCGTGCGCTTCAGCTCCGGATAACGCAGGCTCACCTTGCGCTTTGTGTAAGCGATCGCCTTAACGATGAAGCTGACTGTGGTTTTCAGAAATTCCAGATTCCGGTCGCTTTCAGAAATGACCTTTTCCCAGTCCCACTGGTCCACAAAAATGGAATGTACATTGTCCGTATCATCATCCCGACGGATGGCGTTCATGTCCGTGTAGATGCCTTCGCCCGCACTGTATCCGTAGCGATACAATGCCATGCGCTTCCACTTGGCAAGGGACTGCACGACCTCTGCATCATTTTCGATTTCCTTGATGGAAAATTCCACCTTGCGTTCAATGCCGTTCAGATCATCATTGATGCCGCTGCCCTTCTGTACGATCAGCGGTGCAGTCACACGATCCAATGTCAGCGCAAAGGAAAGTGCCTGCTGAAACAGATCCTTGATATACTTGATCGCGTGCTGTGTCTCACGAAGTGTCAGCGCGGACTGGTAGCCCTCAGGAATATACAATGTTCTTGACATAAATACCACCTCATTATTTTTCTGTCCGCGGCTTTTGCCGCAGAACATTCGCTTATCGGATAGAGCCGACGGTTCTCGGATAGAGGATGACATCACGGATGTTGGAAACACCGGTTACATACATGATCAGACGCTCAAAGCCCAGACCAAAGCCGCCGTGCGATACGGAGCCGAACTTTCTCAGATCAAGATAATCGGTATAAAGCTCCAGGTTCATGCCGCGGCTTGTCATAGCCTCTACAAGCTTATCATAATCCGCTTCACGCTCGCTGCCGCCGATGATTTCACCAACACCGGGAACCAGCAGGTCAACCGCAGCAACGGTCTTGCCGTCTGCATTCTGTTTCATATAGAAGGACTTGATCTCCTTGGGATAGTCCGTTACAAAAACAGCCTTCTGGAATACCTTTTCAGAAATATAACGCTCATGCTCCGTCTGGAGGTCGCAGCCCCACTCAACGGGATAGGTGAACTTTTCACCGGATTCCTGCAGGAGTCGGATGGCTTCTGTATAGGTCACAGTACCGAAATCATGGGAGATCAGGTCTTCCAGTCTCGCAATGATGCCCTTTTCAAAGTGCATATCAAAGAATTTCATTTCATTCGGGCAGGTTTCCAGAACTGTGCGGATCACAGTCTTGATCATATCTTCAGCCACCTCAATGATGTCCGGAAGCTCTGCAAATGCGATCTCCGGTTCCACATGCCAGAATTCAGCAAGATGCTTGGGAGTATTGCTGTTCTCTGCGCGGAAGGACGGACCAAAGGTATAGATTTTGCCCATTGCCATAGCAGCAACCTCGCCCTCCAGCTGACCGGATACACTCAGACCAGCCTTCTTACCGAAGAAGTCGTCTGCATAATATTCCTGCTCGTTTTTATATTCTGTGGAGTAGCCGATGGTTGTTACCTGGAACATTTCGCCTGCGCCCTCGCAGTCGCTGCCGGTGATCAGGGGCGTGTTGATATACACATAGTTGTTGTCCTGGAAATACTTGTGGATCGCTGCTGCCATAACAGAACGGACTCTCTGTACGGCATTGAATGTATTGGTTCTGCCGCGCAGATGGGGCATGGTACGCAGAAATTCGAGTGTGTGACGCTTCTTCTGCAGCGGATAGTCAGGCGGACATGTACCGATCACGGTAATTGCAGATGCATTGATCTCCACGCCGTTCTGCTGGGAGGCAACTGCAGTACCCTCCACCTTCAGGGAGGTGCCGAGGTGCAGTGCGTCCTCGAAGTCAATGCCGGCCGCCTTATCAATGACAATCTGGAGATGCTTCAGCGTTGTACCGTCATTCAGCTCGATGAACGCCATATTTTTGGAATTTCTCGCGGTTCTTACCCAACCGCATACAGTCACGTTGGTACCAATGTAATCCGCATTGGCAAAAATGTCCTTCAGATCAATGTGTTTCATACTTATTTTCCTTTCTGGTTATTCGGCACGGTATAAAAATACTCCCGCCCTAACATACATTAGGACGGGAGATAACCCGCGGTGCCACCTAAATTACCGCATTCAGCGGTCACTCACGCTCAGAATAAGCGTTCCCCGTTTAACGCACGGCTACGGCGCACCTACTGACCGCATCCGCGGCGTTCAGCCTGCTGCTCAGGAGTGTTATTCGCAGGAACTCTGCTGCACGGTTTTCACTATCCCGCACTCACTTTGAGTGATCTTTCCTGGTACTTCTCTCCGTCAAGGCATTTCAAATCATCGACATGCTTATTATATCATTTTTTGATGCGGTTGTCAAGGGGGATCTGCGTATTTTTCACGGCAATTTCCCCAGTAAACAAACTATGAACAAATCCAGAGATCTACGATACGATCCAGATAATCTGAATCAAGAAGACAGCGAAACTGCTTGTTAGGGATACTCTCCTTGAAAGAAGAATCCAATTTCAGAATGTTGATAACAATCTGACGAAGAATATTAAAATTCTCTGCAGAATCGCCTTTTCTGGCTCTGCTTTCATCCTCTCGGAAAGCAATATCAAGAACCCAGTGCAGTGAATTTTCAATGCCCCAATGTGCTCTTTTTGCTCTCATGATCTCCTGTGCAGTCATATTCTTGCAACTGTAAATGAAATAATGCCGCTGTTCCGTTTTTCTTCCATTCTCTTCAACCTTTACGATGATCATGCCGATACCATTCAGATCAGTCCACTTTTCACGCCCATGCAGCCAACCAATATCTTCGCAGATAAAACACTCCCGCTTCTCAATCCTGCCATGTTCATTATCGAGTGAATATGCATAAATATCGCCGTTTTTAGCTTCTGCATCCTTACAATACCCGTCCATAAAAAGCTTCACATCATCATACAGACCTGCCTGATTTCCTTTCAGTGAAAGAATATAGTCCGCACCTTTTTCACGGATCTTCTTTGCAATTTCAGTTTGCGTTCCCATCGCATCAGTCGTCACAATGCAGCCCTTGATTTCGAGAAGCTCCAACAGTTTCGGAATCGCTGTGATCTCGTTGCTCTTCTCCTCACATGCTACCTGTCCGAGCACAACACCAAATTCGTGGGCAAACGCACTTACAACGTGAAGCGGACGCTTGGTTTCATCGCCTGTACGCCGGGCTTGTTTTCCGTCAATGGCAACTACGCCCTTTAGATTTAAAACGACTGTTTTCATCCATTCTGCGAATAATTCGTGCATTTTTGACGGTGTTATCATGATCAGGATCTTGCGGAAAGTCAGTGCATCCGGAATACCATTTTCAAGTTTGAGGTACTTTGAAAACCACTCCTGACGGCTATTTCCGAACATTTCGATTTTCGCATAGCTTGTTGCACCGCACATGATGGCGATGATCATAATGAACAGCACCTCATGCAGCGGGTACTGCACACTGTTTTCTCGGCGGCTGTCTTCGATTCCTTCCAGTATTTCTTCTAATTTCAGTTTTTTCATATGCATTTCTCCCTCTTGGTTGCTTGCCTTCCTCTATTTTACCATACTTTTGCTTTTTGTGGAAGAGACAGTTCACAATTTTTTTACTAAAGAAATTGCCGTGGCGTATTTTTTGCGGAAATCCATCACAGCGGGAACTGCACATGTCCCTGCTGGATCTCATCCGGTGTCAGAGGGATACCTTCATCCACGATGACGGAGCCGTAAATATCCGTAATCCGGAAGGTGAATGGTCCTGCGCCCATGCTGTCACTTTCAAAATAATTATACTGCCGTCTGGGAAGCTCCACAAATTCTCCGGAAGCATCCAGAT
This sequence comes from Oscillospiraceae bacterium, assembly GCA_045546475.1. Lineage (GTDB taxonomy): Bacteria > Bacillota > Clostridia > Oscillospirales > Ruminococcaceae > UBA3855. Next base: position 55,716 of record JAZQCT010000044.1, read on the forward strand.
ATTCCAGCTTCATGATGGGGTAGCGGTGGTTGCGTACCTGTACACCGCACCAGAAGGCGGTGCTGCCCTCCTTGTACTTGTAGGAGACCGGCGCGTCCTCCGCGCTGTCCAGCGGGATGATCTTCCATGTGACCGGCACCTTTCCCTTTTCAGCCGGAGCGATCAGCGGAAAGGCATCCACATACAGATCCAGATCGCCCTTCTGCCCCTCCGGGAGCAGATCCGTTACCAGTACATTGATCGTTCCCAGCTCCCCGGTTACTTCGAGGTACGCTCCTGCAAGCTGTGCATTGTTATAATCGGGAAGGTTCATTGCTGTGATCCAGTAATCCTCCTTGGAGATCGGATCGAGCATGGCACAGCCGCCCTCGTAGCCACCGCCGTAGAATGTCGCATAGCCGCTGTGTACTGTTCCTTTTGCCTCCAGCATGTCCGCACTGCCGGATGTATGGGCTTGTTTTTTCAGTATGCACAGATCGAACGCATCCGTTCGCCCGTCCGCATTCAGATCCGCCTGTTCCGGCATCTGTGCAGAACGGCAGAGCAAATAATCCTGCAAACAACGGATGTCTGCTGTTTTTTCTGCGGAAGCAGGAAACGCAGACAAGCCAGCCGCTGCAATGAAGACTGCTGCGGCAGTCACAGTGCTTTTTTTACGCATGGCTGTCATACCTCAAAATCCAGGCAGCTGCGCTGTGCGGTAAAGGGTCTGACTTTGGTGTCTGCGACCTCCACATGGGCAGGATGTACGGCATAGGCTTTCAGAGCTTCCACACTTTCAAAGGTGGAGTCCAGCATCAGATCAGCATTGGAGCTTTCCAGTCTGCCGGTGTGGACTTTGATTTCCATCAGTCCCGGAATCACGCCATAAAGCCCCTCAAGTCCTGCCTTGATCCCCGCTTTGATCGTTTCCTTTTCCTCGCATGTCAGTTCATCCTTCAGTGTCCAGAGAATCATGTGCTTTACCATAAATATTCCTCCTTTGAGGGCGGTGTATAGGGTGAGCCCTCATTTTGATTATCATTATAGCACATTCTGCGTGGTTTGTAAAGAGTGGAGAAGGAACGTTCACGCAAATCAATTTTTCTTTATCGGGGCTTACCTAAATTGCCCCACCACACTGGTACCGTCCCCTCTGTCACTTCGTGCCGTCTCCCCACCCCGTGGGGAGCAGCCCCTTACCCCCTCCCGGAGGGAGGGGGATTTTGGGGCGGTGCTGCGCACCGCCTCCGCCAAAGGCTGCCGCCTTTTGAAACCCATTTTTTGAAAATTGATTTGCGTGAGGAACGTTGCATTTTGCTTTGGATTGTGATATAATAACAGTGGCACAGCATAAATGAATGGAGGAAATGCTTTATGAGAATTGCGGTCTGCGATGATGAACCACAGTACCGTCAGCAGGCAGTGCAGGCAATCCATGAATGCACCAGAAGTCTGGATGTTCTGACGGATATATTTGGAAGCGGAAACGCCTTTTTGCAGGCATTTCAGAAGCATCCCTATGATCTGGTGTTTCTGGATATTGAAATGCCGGAGATCGACGGCATCAGCCTTGCACGGAAATTACGGGAATTGAATCGGGATGTCCCCATCGTCTTTCTCACAAGTCATATCGAATATGCCCTCGAGGGCTACGAAGTCAATGCCCTGCGCTACCTGACAAAGCCCATCCAGAGCGAAAAACTTCATGAACTGCTTGGATATGTAATGGAACGGATGCAGGAACAGCGCACGCTCTGGCTGAAAACGGATATGGGGGAGGAACGTGTGCTTGTTAAGGATATTCTCTATCTGGAGGCGCAGAACCAGAACATCCTCATCCGCACAGCGAAATGGGATTATCTTGTGCGGTATAATCTGGGGGAATACGAGAAAGAGCTTTCAGAGGACGGATTTTTCCGGATCCATCGGGGCTATCTCGTATCCCTGCGGCATGTGAAAAGTCTGGGAAAGCATGAGCTGACGCTTTCGAACAGCACTGTGCTCCCCGTCAGCCGTACAAAGGAAAAATCCCTGAAAGAAGCCCTCTTTCAGTACATTCGAGAGGAGGCGATATGATGGAACAGTCTTTAGGGATTCTTTCGATCCTCTTTGGCATTACCAGCTCGTTCTATACAACAGCGGCACTGATCGTATTCCTGCACTGTTTCCATGATACGGGATTTATATGGAACAGAAAAAAAGCGGTCATACTTGCTATACTGACACTCTTGGAAGCAGTCGTCAACATCATCTGGGATGACAGTCTGGTTCCCGCCATGCTGCTGCTGATCGCCTACTGCATCATTCCCGTCTATGATTATCAGGGGAAGAAGATCCGTGCTTTTCTGCGGTTTTGCCGTTGGTTTTTCCTCTCCGGACTGTCCATCGGATTTGCCGGAATGGTGGGCATGTACTTTGTATTCCCCGATTATGATCTGGAATCCACAGAAACTACCACTGTCGAAATACTGGTTCATGGCATCACACTCACACTGTTTTTTGGATTCATATTTCACTATCTGCGCCATCGGCTCTGCAAGGAAAATATCTTTATTCCATGCGGTATGCGTGAAAAAATCTTCAGTGTCGTCTATATGATCTGCAGCTTTATTCTTTGCACCGTGGTCATCATTTCTGGAAAGGATGGCAGAGCAACCCTTGTGATCATGGCGTGCTGCATCGTGCTATTTTTCGTAGGACTTCCGATATTCGTCTATTCTGCAAGGATCAGCGACTATTATCGTGAACGTACCCATTATCAGGAAACCTACTTACAGGCAGAGCTTGCCCATTTTCAGCAGTACAAGCAGGCGCAGGAGGAAACCAGACGCTTCCGGCATGACATCCGGAATAATCTCCTCTGCATGAATGAAATGCTGCGTTCCGGCAGGACGGAGGAAGCAGCGGATTATCTGCAAAACTTGCTCGATACCGCCGATACGCTTTCTGCCAGATATGTCAGCGGCGATGAGATCCTCGACTGCATTCTTTCTGCGAAAGCAGGTGTGATGGCGCAGAAGGACATCCTGTTCCGGCTGGACGGCGTACTTGCCGGAGGACTTCCGTGGAAACCGATCGACGTGTGCAGTGTCTTTGCCAATGCGCTGGACAATGCAATCGAAGCCTGTGAACAGCTTCCGCCGGAACAGCGGATGATTTCCATGAAGCTGAAAGCCACACCGCAGTTCTGGTTCGTGCGGATCGAAAATACCGTGGCAAAAGAAGTGGATGTCAGCCGTTTGTTTCATGAAAAGGGCGGCTATACGTCGAAATCCAATTCTGGACGGCATGGCATCGGGACATACAATATGAAGCATACTGTGGAATCCTACGGCGGCATCGTGAAAGCCGAATGCAGGGATCATCAGTTTATGCTGGAATTGATCATAGATAAAAGCAGCTCTTCATAAGGGCTGCTTTTTGCATTTCACGACAGAAACAAAACCGTTTACGACAAATTCGTTCCTTTACCGGAAATCTGTGGTAGAATAAATACATCACAGGGAACAGCAATATTCCGCGTTCCCCCAACTTAATTCGGAGGTAATACAAATGGAACAGACACAAATCATAACAACGAAAAAATCCGTCAGAAAAGACGGCAGCCGTGCAGGATGGTACATACTCTGGTATGCTGTCATCAGCCTGATTGTTTCGATGATCTGGATGATCGGTGAAACCATCGTCCGTACAGCGATACGAACACAGGGTATCACGAACACGGCAGAGCAGGATAAAATTCTCGATGAAGTATTGAACGAAATCATTGAATTATCAGGAACATACCTGATCGTCGGTGTGCTTGTGGCACTGGCATTCCTGTTTCTCTTTTTCCGCAAGTCCGGCATTGCAAAGACGATGTTCCGCAGTGAACAGAAAATGACCCCTGCACGGTTTGCAGGTCTTGCATGTGTATTTTTCGGCGGACAGCTTGTATTCCAGGGCGCATATATGCTGATGGAGGGAGGACTGAATCTCATCGGCTTCACAGCGGAAAGCTCCATGGAAATGGCAACCGCAGGCAGTCAGACCGTATCCATGTTTTTGTATGTAGGCATCATCGGTCCGATTGTGGAGGAGCTTGTGTACCGTGGCTTTGCCATGCGCTGTCTGGAAAAGCACGGAAAAGTGCTGGCAGTCATCGTTTCTTCTATCATGTTCGGTGTGATGCACGGCAACCTGCCGCAGGCTGTATTCGCATTCTTTGTGGGTCTGGTTCTGGGCTATGTGGCGATTGAATATTCCATCATCTGGAGTATTGTTCTGCATATCCTCAATAATATGGTGCTCGGCGACCTTATGAACATGGCACTGGCAGGATGCAGTGAGCAGGTGCAGAACATCGTGGGATATTCCGTTCTGGGTATATTTTTCCTGATCGCTCTGATCATCGTCATCCGCAAGCGTGCGGAAATCGCCGCATGGGTTCGTGAGAACATGTGGGAAAAGCCGCACATGCGCTGGGTCATGACAACAGTCGGTATGATTCTCTTCATTGTACTGCATCTGCTTCTGGGTGTGAGTATGATTGAAAAGCTCTGATGAATTTTTTATATTCTGTAAAATTAACAGAATATTCCTTGAAGCTGAATAAAAAATAGTGTATAATAATTCCATATCATCCTTTGATGGTATGGAATTATTTCAGCTGTCGAAAAAACACAATAGGTTCAAAGGGCTTTGCCCTTTGGCGGGTGGAGGGTACGCAGTACCCTCCAAATATAGCCCCTCCCCTCGGGGAGGGGTTGGGGTGGGGGCAGTTACAGGATGCCTATTCCTTAGAAAAAGGACTTTTTCTACAAGCAGTAATAATTCCATATCATCCTTTGATGGTATGGAATTATTTATCTATGCAAAGATTGGGGAATATACACATGAGTCAGGAAACGCAGCATCCGTTCTATCAGAACGGTATCACATTAAAACGAATCAAGGACGAACTCTGCCCATCTAAAACGAACAAGGACTTTGTCAATCTGATTTTTCAGCCGCTGAAAGAGCCGCATCAGCTGACATTTACAGATACGATCGGAGAAAAGCACCTCTCCGCTTTTGTACATGGGAATCATGACAACAAAAAACGCCTGAATATCCGCAGACTCCACATATGGGCAGAAAACATCTGCGCCGGTGCATGGAGCGAACTGCTGCCGCCTCTGGATGCGCTTGCAGAAAGTGCGGGAGTCAGTCAGAGGCACAGCATTTATCAGCTCCTTTCACTCGACGAGACAGAAATGCCGGATTCTCTGCTGAATACCATCCGCCGCTATATCCGGGAGCAGCAGCACAGCAGTGCCATCCTGCTGATGATCCTCTGGGCGATTTACAGCCGGGAACAGATTGACCTGCTCTATCCGATATATCATTCCGCGCCCAGTCGGGCAGCTCCCGCCCGTTGTATGCTCCTGCCGCATACCAAGCCCTGCCGTCCGGTATTTATGGGCAGAGAACAGAAGCTTCTGGATATTCATGCGCATTTTTCTGCAGGAGAGCATTTCTTGTTTCTGCAGGGAATGGGCGGGATTGGAAAAAGCGAGTGTGCCAAGCAGTATGCCCAGCAGTATCAGACGGAGTATGATACGGTGATTTTTGCGGAATATTCCAGCTCCCTTGTCAATCTGATCAACGATAATACGGTTTTTACACTCACTGATCCGTTTCCCTCCGACCGCCTGATGACGGCAGAGGGTATTCCGGAAAGCGATGAAGCCTTCTTCCGTCGGAAAATGACCCAACTGCGGCTGTGTGCTGACAGCCGGACACTGCTGATCCTGGATAACCTCGATCAATATGATGAAATTCTTGAGGAGATTCTTTCTCTCCCTTGCCATATCCTGATCACAGCACGATGGCAGTTCCGGAAACTTTATCCCCAGCATACGATCCTGATTGATGAGATCCAGAACAGAGAAACACTGCGGGAGATCTTTTCGGCGTATTATGGCAGGGATATTCATGGGGATGCCAATGCGGACGCGGTGATCGATCTTTTGCAGGGGCATACAATGGCAATTGAGCTGGTTGCCAAGCAGATGCGTGTAAGCTGTCTGTCGGCGGCGGAAATGTACCGCATCATGCAGCATACGGATCACGGATCGGCTCATCTTAGTGAAGAATTTCTGATGCCGAATCACAGCAGAACACCTCAGAGCCTGTTTCGTCATATGCAGAAGCTGTTTGATATTGCATTGCTGAGTGATACGGAACGGTATGTGCTCGAATGCCTGTCACTTCTTCCGCTTTCGGGAATCGACAAGCACGTTTTCAAGCAGAGCTGCGGTCTGCCGGATTTCAGTGCGCTCAATGTTCTTGCAGATAAATCCTGGATCCGGGATCTGGATGGTGTACTGTCCATGCATACGCTGGTCAGAGAAACTGTGAGCCGTGTCTGCGCTCCTGATCTTTCCAGATGCAGTGACTTTATCAGGGGGCTGATGCGGGAATACTCTGCGATCCGCTGCTATCATGCCGACCGACAGCAAAAAAACATCATTGAGAAGATCGCACTGCATCTCTATCATTCCTATCCGGAACCAGTGCTGGAGCTGTTTGATTTTTATGAATGGGCAGAGCTGGTCATAGGACACTGCTGTCATTATGTGCCTGCTATGGAGCTTGCGTGCGCACTGTTGACACTCTACCAGAATACATATGGAGAACGGCATTTCCGGACAGCACGGATGCACTGTCGTATTGCCTGCTGTCATGTGCATTTCTTCAATACTCAGGAGGCGATCACACTCCTTCGTTCCGCAAGAGATGTGATCAAATCCCTCGACAATCTTTCTACAATGGAGGAGCTGTACGTTTCGGATATTGATTTCACACTGAGCAATCAATATCTGGATTACTTCGAACAGTTCGGCAGCGCGGAGATTCTGAATTTCACAGAGGAAATCTGTCATGAGATGATCGCCATCCGACAAAAGCACCGCGGAGAGGTCAAGGAATCCTTGTATGTGGATTGTGCCGTCGCTTACCGTAATCTGGCAAGAGTGCAGACGCTCCGCGGCAATTACGAGGCGGCTGAGCTGTATCTGAAACGCGCATTTGAAGAATGCGCAGCATCCGATTCCGGATTTTATTATTATTTCCTCAATTATGCGCAGGCGAAACTTGCGATGAAACAGAATGACCCGCGCCGGGCAATAGATGCCATCATCCGCGCCCTCCAGGTCAATGAGGAGTATTTCGGCAAATACGATGCCCGATCCGTTAAGCTGAATATTGAGCTTGCTGATTTGTATCTGCAATGCGGCGAAAAACAGAACGCCCACATGCAGTATCTCAAATGTCAGCAGCATCTGGAACAGATGAGCGGTCAGCACAGCAGGCTTCTGAATGAAGTGAAAAAGCGGCTGGAGAAACTGGAACTGTACAGTGATTCTGAAAATGAGTAAAAAATGAGTGCTTTTTGGGGTGGCAATCGTGCGCAAAATGGTTTATAATGTCAATAAGAAGTATAGTGCCTCCTGTACGACCCACAGGAGGCGGGGCTGCATTTTTATTGGCATTTCTGCAATTTCATGGGCAAATCATTCTTTGTATGTTGGTTGTGGATATGGTGTAGAGAAATCGGGGATGTTGCATAGATCGCTGCATGACAGCAGAAATGTCAATAAAAGTACAGTTTCCATACTGTACCATATTCCAACCTCCGAGGCTGCCGCATTTTTGTGCGGCAGCTTTTTGCTGTATCTCAACAACAGGACAATCTTGATGACTGTTCACTCTCGTGAAAAGTGACCAAATTAAATGGTTCTGTGTCGCTTTTCCTTCGGAAGGTATTGCAAAATGGACAGAATTGTGGTATTATTATAGTAATGCACAACAGTGCTTCAGAAAAGAAAGAAGTGGTATTTATGAAGAAATCAGCCAGACGCTCACGCCGGTATATTGCTGTACTTACTGCCGCAGCATTCAGCACGCTTTCCGTGTCCTGCGGTATGGCAGAGCTCTCTGAGATGGTGGGAATGAACACGGCATCCACAGCGGTCGTGGAACGGCAGGATGTCATCAACAGCATCAATGTTTCAGGCAATGTTGAAGGCGGAAGCATTGTAAAGGTCACAAGCACACTGAACCAGAAGGTGAAAACGCTGAATGCGGAGCTTGGTTCGTATGTGCAGGCAGGTGAGGTCCTCTGTATCTTTGACAGCACGGAGCTGCAGAAGGAGTATGACGACCTTCTGAAGAGCATGGAGAATGCACAGGCAATGCAGGCGAAGAATGACGAGATCAATCAGCGCAACCTGGAAAATGCCAAGTCGGAGAAGCAGACCGCGCTTGCACAGGCACAGCGTGCGGTGGATGAAGCCATAGCTGCCCGCGACAATGCCTACAGCCGTTATAATGCGATGGTTGGCGAGTGCAATACCCTTGCAGCGCGTGCTGGGGAATTGTACCAGGCTCTCTCCGCTGCGGCGGATGAGGAGGAGCTGGCAATGCTGACAGCGCAGTACCAGGAGGTACAGGTGCAGCAGCAGACAGTATCCGCTGAGATGGAAGTGCTCAACAGTCAGCTCAGCAGCTATGACAGTGCCATTCAGGCGGCACAGGATGCCTATGCGGCAGCGGAGCGCAGTGCGGACTCCATGATCCAGAGTATGCAGGACACCATTGATGTGGGTGCCTTCAATACAGATAACAGCACGGAAGCACAGCTTGAAAAGCTGGAAGAAATGATCGCCGCATGTACGGTCAAGGCTCCGAAAAGCGGCATCATCACAGCTTTGAACGTAGCAGAGGGAAGTATCCCGACCGCGGAAGCACTGATGACGATCGAGGATAATCACAGTCTGAAGATCACTGTAAAGATCTCAGAAGCGGATATTCTCCGCATTCAGGAGGGACAGCGCGTTATCATCAAGACAACGGCGACCGGCGATCAAGAGATCAATGGCAGTGTTTCGAGAGTGGTCAATATCCTCAATGCCGAAGCGGCAGCAATGGGAGAAGCCGGCTATACTGCAGAGATCCAGATCGATGATCCGGATACCGGTCTGCTCATCGGTATGAGTGCCAAGGCGCGGATCATTCTGGAAGAAACCAAGGATACCCTTGCAGTTCCCTATGATGCCATTACGGAAAACGAGGACGGCGAACCCATTGTATATCTGGCGCGTGAAGCGGAGGATGGAACCTACACAGCCGAATCCGTACCGGTAGAGCTGGGTATTGAATCGGATTATTATACCGAGATTTTTTCTTCCGAAGTCAATGAGGGTGATATTGTGATTCTCAGCGCAGAACACATGCTGGAAGGCGAAACGATCACGATCGACGACGACAGTGCGGATGTGGATTCTGAAGAATGATGGGAGAGAATCATGGGCAAAACGATCATCAGCATGAAAAACATCATCAAACGTTATTACATCGGGCAGCCGAATGAGCTGCAGATCCTCAATGGCATTTCCCTTGATGTACGGGAGGGGGAATTTTTATCCATTGTGGGTGCTTCCGGTTCCGGCAAAAGCACTTTGATGAACATCATTGGTGCGCTGGACAGACCCACGGAGGGAAGCTATTTTCTCAAGGACAGAGACATATCCAGCATGAACGACAGGGAGCTGAGTGAAATACGCAATACCGAGATCGGCTTCGTGTTCCAGACCTTTAATCTGGTCTCTCGTACAAATGCGCTGAAAAATGTGGAGCTGCCGATGCTGTATGCCGGCAAAAGCAGAAAGGAGCGCGTGGCACGCGCCATGGAGCTGCTTCGGCTTGTGGAAATGGAAGACCGCTACACGCACCAGCCGAACGAGCTTTCCGGTGGTCAGAAGCAGCGTGTTGCCATTGCAAGGGCAATGGCAAATGATCCCTCCATCATCCTTGCCGATGAGCCGACGGGCGCACTGGATACCAAGACAGGCAGACTTGTTATGGATATTTTCCATAAGCTGCATAAGGAGGAAGGCAAGACCATCGTCCTTATTACGCACAGCCCGGAGCTTGCCTCTGAAACAGAGCGCATTGTAACCATCAGTGACGGCTCCATCATTTCAGATACGGGGGTGAGTGCATAATGGGATTTCTGGAAAATGTCCGTCTTGCATTTACTGCACTGATCGCCAATAAAATGCGTGCCTTCCTGACCATGCTCGGTATTATCATCGGTATCAGCGCGGTCATCACCATCACGACCATCGGCAACTCCATCCAGCAGACACTCTCCAATACCTTCAACCAGTTCGGCATGAACGTGTTCTATATCATGCTTGATGCTACGCCGGAGGCATATGAGGATGAAAATTTTGAATGGACGATCAATCCGGAGGATCAGATCACAGAAGATATGCTGCAGGAGCTTTTGCAGACCTATCCGGGTCAGTTCAAAATTTCCATGAGTGAGGCTTATTCCAAAACGCAGATCATCAATGACAACGAACAGGTGATCGGCGGTTATCTGTATGGTGCAACCAACGGTTTTGCGGAAGAAATGAAACTGAAAATGCTGGACGGCCGCTTTATCAGCGAGCGCGACCATGCGGAACGCAAGCATACGACAGTAGTATCGGAAATTTTTGTGAATCAGTATTTTCCGGAGGGTACGGATCCCATCGGTGAGACCATAACACTGATACTTGATGAGGGCGAGACACAGGATTTTACGATCGTAGGTGTCTATGAATACCCGGAAGCCAAGATGGGCAGATTTGAACCCGGCACTAAGGAGATCGACAAGGAAACGCCGTTCTTTATTCCGTATGGTACTGTGAAGAAGCTGCAGGGTATGACGGATATCACCTACGACTATGCTGCGATCCTCTGGAATACGGAAATGGGCATGGAAAGTGCGGAGGAACATCTCACTGACTTCTTCGAGGAGAAATACCAGACCAACAAATATTGGTATGTATACGTTGAGAATGAGCAGAGTATTTTAGATATGGTCAACATGGTCATCAATGTGATCACCATTGCCATTTCTGTCATTGCTGCGATTTCCCTGATCGTTGGCGGTGTGGGTGTTATGAACATCATGCTTGTCAGCATCGTGGAGCGTACCAAGGAGATTGGCATCCGCAAGGCGCTGGGTGCTAAAAATTCCTCCATCCGCATCCAGTTTGTCACGGAAGCCATCATTATTTGTCTGATCGGCGGCATTATCGGCATTCTGATCGGCATCGGCAATGGTATGCTGATCGGCGGTATTGTTTCAATGGTAATGAGCGATCCTTCCATGCAGGAGTATACTGACATTATCTCCGTAAGCGTTCAGCCTTCGGTACCTGCCATCCTGATCTCGATCTTCTTCTCCATGCTGATTGGTGTTTTCTTTGGTTATTATCCTGCCAATAAGGCAGCAAAGATGAATCCGATCGACGCTTTGAGATATGACTGATAACAGAATATGCAGTAAAAAACGGTTTCAAGGGGGGCACCCTTTGAAACCGTTTTTGTTTGTAAGAATCAGAAGCTCTCCTCAACGATCAGATCAGAAAGAGACTTTCGGTCAGCAGCATGGCGTTCCGGAGATTTGAGAGGTTCATCCGGATAACCGAATACTGTCAGGTTCACAGGCTCAAAGCCTCCCGGAATGCGGAATGCCTCACGCACGACATCCGGCTTGAAGCGGCAGATCCACAGAGAAGCAAGCCCCAGCTCCGTTGCCTCCAGAACCATGTGTGTGCTGACGATGGAAGCGTCAATGTCAGAAATCACCTTGCCGTCAAAGGAACGATGCCATGTGTTTTCCGTATCAGCACAAATCAGGACAGCAAGCGGCGCATTGTAGAAATTTGCAGCCTCCTTCAGCTTGTTCAGACTGTCTTCGCTCTGCATTACCAGCAGCTTGAATGCCTGTGCGTTCTTTCCGGTCGGTGCGATCCGTGCTGCCTCCAGAATGCGTTCCAGCTTTTCCGGCTCCACCTTGCGGTCAGTGTATTTGCGGGTGGAGCATCTTTTCTTAGCAAGTTCCAGAAATTCCATTGTATTCATCCTTTCTGTATTCAGTGCCCGCTATATCAGCGGTGCGCTGTTTTTCTTTTTCATCAGCCGGATATCCGATCCGACAAAATGCATACATTCATACACCGCAAAGAGCCGCGAAACAATGCGTTCCTCGTAGCGTCTGCGGATGGACATAAGATCAAGATTGGTATTGATGATCGTGGGCAGACCGCGGTTGATGCGCGTGTTGATGATGTTGTAGATCGTGGATACATAGAACGGCGTATCAAACTCCGTGCCAAGGTCATCAAGGATCAGCAGATCCACATGGAGCAGAAGAGAGAGCGTATCCATTTCAGAACGTTCCCGACCGAAATGTTCCCGTTCGACCTGCTGGAGCAGATTGATGATGGAGTCATAAATAACATCGTATCCCTGTGCAAGTACCTCGGATGCAATGGAGAGGGAGAGATGCGTTTTTCCAAGTCCCGTTCTGCCGTAAAACAAAAGGCTCGGTGACTGCGGCGTAAATTCCGCAGCGTACCGACGGCAGGCAAGCAGTATCTGCTGCATCGTCTGGAAACAATCCTGACCCTGCTCATCCGTTTTTCCGCGGTAATAGTCCAGTGAGAACTGCTCAAAGCTTGCAAGTGTCAGCTGTGCATATTCATTCATCCGGCTGATACCGAGGGAGGCGATCAGTTTTTTCAGGCAGCCGCAATAGCTGCCGTCCGCATAGCCCGTATCCTGACAGCGTTCGCAGGTGTAATGCATATCCAGATAATCCGCCGGATAGCCATGTGCCTTCAGCAGGGAAGCAGAGATCTGCTGTGCTTCCAGATTCTGACGCTTGAGGGATTCCAGTCGTTCTTCGACGTTTTCACCGCTCTGCAGAGTATCCAGAAGCTTTGTTGCCGTCTGTGCAAGCTGGCGGTTGATCTCCGCGATCTGCGGGATCCTTGCATTCACCTCATGATAACGCCTGTCGTTTTCGGATTTGGCATACAGCCGGCGGGATGCCACCGTCTGCAATGCTTTCTGAAGAATCATTTCATTCATGCATTACTCCTTTCTGAAGCGATTGACAACGCTCAGATACTCATCCAACTCTGCGGGATCCTGTGCAGAGGCGGCGGACTTGGCAGCTGATGAAGCCTTGCGGAGCTTCTGCGCCTGTTCCGGTGTGGTGATGCCCTGTGCCGTCCACTTTTCGAGGATGGTATTGATATACTTGAAATTGAGTTTCTCAATGCTTTCGAGTGTGATCTCATATGCGTACTGGAGCAGCTCCATGGAATAGCCCGCTGTACGCCAGAGTTCTATGTATTTTTTCTGCTGGGAGGTCGGTGCGTGCTGCATCTCGAACATCCTGCGGATCCGTGACAGATAGCTGTGTTCGGCAGTCAGCCGTTTGATCTCTGTTTCTGCCTGCTCCAGCGTGGTGATGTCCTGTTCCATCCAGCTGATGGCGATGGATTCCGCATAGGACATGCTGACCTTGTCGATGGAAACACAGTAGCCCAGCAGTGTCAGCAGGACTTCGCTCCGCATTCCGAGATAGCTGTGAATCCAGATAAGCGACCGCTGTTCCATATGGTTGAGCAGTCTGCCGAACAGATTTTCACAGCACTGGAACAGATCCTTCAGCTCCTGCGACTGTTCAAGGGTATGCGCGATCTCCGAAGGATCAAGCTTGATCTCCTTGCTGCCGCGCTGTGTTTTCGGGCGATCCTCCTGCTTCTGGGGCGGCGGTGCGGCTTCTGCAGGAGGATGAAACGCGAACTGCTGTTTCACGGCAGTTTCATGGGAAGGCTGCAGGATGTTTGCCTGTGTCCAGAATTCGACCGCTTCCTCCGCCTGTTCCTCCGTAATGCGGAAATAGTCAGCTACTGAAGCGGATGAAACATTCTGTCCGCTGTTCCGGAGAAGATACAGCAGCACCTTGAGCTGCGTATCCGAAGCAAGCCGCAGAAAGTGATCGACAACTGCTGCGGGGACAGCAAATACATTTCCCCAGCAGCCAAAATTGACCTGATAGTCCATACTTATTCCTCGCTTGTTTCGATGACGGTGCCAGTGGTCTCGATCACGCCGCCTGTTTCAGCAGCATCCGCTTCTTCTGCGGCAGCCGCTTCCTTCTGGTATTTCCTGTTGCAGATAATGGAAACGAGCCGGAGAACTGCATGAACGATCATCGCAATACCGATCAGCCGGACGGTGGTTTCCATAATGGTAATGGGACGCGTGATGACATAAATGCCGATGCCAGCTCCAACGGTACACAGCAGCAGCCCGACCCACCAGAGCGGATTACAGCGGCGTGCCATGAAATTATTGTACATACCCGCTGCAGAGCTGGTCAGAAGCCAGGCACCGAAGAAGATCGGGATCAGGAATTTCAGAAGTGTCGGTACAATGCCGAACAAAATGCCTGCAATTACAAACAGAATGCTGTAAACGCAGATCACATGCACATCCGGACGCTTTACGAAATAATAGATCAGGATACCGATCCCGACAAGCCCCAGTATCGCACCGATTATGATGCACAGAAGCTCCAGAATATCGGGCTTGACGGTGAACAGGATACCGGAGATCAGCATGAACAGCGTCAGCAGATCCGCATTCAGCAGGTTTTTCAGTTCAAATCGTTTATAGACTCGTTTTGCCATAGAACTATTCCTTTCTATTGTCATACAAGATGGAGAATATATTTCAGACGGAATTTCTGCCAGAATGATGCTTCCTGTGCAATACCGTCCGCAAGTACGGAAACAGTGCGGAGCATCTGCTGCAGTTCTGCTTCAGAAATCGCATGTTTACTGAATTTCGCCTTAGCAGCAATGGAAATTGCTTCCTCCAGAATGCCTTCCGGAAGGTATTTTCCGCAGGCGCGCACTGCATTTTCAGCGATCTCCGCAGTGCGCGGTGCATTGACATCCGCACCGCAGTAGGCAAGCAGGCGGCAAAGATAGCTGTATATGCACTGCACAGCAGCAGTTCGATCCGTTTGCGCAAACAGCCGCTGCCGTTTACGCAGTGCAAGAATGCGAAGACCATAAACAGTTCCGATCACGAGGACGACAGCAAGCAGAACGCCCAGTGCTGTCAGCAGTCCGCGCAGTACAGCGGGATTCGGTGTATCCTCCGGCTGTGTGACAGCTGTTGTTTCTGTCTGCGCTGCCGGTTGTTCCGCTGGCGGAGCTGTTTGCTGTACATAAGTGGTGACAACGGAGGTAACAGTTTCTGTGGGTGGTTCTGTTTCGACAGGGGCAGGCTGTATGGAGTCTGCAAAGGTAAATTCAAAGGGTACCCAGCCCCATCCGTCGATGTACAGCTCCACCCATGCATGGGCATTGCTGTCGAGAATATCAAAAGTATAGGCGGTACTGCCGTCTTTGTTTATTGTTTCAATGACGTTTTTTTCATCCGGATCGAACATATAGCCCTCGCAGTAGCGTGCCGGAATGCCTGCCATACGCGCAAGCAGCACACCTGCTGTGGCATAGTGCATACAATATCCCTTCTGGTTTTTCAGAAGGAAAAACTCGGCGAAATCCTCCGACGGGGGTGTTCTGCCCGGTGCAAGTGTATAGGACATGCTGCCGCAGATCGTTTCCCGCAGCTCCTGCATAAAGGCGATGATCTCGGATGCAGATGCTGTTTCATAGTTGAAGCTGTTCAGCAGAGGCGCATATGCTTCATGGACACGCTGCATGGCAGGTGTATCGGGGATCTGCAGATCCTGTGCGAGTACATGTTCCCTGTAGCCGTAATGACACAGAAGGGAAGCTTCCAGTGAAGCAGCTGTCCCTGCGGCATAACCGCCCGGCGGCACAGTAAAACGCAGTGACGAAAGGGGTGCTTCTTCCAGAAGTGTCCGGAATGCTGTCTGATGTTCCGGGCGGCACAGAGAGGTGTGGATTTCCTCACCGGTCAGACGGAACTGACTGCTATCCAGCAGCAGATCTTCATAATTCTGCTCATATACGATTTCATATATGGATGCAAATTCTGATGCCCTGTTGTCCCGATTGAATGCTACTGCATCATTTTCTGCAAAGCCATAGGGCAGGCACTTGGAAAGCAGCTCCGTAACATGAAGAAATTCCATTGTGATCCGATCTTGTGATGAAAACGGGAATACATTTTCATACAAGAATTCCTGGGGATAATAGCCCGTCTGTTCAAAGAGATCAAAAATCTGCGCTTCATAGACGCTCTCCTCCGGAATGCTCCATGTGTTTCCGCTGTATATTTCACCGACGCAGTATTTCAGATAGAGCCTTCCCTCCGGAATTGCGGAGAGCCGCACGCCGGATAAGGAAATATCCTCAAATTCGCGTTTTTCTTCCTTGCCGAGTGTGACTACGATCCGGTCATCCTTATGCGTCTCATAGTGAAGCCCGTTCCATTGGCCGGACTCCTCAAAAAACTCTCCCGACATCAGGGAAGCAATGTGATCCTGAACCTCACGCCGCAGCACCTTGACACGATCACTGCGCTGGTAGCCGGTCAGATCGAGCACCTGCCAGATTACCAGACAGACTGCCATGGTGCCTGCAAGCACCTGAATGCCGATCTTTTCCGTCACCATGAAGCGCATCGTGCTGAGTGGGAAGAAGGTGTTGTCCCGCCGCAGAAAGCTGTTGGAGCCTTTTCCGTGGTATGCTCCGGAATTTGCAAGATGGACTGCTGCCATGCTGAACCAGAAGGACAGCAAAAGGATCGCAGAAAAACGATTTGCCGGAACACCAAAATAGAAGCCGATTTCCACAAAAGGGAAGGTGGCGATCAGACTCAGAAACAGATTCTGAAAATGCAGTACAGCATAGCAGAGCATATAGAGGATCGGACAGAATGCCAGGATCAGAAACACCGTTGTGCAGTATTCCGGCGAAAGCTCCGCGGAGGTCGCGAATCGTTCCCATTCAGTCATATAGATGACCTTGTAGATCGTATTGACCAGATGTGCAAAGCCCGCACTGAACGGTTCCCGGAGCAGATAGAGGATGATGCCGTAAGATGTTACAAACCCCACTCTGAAGGACGAAAATCTGCCTGCGGACCGTGCCAGAAATGCGCAGCAGACGAATACCGCCGACAGGATAATGACCAATGCCGGCGCATGATACAGCGGTTCAAACATGGAAAGAAAGGTACAGATACTGCCGACCGCACCGCAGAGCGCGATCACCAGCAGATGCATCGGATGCCGCTGGTGATTCCGGTTCTGCACTGCCATGGACAGCGTATTTTCGATCCGGATACCGCTGACAGAAGAATGCTTGTTTTGCTTCATATGTTACCTCTCAGATGATTAATTGGGAAATGTCCTCCTGTATTCTGCCGGCGTGTACATACAGAAGCTGCGTTTCCTCCAGCTGCGGGATCTCCATTCCGGAGACATCCCGGCTGCATACATGGAGCAGGGTTTTCTGGTTGGCATCCAGCCGCCGGTCGATCGTATGCAGAAGGGCTGGCGAAAGCTGATCGGAAATGCAGGTCAGTGAAGAATACTGTTCTCCGGAAATGCGATCATTCAGCTTCTCCGTATCCAGCTCCATGCTTCCGATGGAATCATAAAGAGAACGGAAGGTATCTGCCAGGTGAGCCACCGACTGCGGCTGATGCTGCTCCAGCACGCCCTGCATACCATCATACCACAGGATCACAGGGCGCACCTGCTGCTCCAGCATCCGGCAGACTATGGAGTAAAACAGGGTCAGAAATGTCTCTGCCTTGCGGATCCGTTCCTGCACCTGGTCATGTGCAGAGCTATGATAATCGAGAAGCAGAAGCACGGATTTTTCAATCGGTGTACTGAATTCCTTGACGAAAAGGGAGTCCATTTTGGTGCTGAGCTTCCAGTGAATGCGGCTCACAGCATCACCCGGACCGTATTCATGAAATCCGAAGATCTCTGACGGATCATCACCGGGCCGATCGCCGAAGCTGTCACTGTCCGGACAGAATACCGGCTGGGAGCTGTTGGAAACGGGCAGTGCAACACATTTCGGAAGTACGAGTACATTGCTGTTTTTCTGCCGGATGGTGATCTCCGTCCGGAACAGGCGCAGATAGTCAAACACACTGACGTGTTTCAGTGAAAGCTCCATTGCGCCGCAGAAATCCGCATGAACATAGAATGTGATCCTTGTCAGATTCCGTGCCTGCAGCGGGAAACGCAGATGCAGTTTTTCTCTGCCCGTACCGAAGGTGTGCCGCAGGATCACTACCGCGCGCGCCTGCGGAAAAGAAAACGGTGAGCGGTTGCGCACGGTAAGCGTAACGGGAATGGATTCGCCGGCTGTGCAGGTATCATGGTCGCATGTAAGAGATGCACCGCTGGTGAATTTCAGGCAAATGAGAAGGATCAGCATGAAACATGGTATTGCCGCTGCACACAACAGCATGATCATGGCAAAGGTGTCAATATACAACACATAGAACAGAGCCAGCAAGGCAAGAAGCACCAGATACAGCAGTTGTAGGATCAGCATATCAATGCCCCGCCTCCGGAACGGGTGTGTTCTCCAGTATCTCCTGCACGATCTGTTCCGTCTTCTGCGGATCGTCGATATGATTCCGGAGCAGCAGGCGATGGCAGAATACATCTGCACAGACATAGATCACATCATCCGGCAGCAGATAATCACGTCCCTGGACATAGGCACAGGCTTTTGCCATCTGCATCAGAGCCAATGAACCGCGCGGGCTGATGCCAAGACGAACCTGCGGGTGATTCCGTGTTGCATTGGTCAGATCGACGATATAGCGGCAGATCGGATCGCTGACATAGACTGCCTCCGTTTCCCGGCGCATCCGTTCAATGGTGCGGGCATCCGCTGCGGGGCAGATGTCATCGAGCGGGTTGTGATCCTGTCTTGCCATAAGCAGTGCAATCTCACTGTTGACATCTGGATAGCCCAGTGTCAGACGGATGAGAAAACGGTCGAGCTGGGATTCCGGCAGTTTCTGTGTACCGACGCAGGTAATGGGATTCTGGGTGGCGATCACAATATGCGGAGAAGGGAGCGCGTGTGTTGTACCGTCAATGGTTACTGCGCCCTCCTCCATCAGCTCCAGCAGGGCGGCCTGCGTTTTGCTGGAGGTGCGGTTGATCTCGTCTGCCAGCAGGAGATTGCAGAATGCTGCACCGGGTTTGAATGCAAAGGAATTGGTCGTTTTATCATACAGCGTAAAGCCCGTCACGTCGGAGGGCAGTACATCGGGAGTGAACTGGATACGCTTGGTGGTCAGTGAAAGCGTTCTGGAGAGTGCAAGGGCAAGCGTGGTTTTGCCGACCCCCGGAATGTCTTCAAGGAGAATATGACCGCCGGCAAGTATGGCAAGCAGCACCTTGCAGATACGGGCATCCTTGCCGTTCACTGCCCTGCGCACTTCCAGCAGCATCTGCTTGAATACAGGATGGCGGATGATGAGCCTGTCTTTTTTTTCTGTATGCTGAGTTGTAAGCTCCATTGATTTCTCTCGTCCCTTTCGTAATCAGAAAATACGCATACAGCATCGGGCGGATCCCGTGCTGTGTACTCTTTATTATTATATCATTTTTCTTCCGTGAATGCAAGTGGATGGAAGATATTTGTCTTTTTTCTGCATTACATACGCGCTTGACGAAAGAAGCAGAATATGGTATAATAAAAGTACGAAAGGACGTGGTATCATGCAGACAATACAAACATGCATTGCACAGCTGATGCAGGGCAATGGCAGCGAGCTGATCTATCAGGAGGTCGTGAAAGCGATCCGCGGGCAGGATCTGCTCTGGGCAGCAGTGTCTCCGGCTACACGGAATTATTATATTGGTATGGAGCATGGGGAATATGCAGCATACCTTTTCTCAGAGAAAGCATTTGCAGAGCAGTTTCAGGAAGAGCTCGCTAAGAAAAACATAACTGTCGGGATCAGCGAAAACAAGGCTGCCAACAGAATGCTTCTGTTCGGCGATTTGCTGCGTTCAGGCGTAACAGTACTGGTCATTGACAATGGGCAGCAGTACATTGCTGTCAGTCTGTTTGAACTGATGGATGAACTGGAGGGGCAGGATCCGGAACATGCGGACCGGATCGTGATGAATCCCCGCCTGCTTTCCAGTGCGCATTATTTCTTCCAGCAGGCAGCCAGCCGCCGTGCGGATACTGCTGCAGAATGTGCTATGCTCCTGGAGATCAGCCACGCATCCTACATTACTCCCATCCGGATACAGGACGGTGCGCCGAGCCTTCCTACGATGCAGGGAGAAAACGGCGGAACCTATATGATGTGCTTTACGGACTGGCCAGAATTTCGCCGCGGCAATCTGAAAGGACAGTTCAGTCATCGCGTTATCCGCTTTTCTGAAATCCAGATGTTCCTTGAAAGTATGGAAGGTATTGTCATCAATCCGTTCGGCATGAATCTGGTGCTTGACCGTGAAATGCTGGATGCTGTCCAGAAAGCTGTGGACGGCACACTGCAGCTGCCTGCAGAGAAGCTCACACTTGGCGGTGAAGACCGGATCAGCATTACTGCGCCGCCGGAGACAGCCCAGCCGATGCTGGATGCGGCAGCTGAATTGCTCCAGAACAACAAAAAGGTCAATGCGGCATATCTGCGCATGATCGAAAAGGATACGCAGCTTCGACCGAGCTATCTTGTGATCGTGGATGCATCCTGTGAGCTGAAGGAGCTTTACGGCGTACTTGCAGAAAAGATGATGCCGCTGGCAAAGGGATTGGATATTGAATTCGTTTCCTATCAGGAGGATTTCGGCAGACAGGCGGCGGGCAATGCAAAGCCATTTTACAAAAAACGCCGTTTCCGTTTATTCGGTTAAAAACGATGTATCGTGAGCTGTCCTGCGCTGCCGGGACAGTTCGCGATTTTTTGCAGTATCTACTTGCATTTTTCACATGGATATGATATGATAAAAGAGTAAAGCAAACAACATAACAGCGAGGTACATAATTATGGGGGAACCCTTTGTTTTTAAAGTCAATCTCGGCGGAATGATAGATATTCTCGCCAATCATCTTTACAGCAGTCCGGATGTTTTTATCCGCGAGCTGCTGCAGAACGGTACGGATGCCATTAGCGGCAGACAGCTCCACGATCCGCAGTTCCAGGAGGGAAGGATCACCATTGAGCTGGCTGGCGGAGAAGAACAGCCGCAGATCATTTTCAGCGATAACGGTACAGGACTGACGGAATCTGAGATCCACCAGTTTCTTGCGGTCATCGGACAATCCTCCAAGCGCGATCTTGAAACCGGCAGGATCCTGGAGGATTACATAGGCAGATTCGGAATCGGTATGCTGTCCTGTTTCATGGTCACGGATGAGATCGAACTGTGGACGCGCTCTGTCAAGCAGCCGGAACAGGCGTACTGCTTCCGCGGAAAGCCGGATGGTACATACAGCATTTCTTCCGCTGGCGATGATGTGTCCATCGGCACTCGTATCTGCATCAAAGCCAAGAAGGGCAGCGAACAGTATTTTAACGAGGAACGCATTACGGAGCTTGTGCGCTATTATGGCCTTCCTCTGCCGTTCCCGGTAATGATGCAGGGCGGAGAGCGTGTATACCGTATCAATGAATGGTATAAGACCACGGGCAGTGATGCACAGCAAAGTGTCATGCAGCTCGGAACGCAGATATTCGGGAGCGATTTCATTGGTTATATTCCGCTGGAATCCCGTTCCGGATTGTTCAGCGGTGCTGCCTACATCATGCCCCATGCCGTTTCCATGCACGCGAAGAATACACACCGCATTTATCTGAAAAACATGCTTCTGACAGAGGACGGCAGCACCATTCTTCCCAAATGGTCATTCTTCCTGCGCTGCTTCCTCAATACCACCGGTCTGCGCCCTACGGCTTCCCGCGAGAATTTCTATGAGGATGAGGTGCTTGCACAGGCACGCGAGGAGCTGAGCGAATGTATTTCCAATTATCTGCTTTCCCTTTCCCGCCGGGATCCGCAGCTGCTTCAGAGGATCATAGATGTCCATTTTCTTGCCATCAAATCCATGGCGGCAGAGGATGATGTATTCTTCCGCACCTTCATGCCCTTCCTGGAGTTTGAGACCAATATGGGACGAATGAGCGGCAGGGAGCTGATGAAGCGGCGTGAACCCATCGGCTACACGGGAGACATGAATCAATTCCACCGTACTGCTTCTCTCATGCTGGCACAGGATCAGCTGCTGATCAACGCCTGCTATGTATACGACACAGGACTTTTGCGCAAGCTTTCCGAACAGAACGAGGAGCTGATTCTGTATCCGCTTCAGCTTGTAGCCTTTGATGAGTTTCTGCAGGAGCCGGATATGCAGACGCAGAAGGATACTGCCGCACTTCTGAATACTGCGCAGAAGGCATTCCGGGAATTTGAATGTGATGTGCAGCTGAAATGCTTCTCACCGGCATCACTTCCGGTATTCTATATGCTGGATGAAAACGCACAGACGCTGCGCGAGATCGAGCATTCCAGAGAAAATTCTTCCCCGATATTCGCTTCCATGCTGAATGCATTTGCACAGGAGATCAAAACCAGTAAGGCAGTGCTCTATCTCAACCAGAATAATTCTCTGATCCGCAGACTCTCCGCAATCAGCAATCCTGAAAAAATCAAGGTATGCCTTGAGATCCTTTATGTGCAGGCTCTGCTCACCGGCAGATTCCCGATGCGCGGCGGTGAAACAGCTCTGCTGAATGACAATCTGATCCAGCTGATCGAATGGGGGCTTGGTGATGAATGAGTTTCTGAAAATGGCGGAGGAATTTCGCGGGATCGAACGCGGAATGCCGCGCCTGAATGCGATACGCAGCGCCATACAGCTGGCAGATGAACGCCATGATCTGATATGGATGTTTGACTTCCGGTTCGCTTATCTGCAGGAATCCATCTTCTGCGGTGATCGTTACTATGCCATGATCATCTTTCCGGAGCTTCTGGCTCTGTACGACGCACATGAGGAGATCCGTCAGAATATCAGCTGTGAGCATTCCATGCTGGTCGCTTTCAAGTGGATCGTAGAGGCGGCACCGGAGTTCCCGCAGATCTCCAAGGCAGAGATCGACAGCTATTTCCGTCTGTTCAAACGCCGTCTGATCGAACAGGGCTGCAGTCTGAGTATTTACTACATGAAGCGCAGTCTGTTTTACATGCACTGTGACAGGGGGATTGCGGCAGCGGATTTCTATCGTTTCCTTGACGCACCGCTTGATGAGATCTCCGACGGCAGGGCATTGTATCATGACCAGCAGGTGATCTACTACCTTTCCATAGGTGAAGAAGAGAAGGCACTTCTGGCGGCAAAGCCGATCTTTGACAGCATTCTGACCTCAAACGCGCTTCCGCAGTCTACATATCACGAGTTCATCCGTTTCTACTTAAAGCAGGGCAGCTTTGAAAAGGCGGCATCCTATGCAGAAAAGACAGAATATCGTGTGGATGGGGATGCCTACTATCTTGACATCATCGGAACACTGATGACGCTGTACGAGATCCTCGATCCTGCACATGGCATCCGGCTGTTCTGCCGGAACTATCCCATTTTTGCGCAGTCCAAAAATCCCATGCTGCGGATGTATTTTGCGATCGGGGCATATCGGCTGTTCCGGGCACTTCCGGATTCCT
This sequence comes from Oscillospiraceae bacterium, assembly GCA_045546475.1. Classification (GTDB taxonomy): domain Bacteria; phylum Bacillota; class Clostridia; order Oscillospirales; family Ruminococcaceae; genus UBA3855. The sequence continues at coordinate 79,237 of JAZQCT010000044.1, forward strand.
ATGCATTGCCGGACTTCCTTGCTGTTCCAAAGGATACGCCGGTATTTCAGGCGGTGCAGAACAGAGATGTTCCTGCGATTGCAGCACATTTCCTTGCGATCGCAGAGGATTATACGCAGAAATTCGACCAGCGAAACGGTACAGAGGATTTCACAAAACTGCTCCATTATCCGTATCCGGAGCAGTGAATGTCAATACGTTATAAAGGAGGAATTGCATATGTTTCAGGCTGAACAGTGGATCGAGCAGATCCGTGGTGCAGAACACGGTACGCCCCGCATGGAGATCATGCAGAATGCAATTACAGAAGCGGATGCTTCTGCGGCGCATTACTGGCGTATTTATTTCCGGTATGAATACATACGGGAATCCATTTTTCATGAGGATAATTTCAAGGCGATCATTATGTTTCCGGAACTGCTCCAGGTATTTGATGACCATCCGGAACAGGAGGATGACACCTTTGATGATGTGATGCAGGCGTTCAAATGGGTGCTGGAGAATATGAAGGATTATTACCAGATCTCCCTGCAGGAAGTAGAGAAGTACTATGACGAGTACGAAAAACGCTGCCGGAAGTACGGCTTCTCCCTGCGCGTCTATTATCAGAAGAAAAGTAATTTTTATCTCCCGATCGATAAGGAAAAGGCAAAGGAAGCCCATCAGCAGTTCCGCAGCTGCAAGCGTGACGGCAACAGCGATTGTGAAGCCTGTGAGACCCATCATGATCTCTGCCTTGCACTGGAATTGGAGGATGAAGCAGAAGCCCTCCGCGTTGCTGCGCCCATTCTGGACGGACGCAAAACCTGTGCAGAGGTTCCCCATGTTTCCTATGGTGCGCTGACAAGGTTCTACCTGTATCACGGCAATCTTGCAGAAGCCTCCTATTATGGAACGCTTTGCGCACGCTATACCTGCAGTGAGCCTGAGTTTCTTGCAGAAAGCGGTTATCTGCTGGAGCTTTACAGCGCGACTGATCCGGCAGAAGGCTGGAGACTGTTCAAGCAGAATGTTCAGAATTATATGGAATGCAGAAATCCCAGGATGAGGATGACTTTTGCAAGGGGCGCATACCGGCTTCTGCAGTGTGCGGCAAAGCAGACCGAATTTTCCAACAGTGTCTTCCTCAAGCCCCTGCCGGTGGCACCGTCCGAGGATGGCTACCGATTCACTGACCTGATTCAGTATTTCTATACAACTGCCAAGGAGCAGTGTGAATTGCTGGACAAGCGAAACGGCAGCTCCTATTATACAGATCTTCTGGAAACCGTTCTGCCGGAGGCGGACGCAGAGCATCCGATCGAGGAACAGTCCGCCGGAAGCTGTCATGGTCTTGTCAGAAAAATTCCCTGCGCGCTGGCGGCGATTCCTGCAGCAGCAACAAAAACGGCATTGGCGGAGCGTTTGTCCGGTCTTTCTGACAGTATGGAGCTGCTCAGTCACAGCGAGGAGGAGGAATGCTTATATGTCACCCTCCGTTTTGAGGGAAAGATCTATGAAGCATCGCTGTCCTGGATGGAGACAGAGCATCCCTTTTATCTGCGTGCGCATGATTCGCTGGATGAAGAGACCTTTCATGCAATGGAGGAAGCAAGGCTGTATCTTCTTCTGCAGATGCACTACAGTGATGATCCGACAGCTTCCATGCATGTAGCAATGCACCTGCTGTATACGCTTCTTCCCGACATGCTCGGCGTGGCTGACCTGATCTCCTGTCTGACATATTCCAGCGCGTGGGTCAGATTTGCAGGTACCCTGCGTAATGCAGTAAAGATTGCGGATCTGTTCTACCTGAATATCGTTGCCGCTCAAGATGATGACGAGGTATGGATGACGACACAGGGCTTGGCAGTACTGGGACTCCGCGAACTGGAAGTAATCGGCACCAACCGTAATAATTTTGGGTATTTTGCAAGTATTCTTCATTACACAGGCTGTCAGGCAGCTGAAGCAGCAATGCTTGATGATGCCGGAAAATACATCACCTCGATCCGCTTCGAAGAGGATGAGTGCGATATTACCTGGGTTAAGCCAGAAACGATCCTTGCGGACATGCCGGATTCCTATGCTGCACAAATCTCACGGTCTGTGCCGTCGGGTGTTCTGCAGGTCATTACAGAGGACGGTGCGTTCTGCCAGCCGACTGAGTTCCCGCTGATGGCAGAGGGCGCAGAACCGGATCTCTCTGCATCCCACAGCGAATTTGTCCGCCGTATCTTCCTTGCCAAGGAAACCATTCCGCAGCTGAAAAATGCCTATGAGCAGCTCTCAGCATCCGTTCCGATTGAACAGGCGGGAGTTCGTGTGGAGTTTTCGCTGACACCGGAAAACCGTCAGAAATATGGCTACAGCAAGGAGCTTCTCTGGGCGGAGATCGAAAACTTTGAAGGCGAAACGATCAAGGCAAGGATTGCAGAAACCTCCGAGCTTCTTCCGGAATGCCATGAGGGGGATGAGGTCATTGTTACTTCCGAAAATATCACCGGATGGCTGATCCGTCCCGAAGGCGGGGATACATTCATCACCGAGCAGGATGCCTGCTTCTTTATGTAAAGGAGGCTGCCCGTGAAAGGAAATACAGATCTGATCCGGATCGTGGCAATTGCTGCTGCGTTTCTGGCGATGTTTGGAGTCATCGGCATTTCCATCCACTCCATTAACAGTATCAGCAGTAGTAACCAGCGCAATCAGGAAAAAAAAGAGGGCGAGGATTTTGCTGTGATCGTTGCGCAGACCACAGCAACTACCAGTGTCTGGGATTATCTGCGCAGTAAAGAAACGACGACGGAAGCAGTTACTGAGGGAGAAACAGTCTCCGCATCTGACGGCAGCGGTACTGCCGATACCGCAGAAGGGGAGGAGGCTTCGGAAGCTCCTGTCCCGACAGAAGCTCCGACGGAACCGACCGATTTCGTCATTCGTCTGGATTAGGGGGTGCAGAGCTATGAAGAACCAGCTTCCTAAAAGAAAAAAGAGTACAGCCATGCGTGTTTTCATTCTCCTGATCGCCGTTGCCATGCTCCTTGGATTCATTGTACTGCCGCTGATGCAGTAACATAATGATCCCCTCCGACAAAAGTCAGGAGGGGATCATTTCTATTGCAGATTTTGTTTGTGGATTATCCGCCAAAGGAAGTAACCAGTCCGATGGTGTACTTCAGGATAATGAGAGCATCGGCGGAAGTAGGAGAACCGTCCCCGTCCACGTCAGCGTTGATTTTTCCTGCATCGGAGAGGGCTTCTCCAGCCAGCAGATTCTTGTTAAGTGTCAGAACGTCCAGAATATCAACAGTGCCGTCGCAATTGACATCACCATAATTCACATCATCCGGAACCTCGGAGGTATCTGTTGTATCATCCTCTGTGGGCGGTTCAGTGGTATCATCACCGAACTGGAACGCAGTCACGATCTCATCAGCAGCTGCTGCGACCGCATCCGCTGCCTCTGCATCGCCGCCGTATCTGGAAGCGAGACCAGCAATCGCCAGTGCATAGCAGCCGTTGTAATCCAGTGCAGGCTCAGTGAACTGGTATCTTTCGGAATGATCTTCATAGTTTCCGCTTGAATCGGGACCGCCGATCAGACCGCCGTACAGGGTATATGTGCAGGCGGTGTTATCAGCCACATTGCCGGTACCGGGGTTTGCGGCACGATGATGGATATGGGTCGGCCATGCAGTGCCATAGCCGCTCAGGAAGCTGTAACCGAAGGAGTTGTTGCCAAGGATATAGTCCATTTGGTACTTGGCTGCCTCTGCATAGCTTTCATCGCCGGTTGCATCTGCAATATGCAGTGCGAGCATCTGAAGTGCGCAGTTGTAACGGGATGCGCCCCAGCCTGCAGCATTATACTTGCTTGTAGTCAGACCACCCTGCTTGTTCAGGGAGGACTTCATTTCCTCGATATAGGTATTCTGCTCATAGCCAACCTCGGAGAGCAGCGCAGCATAGCCGCTCCATACCTTATCCCAGGAATACATCCAGCCGTCATACTGATCGTTATTATAACAGCCCTGTCCTGTCAGTTTGTAAGTGGGAGTATAGGAAGAGGGGAGAGAGCCGCCGTTATTGGCGATCGCGCACCAGAGCTCGCTCCATGCAACGTCATCTGTCTGGCTGCCGGAACCGTACATGCTGCCAACGCCGTCATAGGTTGCCTGCGGGTACTTCTTGGTAAATTCCGCAAGCGCATTTGCATACTTCAGACATTCTGCGGAATATGCCGCATCCTTATCCTGAAATGCCAGTGCGGTCGTTGCAAGTGCTGCTGCCATCTGTCCGGATGCATCAGCAGACGGATGGGAAGAATCTGCCCAGAAGGTTGTACGGTTCATGGTCTGTCCCTCCGGTGCAGACCATGTGCTGTGATCTTCGCCCTCTGCTGCAACCTGATAGCAGAATGCAATCACATCATCATTATCATCAAGATATGTGACTTTCATGAAGTAGTCGCAGGCATTGCGCAGGATGTAAAGCAGATGATCCTCACAGCCGCTGTTGATATATGCCTCGGGATAGGAGAAATACGACCAACCAAGGCTTGCGGCGGAGAATCCCATTGTCATAGAGAATTTGATATGGTCGCCGGCATCATGATAACCGCCGGAAACATCCACTTTGGAAGAACCGCCGTTCTGTGCCATGATTGCGCTTTTGGATGCGCTGGAAAGCCCCTCCGCACTGTCCAGAGAAGCCTCTGCGTCATATGTGTGGCAGTTGCCGCGCCATGTCAGACAGTTGTCATCTACTTCGCTGCCGCACTGATTGGCATCAAAGAAGTACAGGGACAGCTCCAGTGCCTCTGCGTAGTTATAATCTGCTGCGGATGCGGTCATATCCGGCTTTGCGGAGAACTGTGCCGCTGTGCCTGTCAGCATTGCAGCACACATTGCACTTGCAAGCAGACGTTTGCCAAGTTTCTTTTCATGTTTCATACTCAATCTTCCTCCTTTAATTATGGGTGCATCATTCCGGAACTGTATTTGCATCATCGGACAATGGACAGTTCCAACAACTGCAATTGTGTCAAAAACTCGCTTATATCAGCAAATTATTGAACAATTCCATACATATTATAGCACGTTTCTCATTGCAATTCAATCCTCTTTACACAATATATTGGTTTTTTCGTCACATTTCACAAAACGAATAATGTACGATTGGTATAAACAACAAAAGATAAATCCAATATAGGAAAATGGTTTTCTGCAAAATTTCGCGTGCTATATACAAAATGTATACAGCAGGGGAGAGGAGGGTACAAAACCCCATATTTCTGCATGAAAAGCAACATAAAACAGACTAAATCCACATTGACAAAGTGCAAGAATTATGTTATAATGTTTATGGTTTAAACTTTAAGGAAAACAGAAACCGTCTGTGTTTCCAGCAGGGAACACGGCAAAAACTACAGAAGGAGTTGTAATCACCAATGGATTTAAAAAGAACGATCGCATGTATCAGTGCAGCTGTATTGGCACAGAGCTTCTGTGTGGTTCCGAAAACGTTTGCAGATGACACAGTTGTTGTGGACGATCCCGGAAGATTCCGGTATGTTCCGTCGTCTGCATTGGTTTCCAGATCCACTCCCGCATCCTCTGATGAACTGATTCATAACAGCCGTTTTGAGGATGGCTACATTATGACTGAGGGCATTGATGTTTCAAAATATCAGCCCGAGGTTGACTGGGAAGCACTTGCAGAGGATAATGTTGATTTTGTGATCATTCGTATTGGCTTCCGCGGCTTCGGTGACTCCGGCGCGCTAGTCGTGGACAATTATTATGCCTCCCATATTGAAGGTGCAAAGAAAGCCGGCATTGATGTTGGTCTGTACTTCTTTACACAGGCTGTGACTCCGGAGGAAGCGGTTGAGGAAGCGAATTTTGTTCTGGAAACACTCGACGGCACAGAACTGGAAGCTCCTATTTATCTGGATGTGGAGGCAATTTCCGCAGAGGGCAGAATGGAAAGTGCCAATCTGACTCCGGAGCAGATGACGGAAAATATTGATGCTTTCTGCTCGACGATCGAGGAGGCAGGCTATGATGCTGGTATCTATGCCAATATTTACTGGCTCGAAGAAAAGATGAATGTTGAGGAGCTGGAACCGTATTATTCTATCTGGCTTGCCAACTATACTGATCAGACATTGTACAAAGGTGAGTACAATATGTGGCAGTATACCAATGTAGGAACAGTTGCCGGCATTGATGGCTATGTGGATAAAAATGTGTTCTATTCCCGTGAGGTAGAGTTTGCTGAAGAAAACGTTCTTCTGCGCACACTTTCACCCATGATCCCGGAGCATGTCGGCGATGGTCAGATCACCTATACATCCTCTGACGAAAGCATTGCACTGGTGAATGAGAACGGTTGTGTGACCCCGCTGAAGGATGGCACAGTGACGATCACTGCGGAATCTGACAATGGAAGCATGGATTCTGTGGAGGTTACAATTGATGTAGTTCCGCGCCTTACGCTTAACCAGTCAATGCTCATGTTCACTGAAATCGGCGAAGGCAGTCAGCTGAATGTATACGGTACTGAGAATGTGATCTATTGGATGTCCAGCAATGAAGAGGTAGTCACAGTTACAGCCAATGGTTATGTAGAGGCTGCCGGATATGGTACTGCTTACATCACCGCAATGGATATTTTCGGTAACAAGTCCACCTGCAGTGTTATGGTAACAGAGCAGGAGGTCAAAGTAGGGGACTGCAACGCAGATGGATGCATTGATGCAGTGGATGCAACTGTTGTGCTTTCTTATGCTGCCACACATGGCGCAAACACCACTCCATATATCCCGGAGCCGATCCTGCGCATTTATGACGCAAATCTTGATAGTGCTGTAGATGCACTTGATGCAAGTGCGATCCTGTTCCTGAGTGCATTTTCCGGAAGCAGTTCTATTAAATAACAATTTTTTTATAATACAACAAAGTCTCCGGCGTTTTGCCGGAGACTTTGTTATTTGCTCATAGAAACCAAAAAAGTTTCTCTTTTTAGAGAAACTTTTTTCATATTGGCGGAGAGTCAGGGATTCGAACCCTGGGTTCTTTATTAGAGAACACGAAATTTCGAGTTTCGCACCTTCGACCTCTCGGACAACTCTCCAACTATTATATTATAGCATACTTTCTTGCGAAAATCAAGACTTTTGTACAAAAAAATTCTTTTTTGTACCAGCGTCGCATCTCCTGATGTGTTCAGATCAAAATCTCATACACTTTTTTTCAGCGAAATTTCACGCAGTCCGTGTTAAAAAGCCTTGTCATACTATATGAGGCGATTTGGTCGTGTTTGGCGGATCATGGAAACAACTTATATAAAGTTGCACAAAATAGTTATTTGGCGCACGTTTTGAAAAAATAGAAATGCCTCTCTCCTGTAAGTAAAAACAGCTTCCCAATGAAGGAAAGCTGTTTTGGCAGATACATTAACCATTATTCTTTTGTTGTGCCTGTACCTGTCTTCTGGAGACAGATGCGGTCTGCTGAGAAGCTGCCTGCTGGTTTGCCTTGCGAAGCTTGTCCAGCTTTGCCTTTCTCTGCTGCACATCCTGAAGGCTTGTAGAAAAGAAGGTCTCTGCCTCCTTGAAACGTTTGCTGACATAGGTGTCCGTTGCGCTCTTAATGGCATCGGACTCCGTCTTGGCATTGTTCACCAGCTCGGCTGCATACTTCTTTGCTTCGCGGATGATCGCTTCCTCCGACATGAGCTGCTTTGCGCGTTCCTCTGCCTGGCGCACGATCAGTTCAGCTTTTGCCTCTGCTTCCTTCAGAATGCGGTCGCGGTCATACTCCACCATTTTGGCGTGCTTGATCTCCTGCGGCACATTCAGACGGACATCGTTGATCAGCTCTCTCATTCTTTCACCGTCAACGATGGCTTTGTGTGATGCGAACGGAACGCCGGTTGCCTTATCCAGCAGTTCGTCCATATCATCCAGAATTTCATCAATACTCATTTGTGCTCCTCCTTTACAAGCCGGTTCTGAATCGTTTCAAGAATACATGCGGGTACGAACGGGCTGATGTCACCGCCAAAATATGCCACCTGCTTGACAACGCTGGAGCTGAGATACATATTCTCCTTGCTGGTCGTCAGAAAAACAGTTTCTGCATTTTCATAAAGTACCTTATTGGTCAGTGCCATCTGAAATTCATACTCAAAATCCGTTACGGCACGCAGACCCTTGACGATCGCCACCGCCTTTACATTTTTTACATAATCTACCAGCAGTCCATCCAGAATGTCAATTACCACATTATCCAGATGTGCTGTCGCTTCAGCAATCATCATCATGCGTTCTGTTGCTGTGAAGCTTGCTGTGCTTTTGTTGGCATTGGTCGAAATCAGCACGATCACCTTGTCAAAAAGTGTTGAAGCGCGTGTAATAATATCCAGATGTCCCAATGTCACAGGATCAAAGCTTCCTGGACAAACAGCAATTCTTCTCACACTGCTCCCTCCTCGTTCAAAGCGTATACTGATACTACTATTTTACCATAAAAATAGTGCTTTTGCAACTGTAAATCCAAAAATTTTTCCGGCATTTCCAAATCTTTTTCATGTTCGCAGATGATCTTGCCGTTTTTCTTCATTTTTTTGATCAGATCCGGCAGAATCTTCTGCAGAATATCCTTTCGGTACGGCGGATCCAGGAAAATAAAATCGAAACATGCATCCGGACAAAGTGTGAAGAAATGCTCCGACTCTTTCTGATACACCTGCGCTCTCCCCTGCAGCCCTGTTTTTTTCAGATTTTCCCGGATCACACGGATTGCCTGCGGAGAATGATCCACAAAAACTGCCTGCTTTGCACCGCGGCTCAGGGCTTCAATGCCGAGCTGACCGCTGCCGGCAAACAGATCCAGCACAGTGGAGCCGGAAATATCAAATTGAATGGATGAAAACATCCCCTCCTTGACACGATCCGTAGTGGGACGGACATCCAATCCCTCCAGTGTTTTCAGATGGATACCCTTTGCGGTACCGGTAATGACTCTCATACTGATCCCTCCACTCCCCTCTGTTCCTCATTGGAAACGGGGATTTCGTATTGGTGCAGAAATACATAAAGACGTTCTGCGGTTTTTCTGGGAATGCCCGCCGCTGCAAGTGTCTCAGTATCCGCTTCAAGCAGCAGCTCTTTGGTCTTGAAATGCAGCATCAGCTTTTGCGCAAGCTTCTCACCGATACCCTCCACCTGCGTCAGCTCGGAGGCAAAGCTGCGTTTTTTGTGTTTGCTGTGCATGAATGCGACTGAATACCGGTGTACTTCATCCTGAATGCGCGTCAGCAGATGGAATGCATTCTGTGTACCGGATACACTGATCTCTCCCCCGCCCGTTGCAATAGCTCGTGTACGGTGTTTGCTGTCCTTGACCATACCGTACAATGCAATATCCGGTGCAAGTTCCTGAATGATCGGTGCAACTGCATTCACATGTCCCCTGCCGCCGTCAAGCAGGATCAGATCCGGCTTTCGAGAAAACCCTTCGTCACTGTCATCATGCAGATGACTGAGTCTTCTGCGGATGACCTCCTGCATACAAGCATAGTCATTCTGCAGAAAGGATTCTTTAATGGTAAAGCGTTTGTACGCCTTTTTCAGCGGTCTGCCGTTTTCAAATACCACCATGCCGGCAACCATGGATTCAGAAGCAAGATTGGAAATATCGTAGGCTTCGATATAATTCGGAACCTGCGGCATCCCCAAAAGTCTGCCCAACGCCTCCACTGCAAGCAATTCCTTTCCGGTGCGGTTGGTATGCACTGCAATCTGCTCTACGGCATTCTGTTTTGACATGCGTATCAGCTGCATGCCATTGCCCCTCTGCGGTACATGGAGTTTTACCCGGAAGCCCGCCTGTGCAGAAAACAGCTCTGTCAGTAATTCCATATCCGGCACTGCATTTTCCAGCAGAATGATCTTTGGCAGATCGGTTCTGCTGTGATAAAACTGCGCAAGAAAGGAATCAAGACCCGCATCATCCGCATGGTCGGAAAACCGGAAGCTCTGCTTGTCATGCAGTCTGCCGCCGCGGTACATCAGCACGGAAATACACAATTCGTCCTGACTTTCTGCGGACGCAATCACATCGGCATCGCGGAACTGGTTGTCAATGATCTTCTGCGACTGTCCGGCTTTCTGAATGGCGCGGATGCGGTCACGGAGCATGGCAGCACGCTCGAAATCCAGTGCTTCGGCAGCGCGTTCCATTTCCTGCTCCATGCGTTCCACAGATGCACTGCTGCCGCTGCGGATATACGCTATTGCCTGTTCAATGATCTCCCCGTACTGTTCCTGGGAGATCTTCCCCTGGCAAAGTCCCATACAGCGTTTGATATGGTAATTCAGGCAGGGTCTCCCCTTCCGGAACATCTGCGGAAATTTCTTCTGGCAGGTCGGAAGCCGGAAAACCGTATTGACCTCCTCTACAGTCGATTTTGTCACAAAGCCGCCAGTGTAGGGTCCGATGTACAGCCCCTCCCCTGCTTTCTGTTTTTCGGCTGTGATGCGAGGGAATTTTTCATTTGAAATTTTAATATAATGATAGCCTTTGTCATCCTTTAAAAGGATGTTATAATGCGGCTTATGCTGCTTGATGAGACTGCATTCAAGCAGCAGTGCCTCATATTCCGAATCGGTGACAATAAAATCATAATCCCAGACATGGGATACCATCTTTGCCACCTTGGGGGTATGGTCAGCAGACACCCGGAAGTAACTGCTGACGCGGTTTTTCAGGTTTTTGGCTTTACCGATGTAGATGATGCCGCCCTTTTCGTCCTTCATCAGGTAGACTCCCGGCGAAGTAGTCAGCTGTGCTGTTTTTTCACGAAGATACGGCATTCTTTCATTCATAGCATCACCTATCATAGACTGGATATAACTCATAGATCAAAATCATCAAAAAAGGTGCTTTTGAATTTCTGTTCCCTTGCCCTGTCACCGTGACAGTCCACCATAATGCGCTCCTGCGCATGGAGAAAACGGAGGATCGAAAAGAGAACAACATAGGCAATGGAATTTGCAAACAGGCTGATATAGACATTCAGGTTGAAAATCGTTCCGAACATTCCCATCAGAATAATGGTCACAGCAATGACAATGGAAACCTCCAGTGCTGTATTCTTCGGCTCCAGCGACAAATAGGTAAAACAGATCGCCGCGGAGAAGATCGAATGCCCGATATTCAGAGCCATGGAATTTGACTGATAGAACGGCAGACTTTCCGCATTGAAGTCCATGATCATAATGATGACTTCTACGATCAGATAAACCAGCATTGCGGCTTTCATGATATAGCGGTGGCGCACGATTTTCCAGAAATTCAGCAGGGAAAAAAGCATCAGCACAAAGCCGCCTGTTTCAATTGTGTAGGCAGCGATTTCCAGGGCAATGACCTCGCAGTCATGCCGCGCGATCAGCCAGAAATACAGAACACTGACAAATGCAAATGCCAGAAACAGAATATTGGCATACTGCCCGAACTGGAAACAGCGTTTCAATTTCGGATGCATACTGCACCTCGTTTCTTACTTTGCCTGAAGGGCTCGCTGTCCGATGTCCTTGCGGTAATGTACCTTGTCAAAAGTGATCTGCTCCACGCTCTTGTATGCCTGTGCGAGGGCATTCTGGAGGGTATCGGCAGTTGCTGTCACGCCGAGTACTCTGCCGCCGGCAGTGAGGAACTGTCCGTCCGCATACTTTGTGCCTGCATGGTATACGAATGCGCCGGCTGTCTGACCCTTGTCATCCATACCGGAGATCACCTTGCCGCTCTCATACTTGACCGGATAGCCGCCGCTTGCCATGACAACACATGCTGCGCTTTCCGGCTTCCAGACAATATCGAGATCAGAGAGATTGCCCTTGTAGGTCGCTTCCATAATATCCACCAGATCCGTATCCAGAAGGGGCAGAACGACCTGTGTTTCGGGATCGCCGAAACGACAGTTGTATTCGATCACCTTCGGACCGTTGGGGGTGAGCATCAGACCGAAGTACAGGCATCCTGTGAATGCTCTGCCCTCAGCTGCCATTGCGTCGATGGTCGGCTTGAAGATGGTTTCCATGCAAATATCGGCGATTTCTTTTGTGTAGTAGGGATTCGGTGCAACGGTACCCATGCCGCCGGTATTCAGACCCTCATCACCATCGAGCGCACGCTTGTGATCCATGGAGGAGATCATCGGCACAACGGTCTTGCCATCCGTAAAGGACAGCACGGAAACCTCCGGACCTGTGAGAAATTCTTCCACAACAATGCGTGTGCTGCTGTCGCCGAACTGCTTTTCGTCGATCATGGAAACAACTGCATCCACAGCCTCCTGCTCATTCTGTGCAAGGATAACGCCCTTGCCGAGAGCCAGACCATCCGCCTTGATGACGGTCGGATAGGTGTTCTGTGCCTTGATATAGGCAATTGCAGACGCACTATCCGTGAATACTTCATAGCCGCCTGTGGGGATATTGTACTTCTTCATGAGATCCTTGGAGAAGATCTTGCTGCCTTCGATGATCGCGGCATTCTTCTTCGGACCGAATGTCATAAAGCCCTCTGCCTGCATCGCATCGACCATGCCGAGTACGAGCGGATCATCGGGGGCAACCACAACGAGATCGGGCTGGATCTCCTTTGCAAGTGCAACCATACCATCAATATCGGTTGCCTTGACATCGCAGCACTTGGCATAGCGGGAAATACCGCCGTTGCCGGGTGCACAGTAAATTTCTGTGGTACGGGGGCTTTCTGCAAGCTTCATGATGATCGCATGCTCTCTGCCGCCGCCGCCAACTACTAAAATCTTCATGGGGGATGTGTCCTCCTTATTGATATTTTTTCGTGATGAGCGTATCCGTATCGAATGGGAAATGGAACGAACCAGCTCTAACGCTTTCCTCCCATTCCTCTTCGGAATTACGGTTATAGGTGAAGGAATACACCAGTCCGTCAATCTGCCTGTCCATGCCGCATTTGCATTCCCAGTCTGCTACGGTAATGATGGGCTTGATTATGCCATCCGCATTTTTGAAACGATGGTAATCAATCAGCGTCAAGACACCGCAGAACAGGAGAAATGCAAGATTCAGAGCGAATACGGCAGCAACGATTCTCCAGAGCCACTTGTATTTTTTCATACTGCACCTCACAGACTGAACCGATGCGCTTTCATCTCATTCAGAAATTCATCCGAAATGGGGAATCCTGCGGCATCGCCGATGACGCTGTCCATGCCGCAATGCGGACACAATGCCGTTTCGCCGCCGTCCGTCCAGTCCTCCGCCTGTAATACCGAGGGCTTGAAAATCTCGCCGCACTGATAGCATCCGCAAAGATCGCTTTTCTTCAGCTGTGTGCGGTTATGCCGGCAGTTCTGATGCGCCAGCACAATGTCGGTTTTCTGATACACAGGATTCACCTCTTTCGATTATCTTACTTTCAATAGCGTTGTGCCGTTTGCGAAGCAAAGGCACATGCGGTTCGTAAAACTATCGCCGCGTGAAGTAAACCAATCAAATCTGTTCACTTACCCGCGCGTAACGCCAGCGGGGGCTCCCCGCTTAATGATGGAACAGACGGATGCCTGTGAATGCCATTGCGATGCCGTACTTGTTGCAGGTCTCAATGACATTATCATCACGGATGGAACCGCCGGGTTCTGCGATGTACGCAACGCCGGACTTCTTTGCACGCTCGATGTTGTCGCCGAACGGGAAGAATGCGTCAGAACCGAGGCATACGTCCGTATTCTTTGCAAGCCATGCCTTCTTTTCTTCTGCGGTGAATACTTCCGGCTTCACCTTGAAGATTCTCTGCCATTCGCCCTCACGCAGTACATCCTCATACTCGTCGCCGATATATACATCAATTGCATTGTCACGGTCTGCACGGCGGATGTCATCCACAAACTGGAGACCCATTACCTGCGGAGACTGACGCAGCCACCAGTTGTCTGCCTTCTGACCAGCCAGACGTGTGCAGTGGATTCTGGACTGCTGACCTGCACCGATGCCGATTGCCTGACCATCCTTGACATAACAAACGGAGTTGGACTGTGTGTACTTCAGAGTAATCAGGGAGATCAGGAGGTCATCCATCTTGTCTGCCGGAATTTCCTTGTTCTCTGTCACGATATTGGAGAGCAGTTCCTTGTTGATATCAAGTTCGTTTCTGCCCTGCTCAAAGGTTACGCCGTAAACCTGTTTGGTTTCGATCGGATTGGGCTTGTAGTTTTCGTCGATCTTCAGGATGCAGTATGTGCCCTTTCTCTTGGACTTGAGGATCTCCAGAGCCTCTTCGTCATAATCGGGAGCAATCACGCCGTCGGATACTTCACGCTGGATCATCTTTGCGGTGCAAACGTCAACCTTGTCGGAGAGTGCGATGAAATCACCGTAGGAGGACATTCTGTCCGCACCTCTTGCTCTTGCATAGGCACTTGCCAGCGGAGAAAGTTCACCCAGATCATCCACCCAGTAGATCTTCTTCAGATCATCGGACAGCGGTCTGCCGATGGCTGCACCTGCCGGAGATACATGCTTGAAGGATGTTGCCGCACACATACCGGTTGCAGCCTTGAGTTCCTTGACCAGCTGCCAGCCGTTGAGGGCATCGAGCAGGTTGATGTAACCGGGCTTGCCGCAGAGCACCTCGATCGGCAGCTCTGTGCCGTCAGCCATGTACACTCTGGACGGCTTCTGGTTCGGGTTGCAGCCGTATTTTAAAAGCATTTCATTTGCCATTGTTTTTTCCTCCTGAAACTGAAAATTTTGTCTTATGCCGAATATTTCCGGCGAATTTGCTCCACCGCCTGCATCACCACCGTTTCCAGATCATCCTCCGGACGGATCAGGCAGACGGAAAATCCATAGACTTCGCCGTTTTTCTGAACGGACGGGTCATCATCCACATGCAGTGCAATGCGGTATTTTGACGGATATTTGGACGGCATCGCCTCCGCCCTGCTCCCCTGCACTTCTTTCTCATGGCGTGCACCGTTGACAATATTGTCCGGCACAATGCCATAACACCGGAACAGATACCGGATATAGCGGGGGCTGCGGTAGGATGTCGTATAGATCCAGACGGAAACCCCCTGTGCTTTCAGCCTGCGAAAGAGCGAAAGTGTCCCTTTCCGCAGACGGTCGTGAAAGAGAAGATGCAGAGGGAACGCAAGCCTCCGCTCCGCTTCACAGGTCTGCGGATTGATGAACAGAGTATCGTCCAGATCAAAGGATACGATCACTTTGTATACTTATTGATGATCTTGGAAGTCGCCTTGCCGGTTTCGATGTCGATGTAGCGAACAAACAGGGAAACCTTATTGTCCTCGTTCAGTGCATCCCAGAGGTTTGCAGCGAATTCATCCATATTGTTCGGGATGGTCACCTTCTTCGGCTCACCCTCGAAGCTCGGCAGCGGATTGCCGTCACCCATGTAGGTGTGGATAAAATGACCGAAGCCGCTGATCGGGTTTGTGTAGGAATAGGTGAATCTCTCGCAGCAGTCAGGGTTGCCGTCTGCGGACTTCAGAATAGACATAGCATAGTTGTATGTGCCGTTTTCAACGTGCATGATACCGGAAATACGAGGTGTGTAGTTGGGTGCATCGTCCTCATATTCACGGTTGCGCAGAGACTGTTCAAAGGTCTGCTGCTTGTCCATCAGCTCATAGATGGTATCGGTCTGGTCGCCGTTGGTAACGATGGTCTTGTTGCCCAGTACTCTGACCGGTGCATAGATGATGAGGTGGGGATCGGTCAGCTTGGACGGGTCAGCCGCCTCGGTTCTGATGCCGTCAGCGGTTTCGGTGAATACACGGTTGCGGGAATTCACGCTTCTGCCCATGATGAAATACGCCGTAACAGCGGACTTGCCATCCTCGGACTTGCCGATGACAATGCCTCTGCCGGGGTAGGAATTGCTTTTCAGTTCTTCGTAAATGTCAAGTGTTTTCATAGCAAATACTCCTTATTCATTTATGTACGTCTTATCAGCGGAATGCTTCTGCCGCAGCACTCCCCTTCCTTGTCAGCGGAATCCGGAGCTGTCTGATGACAGAAATTATTCGCCCTTATAATCAATATACGCTCTGCCGTGCTTGACGGTCAGTCTGTCCTCGCAGAACAGGCTCACAGCTTGCGGCAGAATCTTCCATTCCGCCTGTTCCATGACACGCTTCTGCAGAATTTCGGGGGTATCCTCATTCTGCACCTCCACTGCCCTCTGGAGGATGATCGGGCCGCCGTCACAGATCTCATTGACAAAATGGACCGTTGCACCAGTGAGCTTTACGCCCTTTTCCAGTGCCTTTTCATGTACATGCAGTCCGTAGAATCCATCGCCGCAGAAGGACGGGATCAGGGACGGATGCACGTTGATGATCTTATTCTTGAACGCCTGAATGATGGTCTTGTCGAGGATCGTCATGAATCCGGCAAGCACGATCAGATCGGCATATTCCTGATACAATGCCTCATGCAGAGCCTTGCTGTAGGACGCATTGTCGGGGTATTCCTTGCGGGGAATGACTCTCGTCGGGATGTCATTTTCCCTCGCACGGATAAGTGCATAGGCATCGGGACGGGATGCGATGACGCAGCTGATCTTGCCGCCCTTGATCTCACCGCGCTTCTGTGCGTCGATCAGAGCCTGCAGATTCGTACCGCCGCCGGATACCAGAACTACGATATTTTTCATGCTTTTCACGCTCCTGTGCATCGCTTATCAGCAGAGAATAACGCCCTCTTCGGATTCTACCAGTTCACCGAGGATATACGCATCCTCACCTGCTGCCTTGAGGATCTCAACAGCCTTTTCTGCATCTTCCTTTGCAACGGAAACCATCATGCCGACACCCATGTTGAAGGTATTGAACATGTCGCGCTCCGGAATATTGCCGGTCTTTGCAAGCAGCTCGAAAATCGGGAGAACCTGTACATTCTTCTTCTCGATCTTCGCAGACAGACCAGCCGGGAGGGATCTCGGGATATTTTCATAGAAGCCACCGCCGGTGATGTGGGAAACTGCCTTGACAGTCACGGATTCCATGAGCTTCAGAACGGACTTGACATAGATCTTGGTGGGAGTCAGCAGAGCCTCGCCCAGTGTCATGCCGAGTTCATCATAGTATACGGACAGATTCTCTTTGTTCACATCGAACACCTTACGAACCAGGGAGAAGCCGTTGGAATGCACGCCGCTGGACTTCAGAGCGATCAGGACATCGCCTGCTACCTGAGAATCGGGGTTTACGATCTTCTTCTTGTCCACAACGCCCACGGAGAAACCAGCCAGATCGTATTCATCCTCCGGATAGAAGCCGGGCATTTCTGCAGTTTCGCCGCCGATCAGGGCACAGCCGGACTGTACACAGCCTTCTGCGATACCGGATACGATGGTTGCGATCTTTTCAGGGAAATTCTTGCCGACTGCAATGTAGTCGAGGAAGAACTGGGGCTTTGCACCGCAGCAGATAATGTCATTCACACACATTGCCACGCAGTCGATACCAACGGTATCATGCTTGTCCATCAGGAAAGCGATCTTGAGCTTTGTGCCGACACCGTCCGTACCGGATACGAACACGGGCTTCTCAATACCGGTCAGATCCGGCTCAAACAGACCGCCAAAGCCACCGATGCCGGACAGAACGCCTGCGGTATTGGTCTTTGCGATATGCTCACGCATGAGCTTGACTGCTTCATAACCAGCGGTTACGTCAACGCCGGCTTCCTTATAGCTTTCAGAAAAACTTTTCATGAGTTACCTCCTGTAATGCTTTCGCATTTTTGTTTTTTTTAAAAGTGCTATGGCAACACTTCAAGGAACACGACAAAAATGCCGTATTCCCTGATAATTAGTATTATTCTCTGCCTGTCCAGCAATAGGTGCAGAATTCGCATTCGGGCTTGCCGATCGCCTTAACGGTACCGGGCAGTGTCTGAAATTCCAGTGAAGTCAGCTTCAGCCGGCGGCAGATCTCATCACGGAGCTTTCTGCCGCGATCCGTAGAGGAATCGCTGTATTCTGCAATATACTTTACGCCCTCTTCTCCCTCATATTCGTTGATGATCTGTCTTGCGATCAGATCCAATTCGGAATTGCTGCGGGAGAAATTCAGATACTTGCAGCCGTACATGATCGGCGGACATGCGGAACGCATATGAACCTCCTTGGCACCGTTTTCGTACAGGAACTCAACGGTTTCACGCATCTGCGTGCCGCGGACGATACTGTCATCCACAAACAGAAGCTTCTTGCCTTCAATCAGCTCATGTACCGGGATCAGCTTCATTCGTGCAACGTGATTACGCATTTTCTGCGACTGGGGCATGAAGCTTCTCGGCCATGTGGGTGTGTACTTGATAAAGGGTCTTGCAAACGGAATGCCGCTGCGGTTTGCATAGCCGATGGCATGGGGAATGCCCGAATCCGGAATACCGCAGATGTAGTCAACATCCGGCAGCGTACCCGCTGCAATATCATTTTCTGCCATGATCTCGCCGTTTCTGGTTCTCATGGTCTCAACAGTAACACCTTCATAAACCGCATTCGGATAGCCGTAGTATGTCCACATGAATGCGCAGAAATTCAGTCTTTCATTCCCTTCCTCCAGAATATCACAGCTTCTGGATGTCAGCTTGACGATTTCACCCGGCTTCATTTCATGGTAGGATTCATAGCCTAGCTTCTGGAACGCAAAGGATTCCAGTGAAAGTGCATAGCCGTCATAACGCTTGCCGATCACCATCGGCAGCCTGCCATGCTTGTCACGCGCTGCAATGATGCCGTCCTGCGTCAGGATCATCAGACAGAGTGTACCGTCGATCTTCTCCTGTGCATAACGGATACCCTCTGTAAATGTGGGCTTCTGCGCGATCAGTGCAGCGATCAGGTCATTGGAATTGATCTTACCGCTGCTCATTGCCTCGAAGTTTGCACAGCCGTTTTTCAGCAGCTCATCCACAAGCTGGGATGCATTGCGGATGATGCCGATATTGCAGATGGCATAGAGTCCGAGACGGGACCTGACCAGGATGGGCTGCGGATCGGTATCGCTGATGCATCCGACGCACAGACGGCCTGCCATGATGTCCACGTCCTTCTCGAACTTGGTTCTGAACGGGGAATTTTCAATGCTGTGAATATGTCTCTGGAACCCCAGCTCCTTGCTATATGCTGTCATACCGCCTCTGCGGGTGCCAAGATGTGAATGATAATCCGTTCCGAAAAAGACATCCATAATACAGTCGTTTTCGGAAGCGACTCCGAAAAATCCGCCCATTTTATTCTCCCATCAGACGCTTCATGATTTCCTGGTATGCTTCCTCAACATTGCCCATATCTCTGCGGAAACGATCCTTGTCCAGCTTTTCATGGGTCGTGCTGTCCCAGAAACGGCAGGTGTCGGGAGAGATCTCGTCTGCCAGGATAATGGTTCCGTCAGAGGTTCTGCCGAATTCGATTTTGAAGTCGATCAGGTCGATGTTCAGCTCCTTGAAGAACTTCACCATGAAATCATTTACCATGAATGCATACTTGGAAATGGTATCGATCTCCTCCTGTGTTGCCAGACCCAGAGCCAGTGCATAGTAGTCATTGATGAACGGATCACCCAGATCATCATTCTTGTAGCTGAATTCCAGTGTCGGCTGAAGAAGCTTTGTGCCTTCCTCAATGCCCAGCTTCTTGGAGAAGCTGCCTGCTGCTACGTTTCTTACGATGACTTCAAGCGGAACGATGGAAACCTTCTTAACAATGGTCTCACGGTCGGAAATTTCCTCTACCAGATGGGTCGGAACGCCTTCCTTCTCCAGCATCTTGAACATGAAGTTTGTCATTCTATTGTTAATTGCACCCTTGCCGACAATGGTACCCTTCTTTTCACCATTGAATGCAGTTGCATCATCCTTGTAATCCACAATTACCAGATCGGGATCATTGGTTGCGTAAACCTTCTTTGCCTTACCCTCATAGAGCTGTTCTGCCTTTACTACATTTGCCATTATCGTAGACCTCCAATTTATATTGTCCCTGATTACAGGGCTTTTACCATTTCTGCGAGTGCTGCGTCCTTCTTTCTGACACCCTCCGCCATATCTTCCTTCATCTTTGTCAGCGCATCTGCCAGCGAAGCATCGGAAATTGCAAGCATCTGCACTGCAAGAATGCCGGCATTTGCGGCATTGTCAATGCCAACAGTTGCAACCGGAACGCCCGGAGGCATCTGCACCGTTGCCAGGAGTGCATCCATACCATCAAGAGCCTTGGACTTGATCGGAATGCCGATCACAGGGAGCGTGGTGTGTGCAGCCAGAACACCGCCAAGGTGTGCTGCCATACCTGCTGCCGCAATAATGACACCAAAGCCATTTGCAGCTGCATTTTTGGAAAACTCTGCTGCCTCATCCGGTGTACGATGTGCGGACATTACATGTACCTCGTAGGGAACGCCAAATGCTTTCAGCTTCTCTACTGCAGCCTTGACAATCGGAAAATCGCTGTCGCTGCCCATGATTACTGCCACTTTTTTTGACATACGCGCCTCATTTCTCCATGCATTGGATTTGCTGCAGTACGCTGCATGGTAGCTGCACCGCAGTAATTTATGATCACGGAGCAGAGTGCTCCGTATCTTTATGCGTCATTTCCCATCAGGGAGCCGCTGCTGTATCCTGTATGCTGTGATAATCCAGATCCACAGAGGTCAGGATCATGCGGCAGGCTGCATTTCGTTCAAATGTCAGACATACCTGGACGGATTGCTCCACCTCTCCGGGAGCTGCAGCAGTTTCCGCAGTCTCAGCTGCTTCTGTTACAGGCTCCGGCAGAACAGCATCATATTCGATCGTAAACAGAAAATGATAGCTCTGCTTTTCTCGATCGGCATAGGAAAATGAAAAATCTGCTACATCTTCAAAAGAAAAACCTGCAAAACAATCCGTCTTGCTCAGACCAGTAATATATTCGTCCGATGTGAGGGCGGAAAGTTGCGTAAAATCATTGGAGAGCAGCATTGTGACATAGGATGTGACGCTGGAATTGATGCGGAGCAGCTCGTCCGGAGTCAGCTCAGAAAGATAAATACGGTTGGCGATCGTCCAGTCAAGCTCCTGGTCGCCGACCATGCAGGTCATCTGCGCCTTACGGAAAATCGGTGTTTCCTCTGCGATATAGTAGGAAAATCGGCAATTTTCCTTTTCAAGCAGGAGCATTCCGTTGTTATATTCTGCATCATCCCAGCTGTTCTGGAATGCCGGTTCAAAAGCAGTATTGTAAATGATACAGCTTCCATCCTCCGCTGCCTGACCGATGTAATACCTGTCATTGATCTGCTGCATGGACTGAAATACAAACGGCAGCACTACATTTTCTTCAAAATCAATGCCGCCGATCAGCACCTCATCCTGAATGCGCCGTGAAACCAATGCCATCTGTTCTGTCACCAGCAGGATCTCCATCCACTCCGGCTCTATGATGATCGTTCCTTCTGCGTCCAGCAGACCATAGTGTCCGCTGTTGCTCTCAAATATCTGCATACCATTCTCGCAGGTGCGGATCAGTTCATGGATCTTTTCCCCATCATCCATGATATCCGTGTTTTTCGTGACATCGAAATAGAACCTTGTCAGACCTGCACAGAGGATGATGATCGCAATAAACAGCAGAGAGATCAGAAATTTTGCCTGATTGCTCACGCCGAGCCTCCGTCAGGATCAGGAGTTCTGGCGGGAACGATAAATATCTTCGTTCTCACGCATCAGATACACCGGACGGTGCTTGGATTCCAGATAGGTTTTGGAAAGGTACTGTCCCAGAATGCCGGTGCAGAAAAGCTGCAGACCGCCAAGGAAGAACATCACACACATGATCGTTGGGAAACCTGCAACGGGATCGCCGAATGCCAGCGTCTTGATGATGATGATAATACACATGATGAATGCGATCAGGCAGCTGATGACACCCAGCAGGGATGCCAGAGCAAGGGGGGCTGTGGAGAATGCAAAAATACCCTCCAGAGAATAGCGGAACAAGCCCCAGAAAGACCATGCAGTCGTGCCGGCAGCGCGCTCTACATTCTCATATTCAATGTAACGTACCTTAAAGCCGACCCAGCTGAAAATACCCTTGGAAAAACGGTTGTACTCCTTCATGGAAAGGATCGCATCGACCATCTGCCTTGTCATAAAGCGGAAATCCTGTGCGCCGTCTACGATCTCAGTCTGGGAGATCTTGTTCATGATTTTATAGAAGGTACGCGCAAATGCGGAACGGATCTTGGATTCGCCCTTTCGGCTGACACGTCTTGTAGTCGCGCAGTCATACTCGCCGTCCTTGACATAATTGTACATCTGCGGCAGGAATGCCGGCGGATGCTGAAGATCTGCATCCATTACCACACAATAATCACCCTTTGCATTCTCAAGTCCTGCATACATGCCGGCTTCTTTGCCGAAATTTCTGGAGAACGAGATATAGCGCACTCTCTGATCCTTCAGTGCCATCTCACGCAGGATGGCAAGGGTCTTATCCCTGGAGCCGTCATCAATGAACAGAAGCTCAAATGTCAGATGGGAATGTTCCGCACGCATCTGCTCCATGATCTTCTGGATCTCTTCATAAAACAGCGGCAGAACCGCTTCTTCGTTATAGCACGGTACAATAATTGAAATTAAACTCATTTGAAACTGCCTCCTTTGTCCATACCAATACATTATTATGATACTACATATTTACAAATAATGCAAGGGTTTTTTCGCAGATATTTCAAAAAAATTTCTCTCTTAATTTTATATGATAAAAAATCGGCGAAAAATGGACTTATTTTTTTCAACATATTTTTCGTGATTTTTCACAAATTTCTGCAGCCGCATTTCCGGTGAGGAATGTCACCTATTCGGGAAAAGTACAGATCAGCATTGCAGTCTGTTCCTCCGCTTCCTTCCAGCCGACGGACTGGTAAAAATGCACTCGCCTGTCAGGGCAGACCAAGATCTTCCGGCAGCAGGACTTGTAGCGTTCCAGCATCATTTTTACCAGTGTTCTGCCGATTTCACGTTTCTGCATTTCCGGATGCACCAGAAGATAGGGAAAATACACATTCATTCCGCCATCCGATACAGCGGACATCAGACCTGCCAGCGGTACTTCCTCAGAATGTGCTGTCAGCACGGTTTCTGAATGCATCAATGCCCGGTAAAGCTGCTCCGGATATTTGCCGGATTCCCAGTCTACTGCAAGAAAAAGAGACTGCGCCTGCTCCATCGTAAACTGCTTGTCAAAGCTGTAAGTGATCATGATTTCATCTCCATATACAAATTACCGCCCGAACGATCAGGCGGTAATGATAGTATATCGGATTTCCGGGGCAATTATTCTCCCAGGATCCTTGCAACGGCACTGTCGATCTCAGTGCATTCGTGAAGCTCGATCACGCCCATGTCCACCTGCTTTGCAAGCTCCGGACTGAACGGAAGCTGTGCCAGCAGCGGGATGCCGTATTCCTTCGCAACCTCAGCGGTATGGCTCTCACCGTAAACATGGATCTTCTTGCCGCAGTCGGGACATACCGCATAGCTCATGTTCTCCACGATGCCGAGGATCGGGATGTTCATCATATTTGCCATCTTGACAGCCTTCTGCACGATCATGGAAACCAGCTCCTGCGGAGAGGTCACGATCACGATACCGTCCACGGGAATGCTCTGGAATACAGTCAGCGGTACATCGCCCGTTCCGGGGGGCATATCCACAAAGAGGTAATCCACATCATTCCAGATGACATCTGTCCAGAACTGCTTGACCACGCCTGCAATGACGGGTCCTCTCCAGACAACAGGATCGGTGTCATTGTCCAGCATGAGGTTGACGGACATGATGTCAATGCCCATCTTGGACTTGACAGGGATCATGCCCATTTCGGTTGCGGCAACACGCTCCTTGATGCCGAATGCCTTCGGGATGGACGGGCCTGTGATATCGGCATCGAGGATGCCAGCGTGCTTGCCGGCTCTCTGTGCGCCGACGGCGAGCATGGAGGAGACGAGGGATTTGCCTACGCCGCCCTTGCCGCTGACAATGCCGATCACCTTGCCGATATTGCTCAGCTGGTTCGGCTTTTCCAGAAGACTCTGGGGTTCCTGACGGGATGCGCAGTTGCTGGAGCAGCTGCTGCAGTCATGTGTACATTCACTCATAATTCAATACTTCCTTTCTTGTTTGAAGCTGTATATTTGAACGCCGTAAAATGCAGATGCATTTATGCGGTGTCGTCAATGATTTTCCAGCATTATTGCTGGGAGAGATAGGGCCTGAGATATTTTCCGGTATAGGACTGGGGATGCTGTGCTACCTCTTCCGGTGTCCCCTGTGCAACGATGGTTCCGCCGCCGTCACCGCCCTCAGGACCGAGGTCAATGATATGATCTGCCACCTTGATGACATGGAGATTATGCTCTATGACAATGACCGTATTGCCGGCATCGGCAAGCTTCTGCAGTACTTCGATCAGCCGGTGTACATCGGCTGTATGCAGACCTGTTGTGGGTTCGTCGAGGATATAGACAGTTTTGCCGGTGGCGCGTCTGGACAGCTCCGTGGAGAGCTTGACGCGCTGTGCCTCACCGCCGGAAAGCGTGGTTGCCGGCTGACCGATCTTCACATACCCAAGCCCGACATCCTGCAGTGTTTTCAGCTTTCTGGCGATTTTCGGATGATGTTCAAAAAACAGAACTCCTTCATCCACTGTCATTTCCAGTACATCATGGATGGACTTGCCTTTATAATGCACTTCAAGTGTTTCGCGGTTGTACCGCTTGCCCTTGCAGACTTCACAGGGAACATATACATCGGGCAGAAAGTGCATTTCGATCTTGAGGATGCCATCGCCCTCGCAGGCTTCGCAGCGCCCGCCCTTGATATTGAAGGAAAATCTGCCCGCACCGTAGCCATGCGCCTTCGCACTGCTGGTCTGCGCAAACAAATTGCGGATGTCCGTAAATACACCGGTATAGGTCGCCGGATTGGAACGCGGCGTTCTGCCGATGGGCGACTGGTCGATGCAGATGACCTTGTCAAGATGCTCTACGCCTTCGATGCGTTTGCAGTGACCGCCCTTGATCTTGGCGCGATTGAGCTTTGCAGCGAGGTGCTTATAGAGGATCTCATTGACAAGAGAGGATTTTCCTGATCCGGATACGCCGGTCACGCAGATGAGCTTGCCGAGGGGAAATTCTACATCGAGATTCTGCAGATTATGCTCGGATGCGCCAACGACGCGCAGTACATTGCCATTGCCCTCGCGGTGCTTTTCGGGAAGCGGGATCTGCTTTCTGCCGCTGAGATATTGTCCGGTGATGGATTCCCGGCATTTGAGAAGCTTCTCCGGCGTTCCTGCAAAGACGATACTACCGCCGTTCACGCCGGCACCGGGACCAATGTCCACAATGAAATCTGCCGCAAGCATGGTATCATCGTCATGCTCCACTACGATCAGGGTATTGCCCAGATCACGCAGCCGCTTCATGGTCGCAATGAGCATATCATTGTCACGCTGGTGCAGACCAATACTCGGCTCATCCAGAATATAGAGTACGCCGACCAGAGAGGAGCCGATCTGTGTGGCAAGGCGGATGCGCTGGCTTTCGCCGCCGGAGAGGGTTCCGGAAGAACGGGAAAGGGTCAGATATTCCAGACCGACGCTCTGCAGAAAGCCCAGACGATCGCAGATCTCCTTGATGATACGTTCACCAATGAAGCGTTCATGCTCCGTTAGTTCCAGATCACGCAGGAATTGTAAGGATCGCTTAACCGGCATTTCCGTCAGCTCATAAATATTCACGCCGCCGACTGTAACAGAAAGCACTTCCGGGCGCAGTCTTGCGCCATTGCATTTCTGGCAGATGACTTCGCCCATATAATCTTCCAGATCGGCACGGGCATAGATGCTGTTGGTCTCCTGATACCGGCGTTCCAGATTCGGGATCACACCTTCAAAGGCTGCATAATAGCTTCCGCCGCCAAGCTCACGGCTGCGGTGCAGCAGCAGCTTTTCGCCGTCCGTACCGTAGAGGAAAACCTTGACCACTTCCTTCGGCAGCTGATTCAGCGGCGTTTCCAGGGAAATGTTATATTTCTCTGCAATCGCACTGTAGTACATCATGGCAATGGAACCTTCCTCCAGATGATTCCAGCCGGAAGCGTGGATGGCACCATCCATGATGCTCAGTTCAGGATTGGGAAGAACGATGTCAGGATCAATGCGCTGGAACATGCCAAGACCCGTGCAGGCTTCACATGCGGCGTAAGGGTTATTAAAGGAGAACATACGCGGTGTCAGCTCTTCCATGCTGACATTATGCTCAGGGCAGGCGTAATTCTGGGAGAATGAGAGCATTTCGCCGCCGATGACATCCACATGGATGATGCCGCCGGTCAGTGAAGATACCGTTTCAATACTGTCAGTCAGTCTGGAGGTGATGCCTTCCTTAATGACAAGACGGTCAACAATGATTTCGATGGTATGCTTGTTGTTCTTTTCAAGCTTGATCTCCTCAGCAAGGTCATACTGGATGCCGTCGATCCGGACACGGACATAGCCGCTTTTTCTGGCGCGTTCCAGTTCCTTGATATGCTGTCCCTTTTTGCCGCGGATGATGGGCGCGAGGAGCTGGATCTTCGTTCCCTCCGGCAATGACAGTATCTGATCCACGATCTCATCCACGGACTGCTGGCTGATCTCCCTGCCGCATACCGGACAATGGGGAATGCCGATCCTTGCATAGAGCAGACGGAGATAATCATAGATCTCCGTCACTGTTCCGACGGTGGAACGGGGATTTTTGGAGGTTGTTTTCTGGTCGATGGAAATTGCCGGGGAAAGTCCCTCGATGCTGTCCACATCGGGCTTTTCCATTTGTCCGAGGAATTGTCTTGCATAGGACGAAAGACTCTCCACATAGCGTCTTTGTCCGTCTGCATAAAGCGTATCGAAGGCAAGGGAGGATTTTCCAGAGCCAGAAAGTCCTGTCATAACCACCAGCTTGTCACGCGGGATGGTAAGATCAACATTTTTCAGGTTATGCACCCT
Organism: Oscillospiraceae bacterium; assembly: GCA_045546475.1. Classification (GTDB taxonomy): domain Bacteria; phylum Bacillota; class Clostridia; order Oscillospirales; family Ruminococcaceae; genus UBA3855. Next base: position 106,345 of record JAZQCT010000044.1, read on the forward strand.
TGCACCCTTGATGACGATCTCATTTTTCTGCATTGCATCCACATCCTTTCTCTGAATCTGTCTTGCAGATTATTTATCATTTTTCAGCTTCGCGATCTCATCACGCAGAAATGCAGCGTGTTCAAACTCCAGAAGCTTTGCCGCTTCCTTCATCTGCGCTGTCAGGCTCTGGATCAGCTCCTCGCGTTCCTTCCTGGAAAGTTTCTTCTTGGCAGTCTGTTTCTCCACATCCTCCCTGCTGGTGATCTCCAGCACCTCATGCACATCCTTACGGATGGTCTGCGGGATGATGCCATGTTCTTCATTGAATGCCATCTGGAGTTCACGGCGGCGAAGTGTTTCGCGGATGGCGCGTTCCATGGAGCCTGTCACAGTATCTGCATACATGATGACCTGACCATGGGCATTTCTTGCAGCTCTGCCGATGGTCTGGATCATGGAAGTCTCACTGCGCAGGAAACCTTCCTTGTCCGCATCGAGGATCGCCACAAGGGACACCTCCGGAATATCCAGACCTTCACGCAGAAGGTTGATGCCTACCAGTACATCAAATTCACCAAGACGCAGATCGCGGATGATTTCCATGCGTTCGATGGTATCAATATCATGGTGAAGATAGCGGACGCGCACGCCCATTTCTTCCAGGTAGGTGGTCAGATTTTCTGCCATGCGCTTGGTCAGAGTCGTGACTAGAACTCTTTCATTCTTCTCCGCACGGATACGGATCTCAGAAAGCAGATCGTCCATCTGTCCCTCCACGGGCTTGACAATGATCTCAGGATCGACCAGACCTGTCGGTCGGATGACCTGTTCGACCACCTGGGAGGATTGTTCCTTTTCAAAGTCGCCGGGAGTCGCACTGACGAAAATTGCCTGATGAATATGCTTTTCAAATTCCGAGAATACCAGCGGACGGTTATCGTAGGCACTCGGCAGACGAAAACCATAGTCGATCAGAGTCGTTTTTCTGGCGCGATCGCCTGCACTCATGGCACGAACTTGCGGCAGGGTCACATGGCTTTCATCCACGATCAGCAGGAAATCCTCCGGGAAATGATCAAGGAGTGTATAGGGTACCGAACCGGCAGGTCTTCGCGCAAGAACACGGGAGTAATTCTCAATACCGCTGCAGAAGCCGATCTCACGGAGCATTTCAATGTCGTAATGCGTCCGCTGTGCAATACGCTGTGCTTCGATCAGCTTATGGTTCTCCGTGAAATATGCCACACGCTCTGCAAGCTCTTCCTCAATGTCCGCTATGGCAGCCTCCATTTTTTCATCACCCACAACATAGTGGGAAGCCGGAAAGATCGCAGCGTGCTGCAAGACAGCTTCCACCTTGCCGGTCAGGGCATTCACCTCGCTGATACGTTCAATTTCATCGCCGAAATACTCCACACGGATGGCAGTCTCAGTCGCATTGGAGGGGAAGATCTCGATCGTATCGCCGCGGACACGGAATTTATTACGGGTAAAATCAATATCATTGCGCTCGAACTGGATGTTCACCAGCTCTGCCATGAGCTGTTCCATCGGCTTTTCCATGCCCATGCGAATGGAAACTGTCATGTTCCGGTATTCCTCCGGGCTGCCGAGAGAGTAGATGCAGGAAACGCTGGCAACAATGATCACATCGCGCCGTTCTGCAAGTGCAGTGGTCGCAGAATGGCGGAGCTTGTCGATCTCGTCATTGATGGAGGAATCCTTTTCAATGTAGCTGTCCGTACTCGGCACATATGCCTCCGGCTGGTAGTAGTCATAATAGCTTACAAAATATTCTACCGCATTTTCCGGAAAAAAAGCCTTAAATTCTGAACAGAGCTGCGCTGCAAGGATCTTGTTGTGGGCAAGGACGAGCGTTGGCTTGTTGACATTGGCAATGACATTTGCCATAGTATAGGTCTTGCCGGAACCGGTAACACCGAGCAGCGTCTGCACACGGTCGCCGCGCAGGATGCCGTCCGTCAGCTCTCGTATTGCCTTTGGCTGATCACCGGCGGGTGCATAGGGGGAATGCAGTACAAAAGAATCCATTGTTTCCTCTCCTTCCGAAAAATTCTCAGTTGCCCCTTTCCAAATCAGAAAAATTGTGCTATAATAAAGATATGCCAACATTAGAAAGGAGTTTCTATGCGTACAATTACGATCATGCGGAACGACGCTGGGCAGCGGCTTGACAAATTTTTGCTGAAGCTTATGCCGGATATGCCGAAGGGACTGCTGTACAAGCTGATCCGCAAAAAGGACATCAAATATAACGGCGCACGCTGCAAGGGTATGGAGATCCTGCAGTGCGGCGATGTGCTTACTCTCTATGTGAAGGATGAGTTTTTCCAGTCTGAAAAAAAACAGATCCTGGCTGCCGCATCCGGCTGCATCACGCCGGTTTACGAAGATGGGGACATCCTCATTGTATACAAGCCCTCCGGCATGTATGCACACAGCGGCAATGAAAAAAATGCTGTTTCCCTGATCGACGAGATCCACAGGTACCTTGCAGACAGGGGCGAATACCAGCCCGAAAAGGAGCAGACCTTTTCCCCCGCACTCTGCAACCGGATCGACCGGAATACAGAAGGACTTGTCATTGCTGCCAAAAACGCACAGGCTCTGCGTGCCGTCAATGCCGCGATCCGTGACCGCCACATCCGCAAAGCCTACCTTGCCATCACCTGCGCTCCCCTGCCGAAGCAGTCCGGTATCTGCACGGCATGGCTGAAAAAGGACAGCCGTCAGAACATGGTGAAGATCGCAGATACGCCGCCGGACAAAAGCTGGCAGATGATCCGCACGGGCTACCGGGTGCTGGCGCAGAACGGCAGACACCAGCTGGTACATATTGATCTTCTGACCGGAAGAACACACCAGATCCGCGCACATCTGGCACATCTGGGTGCGCCGCTTCTGGGTGATCCCAAATATGCGGCAAAGCCCAGCGCAGAAGAAAACCAGTGTCTGTGCGCCTATGCGCTGCAGTTTTCCGGTCTGGAGGGAACCTGTATTTCCCATCTGGAGGGAAGGCGCGTTACTGCGGAGCTGCCCGGCTTTGTACGCCGGTATTTTCCCGATGCCGCAATACAGCAGCTATGAATCATTTCCCCGCCTGACGGCGGGGGTTTTTGATTATCTGCGCTTTTTAGTGCGTTTCTTTCCTGCCTGTTCCTGCGGCTTGTCCGCCGGCATTTCAGCAGGCACTTCCTCAGAAGGCTCATCCACTGCCAGCATTGCCATTTCCATATCTGCAATTTCTGCTTCATTCGGATAGAGGGTTTCCTCCGGATTGAAATTCTGCATATAGGACTTTGTCTTGACAGGCATTCCCTTTTCATAGAGACGTTCATTGACAAACTCGCTGCAGATACTGTAAATGACTGCAAACATCGGGGATGCAACGATCATGCCGAACAGACCGAACAGACCGCCGCCGATGAATACGGCGGACATGATCCAGAAGGCGGACAGACCGAGCTGGTCACCGAGGATCTTCGGGGCAATGATATTGCCGTCGATCTGCTGGATCGCTACGACAAAGATCAGGAAGATGAATGCCTTTTCGGGAGAAAACAGCACCATCAGCAGTACGGACGGGATGGAACCGATATAGGGTCCGAAGATCGGGATGGCGTTGGTGAGTGCCAGCAGCAGACTGATGAGCAGGGCATACGGCATATTGAATATCGTCATGACTACGAATGTGATGATACCCATCAGTGTGCAGTCAAGTGCAACGCCGGTGAAATATCCGATGAACTTTTTGTTGACATTGGAAACGAAGCGGAAGACTCTTCCGGCACCTGTGGGAGTGCAGACTGCGCATATGATCTTCTTTGCCTGAGCAATGAAGATCTCCTTGCTGTACAGCAGGTAAATGGAAACGACCACACCCAGCAACGCATTTTTGATCGTATTGAGGATGTTCATCAGACCATTGGTGAGATTCGCAAGCAGACCATCGGAAGAAAATACTTTCTGCAGATTCGGTTCGATCTGCTCCAGAACACTCAGGAGCATGGCTTCTGTATTCTCAAAATTCAGCATAAGATCCTTGCCGAGGAATGCGGTCTTCTGGGAAAGCGTATCAAAAATATCACGGATCTTCAGCTCCATTTGGTGCAGAAATTCCGGATCCATCACCTTTTCGCTGATGGTCTGGATATTGGTGATGATCTCCGGAATGATCGTTGCGATCAATGCAGCCAATGCGGCGATCAGGAAGATTACACAGATCGCCACGGACAGACCGCGGACGATCGCCTTATGCGGCTTATTCCGGTTGATGATCTTGCCCAGCAGCGTTTCTACCTTCTTCATCAGCGGATTGAGCAGATAGGCAATGACAAAGCCCCAGATGATGGGGGAGCTGACGCTGACGATCTTGGAAAATGCAGATGTAAAGATCTCGATCCTGAATGCAAACATGATCAGCAGCAGACAGACTGCAAAAACGATGATAGAATACAGCGCAATGGTATTATAGCGCGTATTGAAATTGAATTTCATGTAACTCCTCCTATATTGCGGCTTCTGCCAGTCTTTCTGTAATGAGTTTTCTGACAAGCTGCGGATTTGCACTGCCGGCAGATGCCTTCATACACTGCCCGACCAGATAACCGAGCGCGTTGACTTTTCCATGCAGATAGTCCTGCACGGATTTTTCATTTGCAGCAAGCACTTCCTGTACCAGCTTTCCGATCTCGTCCGTATCTGAATTCTGTGCAAGTCCCAGTGCAGCGATCAGCTCCGCAGGCTCCTTATCCTGCGCAAGTATCTCCTGAAACACGATTTTTCCTGCGGAATTGGAGATCTCACCGCGTTCTACCGCTGTGATCAGCGCAGTCAGGCGCGCCGGTGTCAGACAGGTATCTGCAATCGGGATACCGGTATCGTTGGTGTATCGAGCAGCGTCTGCCAGCAGCCAGTTGCAGATATTTTTCGGACTGCAGCACGCCTCCGCCGTACATGCGTCAAAATACATGCTTCGCTCCGGCGTTTCTATCAGCAGCAGTGCGTCCGCCGGCGGCAGATGGTACACTGTGAGGTAACGCTGCAGTCTGGCATCCGGCAGCTCCGGAATGGTGTCTGCAAGCTTCTGTACCCTTGCCTCGTCCACCTCGATCTGCAGGAGATCCGGTTCGGGGAAATAACGGTAATCCTGCGCATTTTCCTTTGTGCGCATCAGGATGCTCCTGCCTGCGGTATCATCCCAGCGTCGTGTTTCCTGTGCGATCACACCGGCGGTATCCAGCAGCATCTTCTGTCGGTCGGCTTCATAGTCGATCGCACGCACTGCGGCACTGAAGCTGTTGACATTCTTCATTTCGCAGCGCGTACCGTATGCAGTACTGCCCTGGGGGCGGATGGAGACATTCACATCACAGCGAATGGAACCTTCCTGCATACGGCAGTCGGAAATATCCAGATACCGCAGTATCGCTTTGATGGCATCCAGGAAGGCTTTTGCCTGCGCACTGCTGCGCAGATCAGGTTCAGTCACGATCTCGATCAGCGGCACACCGCATCGGTTGAAATCTATAAGTGTGCCGTTCTCGCCTTCTTCATGCAGAAGCTTACCGGCATCCTCTTCAATATGAATGCGGCGGATGCGGACGCGGTGCATTCCGCCGTCCGCCCAGTAATCAAGATAGCCGTTTTCACACAGCGGGACATCCGCCTGTGAGATCTGGTACGCCTTCGGCAGATCAGGATAGAAATACTGCTTTCTGTCCATCCGGCTGATCCGGTTGATCCGGCAGTGCAGTGCATGACCGATGCGGATCGCATGATCCACGACCTTTGCATTCAGCACCGGCAAAGCACCGGGCAGTCCCATGCATACCGGGCATACCTGTGTATTGGGGATATGACTGAAGCTATTTTTACAGCTGCAGAATATTTTGGAGGCGGTGTTCAGCTCGACATGAACCTCCAGACCGATCACTGTTTCATATCCGTTCATGCGCTTACTCCCTTCTGCAGAAGTGAACCGCCGCAATGCATTTCGTAAGCATAGGCAGCATTGAGCAGCCGCTGCTCGGAAAATTGTCTGCCGATCAGCTGCAGTCCTGCCGGCATTCCATGTTCAGCGATGCCGCAGGGAATACTGATCGCCGGCAGACCTGCAAGATTTGCCGGTACAGTACAGCGGTCAGCCTGGTATTGTGCTGTGCGGCTGTCAGAGTATGCGCCAAGAAGGAAAGCGGTCTCCGGTGCGGAGGGGGCGGCGATCATATCACAATGCTGCAGTATCTGCTGCATTTCGCCAGCGATACGCTGCTGTGCTGCTTTTGCTTTCTGGTAATAGACTTCATAATAGCCTTCACTGAGTACAAAGGTTCCCAGCAGTATGCGGCGTTTGACCTCGGCTCCGAAGCCCTCGCTCCGTGACCGTTCATAAAGCTCCGTCAGATCACGGCAGTTTTCAGCACGGAAGCCATAACGCACACCGTCGAAACGTGCCAGATTGGAAGAAGCCTCCGCACATGCAAGGATGTAATAGGCACTGACGGCATATTCCGCAGATGGGAGCGTGACCTCACAGAGGACTGCGCCCATGTGTTCCAGCTCATGGAGGGCTGATATAACCGCAGTTCTGACACCATCTGCAATTCCGTCATCCAGCAGTTCCTTGGGGATGCCGATGCGGAGCCCCCGCACATCCGGCTGGAGCTGTGCTGCAAAATCCGGGTGAGATACCCGTGCCGAGGTCGCATCGCGCGGATCATGTCCGCATATCAGGCTGCAGAGCATTGCTGCATCCGTGACGAAACGGCTGAATGTGCCGATCTGGTCAAAGGAGGATGCATAGGCGATCAGACCATAGCGCGATACGCTGCCATAGGTAGGCTTCATCCCGATCACACCGCAGAATGCGGCGGGCTGACGGACAGAACCGCCCGTATCCGAACCAAGTGCAAGGACTGCTTCACCAGCAGCTACCGCTGCCGCACTGCCGCCGGAGGACCCGCCGGGCGTTCGCGCGAGATCCAGCGGATTGCGTGTCGGGTGAAAGCAGGAGTTCTCTGTAGAAGATCCCATTGCAAACTCATCCATATTCGTCTTTCCAAGAATGACAGCCCCCGCCTCCCGCAGACGGCGGATCACTGTGGCATCAAACGGAGGAGTATACTGCGCCAGCATCCGGGAAGCGCAGGTCGTGCGCAGACCTTTGGTTGAAATATTGTCCTTGACAGCGATCGGAATGCCTGCCAGCGGGTGAAGCTGTTCCTGTTTTGCACGCGCCGTATCCACCGCAAGTGCCTGCTGCATACTTTCCTCGGAGAATGTCAGATAGGCACCGATTTCCGGTTCTTTCTGGCGGATGCATTTCTGTACGGAGCTGAGCAGCTCCACAGCACTGCATTCCTTGTTCTGCAGCATCTGTGAGAGCTGTGCAGCTGTTTTCTGAAATAATTCCATGGTCACTGCACCGTCCGCGGAACTGCCGCACAGCCCCGGCATACGGCGGGAGCGTTCTGCAGAAGCTCCTCAGGTGTACACTCGCTCTGTACGATACGATCCTCACGCAGCTGCATGGGTCCTCCGTCACACGGCAGTGCAGTACACTCCGGAAGATGCTGCACCATCAGCACAAGTTCTTCCATTTCCTGCTGCAGCACGGGAAGCTCCGCAGGATCAAGCCGCAGGGCAGCAAGCTTCGCGACATGGGGGATATTGATCATAGTATTCGTCCTTACTTTAATTTTTCGATAAATTCCGTTTCAGAGAGGATGGAGATGCCAAGCTCCTGCGCTTTGGTCAGCTTACTGCCGGCATCCTCACCCGCAACGACATGATCTGTTTTTTTAGAAACGGAGCCGCTGACCTTGCCGCCGCGGGACTCGATCTCCTTTTTGGCTTCGCTTCGCTTCATCTGCGAAAGTGTTCCGGTCAAAACGAAGGTTTTGCCGCTGAAAAATGCATCCTCTGTGATCGTCTGCTTTTCATACTCCATGGTCAGACCTGCCGCTTTCAGACGTGCAAGCAGCTCGCACACATGGGAATCATGCAGAGCATTGTACAGGTTCTGTGCCATGATGTCACCAAATCCCTCGATTTCTGCGATTTTCTGCTTTTCTGCATTTGCAATGGCATCGAGTGAGCCGAAATGCGCACAGAGGAGACTTGCGGCTTTCTGTCCGATATTACGGATGCCAAGTGCAAAGATTACACGGTCAAGCGGAGCTGTTTTTGTTGCAGCGATCGCCTTCAGAAGATTATCTGCGGATTTCTCCTTGAAGCCCTCCAGCGTCAGAAGCTGATTCTTAGTCAGAGAATAGAGATCTGCGGCATCATGGATCAGCTCTGCATCGATCAGAGCTGTGATGATCGCAGGTCCCAAGCCGTCAATGTTCATGGCGTCGCGGGACGCAAAATGCACCAGCTGCTTGTGGAGCTGTGCCGGGCAGGAAATATTCGGACAGCGCAGAACGCTTTCCACCTCATCGCGGACAGCCTTTGTGCCGCAGACAGGGCAGCATTCCGGCAGACGGTACGGCTCTGCAGCATCTGCGTGGGATACACTGCGCAGCACCTCCGGAATAATATCACCTGCCTTGCGGACAACGATGGTATCCCCTAAACGGATATCCTTTTCACTGATGAAATCCTGATTATGCAGCACAGCACGGGAAACGCTTGTCCCTGCAAGCAGGATGGTATCAAAGACGGCAACCGGAGTCATTGCGCCGGTTCTGCCGACATTCACTTCGATCTCACGGAGTACGGTTTCCTTTTCCTCCGGCGGGAATTTATAAGCGATTGCCCATTTCGGGGTTTTGGAGGTCGCACCCATCGCATCGCGCTGGGAAAGATCATTCACCTTGATGACCACGCCGTCAATATCGTAGGGCAGATCCTGCCGGGAATCACCGATGGCTTCAATGGCTTCAAGGATCTCCTGTGTATTCCGGCAGATGCGGCGGTTCGGCACAACGCGGAAACCGGCATCTTCTAAAAACTGCAGTGTTTCGTCATGTGCAGTAAACTCGCGTCCTTCGCATTGCTGAAGGTTGAAAATGAAAATATCCAGCTTACGCTTGGCAGTTACCGCAGAGTGCTTCTGACGCAGAGATCCTGCAGCGGCGTTACGGGGATTCTTGAACGGCTGCTCGTCCGCTTCCTCCTGCTGTTTTACCAGCTCGAAAAACTGCTCGCGCGGCATGTAGACCTCTCCCCTCGCCTCCACAAACGGCACTTTCTGCCGGAGTGTCAGCGGAATGGAGCGGATCGTCTTCAGATTTGCGGTGACATCCTCGCCTACAAAGCCGTCACCTCTGGTCGAACCGCGTTCCAGCTTGCCGTCACGGTATTCGAGAGATACGGAAAGACCGTCGATTTTCGGCTCAACGCTGAAAACCGCATCAGGAAATTCTTCATGGCATTTTGTCACAAAGGATGCAACCTGCTCAAAATTGAATACATCCTGCAGACTTTGCATCTGTACAGCGTGACTGACCTTCTGAAAATCATTGGATGCCGTACCGCCAACACGCTGGCTCGGTGACTGCGGTGAAAGAAATTCCGGATACTGCTCCTCGAGTGCACGAAGCTCACGCATCAGGGTATCATAGGTATAATCATCCACACTGGGGTTGTCCAGTACATAATATTCGTGGTTGTACTGCTCCAGCATTGCGGAAAGTTCTTGGATTCGCAGTTCAGCTTTTGCTCGTTCCATGGAATGCCTCCTGTCGGTAAATTTTGCACACTATATCTATTATACCACATCTGGATGCAGATAGCAAACATTTTTTCTAAAAAAACAGAAAAATTCCTGCCGCTGTATCATGAAGCGGCAGGAATTTGACCGGTGTTCCACTGCACTGCCGGCACATCGCCCACAACCACAGTTTCTGCCAGGAGATAGGTATAGGTCTGGCTTGTATCTGCGGAATACAAAGGGACACTGCATCCGGCGTGGATCGTGATCACGGCGGACAGCGTATGGAGCGTCTGATTGATGCCGGCGGAAGAAAACTCACTTTCCAGTACCACCTCTGCTGCTCCGCGCGGCGCATAGCGAAACGGCAGTGCAGCACCTCTGTCCGCCAGCAGGTATGAACCTGTCAGGGTTCCGACGCGAACGGTCATTTCTGCATCCCCTGCACGTTCCAGCGCGGCATTGATCTCCTCAAGAAGCACTGTCTGGACGATGTTCACTGCCTCTGTATTTGCATGAATGCCAGTGATATTTCCGTTTTCATCATAGCTGACAGAAGTCAGCGGCAGTTCCATGGCACTGACCGTCCGGATCGCGGCAGCGGTGCTTTCGGATGCGATCTGTGCTGTCAGGCTCCTGCATTCATACAGACACGCCTTTTCTGCTGCCGGGCGGAGCTTACGGTCGATCTGTATCAGGAAGAAAATAAGCAGAACGCAGATCGCCGCAGCTGCCGCTTTCCAGAGATGCCGGTGGAGCTGAATGGAAATACGGGCGGCTAGTCTGCCGCCCGCGGTTCGTTTATGACGCATCGTCGTGACACCCGCAGCCGTCCGCATCCTGCTGCAGGGAAACGGGCGAAAATTCCTCAGTCGGAAAACGCATCCGGTCAAATACGGCACAGGGGGATTCCGTATCTATACAGCACTCCTTGGAAGGAATGGTGTAGTCAAACGCGTGTACCATCACAGTCACAGGACGTGTCAGTTCTACAACGGAGAACAGTCCCAGCGTCATGATGACGGTTCTTACGGAGGAACAGCAGTTGTCTGCGCAGGGATCAGCCGGCTTGCAGATATTGCCGATCTTCGTTTCCAGTGCGATCGGCGGTACGACCTGCACATTGGCTGTGGGGAGATTCACCACATCACAGCAGGCATCCGTTTCGCCGGTATGGCAGCCGTCACTGCTGAAGGTCTGCGTATTGGATTCACTGCCGAACAGAATGCAGCTCTTGCTTGCGTAGACCGTTCCCGTCAGCGTTTGCGGACATTCACAGCCATGTGTATAGCCGAGAAGCTCCACACGGAATGTAAAGGTCAGGTCGATATTGTAGAAGCCCCGGTTGAACGGAACGGGTTCCAGCCGCATACTCACATCTGCAACGCGGACGCATTTTGCTTTGACAAGATGGATATTGCACGGAAGCTCACCGCAGTCCAGAATGACCGGAACATTGGACAAACAGTCACGGTCACTGCAGCTGTCAAAGATGCGGTTGACCTTGATCGGCACAGCATCGCCGCAGTTTTGCGTAAGTTCGCTCATAATAGCCCTCCTATAGTGTAATCAGGGATTTGTATTGTCCCTTTGCTACATCATATTCGGGGGAAGAGAAATTTGTGACTGTTTCTGCATATATTATGGCAGAATATAGAACACCTTGAGTCTTGTTCCTCTCTGCACTGCCATGACTTCAAATATCTCATCCGCTGCATAGGTTTTGCCGAAGAGCGGCATGTGTACAAATTCTGTGCTGTACTCCTCCCGCAGAAAATCATAGAAGCAGACAATGCTCTCGTTCTTTTCAAGGCTTTTCTGGCTGCTCATGCAAGCAGGAATGCACCACACCTGGGTACGGACACCGGCACGTCGCATATCTCTGATGACAAAGAACAGAATGAACGGCACAAGAACGAGTGAGATATGGAAAAACAGAAACAGATCGGAACAGCCCTTGCCGAGCAGATGCCGGATCGCGCCAAGCAGGAGGATGAGCAGATAAAGCCCTGTTCCCTGCACGATCGCGCGGATGCGGTAGGCGCGCTTCTCATGGTACTCGGCAAAACGGCGGTATTCCGGTGCTTTCAGAATGTCGCGCATTTCCCGCGGCAGTCCGTGCATGGCATCGCGTCCGCGGTTGAGATGATACTGCCTGCAAAGCCAGAGGATGCCCACCGGTGCACCGACGACAATTGTAATAATCAGAATAAAATGCATGGCGTATTATTTTGCTTCTTCCCCATAGATCTGCTTGAAGAAGCAGGAATACGATCCGGTATGGCAGGCAGGTCCGGTCTGGTTCACATAAACCAGCAGTGTATCATCATCGCAGTCGCTGAAAATGGAAACGACCTTCTGGAGGTGGCCGCTGGTCGCGCCCTTGTTCCAAAGCTCCTGACGGGATCTGCTCCAGTACCATGTATAGCCGGTTTCCAGCGTCTTTTGCAGGCTCTCACGGTTCATGTAGGCAAGCATGAGGACTGCTTTGGTTTCTGCATCCACGGCGATAGCGGGGATGAGTTCTGCCTTTGCGAAATATTTGTCGTGGTCGTTGAAATTTACTTTGATCATGGTGTTTCCTCTTTTCTGTAACGTGATCAGCCCGTCGGAAAGGCGGGCTGAAATGATATTATCTTACAATGATCCCCTTGCTGCGGCAGTCGTCCTTGACCTGACCTACCGTCAGTTCCTTGAAGTGGAACAGGGAGGCTGCCAACGCTGCGGAGCAATCGGTTTTCTGGAATGCCTCTGCGAAGTCGCCGAGCTTTCCTGCACCGCCGCTGGCAATGACCGGGATATTGACCGCATCAACCACGGCTTTGAGCATGGGCAGATCAAAGCCGCCCTTCACGCCGTCCGTGTCGATGGAGTTCAGGCAGATTTCGCCTGCGCCGAGCTGTTCGACCTTCTTCACCCAGTCAAGCAGATCCATCTGCATATCAATTCTGCCGCCGTTGATGTACACAGTCCATCTTCCGTCAGCAGTTTTCTTTGCGTCAATACCAACGCAGATGCACTGGCTGCCGAAAATATCCGCGCCCTCCTTGATCAGCTGGGGATTCTTGACTGCCTGTGAATTGACGGAAACCTTGTCCGCACCTGCACGGAGTGTTTCACGGATGTCATCGACATTCTTGATGCCGCCGCCGACAGTCAGCGGAACAAATACACGCTTTGCGGTTTCACGTACAACATCGAGCATGACACCTCTGCCCTCGTGGGAAGCGGTAATATCGTAGAAAACGATCTCGTCCGCACCCTGTCTGTTATATTCAGCGGCGCATTCCACGGGATCGCCGACCTCGCGGATGCCCTCGAAATTGACACCCTTTACGACCTTGCCGTCACGAACGTCAAGGCAGGGAATGATTCGTTTTGCAAGCATATTAGCCCTCCTTTGTATAAGCGACAGCCTCTGCAAGGGACAGTGTGCCCTGATAAAGGGACTTGCCGCAGATCGTACCATAGAGTCCCATCTTCTGGCAGGCACGGATGTCGTCCATGGTATGCACACCGCCGCTTGCGATGATATTGCAGCCGACCGCTTCATGGAGTGCGGAGAGCTGTTCCTGATTGACACCGCTGAGCGTACCGTCCTTGGAAATATCGGTGAAGATGATGGTTTTCACGCCCATCTTTTCCATTTCCTTTGCAAGGGAAATATAGTCCACGGTGGACGAATCCAGCCAGCCCTCTACGGCAACAAAGCCATTCATCGCGTCAATGCCGACTGCAACTCTCTCGCCGTATTCCTTGACAGCTTCTTCCACGAGGGCGGGATTCTTCAGTGCAACAGAGCCGAGGATGACTCTGGACACGCCGTTTGCGAGATAGTATTCCATGGTTTCCATAGTACGGATGCCGCCGCCGACTTCCACTTTCAGGGAAGTATTCTTTGCCACATCCAGAAAAATATCGGTATTGACGGGCTTTGCGTCCTTTGCACCGTCAAGGTCTACCATATGGATCCATTCTGCGCCGGCTTCGATGAAGCTTTTTGCAGTCTGCATATAGTCCTCAGCGACCTTGTGGGCTGTGCCATAGTCGCCGCGGACAAGACGGACACAGCTGCCGTCCTTGATGTCAATTGCGGGTAAAATAATCATACTCATTTTCCTTTACTCATTATTTTCTGTTCCAACACCATCCGCAAAAAATGTTACCTTTCCGCAGTTTTCGCAGAAATGGGCATTGGCATTATAGCACTTCGGGAAATTATAACCATTCGGGACACGAATTTGTGCTGTGGATGCCATGCCCATGAAGAATTCACATTTCTGCATGAGCGTGCCACATTCGCAGATGTGTGGAATGGAAGCTTCTTTTTCTTTTTTCACGGCGTAGCCTTTCTCTATTTGTCAATATAAAAATCGGAATAACCAAGCTCCGTTAGAATCCGTTCTCCGTCCGGAACAGCAATCACGCCCGTATCCGTTTCACTGCACCCATTCTGAAACACATATTCCAACACTTGCCTTGCAAATTTCGGACGGCAGAGATTCATCACCTCCGGCTGTCCGTAGTACAGGCAGGGTGTCCCCTTCTGTGGAATGTCAATTCTCATGGGCGGTGCGTATTTTGAAAAATGCACACGGATCGTCAGCTTCGGATTCTGCACGGGCGAAAAGAGATAATACGAATCGGGATAATTGGAAAAATCCATATCATCGTAATTATACGACCAGAAATATGCCTTTTCACCAATCGTCATGGTGCGGAGTTTATTTCTGTTCTTCATGGTATGCCTCCTGAAAAATCTGCATCAGTTCGCCGCATTTTTGATAGTCTGCAACGGCATCCGCATCGGATTCAAAGAACAGACAGAGAGTTTTCTCCGATGTTACGGGAAATATGCAGCATCGGCTGTTTCCCTGACTCCATTGTCTTGGCAGCAGCGGTTCATCCTTTACCGTTTCCAGATAGGCAGCGTCGCCGTACAGAATGAGCGTATCAAAGAGATGAGCGGAGGAAAGTTCTTCCTGCGGATTTTTATAAAGCTGATAGCTTTTGGATACGGCATCATATTCCACGCAGAGGGCGATGCGGTGAGTTTGCATGAGGGTGTGGATGTGCACGACCGTCTCCTCATCAAATCGAGCTGTCATCCATCTTGGAGATAAACAGCATACATTCCAGTGCCATAGCGTAAAGCACCTGTCCGGAAAGCGTTCCTGTCCCCATTACCATAATATTCTGGAGAACAATGGCATAGAGCACGGGCCATTCCGAGGGGTTTTCGCAATAGGGCTTGGTCATTGTTTCAAAGATGCCATCCCAGCATTCCTTAACCACAGCATAGGCATTTTCGGGGGTGTAACGTCCCCAGATACGATAGTCAGAATTACCGATCATCGTAACTGCATTTCTGACGATGGTCATGGCATCGGGACGTGCTTCGTCCTTTGCAAAATTTTCAAAATAACCATCGCAGAAATTCAGGACGCTGTACTGTCCCTCCAGAAGATATTTGTTCAGATGATCACCCATATAGTACTTTTTTCCGTCCTTTGTTTCCGCAACGACAAATGACTCGCCGTTTGCGATGACAGCCTGATGACAGGCATAACCGGCAAGACCTGCGGCATACAGCATGGCTTTCGGCAGGTCGAGTCCCTGCGGTGTATTGAAAACACTCTGGAACATTTTGATAATGGCAGAAGCATTTCTGCTCAGTCTGTTGAGATCCATGATAAGTACTCCTTTTTATGTTATTGATCGTTTGTCGTTTTATTCGGAAAGCAATTCCGGCATTTCCGTGGGAACATGCTCACACGCCGACAGCCTGTTCCGATGTCGGGAGATGAGATTTCGGAATCGCTGCAATTCTTCGGGATTTGCATTCCAGTCATCCGGAGACAGCCGGAGCATTTCTGCAAGCAGATCGCCCTCAAAAAATGTCACTTCCATCAGGGGATCGGTTTCAAGCAGGGACAACGCAAGCGGAATGATATGGGGCAGACCGATTTTCTGACCGATCAGCAGACGTATCTCCTCAGCTGACAGATCGCACAGCGGCTTTTTTCTGGCGGCATGTGCCGTTCTGACGACATAGGTGTCCAGTTCCGGTTCGCACCAGAAGGATTGTTCGAGCTGTTCGAGGGAAAGATGAGTTGGATGTTTTTTCACTGACGTAATTCCTCCTAAACGAAATCAGATACAATTGCCAAAACAACATCAATAACAAACAAGACAATATAGGCAATCGCAAACGGTTTCATGGTTTTCGAATCAAGTATTCTATTACTGAATTTCTTAATACATTCATAAATCACCGCTCCGATGAGCAATATAACAAACAGAACTACCCAGACGAATTTCAAAATCAGTGACAGAGGAATCATATTACAAATTCCCAAAATTCCGCAGAATCTGCAATCCCACTTCCCCGCTCTTTTCCGGATGGAACTGTGCGCCATAGACATTTTTTCCGTCCCAGACCATTGCGGGGACTCTGCCGCCGTATTCGCACCATGCGGCGAGATCCTTGTCCGCACACTTTGCCGCATACGAATGCACAAAGTATACGAACGGTGCGTCGCCCAGATTCCGCAGGAGGGGGCAGTCATTCTCGATCTCCAGCTTGTTCCAGCCCATATGGGGGATGATCAGACCGGGGGCATCAATGCGGTCGACTTCACCCTCGATGAGGTTCAAGCCCTCGCATTCTTCAAATTCATAGCTTTTCGACAGAAGCATCTGCATACCGAGGCAAATGCCCAGCAGCGGCTTCTTCTGTGCCTGTTCGCAAAGGACTTTATCGAGTCCCTTGGATTTCAGCATTTTCATGGCTGCCGGAAATGCGCCCACACCGGGGAGGATGATCTTATCCGCCGCTTCGATCTCTGCGGCATCATCCGTCAGCTTGCTTTCCAGCCCCAGATAATCCAGTGCATTCTTGACGCTGAAAATATTTCCTGCGCCGTAATCTACGATTGCAATCATCCTAACATTCCTTTCGTGGACAAGCTCTCGCCGCTCTGTGTCGGTGTTACCGCCATGCGCAGGGCATGGGCAACAGCCTTGTAGGCGGCTTCGATTTTATGATGGTCGTTCTTGCCGTACATGATATTGACATGCAGGGTAATGCCTGCATTGAATGCGAAAGCACGCATAAATTCTTCCGTCAGGCAGCAGTCATAGGCTCCGCACATGGGGTTGGTAAATTCGCCACCAAACACCAAAAACGGACGGTTGCTGATGTCAAGAGAGCAGAACGCAAGGGATTCATCCATCGGGATATAGGCGGAGCCATATCTGGCAATGCCGCTCTTGTCGCCCAGTGCCTTTGCAAGTGCCTGTCCGAGTACAATACCCGTATCCTCCACAAGATGATGGGAGTCAACATGAATATCTCCGACTGCCTTGATGTGCATCGGGATACGGCTGTGTACGGAAAGTGCTGTCAGCATATGGTCGAAAAATCCCACGCCTGTGGAAATCTCCGTTGTGCCGTTCTCCGGCAGAATGGTCACCGTGATGTCGGTTTCACGGGAGGTTCTGGTTACGGTTGCGGTATTCATGCGTCACCTCGTTTCGGGAGTGTGCGGAGAATGTCTTCGAGTGCAGCAAAGAATGCGTTCATTTCGTCATCCGTGCCGATGGTAATGCGCAGATACTGGCTGATACGTGGCTTGTTCCAGTAGCGCACGAAGATCTTTCTCTCCTTGAGTGCAGCGAAAATTGCCGCCGCGTCATATTCCGGATGTGTCGCAAAAATGAAATTGCTCATCGCATCGGGAAAGGTAAAGCCCATTGCGGAAAGGCGGACTTTTGCATCCTCACGGGTCTTGGCGATCCGCTGTGTGGTCTTGTAAAAATAATCTGCATCCTTGACCGCTTCTGCACCGCAGAGCTGTGTCAGGGGGTTCATGGTATAGGAATTGACGGAGAATTTCACGTCGTTGAGATACTTGATCATCTTCTCACTGCCAATGGCAAAGCCGATTCGCATACCAGCCATGGAACGTGACTTGGAAAATGTCTGGATCACCAGCAGATTCTCGTATTTTTCCAGAAGAGCGAGTGCGCTCTTGCCGCCGAAGTCGATGTAGGCTTCATCCACCATCACCACGGAATCGGGGTTCGCCTTGATGATTTCCTCGATAGTTTCGAGCGATTCCAGAACGCCTGTAGGGGCATTCGGATTCGGGAAGATGATACCGCCGTTTTCGATCGCATAATCCGCCGGATCAATGCGGAAATCCTCTGTCAGCGGGATGGTTTGATAGGGAATGCGGTACACATCCGCCCAGACATCATAGAACGAATAGGTAATATCGGGGAACAGGATGGGCTTGTCAGAATTGAAAAATGTCATGAATGCCATCGAAATGACATCATCCGAACCGACACCGACGAACACCTGCGAGGGCTTCACCTTGTAGAAATCCGCAAGTGCATTCACCAGAATGCTGGAATCCGGGTCGGGATACAGACGCATATTGCCGTATTCGTAATTTGCCAGAATTTCAGCCACCCGAAGTGTCGGCGGATAGGGATTTTCATTGGTATTCAGTTTAATGACACCGGACATTTTCGGCTGTTCGCCGGGCGTGTAGGGCACAACCCGGCGGATATTGGATTCCCAGTTCATGGTTATTCCTCCTCGAAACGAACCTTGATAGCATTAGCATGTGCCGTCAGACCCTCACGCTCTGCAATCAGAACGATATCGTCCTTTGCCTCATAGAGGGCTTCCTCTGTATAGTAAATATAGCTGGAACGCTTGATGAAGCTGTTAACGCCGAGCGGAGAGAAGAATCTTGCAGTACCGCTTGTCGGAAGAACGTGGTTCGGGCCTGCATAGTAGTCACCGAGCGGCTCAGAAGCATACGCACCGAGGAAGACGGAACCCGCATTATCCAGTACACCGATCAGCTCCAGCGGATTTTCCATGAGAACTTCAAGGTGCTCCGGTGCAATGGCGTTAGCAAGCTCAACTGCCTCTTCACGGGTATTGCAAATCAGAATGGCAGCATAGTCACGCAGGGACTTTTCGATGATTTCCTTTCGGGAGAGATATGCCATCTGGCGTTCGATCTCAGCTTCTACCTTTTCTACGAGGGAAGCATCCGTTGTCACGAGGATGGAGGATGCCAGAACATCGTGCTCAGCCTGGGACATGAGGTCAGCGGCAATGAACTTCGGATCGGCTGTCTTATCTGCCATAACGAGGATTTCGCTCGGACCTGCGATCATGTCAATATCCACAACGCCGTACAGCAGCTTCTTGGCAGTTGCAACATAGATATTGCCGGGGCCGACGATCTTGTCCACCTTCGGGATCTCCTCCGTACCGTATGCCAGTGCTGCAATTGCCTGTGCGCCGCCGGAGAGGAACACTCTGTCCACGCCGCAGATGGCAGCGGCTACGAGAATATCCTTGTTCGGTGTGCCGTCCTTGCAGGGCGGGGTCACCATGATGATCTCCTTGACACCTGCGATCTTGGCAGGAATGGCATTCATCAGCACGCTGGACGGATATGCTGCTGTGCCGCCCGGAACATACAGACCCACACGTTCCAGACCGCGGACTCTCTGACCGAGGATGACACCATTATCCTTGGCATCAATAAAGCTCTGTGCCTTCTGGCGGTTGTGGAAATCTGCAATATTCTCCTGCGCATTCAGCAGCGCATTGACAAATTCCATGTCCGCTTCATTCAGCGCATCATTGATGACCTCGCGGGGCACTTCATAGTACTGGGGCAGGCTGCCGTCAAATTTCTTGGTATATGCCTTGACAGCTTCATCGCCGCCCTCTTTCACTGTATCGATGATCTCGGAAACCACCTGTGTCACACGGCGGTCAGTTTCACCGCTGCGGCGTTCGAGTTCCTTGAGAAATGCGTATTCCTGTGTGCCGTCACATACAATCTTCTTAACCATTGATCTTTTCCTCCACTTTCTGTACAAAGCTTTCGATCTCTTGCTGACGCATTTTCAGACTGACGGTATTTACGATCAGTCTTGCGGAGATCTGTGCAATATCTTCTACGACTTCCAGTCCATTTTCCTTCAGCGTGGTGCCGGTCTCGACAATATCCACAATACCATCCGCCAGCTCCAGCAGCGGTGCCAGCTCTACAGAGCCTTCGATCTTGACGATGTCCACGTCCATGTTTTTGCCCTCAAAGAAGGTACGGGTCACATTGGGGTACTTGGAAGCAATCGTTTTTACGCCGAAACCATCATAGAACGGATAGTCCTTCTTGGTCGCAAGGGCAAACCGGCATCTGCCGAAACCGAGATCCACAAGCTCAAACAGCTTGCCGCTCATTTCCATCAGCGTATCCTTGCCGACAACGCCCATGTCACAAACGCCATGCTCCACATAGGTGATAACATCGGCTGCCTTGGCGAGTACGACCTCCAGGTTGGCATCCGGTACATAGAGGATCAGTCTTCTTCCCTTTTCATGCAGTTCGGTGCAGTCATAGCCAAGACTTTCCAGGAGCTTGACAGTATCCTTTTCCAGTCTGCCCTTGGTCAGGGCAATACGAAGCGGTTTATTCATCTCCATTGACCTCCGTGATTTCCTCGGAAACGATCACGATCTTTCCGATATTCTTATCCCTTGCATATTCATGCACCAGCTCCATGTCTGAGAACAGGGCATGTTCTACGATTCTGCCTTCTCTGCGGTATTTTTCCGCAGCGGCAACTGCCTGTGCCTCATAGCCCTCTGCTGCAAATACCAGCACATCCGGTGTCGGGAGCACGGGCTTATGGAGCTTGGCGATCGCGCTGGCAATGGCATCCACATTCACTGCCATACCGACAGCGGGGATGTCGTAGCCGAACTCGGAAAGAAGCTTATCATATCTGCCGCCGGAGAGTACCTCCTCGCCGCAGCCCTCCAGATAACCCTTGATCACAAGACCGGTATAATAGTCCGTCTTGTTGACAAGTCCGAGATCCACAGTGATTTTTCCATTCTGGTTCAGCTCACAGATCTCCAGATACAGTGCCTTCAGATGATCCAGAAGCCTCTCGATCTTTGCATCCTGGAACAGAGCCGCTGCCTTATCAAATACCTCCACGCCGCCGAACAGTGTGGGAAGCTTCTTCAGAGCATTCGTGATCCTGCTGCTGCCCATACGGTCAAGCAGGTCATTCAGTGCAGGATAATTCTTCTCCTCGATCAGACTGCGGATTTCCTCCTTCTGTGCCGGTGCAGCATCGAGCTGGTGCATCAGCTCGCGGAAAATCCCCACATCTCCAAGCTCCAGAGAGTAATTGATGTCCACGCTGGAAAGCACGGATACCGCCGCTGAAATGATCTCCACATCCGCCATTCTGGAGGAGGAACCGATCAGCTCGATACCGGTCTGCACGATCTCGTCGCTTCTGCCCTTCAAGGACGGCTCAAAACGGTAGACCGGCTGGTTGTAGAACAGACGCAGGGGCAGCATGGCATCCTTCAGGCGTGTGGCTACCACTCTTGCAATGGGCATGGTGGAATCCGGACGCAGTACAAGCAGTCTGCCCTTATTGTCGGTCAGCTTGTACAGCTCTTCCTGCGGAAAATAACGGGAATTGAGATTAAATACATCATAAAATTCCAGTCCGGGGGTGATCAGCTCCGCATAGCCCATTCTCTTGAAGATTGAATGGATCGCCTTTTCTGCGGCGCGCTTGACATAGCATTCTTCAAACAGATAATCCCTTGTCCCCTCCGGGGTGATCAGATCATATCGACGCATAATTTTCCTCTTTTCTGACTCGTTCGGTCGCTTTAGTCTATTACTATGATACTATAGTAGCATATCAACACTATTTTGTCAAGCTAAAAGAATGACATCTGTGTAGATTTTGGCAGATCGCCAAATGCTCCTAAACTATCCAGCATTTCTATTATGGTTTTTGACGCACCGCTCTGCGTTTGAAATTCCTCTACGGAGAGGAAATCCTTCTTTTGTGCCGCCTCGTACAGACCATTGGCAGCGGATTCACCGCAGCCGGGCATTGCAGAGAACGGAATGCGGATCTTTCCGTCCTCAATCTGGAATTTATAGGCGTGGGATCTGTAGAGATCCACAGGAAGGAAGCTGAATCCGCGGCTCATCATTTCATTCACAATGAGCAGAATATCATAAAGGTCGGTTTCCTTCTTGGAACGCTCATTTCCCTTTTCCTTCAGCTCATTGATTTTGGCGCGCACGGCATCCATACCTGCAATGGCAAGCTCCACATCAAAGTCACCGCCGCGTACTGTAAGATAGGTGGAATAAAATTCCAGCGGCTTGTAGAGCTTGAACCAGCCCAGCTTCATGGCGGCAATGACATAGGCGGCAGCATGTGCCTTCGGGAACATGTACTTGATTTTCAGACAGCTTTCAATGTACCAGTCCTCTACCCCATGATCCTTCAGCATCTGGATGATCTCAGGGGTGAAATTATTCGGTGCCTTGCCTTTTCGCGTCCACTCCATGATATTGAACGCCATCTTCGGCTCTACGCCCTTATACAGCAGGGTGGTCATGATGCTGTCACGGGTTCCGATCACCTGAGAAATGGTGCATACCTCATTGTCGATCAGATCCTTTGCATTGCCAAGCCATACGTCCGTACCGTGGGACAGACCAGAGATCTGCAAAAAGTCACTGAATTTTGTGGGTTTTGCATCCATGAGCATTCCGATGGTGAAGCCCGTACCCATCTCCGGGATGCCGAGGCTTCCGGTAGGGCAGTAGATCTCCTCCTTGGTCACACCGAGTACGGAACAGTCGGTACACATTTTGATGACCTGCGGATCGTAGCCGGGTACATCCTTGATCTTCAGTCCCGTCAGATCCTCCAGGTGCTTATAGAGCGTCGGCACCACATGTCCCAGCTCGTCAAGCTTCAGGATCGTATCATGAATGGAATGGAAGTCGAAGTGGGTGGTGATCACATCTGAATCCGTAGAATCCGCCGGATGCTGAACGGGCGTGAAGTCATATACCTCGTAGTCGGACGGCACAACGACCATACCGCCCGGATGCTGTCCGGTGGTACGTTTGATGCCGGTGCAGCCGATGGACAGGCGGTTTTCCTCCGCTGCCGGAACGGTCGTACCGTTTTCTTCGAGATATTTTTTTACAAAACCGTAGGCGGTTTTATCCGCGATCGTGCCGATGGTACCGGCTTTAAATACGTTATCACGTCCGAACAGCTCCTCTGTGTAACGGTGGGCACTGGACTGGTATTCACCGGAGAAATTCAGGTCAATATCAGGTGCCTTATCGCCGTCGAAGCCGAGGAACGTCTCAAACGGAATATCATGACCGTCCGGAATCAGATCCTCTCCGCATTTCGGACACTTTTTGGCTGGCAGGTCAAAGCCGGAGCCGAAGCTGCCATCAGTGATAAATTCGCTGTACTGGCATTTGCGGCAGTAATAATGCGGTACGAGGGGGTTTACCTCGGAAATACCTGCCATGGATGCTACGAAGGAAGAGCCGACGGAACCACGGGAACCAACCAGATAACCATGCTCCTCGGAATTATATACAAGCTTCTGGGCGATCATATAAAGTACCGAGAAGCCGTGCTTGATGATGGAGGTCAGCTCGCGGTCAAGACGTTTTTCCACGATCTCCGGCAGCGGATCGCCGTATATGGAACGTGCGCGTTCATAGGTAATACGCTTCAGATCCTCCTCCGCGCCCTCGATGGTTGGGGTGAAGGTTCCCTTGGGGATGGGATGCACATGCTCGCAGGCATCTGCAATACGGCAGGGATTGTCAATGACAACCTCCTCCGCCTTTTCCTTTCCAAGGTAGGAGAACTCCTCCAGCATTTCATCCGTTGTGCGCAGGTACAGCGGCGGCTGAAATTCTGCATCGGAGAAGCCCTGTCCGGAGGTCAGGATTTTTCGGAATACGCTGTCCTTTTTGTCCAGAAAATGCACGTCGCAGGTGGCAACGACCGGAATACCGAGTTTCTCGCCAAGTGCAATGATGCGGCGGTTGTAATTGCGGAGCGTTTCCTCATCCTGCGCTGTCTCGTTCCGTATCATGAACGCATTGTTGGCAATGGGCTGGATCTCCAGATAATCATAGAATTTTGCAAGTTTTTCCAGCTCTGCATCCAACGCACCGTCCACCATCCGGCTGAACAGCTCGCCTGCTTCGCAGGCACTGCCGAAGATCAGACCATCGCGGTGCTGCTCCAGTACGGATTTCGGGAGAAGCGGATGACGGTAGAAATAATTCAGATGTCCATAGGAAACCAGACGGTAGAGATTTTTCAGACCGACCTGATTGCGGACAAGAATGATCTGGTGGTAGGATTTGAGCTTTCGTACATCAATTTCATCCGTTTTGGTGTTCAGGTCATTGAGCGTTTCCACGCCGTTGTCCTTTACTAAGCGCGTTACAAGATTGATGTAAATTTTTGCAAGCATCAAAGCATCATCGGACGCTCTGTGATGATCGAATTTTCCAAGCTTCAGGTGCTTTGCCACAATATTCAGCTTGTGACGGTTCAGCTCCGGCAGTGCGGACTGGCAGAGTATGAGCGTGTCGATCCAGCTGTACTGAAACTCGATATTGTGCCGCTTGCAGACCTCATTGATGAATGTGGTATCAAAGGAAGCATTGTGGGCTGCAAGAACAGGTCTGTTTCCGCAAAACTCCATAAATTTGCGCAGTGCCTCCGCTTCCTTCGGCGCATCTGCCACCATTTCCTGGGTAATGCCGGTCAGCTCTACGATCTTCTGCGGGATGGTGCGTTCGGGATTGACCATGGTATTGAAGCTCTCCACCACCTGCATGTTCTTCAGGCGGACTGCACCGATCTCCGTCAGACGATCGCGCTCATAGCTCAGACCCGTGGTTTCCACGTCAAACACAATGATCTCATCGTTGATGCTGCGGTCGTCATTTCCCTTTAAAATCATGGGACGGCTGAGATCATTGACCACATACGCCTCACAGCCATAGATTACCTTGAAATTCGGATCTTTCAGAGATTTTTCCGCATTCATCGCATCCGGGAATGCCTGCACTACACCGTGGTCTGTGATGGCAATGGCAGGATGTCCCCAGGCATGGGCACGCTTGATGAGGGAACCGGCATCACTGACTGCGTCCATTGCGGACATATTGGTATGGCAGTGCAGCTCTATGCGCTTGCGCTCTGCGGTATCCTTTCGCTGCTTTCGCTTCATCTTTACGATGGAATCGGGACGGAGTACCGGCTCATGGGCAAAGGTATCGTCCTCGATCTTACCGGTAATGAGGATGGTCGTTCCCTTTTTCAGCTCGCCAAGCGGCATCATTTCCAGTTTTTTTACGCTGTCAAAGAGCTTGACCGTCACAGAACCTGAGAAATCCGTGATCTGATAGGTCATAATGCGGCGTTCGCCGCGGATGTCCTTTGTTTCGGAAGCAAAAATGTCACCGAATACCGTGACCCTCTGTCCTCTCGTTGCAAGCGCTGCGGGAATGGACATGGGTGATTCACGGATGGTGCGGCCCATGATAAGCGTACCGCTGCCGGGTTCAGCGTCCAGATTGAGATGCTCCAGAGAAACGGACTGCGGTTCTGTGGGGGCGGGCGGGGGCGGCGGCGGAAGATCGGGTTCCATGACCGGCGGGGGCGGCGGCGGAATGTATTCCGGCGGTGCTTCTGCGATAATGCGGTCAAGCGCATCCTCCGACAGGCTGTCCTCGCCATGTACAGTTACCTTGATGGTGCGTGAAAAATGCTTTGCCGCAAATTCTTCAAACACCTTTGTAAAATGAAACTTTTCCAGGATCGGATAGCCGCCGTTGTGCAGTTCAATATGTATCGTATCTTCCTGCCAGGTGACATCTGCCCGGTTGAGAAAGCCATTGATGATGGGCAGCTCACGTTTCAGCATCTCCACAATGACCGGATAATGCGCCTGTGTGAACTGTGCGGCATCATACCGGCAGTCCAGACGGACGGTTCTCACCTTGAGAGCCGCCTCAGTACTCTGCTCGAAATGCAGAATATCCGCAAACGGCACAATATTCGGGAAACGCACCGTGAAGACGATATAATTCAATGACGGCTCATCGTACCGGATGTCTTCGATCACACCCTGGTGAACAGAAGCCGGGAGATCTGTGGTATATTCCTTTAAAAATTCCAGCAATGTTGCATTTGCCATATACTCACCTATTCAGATTACAGTTTTGCAAGTTCTTCCAGAAGTGCCGGTACGATCTCCTCTTCAGGAACCTTTCGGAGAATTTCGCCCTTTCGGAACAGCAGTCCGATGCCGTCGCCACCTGCAACGCCGATGTCGGCTTCACGGGCTTCGCCGGGGCCATTGACGATACAGCCCATGACAGCGATCTTCACATCCTTTTCAATGCCATCCACTGCCGCTTCCACCTGCTTTGCAAGGGAAACGAGGTCGATCTTGGTTCTGCCGCAGGTCGGGCAGGATACGATCTGCACGCCGCCGCGCCTGCCGATGCTCTTGAGAATGTCCTTGGCAGCGGCAATTTCACGGATGGGATCATCGGTCAGGGAAACACGGATGGTCTCGCCGATGCCGTCATGCAGGAGTGAGCCAATGCCGATGGCGGATTTGATCAGTCCCATACGCTCCGTGCCTGCCTCTGTCACACCGAGATGCAGCGGATAACGGCATTTTTCGGCGGCAAGACGGTAGCTGTCGATCATGCGGTTCACGTCGGAGGATTTAATAGAAATGACAATATCCTCAAAGTCGAAGCGTTCCAGCATTGCTGCATGGTGCATGGCACTTTCCACCAGTGCTTCCGGTGTGGGAGAACCGTATTTTGCAAGGATCTCCTTTTCAAGAGAACCGGAATTTACACCGATGCGGATCGGGATATTTCTGGATTTACATGCCTCCGCAACCTGACGAACTCTGTCCATATCGCCGATATTGCCGGGATTGATGCGGATCTTGTCCACACCAGCAGCGGCGGATTCAAGAGCAATGCGATAATCAAAGTGAATATCCGCAACAAGCGGAATGCTGACTTTTTCCTTGATTGCCGGAATCAGTCGGACAGCATCGAGTGTCGGGATCGCTGCACGGATGATCTCGCAGCCTGCTTCTTCCAGGGCAACTGCCTGTGCAACGGTGGCTTCTACATTTTCAGCCGGCATATTCAGCATGGACTGGATGTAAATATGGCTGCCGTCCAGTGTGCAGTTTCCGACTTTG
The DNA here is from genome assembly GCA_045546475.1 of Oscillospiraceae bacterium. Taxonomy (GTDB): domain Bacteria; phylum Bacillota; class Clostridia; order Oscillospirales; family Ruminococcaceae; genus UBA3855. The sequence continues at coordinate 133,164 of JAZQCT010000044.1, forward strand.
ACGGGTTTGACATTTCTCATGGTAAACACCTCATTATTGATTTTCATTGAAATTTTTCGGAACACAGATCAGATAGGTATAGTCGATACGCTCCTTATAGCCTGCACCATTGTTGTCGCAGGCATAGTATGTGCATACCCTTTCTTCTGCAAGGCATGGTACTGCACGGCGGTCATCATTCAGAATCATGATGCCGACGATAATGCCGTCCCTGACGATCAGTGCAGTCACATCGGAATCCTGTTCAATCCGGATCGCAGAACCCTGATAGATTCTCTCACTCCAATTGGTCTTGGAATAAACGGAAAAGCAGGTCGTCCGGAAATATTCCATCTGTTCTTCAATTGTCAGCCCCTGCAGCAGTTCTGCAAATCCCTCCGGAAAACGAACCTCGCCGAAACATTCTTCATATGCAATCGTATTCATATTTTTACCTCCGATCGTAATCATATTATTCTGCCTGTTCTTCCAGATACTCCATCGCCCAGGCAAGCTCATAATCCTCACCATCAACGAAAACCCGCCTTGCTGCTTCATCGTCAAACGGAATACGCACTTCAACCGGATTGCGGCTGATGCGGTCAGGAGCGGTGTCGATATTCGGTTCGCCGTCTTCATTCAGAATCAGCCCGACCGGATAGCCGACAGTCACCATACCGCCGGACAGAAAGCATTCGCCGCCGGTTTCCTGATTACAGCCGTTGGGATCGGTGATACCGGCAAGAGTGACATTCGGCAGCTTGGAAAGATAGAGCGATGCACCGTCACCGGCACTTGCACAATTATAATTTGTCAGTGCCACCGCCTGCAGATCGGCGAATTCGCCGTCACCCCTGATGCCATGATCGGAAACTGTAATGTATTCACCGTTTCTGCGGATGCCAAGTCCCTGACCGTACCAGTCCTCCTCCGTCAGGAGGCTCACCAGTGCACAGGCGATCTCATCCATTCCGCCCATATTATTCCGCAGGTCAATGACAAGGTATTCCATGCCCTGTGCCTTAAGGTCACGCAGCTTTTCACGGAACATCTCTCTTGCCCATGTATGTTCACCCATAAGATAGGACACAATATCCTGAAAATCACTATCCGTTATTTCTGCATTCAGCACCAGATAACCACATTTGTCATCCAGCATTTTTGTGCTGAAATTGCTGTCCAGAAATGCCTGCTGATCCTCCATTGTCTGGATTTCCGGCATTCGGGAAAGTGCGGTGGATGCTTTCTGGAATGTCTCCAATCCACCAAGATCAGAGAGTGTGACGGTCATTTCTGTTCCATCCGCATGTTTGAATGTGACATCGACCGTATCACCGCCGAGTATTGCCAGTTCCATGGGAGCGAGACGATCCGCATTCGATTTCACAGGGAATCCCTGATCCCTTGTATCCTCCAGAAGTGCCTGCAGGATGGGCTTGCCGTTCCAATGGGTGATGATCGTGCCGTCCGTAATGCCAAGCTTCTGTGCTTCCTCCGATGTGCAGACAGCGATAACATCGCCGTTATCCAGCTGCACCATCGAAAGTCCGTAATCATGGACTTCGTTCTGGAGCGGATATTGCTCCGTATCAAAATTTGATGATACAAAAATATGTCCGTCATGCAGTTCACCGCAGAACATACTTACAGCTTCGTAGAATTTGGAAGGATTCTGCTCCTGTTCCGCTTCTTTGACAAGGGGCATGTACTTTTCTTCCAGAGCAGTAAAATCCACTTCTTTCCATTCTTTCAGCACATACTCTTCGTCCATCTGCTGTGCAAGTGCATGGAACGATTCGGTATAGCTCATACGGGAAAAGTTGTGGTAATTCGGGGACAGCGCACAGAAATAGAATCCGAGTGCCACGGACAGCACACCTGTGATGGAAGCGGTTACTCTGTAGCCGATTTTCCGCTTCGCAAAAGGAACCGGCAGAAGTGCAATGAGTGCAATGACATACATATTGATGCAGCTTAACAGAAGCATATCATAGCCTGCCGCATAGATCAGGTAGTGGATGGTTACAGCGATGAGCGGCAGCAGGCAGAGCAGCCGCCAGATTCTGATTTTCTTGGCATCCTCTTTCCAAAAATGATGGAAAATCGTCAAAATTAGCATAATCAGCAGGATGCCGACACACCAGATGATGTGTGTGTGGTTTGCCATGTCAAATACATGGTACAATGAGCCAAAAAAAGTTTCCATTTGTTTCTCCTCATGTGTTTTGTACGGGGACGATTTTGAAATCGGGGTTGTTGTTTTTGAGCAGTATATTTCTGTATGTCCCGATTCGGGACATATGGGTAGTGGTAGTAGGCTAACATGGGGCATTCCTCCTAAAGGACATTTTCCCCTGTGATAACACGTTCAATAAACTCGTAGAAATCAGCTGCGGCAACATCGGATTCTTCGTATTCCGGCTCATAACCAACAACCACATTGCCATTTTCAACGTTGATCGCATAGTAGGAATAGCCGTCTTTTACAGACAGAATGATCGGCAAATGTGTATCCCAGTAAGACGTAATTTCTTTCTGTAGAAGTACATCCGTCCCTGCGGCTTCCAGACTTTGCTGTTCAAATTCATTCCATTGGAATCCATCCGCTTTCTCGAAATAATCAGCCGGAGTCAGAAACCATGTTTCAGCGGAAGAATCCTCACAAATAGTCAGATTTTCGATAAATGCAAGCCATTCCAGCGGTATCCTGTATCTTTGTAGAATGCTGTCGGGCAGAGGTGATTTGCCGGAAACCGATATATTCCAGCCCTCTTTTTCTGCCCATTTGATAAATTCCTTCTGCATTTTATCCCCCCTGAATCAGCCTCAGAACATCCTGGAATGTCACAGCGACCATCAGGAGCATGAGCAGGGCAAGACCGATGAAATGCACCATGCCCTCGTGTTCCGGGGCAATGGGCTTGCGGCGGATGGCTTCCACAAGCAGGAAGATCAGTCTGCCGCCGTCAAGTGCAGGCAGGGGCAGAAGATTGAAAATACCGACATTGATCGTGATGAAATAAGCAAGTGAAAGTACGGAAATCAGGCTTTCCCGGATGGTCTCGCCCATGGAAACAGCCACACCGATGGTATTGATAATACCCACGGGACCGGAGAGATCATGGAAGCCGTACTTGCCGGTGATCAGGTCGATCAGGGATGCCCAGATGAGTCTGCCGTTGGAAATCGTATTCAGGAAGCCGTATCCCAGGACATTCAGGAAATTGCATTTTTCCGCCTTGACATAGAAATCCAGCCGTCCCTCGCTTGCAGTGTTATAGAACGTCACATTTTCCAGCGTCACGCGCTCGCCTTCACGCTCTACCACGACTGTCATTTCATCGTTCTCAGTATTCTGCAGCTTGTAGGAGAGATCTGTGTCGGTAAAAATGCGCATTCCTTCAATGGAAATGATGGTATCCCCTACCTGCAGTCCGCAGGTCTCGCTTGTGGATGCGGACACACGCTCACCGGTCTCTGCATCCTCCGTATAGGCAAAGCCAGCAATGGTCGTTGTGACGATCTTCTGCTGGATCAGCGTTGTGGTCATGATCAGAACAAAACCAAGGACAAGATTCATGACTGCACCGGCAACCACAACTGCCATACGACGCGGAACGCTTTTCCTGCTGAATGCACGGGGGTCATCACTGGCATCATCCTCGCCCTCCATGGCGCAGAAGCCGCCGACCGGGAACAGACGGAGGGAATACTCCGTTTCCTTTCCCTGTTTTTTCAGAAGGACAGGACCCATGCCGATCGCGAATTTATTCACGCGGATGCCGCAGAGCTTTGCTACGATGAAATGACCAAATTCATGGATCGCAATGATAACACCAAATACAATCAGTGCAATGAGTATTTTTACCATAGATCATAAATCCTTTCTCTCTGTTATTTGCCGAGGATACGGCTGCGGACAAAGGCGCGCGCCTCCCTGTCAGCGCGGAGGACATCCTCATAGCAGGTCACATCACCGCCCTGTACGGATTCCATTGCCGCTCTGACCAGTTCTCCAATCTGGAGGAAACCGATCTCATCGCGCAGAAACCAGCCGACCGCTTCTTCGTTAGCAGCGTTGACAATACAGGGACGCAAGCCCCCCTCTGTGATCGCATCAATTGCCGCACGCAGGCAGCCGAAGGTCTCATAATCCGGCTGTTCAAAGGTCAGTGTGCCATATTCTGTCAGTGACAGGGGTCTTGTAGGGCAGGGCTTGCGTTCGGGATAGAGCAGGGCATACTGGATCGGGATCTTCATATCCGGCACACCCATCTGTCCGATCACGGCATAATCCTCAAATTCCACCGCTGAATGGAGGACGCTCTGACGATGCACAACGATTTCAATCTGAGAGGGTTCAAGATCAAAGAGCCACTTTGCTTCGATGAATTCCAGACCCTTATTCATGAGCGTGGAGGAATCAATGGTGATCTTGCTGCCCATATCCCAGTTGGGGTGCTTGAGGGCATCCGCTGCGCGGACATTGCGCAGTTCCTCCGTAGTTTTACCGAAAAACGGACCTCCGGAGGCTGTGAGGATGATCTTGCGAACAGGGTTCATGGCATTCCCCTGCAGGCACTGAAAAATGGCAGAATGCTCGCTGTCCACAGGATAGATATGCACGCCCTTTTCTGCTGCTGCCTTCATGACCAGAGAGCCGCCCGCAACGAGGGTCTCCTTATTGGCAAGGGCAACATCCGTGCCGGCTTCAATGGCGGTCAGTGTGGGGAGCAGTCCGACCATGCCGACAACGCTGTTGAGGACAATATCCGCTTCCTTTGCAGCGGCAATCCTGCAAAGCCCCTCCATGCCGGTGAGGATTTCAATGTCTTCCCCTTCCAGCAGCTGTGTCAGCTGTTCTTTTTTTGTCCCATCATAAATGCATACCATGGAGGGATGGTATTCCCTCGCCTGTTCTGCCAGCTTTTCCGCCTGGCTATGAGCAGCAAGGGCAGTGACACGCATACCGTGCATTTTCACAACATCGAGAGCCTGTGTTCCGATGGAACCTGTAGAGCCGAGAATCGCAACACTTTTCATGTATATTCATCCTTTCCGTATAAGAGTCTGTTTGGCATCTTCCGATTCCAGATACTGAACACACTCTGAAACAAACAATAAACCCATCCGCATTGCTGGACAGGTTTATTGCAGTCATCACTTAAAAATAGAAAACAAGGTTAAAAATCCATACAATGCAGGTACTACAAACAGCACACTGTCAAAACGATCCATCAGACCGCCGTGTCCCGGCATAATGGAACCATAGTCCTTGATGCCCTTCTGGCGTTTTACGATGGATGCGCATAGATCGCCGAGCACGCTGATCGCAGCACAGAGAACTCCCAGGAAAACAGCGGCGATATAATTGATCTGCACATCAGCTGCCTGTTCTTTGAAGATCAGCACATAGCCGAGGCAGATCAGCGGAAATACCACTGCATTGGAAAGCAGCCCGCCGATGAAGCCTTCTACAGTTTTCTTCGGACTGATCTCCGGACAGAGCTTATGCTTTCCGAGAGAAACGCCAGCAAAATATGCACCAGAATCCGCGATCCAGCCGCCGCAGAGTCCGAGAACCACATAGAGCATACCGTGTGCATCCGCCTGTTTCAGGGCGACCAGCAGACAGAGTGATTTCGTCACAAGTACTGCTGACATCAGCATAAAGGCAATTTGTTCCACATGAAACGTTTTGGAGCTGCGCAGGAACTCAACAAATACCAGCAGCAGACAAATGAACTGTGCCATTGTCAGGTACTGCTGCACTCCATAGAACTCCAGAAAGGGCGTAACCGCCCCATAAAGCAGCATTCCAGCCAATGCCATGCGGAATTTTGCACCATCCACCGCCTGTGCAAGCTCATGCAGGATAATACAGATAATGCCGGAGAGCGCAAGCGGAAAAAGAAAGGTCTGGTTCAGAAAAAGAACGATGAGTGCCAGCACAATTCCCACAAATGAAGAAATCAGTCGCACTGCCATGGATCAGACACCTCCGAATCTTCTGCCTCTGCCAGCAAAGTCGATCAGAGCCTTGTTCAATTCTTCCGGTGAGAAATCAGGCCACAGTACATCTGTGAAATAGTATTCCGCATAGGCACACTGCCAGATCAGATAATTGGAAAGCCGCAGTTCCCCGCTCGGACGGATGACCAGATCTACATCCGGATGACCTGCGGTATACAGGTGATCTGCAATGGTCTGTTCGGTAATATCTTCCGGAGCCAGCTCTCCGCTTTTGACAAGCTCCGCGATCTGACGGGCGGAATAAGCGATCTCATCCCTGCCGCCGTAGTTGCAGGCAAGCATAACCGTCAGCTGGGAATGGTGTGCGGTATCCTGCTCCAGCTTGATCATCTTCTCGCGGATGTCATCCGGATAAACGCTCTTGTCGCCGAGGAAGATCGCGCGGACACCATCGCCGAGATGCTTCTGTACCTCATCCAGATACTCACGCATAATTGCCAGAATACCGTCGATCTCCTCTTTCGGACGCTTCCAGTTCTCCGTGGAGAACACATAGAAGGACGCATAGGGAATGCCGATATCCTTGCAGTACTGCATGATGCGCTTGAAGTTCTTGCCGCCCTCCACATGACCGAGGCTTCTCGGAAGACCGCGTTTTTTCGCCCATCTTCCATTGCCATCCATGATAAAGCCCACATGGGTCGGCAGGATCTCCGGCAGTGAAGTATCATCCGCTGCCGTCTTTTTTTTCAAAAATGCCATGATATGCTCCTAATCGTATCAGAACTGTCCGGACAGAGCCGGACAGTTTCCGAGTAGTATTGGTCGGACAATCAGATGCTCATGATCTCCTTTTCCTTTTCTGCAACAGCCTTGTCAGCCTCCTCGCAGTAACGGTCGGTCAGCTTCTGAATCTTCTTCTCGCCGTCCTTCTGATCGTCTTCTGTGATCTCATTGTTCTTCTTCATTGCCTTAAGCTTTTCAAGCGCATCACGGCGGATGTTGCGGATGCTGACCTTAGCGTCCTCGCCGGTCTTCTTAACAGTCTTGCAGAGATCCTTTCTGCGCTCTTCTGTCAGCTGCGGGAAGGTCAGGCGGATCACCTTGCCGTCATTGTTCGGTGTGATGCCGATGTCGGAAGCCAGGATCGCCTTCTCAATTGCCTTCAGAGAGGTCACGTCCCACGGCTGGATCATCAGGATTCTTGCCTCAGCCACGGAAACTGCTGCCATGGACTGGATCGGTGTGGGTGCGCCGTAGTAGTCAACCACTACCTTGTCGAGAACTGCCGGGTTTGCTCTGCCTGCGCGCAGTGCTGCAAAGTCATTCTTCAGACGGTCAATGGTCTTGGTCATCTTATCTTCTGCTTTTTTGATCTGCTCTTTCATAATTTCTGTCCGCTCCGGCTTCATATGCGGAGCGACTCCTTTCTGTAATAATGATATGATTAGTCCTCGTAAATAACCGTGCCGACATTCTTGCCGAGCACTGCATCCATGATGTTATCCGGGCGGCTCAGATCGAACACGAGCATTGCCAGCTTGTTGTCACGGCAGAGAGTTGCAGCTGTGCTGTCCATAACTGCCAGTTCCTTGGAAAGCACCTCACTGAAGGTCAGCGTATCATACTTGACAGCATCATCATACTTATGGGGATCCTTATCATAAACGCCGTCCACGAGGGTCGCTTTCATCATGATCTCTGCTTCGATCTCAATACCGCGCAGGGCAGCAGCGGTATCGGTGGAGAAGAAGGGATTGCCTGTGCCGCATCCGAAGATCACGACTCTGCCCTTCTTGAAATGGTTGATCGCCTTGTTGCGGATGTACGGTTCAGCGATCTGCTGCATGGTAATAGCAGTCTGCACGCGCACCTCCACACCAAGGGATTCCAGCACATCTGCAATTGCAAGCGCATTGATGGTGGTCGCCAGCATTCCCATGTGGTCAGCGCGGGTTCTGTCCAGACCGCCGCACATCTTGCCGCGCAGGAAGTTGCCGCCGCCGACAACAATGCCGACCTCGACACCAATGTCCACACACTTCTTGATGCTCTCGCAGATATTGCCGATGACGGTATAATCCAGACCGTGCTTCTTCTCACCTGCAAGTGCTTCGCCGCTCAGCTTGAGCAGGATTCTTTTGTATTTCAGTTCCATTGTATGACACCTCACATAAATATACTACTTCTATTTTACACTAAAAAATCGATTCTGTAAAGTGTATTTCTGAAAAAAATCATAATTTTTTTCATTCTTTTTTCAGGCGCACCTATTTTCGGCAAATTCTCTGCAAGATTCCGGCATTCCTGCATGGTTTGCTTTTCCCGCGCATATATTCCTATCAGAATCAGTCTTCAGACTCTTTACAGGAGGCGCACCATGCGAATGATATGCTATACCAAACCGCTCTGCTCCGGACAGGACACGGAGATCCTCGACCGTGCCTCGCACAAAATGCATCTGCGCAGAAAACTGCTGCTCTGGGATCTGCTGCTTTTTGCCATGCTCGCTGTACTCGGACCGCTGCTCCATAACGCCGTTGATGTTTTGCCGAGGCTGCCCGTATTACAGCTGTTCGCGCCGGTCAATGAAAGCATCTGGGAACATCTCAAGCTGCTGTTCTTCCCTGCCCTGCTCGTCGGTATTCTCCGTCGGCTGGCAGCAGGAAAGCTCCAGCACGGCATTCTCACTACCTATGCCGAGGGGCTTCTGCTTTCCATGCTCCTGATGGTGACTGCATTTTATACCTATTCCGGCGTGATCGGCGCAAATTCTCTTTCTGCGGATATTGCTCTGTTCTATCTGTGCAGTCTGTTTCTGACGCTCTACATTCGCCGGCGTTCCGGAAGGCAGAAAAAGAGCAGTCTGTCAGGGCTTTTCATTCTGCTCCTTCTGGCAGGCTGCTTCTTCTACTTTACGCTGTATCCGCCAGATCTTGCGATTTTCACGGATCTCAGTTAATTGCCGCAATAACCTCTACTTCCACCAGTGCACCCTTGGGAAGATCCTTGACTGCTACGCAGCTTCTTGCGGGCTTCTCTGTGATGTACTGACCGTACACCTCATTGAACGCTGCAAAATCTGCAATCTCAGCGAGGAAGCAGGTGGTCTTGATGATCTTGTCCATGGAGGTGCCGGCAGCAGTCAGCACTGCCTTCAGATTCTCCATGACCTGTGTGGTCTGTCCTTTGATGTCCGATGCTTCGATATTTCCGGTAGCCGGAACGATCGCGATCTGACCGGAGGAATAAACCATGCCGTTCACAACAACAGCCTGAGAATAGGGACCGATCGCTGCAGGGGCATTTTCTGTGTAAATCTTTTCTGCCATGAATAACAACTCCTTTTAACCTACAATTTTAAATCCGCCTTCTGTCAGAGCCTTACGGATCTGCTGGATATGCTCACGGTTTCTGGTTTCCATGACGATGCGCAGCAGGCAGTCGGTAATATCGCTGTCCTCGCTTGCTCTCTCATGATGGATGGAAATGACATTGCCGCCCATATCCGCCAGAATTGCAGATACACCCTTGAGCTGACCGGGCTTATCCTCCAGCTGAATGGTCATCGTATCGGATCTGCCGGACTTGAGCAGACCTCTCTTGATGACTCTGGAAAGGATGGTTACATCAATGTTGCCGCCGGATACCAGACATACGACATTCTTGCCCTTGATCGGGAGCTTGTCGAACATCACGGCTGCCACGGCAACTGCACCTGCACCCTCTGCGATCAGCTTATGCTGCTCGATCAGGGCGAGAATGGCGGAGGAAACCTCGTCATCCGTCACTGTCACGATCTGATCCACATACTGACGGCAGTACTCGAAGGTATTGACACCGGGTTCTTTCACCTTGATGCCGTCTGCAATCGTTGCAACCTTATCCAGACATACAATCTCGTCATGTTCAAGAGACTGCACCATGGAGGGTGCGCCGCTTGCCTGTACGCCGTATACCTTGATATTGGGGTTGAGGGACTTCAGTGCAAATGCGACACCGGAAATCAGACCGCCGCCGCCGACCGGAACGACTACTGCGTCCAGTTCGGGAAGCTGGTCGATGATCTCCAGACCGATGGAACCCTGTCCGGCAATGACATATTCATCATCAAACGGATGGATGAGGGTATAACCCATTTCGTCACGCAGGGAGAGTGCCTTCTGGTAGGCATCATCATAGACACCGGGAACCAGGCAGATCTCCGCGCCGTAGCTTCTGGTTGCCTCCACCTTGGAGATGGGGGCACCGTCCGGCAGGCAGATGGTCGCCTTGATGCCGTTCTTCTGAGCGGCAAGTGCCACACCCTGTGCATGGTTGCCAGCAGAACATGCAACAACGCCCTTTGCCTTTTCTTCATCACTCAGCTGCGAGATCTTATAATACGCACCTCTCACCTTAAATGAACCGGTAATCTGCAGATTCTCCGTTTTGAGGTAGATATTGGCATCGGGGCAGATCTTGGGTGCATGGATCATATCCGTCTGCCGGATGACATTTTTCAATACATAGCTTGCATGATAAATCTTATCAAGCGTCAGCATACTATTCACTCCTTATCCTCTACGGACGCACTGAGCTGTTCAATCAGCTGGCGTGCGGCTCTTGCGGATCTTCCGCTCTTGCGCAGTGCGAAGCGTTCAGCCTCCAGCGCAAGCGTTTCACGGTCCATGGACAGTCCGTACTGCTGTGCCAATCCGTATACAATTTCCAAATACAAATCTTTTTTCGGCTTTTCAAAATATGCCTTGATACCGAACCGCTCCGAAAGCGAGATGGTCTCCTGCATAGTATCCTGGCGGTGTACCTCGTCTCCTTCTCTTGCGGAGAATGTTTCACGCACAATATGGCGGCGGTTGCTGGTTGCATAGATCACAGTATTATGCGATCTTGCGGCAACACTGCCCTCCAGAACTGCCTTGAGCGCACTGAAATCATCGTCATTATCCTGAAAGGACAGGTCATCAATGAACAGGATGAACTTCAGCGGATTGCTGCCCAGCAGGTCGAGCAGCTTCGGGAGCAGATGCAGCTCCTCCTTGCCAAGCTCAATGAGCCGCAGTCCGCGCTCTGCATAATCATTGGCGATCGCCTTGACTGTTGCGGATTTGCCGGTGCCTGCATCGCCGTAGAGCAGGACATTGGCAGCTTTTTTGCCGCGCAGGAGAGCCTTGGTATTCTGGATCACCTGTCCCCTTTGCAGCTCGTAGCCGATCAGGTCGGCAAGGGTCACAGCATCAGGATATTTCACGGGCTTGAGCAGGAAACCATCCGGTTCCTGTTCGCTCTGCTCCATGCGGAACATATGATAATTCGCATAGATGCCGAAGCCGTATCGCTGCACATTGGCAAGCCGTTCAAAATACAGTGCTTCAAGGTCGATTTCCTCCGCATACCAGCGGGGAAGGAACACCGGATGCTCCGGCATTTCTGCCTGCATCTGCGAAGCGGTTAGTGCCGCAGCTTCTGAAAGCGCGCGAAGATCCTTTCTTGCTGCTTCTTCCATACAGGCAGGAATCTCCTGCCCGCGGGATGCAAACCACGAGCAGGGTGTTTCCATTGAAAGTACAAGCTTTTTAACGTATTCCGTCCAGTTGTCAGTATGTCCGAGATTGTACAGCGCACCAAGGAAATTGCCGTAGCGTTCCATGGCATCGTCCGTTCCGGCTGTTCTGCCATAGAGACACTGGCGGAAAGCACGCCACACGGTATCCTTTTCAATACTGCTGAATACGGATAATACATCCAGCTCCTGATCCAAACGCTTCAGCGTTTTCATTATGCAATCGCCTCGATGATCTTATCTGTAATTTCTGTTGTGGACAGAGCAGTCACGCCGCTGTCACCAACGAGATCAGCAGTTCTCCAGCCTGCTTCCAGAACCTTGTCCACTGCATCCTCGATAGCCTGTGCTTCTGCATCCAGGTCGAAGGAGTAGCGGAGCATCATTGCTGCAGAGAGGATGGTTGCGATCGGGTTTGCAATGCCCTTGCCTGCAATATCCGGTGCGCTGCCGTGGATCGGCTCATACATGCCGCGCTTGGTAGAGCCAAGGGATGCGGATGCGAGCATACCGATGGAGCCTGTGATCTGGGATGCTTCGTCGGACAGGATGTCGCCGAACATATTGGATGTTACTACAACGTCGAACTGACGGGGATTCTTTACGATCTGCATTGCTGCGTTGTCAACGAGCATATCGGTGCAGGTCACATCCGGATAATCCGCTGCAATGCGGTGTACGGTCTCTCTCCAGAGTCTGGAGCTTTCCAGTACGTTTGCCTTGTCGATGCTGATAACATTCTTGCCGCGCTTCTGTGCGGTTTCAAATGCCACCTTTGCGATTCTCTCGATCTCCATCACGCTGTAAGCTTCTGTATCGTATGCTTCCGGACCGTACTTGCCGTCACGTCTGCCACGCTCGCCGAAATAGATACCGCCTGTCAGCTCACGGACGATCATCATATCAAAGCCCTTTTCCACGATGTCTGCACGCAGCGGGCTTGCGCCCTTCAGTGCAGGATAGAGCTTTGCAGGACGCAGGTTTGTGAACAGTTCAAGAGCTGCACGGATGCCCAGCAGAGCCTTTTCCGGACGCTTGTCGCCGGGGAGTGTATCCCACTTCGGGCCGCCTACCGCACCGAGCAGAACGCTGTCACTTGCCAGACAGCCGTCAACGGTCTCCTGCGGCAGGGGTGCGCCTGTTGCATCAATTGCCGCACCGCCGATCAGATAGGGCTTGTAGTCAAATGTATGGTTGTACTTTTCTGCAATGACATCCAGAACTCTGACAGCACTGTCCACGATCTCCGGACCGATACCGTCACCTCTGAGCAGAGCAACTGTAAAATTCATGTGTATTTCCTCCGATTACTTGATACTGCCGTTCTTGATGGATTCTACCAGACCGCCGTTTTCGATGATCGTCTGGATGAATGCCGGGAACGGCTCAACTGCGTAGTCTTCGCCGGTTGTTTCGTTGTGCAGGATGCCGTTATCCAGATCAGCAGTGATCACATTGCCCTCTGCGATGGCATCAGCAGCAGCTTCGGATTCTACAATCGCAAGACCGATATTGATGGCATTGCGATAGAAAATTCTTGCGAAGCTCTTTGCGATAACCAGAGAAATGCCGCTTGCCTTGATGGCAATGGGGGCATGTTCACGGGAAGAACCGCAGCCGAAATTCCAGCCTGCTACCATGATATCGCCTTCCTGTACACGGGATGCGAATGTGGTATCCAGATCCTCCATACAGTGGGAAGCCAGCTCCTTGTGGTCACTGGTATTCAGATAACGTGCGGGAATGATAACGTCCGTATCTACATTGTCACCGTACTTGATGACCTTGCCTGTCATTTTCATTTACAGTACCTCCTTCGGTGCAGCGATCTTGCCTGCAATTGCACTTGCAGCGGCAACCTCGGGGCTTGCCAGATAGATTTCAGATTCGGTATGACCCATTCTGCCGACAAAGTTGCGGTTTGTGGTGGCAACTGCCTTTTCACCCTCAGCAAGGATACCCATATGACCACCCAGACACGGACCGCAGGTCGGTGTGGAAACCACTGCGCCGGCTTCGATAAAGGTCTTCAGATAGCCCTTTTCCATCGCTTCCAGATAGATCTTCTGGGTTGCGGGGATCACGATGCAGCGAACGTTCTTGGCAACCTTCTTGCCCTCCATGATTGCAGCCGCAGCAGCCATATCTTCGAGTCTGCCGTTGGTGCAGGAACCGATGACAACCTGATCAATCTTGATCTCGTCGATCTCATCAACTGTATGTGTATTCTCCGGCAGATGCGGGAATGCAACAGTGTGCTTGATTTCGGACAGATCGATCACATAGGTCTGCTCATAAACTGCATCTTCGTCAGCCGCATAGAATACCGGCTCACGGTCGGAGTGTTCCTTGACATATGCCTTTGTGATTTCGTCCACAGCGAAAATGCCGTTCTTTGCGCCTGCTTCGATCGCCATGTTAGCCATGCAGAGTCTGTCTGCCATGGAAAGGCTTGCAAGACCCTCGCCCATAAATTCCATGGACTTGTAGAGTGCACCATCCACGCCGATCATACCGATAATGTGGAGGATGACATCCTTACCGGAAACATAGGGCTGGAGCTTGCCCTTCAGCTCGAACTTGATCGCAGAAGGCACCTTGAACCATGCCTTGCCGATCGCCATGCCGCATGCCATATCGGTAGAACCAACGCCTGTGGAGAATGCGCCAAGTGCGCCATATGTACAGGTATGGGAATCCGCACCGATTACAGCATCGCCGGAAACAACCAGTCCTTTTTCGGGCAGGAGGGCATGTTCAATACCCATCTGACCTACATCATAGAAATTGGTGATCTCCTGATCGCCGCAGAAATTACGGCACATCATGCACTGCTGTGCAGCCTTGATGTCCTTGTTCGGGGCAAAATGGTCCATTACCATTGTTACCTTTTCCTTATCAAAAACGCTCTCCTTGCCCATCTGGTTAAATGCCTTGATGGCTACGGGAGAAGTAATATCATTGCCAAGCACGAGGTCGAGATTCACCAGAATCAGCTGACCAGCTTCTACGCTGTCAAGACCTGCATGTGCGGCAAGGATCTTCTGTGTCATGGTCATTGCCATGGAACATCTTCCTTTCTGTTATAGGGATGGAATGGAGAAAGCCAGGGCTTCCCCATCATCATTATTCAATAATTGCGCCCTTATCGGCGGAGGAAACCATCTTTGCATAACGCTTCAGATAACCGGTAACATCGGTCTTGACCTTGATTTCCATTTCAGCCTTACGCTTTTCGATTTCTGCATCATCCACGAGCAGTTCGATCTTGTAGTTCGGGATGTCGATGGCAATTCTGTCGCCGTCCTTGACGTATGCGATCAGACCGCCTCTGACAGCTTCCGGAGAAACGTGACCGATGGCTGCGCCTCTGGTCGCACCGGAGAATCTGCCGTCAGTGATGAGGGCAACTTCCTTATCCAGACCCATACCTGCGATCGCAGAAGTCGGAGAAAGCATTTCTCTCATACCCGGACCGCCTGCAGGGCCTTCATAGCGGATGACAACCACATCGCCTGCCTGAATCTTACCAGCATAGATCGCTGCGATGGATTCTTCCTCGCTGTCAAATACCTTTGCAGTACCCTCATGCTTGAGCATTTCCGGTGCAACGGCACTTCTCTTGACAACGCATCCGTCAGGAGCGAGGTTGCCACGGAGTACAGCGATACCGCCGGTTTCGCTGTAGGGATTTTCTACAGGACGGATCACTTCCGGATCACGGTTCACACAGCCATCGAGATTCTCGCCCAGTGTCTTTCCGGTTACGGTCATCACATCGGTATGGATGAGATTCTTCTTGCGCAGTTCATTCAGAACGGCATATACACCGCCTGCAGCATCGAGCTGTTCCATATAGGTATGACCAGCAGGAGCAAGATGGCAGAGATTCGGAGTTCTTGCGCTGATTTCGTTTGCAATGTCAAGGTTGATCTCCACGCCGCATTCGTGCGCGATTGCCGGCAGATGGAGCATACTGTTGGTAGAGCAGCCCAGAGCCATATCCGCAGTCAGGGCATTCTGGAATGCCTTTTCTGTCATAATATCCAGCGGACGGATATTCTTGCGGTACAGTTCCATTACCTGCATACCTGCGTGCTTTGCAAGCTCGATTCTCTTGCTGTAAACAGCCGGAATCGTACCATTGCCACGCAGACCCATACCCAGAACCTCTGTCAGGCAGTTATGGGAATTTGCAGTGTACATACCGGAGCAGCTGCCGCATGTCGGGCAGGCATTCAGCTCAAAATCGAGAAGCTTTTCTTCGTCGATCTTGCCCGCCTTATAGGAGCCGACAGCTTCAAACATGCTGGAAAGGCTGGTTTTCTTACCGTCCACGCAGCCAGCCATCATCGGGCCGCCGCTGACGAAAATGGTCGGAACATTCACTCTTGCCGCAGCCATCAGCAGACCGGGAACATTCTTATCACAGTTCGGTACCATTACCAGTGCGTCAAACGCATGTGCCAGAGCCATTGCTTCTGTAGAATCAGCGATCAGGTCACGGGTAACGAGGGAATACTTCATGCCCTTGTGACCCATTGCGATACCGTCGCAGACTGCGATTGCAGGGAATACGATCGGCGTACCGCCTGCCATTGCAACGCCCATCTTGACAGCATTGACGATCTTATCCAGATTCATATGACCCGGTACGATCTCATTGTAGGAGCTGACGATACCAACCAGCGGACGCTGCATTTCCTCCTCGGTCAGACCGAGTGCATGGAGCAGAGAACGCTGGGGGGCGCAATGAAAACCTTTGGTAATTGCTTCACTTGCCATATTGCATACCTCATTTCGGATTACAGTTTTACCGCAATATTGTGCTGAAATCAGCGTGTCATTGCAGTTCTATATCTATCTCCATATACAACGATAATCCCGCAGTGCGGGATTATCGGATATGATTTTTAAGTCAGGGAGATCAGTTGTTGATCAGCTTATCTTCGCCGTTCCAGCTGTACAGCTTACGGATCTCTTCACCAACAACCTCTGCCGGATGTTCAGCAGCGAGCTTTCTCATAGCCTTGAAGTGAACCTGGCTGCCTGCATCAGACATATCCAGCAGGAATTCCTTTGCGAAGGAACCGTCCTGAATGTCTGCCAGAACCTTCTTCATAGCCTTCTTGGTCTCTTCTGTGATTACCTTCGGGCCTGTGATGTAGTCGCCGTATTCAGCAGTGTTGGAGATGGAGTATCTCATGCCAGCGAAACCGGACTGATAGATCAGGTCAACGATGAGCTTCATCTCGTGGATGCACTCGAAGTAAGCGTTTCTGGGATCATAGCCAGCTTCTACCAGAGTCTCGAAACCGCACTGCATCAGAGCGCAAACGCCGCCGCAGAGAACAGCCTGCTCACCGAACAGGTCAGTTTCAGTTTCTGTACGGAATGTGGTCTCCAGAACGCCTGCACGGCTGCCGCCGATACCAGCTGCATATGCCAGACCGATGTCCTGAGCGTCGCCAGTCGCATCCTGATGTACAGCGATCAGGCAGGGCACACCCTTTTCAGCCTGATATTCGGATCTTACAGTGTGACCCGGGCCCTTCGGAGCGATCATGATAACGTTTACATTTGCCGGCGGAACGATGCAGCCGAAGTGGATGTTGAAGCCGTGTGCAAATGCCAGAGTCTTGCCCTCTGTCAGGTAGGGCAGGATGTCGGACTCGTAGAGAGCCTTCTGCTTCTCATCGGGGATCAGGATCATGATCAGATCAGCAGCCTTTGCAGCTTCTGCTGTTGTCATAACCTTCAGACCCTGGGACTCAGCCTTTGCCCAGCTCTTGCTGCCCTCGTACAGACCAACAACAACATTTACGCCGCTGTCCTGGAGGTTCAGAGCATGTGCATGACCCTGAGAGCCATAACCGATGATTGCAACGGTCTTGCCGTCGAGCTTGTGCAGATCGCAGTCCTGCTGATAGAAAATCTTTGCCATTTTAAAAAACTCCTTTTATATGATTTTGGGTTGGCTTTATTTTACACATGTATCGCTGTTGAGGAATTCGCTGCCTCTTTCGAGTGCCACAATACCAGTGCGGCACATCTCCAGAATGCCAAGCGGCTTCACAAGAGCGATAAATGCTTCAATCTTGGATGATTCGCCGGTAATTTCCACGCAGAGCGTACTGGGGGAAAAATCGACGATTTTGGAACGGAAGATGTCCACTGCAGACAGGACTTCCTGTCTTGTCTGGGGATCGTTCTTCAGTTTGATCAGGGCAAGCTCACGGTACACCGACTTCGGATGCTCCATGACCTTGACTTCCTTGACATTGTACAGCTTGCGCAGCTGCTTCATTACCTGCTTGCGGGTGGAATCGTCACCTGTCGCATAGATGGTGATACGGGAGTAATTCGGATCTTCTGTCTCTCCCACAGTCAGACTGTCGATATTGAAGGCACGGCGGGTGAACATGCCGGAAACTCGTGTCAGAACGCTGGGCTGGTTTTCAACAAGAATCGCAATTACAAACTTTTTTTCCATTATTCGCCCTCCACCTTTACGATGATGTCCTCAATGCATCCGCCGGGCGGCAGCATGGGGAGAACAAATTCATCCTTATCGATCATGCATTCCACCAGAACAGGACCTTCCTCCGCAAATGCCTTGGCGATCACGGATTCCAGCTCGCTCTTTTCGGAAATACGGTAGCCGGCAATGCCGAACGCATCCGCAAGCTTCATGAAATCCGTTTTTCTGTCGGTCAGCATGGTATTGGAGTAGTGCCTGTCGAAGAACAGCGTCTGCCACTGGCGCACCATGCCGAGTACACCGTTGTTCATCAGAACGATGACGACCGGTACATTGTTTGCAGACAGCGTTGCCAGCTCGTTGAGATTCATGCCGAAGCTGCCATCACCTGTGAACAGGACAGTCTTCTTTCCAGACGCATAGGCTGCGCCGATGGCAGCACCGAGTCCATAGCCCATCGTACCCAGACCGCCGCTGGAAGCGAAAGTGCGGGGCTTTGCAAACGGGTAATACTGCGCAGTCCACATCTGGTGCTGTCCGACATCCGTTGCAACGGGAGTATCCGGTTCTGTGTGCTTGCTGACTTCCTTGATCAGTGCATAGGGCGTGAGCTTGTCCTCCGGTGTAATGTCGCGCAGCTGCTTGTCCTCTTGTGCCTTCAGCTCTGCAATGCGTGCCATCCATTCGGGATGGTTCTGCTTTTTCACAAGCTTAAGCAGGCGTGTGAGTGCATCCTGAATGTCGCACTCAATACTCATATGCACGGACACATTCTTATTCAGCTCTGCGCCGTCCGTATCCATATGCAGGATCTTTGCACGGCGTGCGTACTTGGCAACATTGCCCGTCGCACGGTCGCTGAAACGCGCACCGATCGTGATAATGAGATCTGCCTCATCCTGACCAACAGAGGATGCATAATGTCCATGCATACCCTCCATGCCAAGGAAGCGGGGGTTATCATCCGGCACTGCGGACAGCCCCATCATCGTACAGCCGATGGGAGCATCCAGCATATCAGCAAGCGCGATAATTTCCTCGGAAACACCGGCAGTCACAACACCGCCGCCGATATATATGTAGGGCTTTTCAGAAGCTGCGATCATTTCTGCAGCCTTCTGGAGCTTTTCGTCCTTCGCCTTGCGCTGCGGTGTTTTCTCCATCACCGCTGCAGCTGCATACTCAAAAGCAGCCTTCTGCACATCCTTCGGGACATCCACGAGAACGGGACCGGGACGACCGGATTTCGCAATTGCAAATGCCTCTCTGATGGTATCTGCCAGCTGATCTACGCTCTTGACGAAGAAGTTGTGCTTTGTGATGGGAAGCGTAATGCCGGTAATATCAACCTCCTGAAAGCTGTCACGCCCGATCAGGCTGTTCGGTACATTGCCTGTAATAGCAACCAGCGGGATGGAATCCAGATAAGCAGTCGCGATGCCGGTAACCAGATTTGTTGCACCGGGACCGGATGTTGCAATGACGACACCGACTTTTCCGCTGATACGGGCATAGCCGTCAGCAGCATGGGAAGCACCCTGCTCATGGGCTGTCAGGACATGATGGATCCTGTCACTTCTGGTGTACAATGCATCATACAGGTCGATCACCTGACCGCCGGGATAACCAAAGACGACATCAGTTCCCTGCTCAATCAAAGTTTCTACAACAATTTCTGCACCTGATAATATCATGTTTTCATTCCTTTCTCGTAGATTTCCGCACTGTCCGCCGAAGAACCGCTGCATATTTGTCCGCATATGCGAGCCGCACTCTTTCACCGGGAACTCTGTATCTCACAGAAAACAATGCTTACCAATTATTATAACACTTCAAGGAATTAAAATCAAGGGGGCATTTGATTTTTGATATATTCAACAAATTTCAACAGGGTATTTCGTTTGTTTTGCGGTTAAAAACCGGTTGGATACCGTCGAAAAAAACAATTTCCGAAAATCGCTTGACAAATGGAAAATTATATTGTATACTATAACTGTAATCACCCAAATGCAATGAAGGGAAAAAAGACGCAGAAGCGGATGCAGAGAGCTGCCGGACGGTGCGAGGCAGTATCCTGACTGCGGGATAACTCCTCCCCGAGCAGATGCCTTGAACGATCAGTAAAGGCATACGGGTTCTCCCGTTACAGAGAGATGTATTCGTTCCGGATACAGCAGAGTGGGCGTTTTGCGCCAAAAAGAGTGGTACCGCGGAGTTTGTCTTCGTCTCTTTTATGTCGATGCGGCATGAAAGAGTTTTTTTATGCCGAAATTACTCCAATACAACAGAAAGGCGGTTTTTTTATGAATCACCAGAAGTACACAAGACAGTATTTTGATGTCCAGAATCCTCCGATGAGATGGACGCAGAAAACCTACATTGAAAAGGCACCAGCATGGTGCAGCGTTGACCTGCGCGACGGCAACCAGGCTCTGATTATCCCGATGAGCCTGGAAGAAAAGCTCGATTTTTTCAAACTGCTGGTCAAGGTCGGCTTCAAGGAGATCGAGGTCGGTTTCCCGGCGGCATCCGATACGGAATATGAATTCTGCCGTGCACTGATTGAGCAGAACCTGATCCCGGATGATGTGAAGATTCAGGTACTCACTCAGTCCAGAGAACACATCATTGCCAAGACTTTTGAGGCACTCAGAGGCTGCAAACACGCGATCGTGCATCTGTACAATTCCACCTCCCTCGCACAGCGTGAGCAGGTGTTCCGCAGGAGCAAGGAAGAGATCATTGAGATCGCAGAATTCGGTGCAAAGCTCTGCAAGGAGTACCGCGAGAAGACACCGGGCAATTTCCAGTTTGAATATTCTCCGGAGAGCTTCACCGGCACAGAGCCGGAGTTTGCAGCAGAGATCTGCAACAGAGTGATCGACATCTGGCAGCCGACACCGGAGGATAAGGTCATCATCAATCTGCCGGTAACTGTTTCCCACTCCATGCCCCATGTTTATGCAAATCAGGTGGAGTATATGTGCGACCACCTCAACAACAGAGAGAATCTGCTGATCTCCCTGCATCCGCATAATGACCGCGGCTGTGCAGTAGCAGACAGTGAGATGGGTCTGCTGGCAGGAGCGGACAGAATCGAGGGTACACTGTTCGGCAACGGTGAGCGCACCGGTAATGTGGACATTGTGACACTGGGCATGAACATGTTCTCCCAGGGTGTGGACCCTGAACTGGATTTCTCCAATCTGCCGGAGATCACAGAGGTTTATGAGCGCGTAACCAGAATGCATGTTTATGAGCGTCAGCCGTACAGCGGTCAGCTGGTATTCGCTGCATTCAGCGGCTCACATCAGGATGCGATCGCAAAGGGTATGCACTGGCGTGAAGAAAAGAACTGCGAGCATTGGACAGTTCCCTATCTGCCGATCGACCCGACGGATGTCGGCAGAGTATATGAAGCGGATGTCATCCGCATCAATAGCCAGTCCGGCAAGGGCGGCATCGGCTATCTGCTGGAGACGCAGTATGGTCTGGATCTCCCGAAGGCAATGCGTGAGGAATTCGGCTACATCGTCAAGGGTATTTCCGACCGCGGTCACAGAGAGCTGATGCCTGCAGAGGTACATGAGATCTTCCGTGAGACCTATGTTAATATCCCCGCACCGCTGGAATACAAGGAAACGCACTATGTGCAGAAGAATGGTATTCAGGCACTGGTGACCTGTGCGATGAACGGCGAGGAACAGACTGTCCATGCATCCGGCAACGGCAGACTCGATGCGGTAAGCAATGCCGTCAAGAAGTACCTGAATCTGGAATATACCATCAAGACTTATACAGAACACGCGCTGACCACTTCTTCCAAGTCCGATGCGGTTTCCTATGTCGGCATTGAGATGGCGGACGGCAAGGTTTACTGGGGCGTTGGTCAGAAGCAGGATATTACCGATTCTTCTGTATGCGCACTGTTCAGCGCACTGAACCGCTATTTTGCGGCAAACGAAAAGTAATGCATGTTCAAATGACAAATCAAATGCAGTTGTTTTAAATGCTTGCCAAAGCCTGACTTTGTGAAAACAAGGTCGGGCTATGGCTGTTTTATGGAAAGGAAAATACTATGACTTCATATATTCCGCTTGGCGGCGAATGGGAATTTCTCGATGACCAGCAGAAGCGTTTTACAGGATTCCCTCCGAAAGCAGAGGATTTCAATGACACCATCACCCTCCCAGGCACGACCGCACAGGCAAAGAAAGGCACTCCGAATGAAAAGCGTGAGGAGGGCTTTCTGACAGAGGTGTATCCGTATAAGGGAAATGCATGGTTCCGCAGTACGGTGGAGATCCCGCCGGAGCATTGCAGGCAGCGTATCCGGCTGTATATGGAGCGCACCCGCGTTTCAGAGGTCTGGGTCAACGGCATCCGTATCGGCACGGACAACAGTCTCTGTACACCGCATGTCTATGACCTTTCTCTGTTTGCAGGTAATCCCCTGCTTGACATCTGTATCCGTGTGGATAATTCCTCCTACCCGACAAAGGGCGGGCATATGACCTCTCCTGACACACAGACGAACTGGAACGGCATTCTGGGTAAATTCTATCTGCAGTTCTCAGATCATGACCGGCAGATCAGCAGAATCAGGGCGATTCCGGACGCGGAAAACCATAGAGTACGGCTTCTGTTTCAGGCTGGCTGTACATCCAATTATGGCTGGATCAATGGGCAGTGGGAATCAGCTGAAGGTGTCGTGTCCGTTATGGATGAGCTGGAATTTTGTTTCCAGCGTATGGAGGACGGTACTGCCTATGCAGATATTCCGCTTGGTGCGGATGCGCCCCTCTGGGATGAATACCACCCGGTTATCTGCCGGATGAAAGTACTGGTTGCAGACTGCGAGGAAAAAGAGATCCTTTTCGGTCTGACAGATTTCAAGGCAGACGGACACCGGTTCACCAACCACGGCAAGCCCGTCTTTTTGCGCGGCAAGCATGATGGCATGATCTTCCCGCTGGAGGGTGCTGCCCCAATGGACACAGATGGCTGGATGCGAGTCATGAAAATCGCAAAGTCCTATGGCATCAATCATTATCGTTTTCACACCTGCTGTCCGCCGGAGGCTGCATTCCTTGCGGCTGACCTGCTGGGCATTTACATGGAGCCGGAGATCCCGTTCTGGGGATCGGTTCATGCACCGGACGATCCGGATTACAATGCACAGGAGCAAGCGTATCTGATCGCAGAGGGCAAGCGGATCCTGGAGGAATACGGTAATCATCCGTCGTTTGCGATGTTCTCCCTCGGCAATGAGCTTTGGGGCAGTCCGGAACGAATCGGCGAAATTCTGCGGTATTACAGACAGGATGAAAGCCGCATTCTCTTTACACAGGGCTGCAACAATTTCCAGTTCATGCCGAATATTCTGCCGGAGGATGATTTCTTTGTGGGCGTTCGCCTGGACAGGGAACGTCTGATCCGCGGTTCCTATGCGATGTGTGATGCACCGCTGGGACATGTGCAGACCGCAAGACCCTCCACAATGCACAATTATGATTTGTTTATCCGTCCGGAAATTTCAGCTTCTTCCGGTGCGTCCGGTGCGGCACAGGAAATTGAGATCCAGTATGGTACGGTCGTGAAGAAAGTACGCATGGATCAGGCAAAAGGCTTTCTTGTACCGGATAAGCCCGTAGTCACACATGAGATCGGACAGTACTGCACCTATCCGGATTTCAGAGAGATCGAAAAGTACACAGGTGTATTGCAGGCACGGAATTTTGAGATCTTCCGCGAACGTCTGGAAGAAAAGGGAATGCTCGATATGGCGTATTCCTTCTTCTATTGCTCCGGTCAGCTTGCAGTGCAGTGCTACAAGGAAGAGCTTGAAGCGACGATGCGTTCGGAATATATTGCCGGATTCCAGATCCTTGACATTCAGGATTTCTCCGGTCAGGGTACGGCACTGGTCGGTATTCTGGACGCATTCATGGACAGCAAGGAGCTAATTTCGCCGAAAAAATGGCGCGGCTTCTGCTCCGATCGTGTCCTGCTGGCACAGTTCCCGTCCTATGTGATAAATGCTGGTGATGAATTTACAGCAAAGATTTCCCTGCGCTGCTACGGACATGAGGAGCTGCATGGTCAGGTGATGTGCCGATTCATCACAGAGGAGGATGTGATCGCAGATATTCCTGTACAGGCAGATATTGCCGGACAGGGGCTGTTCCATCTTGGGGAAGTTTCTTTCCGCTTGCCGGAATCTGAAACGGCGGAGCGCATTACCTTCTCTCTGCAGCTGGGTGATATTTATAATTCCTATGAACTGGAAGTATTCCCGAAGCAGGACTTCCCTGCCCTCACAGCGGATGGTGTATGCGTGACAAATGATTGGAATGAAGCGAAGAATGCACTGGATGGGGGCAAAAAGGTTCTCTATCTGCCGAATGAGATCAAAGAAAAGATCGAGGGCTTCTACTGCACAGATTTCTGGTGCTATCCGATGTTCCGGAGCATTTCCGAAAGCATGGGCAAACCTGTTCCTGTAGGTACAATGGGACTGCGCATTGACAATCTGCATCCGGCACTGGATGGTTTCAACTCCGAGCCGTTCAGCACGCCGCAGTGGTACGATATTGTGACCCATGCGGATTGTGCGGTTCTGGATGATACGAACATCCGCCCGATCGTACAGATGATCGACAATTTCGAGAGAAATCACCGGCTTGGTATCCTCTTTGAATGCAGGGTGGGAAATGGTTCTCTGCTGGTATGCACCTCCAGGCTTTCGGAGATTGCAGACAGAACGGAGGCTGCGCAGTTTGCAAGGGGTATCCTCTCCTATGCGGCATCCGATGTATTCGCACCGGAGCAGACGGTGGATGCTGCGATTCTATCGAAGATTTTCGGCTGATACGGTAAGTTTCCCTGTTGAATTTTCGCGTATTTTGGCATATCTCACGATTTTACAGAACACGATTGACGATTCTGTAAAAACATGTTACAATGAAACTACCAAATCTCTTTAAAGGAGTAAGATCATGAAAAAAATCCCGTTTATTACCAAGGAACAGGCGGAGGAGATCGCAAAGGTCTACCCTACTCCGTTCCATATTTACGATGAAAAAGGCATCCGTGAGAATGCACGTCTTGTGCAGAAAGCATTTGCATGGAACAAGGGCTATAAGGAATATTTTGCTGTCAAGGCAACGCCCAATCCGTTCCTGCTGAAGATCCTGCAGGAGGAGGGATGCGGCGTGGACTGTTCCTCCCTGACAGAGCTGCAGATGGCAGATGCCTGCGGTTTTTCCGGCAGTGATATTATGTTTTCCTCCAATGTGACACCGGAGGCGGATTATCGTTTTGCGCACGAGCTGGGCGCATATATCAATCTGGATGACCTGACGCATGTGGACTATCTTGACCAGCTGACAGGTATTCCGGAGACCATTTCCTGCCGTTTCAATGCAGGCGGCAAGTTCCAGATCTCCACACATATTATGGACAGCCCGCAGGATGCAAAATACGGTCTGACCCGTGAGCAGATGTTCGAGGCATTCCGCAAGCTCAAGGAAAAGGGTGCAAAGTATTTTGGTATCCATTCTTTCCTTGCATCCAATACTGTAACGAATGACTACTATCCGACGCTGGCAAAGCAGCTGTTCGAGCTTGCTGTCGAGCTGCATGAGGAGACCGGCGCAGAAATTAAATTCATCAATCTGTCCGGCGGTGTGGGTGTTGCCTACCATCCGGATCAGACTCCGAATGACATCCTTGCCATTGGCGAAGGCGTGCGCAAGGTATACGAAGAAATTCTCGTTCCGGCAGCGCTGGGTGAGGTTGCGATCTACACAGAAATGGGACGTTTTATGATGGCTCCCTATGGGCATCTGGTAACAAAGGTGCTGCATAAGAAGCACATCTACAAGGAATATGTCGGCTGTGATGCGTGTGCGGCAAATCTCATGCGTCCGGCGATGTATGGTTCCTATCACCATATCACCGTACTCGGCAAGGAGAATGAGGAATGCACCTATCTTTGCGATGTGACCGGCGGTCTGTGTGAGAACAATGACAAGTTTGCGATCGACCGTATGCTCCCTCCGATCGAGATCGGCGACATTCTGGTGATCCATGATACCGGCGCACACGGCTCGGCGATGGGCTACAACTACAACGGCAAGCTGCATTCTGCGGAGCTTCTCTATCGTGAGGATGGTACGGTCAAGCTCATCCGCCGTGCGCAGACTCCTGCGGATTATTTTGCAACGTTTGATTTTTGCGATATTATGGATAAGTATTTGCCCAATAAGAAGTAATACCAATCCCCTAAACTGTAATAGACAAAATGGGATTCAAAAGGCGATAGCCTTTGGCGGGGGCGGTGCTGCGCACCGCCCCTAAATCCCTCTCCCGGAGGGAGGGGGCAGGGAGTGGGGCAAATTAAAGTTGTTTATTGGGGCTAAGGGGATTAGTATAAATGACATAAATCCTGGAGAAAACGACTATGAAAAAGCTGCTATTGCATAAATTCGGACTTGGGATCTATTGTATTTTGTTAGCTGTACTGCTGCTCATTGCGAATGTTATCCCCAATACCTGCCGCGTACTTGAACGCGCGTTTAGCGGCAGCTATGAAAAAACGACTGCTGTCATTACAGAAATCCGCGAAGAAAAAATAACTGCAACACGCATCAATCATACGGTGATGGTACTGTTTCAGGCGGATGGCAATTCTCATATGGCACAGCTTGATACCTTTGTGGAGGGTATGCAGGCAGGGGATCAGATAGAGATCTATTATGATACCACCGATCCTGATACTATCACATTAACATGGAATCAACCGATGCAGATCCTGCTTTTCGGCGTTCTCAGCCTGATTTTCGGGACAATTGGTATATTTCTGATCCGAAAAAAGAGAAAAATAATTCTTTCTTCTGTATAATTAAAAGGCTCTGCCGATTCATTCCGGCAGAGCCTCGTTTTATAAATGCAGTTTCAGAGCTACTCTATTTTCTCCTCCAGCCCCGGAATACAAACTTTGACAGGGCGGTTACGATCAGGATGCCGAGTGCAAGGGCGGAGGCAAGCTGGAGGGTACAGACCGCTTTTTCCAGGAAACGATTAAAATCACTTTCAAAGGCATATGCCATCGTATAGTAGAGAGAACCGCCGGGGATCAGGGGGATGAGGGATGTGGTCGTAATGGGGGTCGCAGGCGTTTTCAGCAGTCTTGCCATGCATTCTGCGTAGAGTGAAACGATGACAGCCACCAGAAAATAATTGACCGGTTCACTGGTGATACAGCGCGAAAACAGGAGAAATAATCCCCATGAAAGCAGTCCCCCGAACGAGGAAACAGCCAGCCGCTTCCTCCGGAGATTGAAGAGGATCCCGAAGCAGAAGGATCCGATCAATACAACAGCAAGCTGGATCAGCACCGTATGTGTCATGCAGCCATACCTCCTGTCAGAAAAATAACTGAAAAATAGCCGGCAGCAATTGCAAGTGCAGTGATACAGGCTTCAATGGTGCGAAGCAACCCTGCGATGCTGTCACCAACGAACAGATCCTTGAGCGCGTTCGTCAGACCGATGCCCGGAATCATAGTCATGATATTGCCGATGATGACATTGTCCACCGTCGGGATCAGTCCCGCATGGAGCGCAAGGAAAGCCAGGGCAGTTGCCATCAGTGAGGAAATGAATTTGGCAAAGATTCTGTTGCGGATGGTATTGTCACAGATCAGGAGCAGCAGCCGGATGAGTGCGCCGGTCACACATGCCGCCGCGGCTTCCGCGAATCCGCCGCCGAAAAACATGGTAAAGATCGAAGCGATCACGGCATAGCAGATGAACTCGCCCCAAAGCGGACATGAACGCACAGCAGCGATCTCGGCAAGCTTGCGCCGGATCTCCTCCGGCGGACAGCAGGACTCGCAGATACTGCGGGAAAGCGCGTTCAGCCGGTGCAGACGCTCATAGTCTGCGGCAGTATCTGTAATGCGGCGTGTCTGCGTCAGGATCTCTCCGTCCGCAGTATGGATGGTGACGACCATGCTGCTTGTGATGATGAATACATCCGTGCGGACCGTGCCGTATGCCCGGAAAATGCGTTTCAGACTATCCTCAACACGATGCACCTCCGCACCGCTGATGAGCATCTGCTCACCAAGCTCCATTACACAGTCAAGAAGCTGGATCATATCGACTCCTCCCCTTCTTTTTTTCTATTATACCAGATTTCTGTGCGGATTACAAGATGCAATCCCAAATAGATATGCAAATCCGTTTTTCTTTGCAAGGATCTGCCAAAGGCTATCACCTTTTGAAGACTGATTGGCGTGTAAAATAGATTTGTATGATTTTTTACTTTCTCTGCGGTGCTGGAATGAATTGCTTCAAAAATGGTACAAATCTATGTTTTCGGCTCAAAATCACGTTTTTTCCATTTTTGTTTTTCGTGAAATTATGAATTATTTGTTTCCATTAACAAATTCTTAATAAATTTTCATCAAAATTTGATGATATTTTGTACAAAACCATTGCATTTGTGAGATCGTTTTGCTATAATATAGATAAATTCATACCGCATCATGCGGGAAAGAGAGGGAAAAAATGAAAAAAAGAAGAATCATTGCACTGACAGCTGCGCTCTGTCTCCTGTGCACGGGAATGGGAATGCCTGCTGCTGACTTCCGGAATGCGGAGCTGACTGCAGCGGCAGCCTCCGACAAGCTGACCTCCGGCAGTCTGACGTACACCATCGAGGATGGCTGTGTTGCGATCAGCGGATTTGACGGCAGTACTGCCGCACTGGAGATCCCGGCAGAAATTGACGGTATGCCCGTTGTCAAGATCGGCGCGACCGCGTTCTATGGCTCCGAGCTGACCTCCGTTGTCATTCCGGAAGGTGTCACGACCATCTGTTCCGGTGCGTTCTGGCATAGCAAGAGCCTTTCGGACATTTCTCTGCCGTCCACGCTGACAACGATCGAAAGCTATGTCTTCAACGATTGTCAGGCACTCGAAACGATCGCCATTCCGGAAAGCGTTTCCTACATCGGCAATGCTGCACTCGGTGATACGCCGTGGATCGCTGCACAGAAAGAGATATCCCCGTTTGTGATCGTCAACGGCATTCTGATTGATGCATATGACGCGGTTCAGGATCGTCTGGATGAGATCCAGGCAGAAAAGGACAGGATCGAGGAAGAAGCAGAGCTTGCGAAGATCTGGAACCGTGCACAGATCATCACTAACCAGGTGGGTTATTTCCCCGACCGCATCAAGCAGGCAACGCTCCTGTCGGATGCTGCGGATGCTGTGGCATTTGATCTGCTGGATGCAGAGGGCAATGTTGTCTACAGCGGTACCTCCACACCGTTCGGCTATGATGCGGAATCCGGTGACAATGTGCATATTCTGGATTTCACAGCGTACACGGCAGAAGGCACATATACGCTCCGTGCCGGTGAGGAGGCTGTTTCCAGAACCTTTGACATCGGCATCACCGATATGTATTCCGGTCTGACCTACGATGCACTGAACTATTTCTATCAGGCACGCTCCGGCATTGCCATTGAGGAACAGTACATCACCTCCGGCGATGCGGCAGAGCTTGCCCGCGGTGCAGGTCATGCCTCCGATCTTGCGGAGATCTACCAGACATGGGGGTATACAGCATCCTCCGGTACACAGGATGTGACCGGCGGCTGGTATGATGCCGGCGACCACGGCAAATATGTGGTAAACGGCGGTATTTCCCTGTGGATGCTGCAGAACCAGTATGAACGTGCGCTGACCCAGGGTACGGCTGACCTCTACGCTGACGGCACGATGCAGATCCCGGAAAACAGCAACGGTTATCCGGATCTGCTGGATGAAGCGCGTTATGAGATGGAATGGATGCTCAAGATGATCGTGCAGGACGGCGACTGCAAGGATATGGTCTACCACAAGATGCATGACATCAAGTGGACTGCGCTGGCACTTTCTCCGGAAAATGATACCCAGAAGCGTATCATCATGCCGCCTTCCACTGCGGCAACACTCAATCTTGCTGCTTGTGCCGCACAGTCCTATCGTCTGTGGAAGGACATTGATGCAGAATTTGCGGAGGAATGTCTGACAGCGGCAAAGAATGCTTACGAGGCTGCAAAGCTCCATCCGGAAATGTATGCACCGCTGACAGATACCATTGACGGCGGCGGATGCTACGGTGACGATGTAGTCACAGACGAATTTTACTGGGCGGCTTGTGAGCTGTACCTCGCAACGGGCGAAGAAAGCTACTACACAGATATGCAGGGTTCTGACTGGGCATTTACGATTCCGGAAGATATGAACGGCGGCGAGGCATCCGGTTTTACCGGCAGCTTTGACTGGGGTCATACAGCATCTCTCGGTTCTATGTCCCTGCTCCTCAATCCGGATACCCTCACCGAAGATGATAATAAGACGCTGACAGAAAGTCTCTATGCTACAGCAGATTCTTATCTCAGCATCATCAGTGAGCAGGGCTATAGTCTCCCGTACAAGGGTACGATGGAAGAGGGCGATACCTACTCCAGATATACCTGGGCATCCAATTCCTTTGTTGTGGACAACGCCATCATTCTGGCGTATGCCTATGACATGACTGCGGAGAATAAATACCTTGACGGTACAGTCAATGCGATGGACTATATTCTCGGACGCAATCCGCTGGATCTTTCCTATGTGACAGGCTACGGCGAACACAGTTCACAGTATCCGCATCACCGCTGGTGGGCAAAGCAGATCAATGAAGAATTTCCGAAGGCTCCCTGCGGTGTTCTGGTCGGCGGTCCGAACTGCGGTCTGGAGGATGATGTCGTAAAGAAGACCGACTGGGTGGCTGGTGAAGTGCCGCCGCAGACAGTGTATATTGACGATATTCAGGCATATTCTGTAAACGAATGCACCATCAACTGGAATTCTCCGCTGGCATGGATGACCTCCTTCCTGTGCGAACAGAATGGCGGTCTGATCGTCGGTCAGGCATCCGGCGGTGCGCAGATCCCGGAACCGCCTACACCGGACGAGGTGCCGGAGGATGTACACATCACGATCCCGGAAGGCGTAACAGGCATTGGTGAGCAGGTGTTCGGAAAGAACAATGCAAAAGTCGATGAGGTGATCCTGCCGGAAAGCGTGACACTGATCTCTAAGGAAGCATTCCTGCGCTGCTCACGTCTGACATCGATCAATATCCCGCAGAATATTGAACAAATCGGTGACAAGGCATTCGCCAATACACCGTGGCTGGCTGAAAAGCTCGCAGAATCCCCCCTGCTCGTCATCAATAACATTCTGATCGACGGTACCGCTGCCGAGGGTGATGTTGTAATTCCGGACGGCGTAAGACTGGTACTTGGCAGTGCATTCAAAATGAACACCAAGATCACTTCCGTTGTGATCCCTGAGGGCGTGACCTGTATTGGTGCCGCTGCCTTCAACGGCTGTACATCCCTGACAAGTGTAAGCTTCCCTGCCAGCCTGCGCGAGATCGAACGGAGTGCATTCGATACCACCGCACTGACAGAACTGACGATTCCCGCTGGTGTTGAGCAGATCGGAGACGAGGCATTCATCAACTGCAAGTCCCTTCCTGAGGTTACCGTCCTCGGCGCGGACACAGTGATCGGCAGAGAGGCATTTGGCTGTACTTCCACTTTTACTGCGAATGGACAGTACTCCTATATCTTTATCCACCAGGTGATTTCAGATTTTGTTGTCAACTGTGCAGAAGGCTCCACAGCGGCAGCCTATGCAGAAACGACCGGCGTTCAGACCGCATTCCTTGCTGCTGCGCTCGGTGATCTGAATGCGGATGGTGCTGCGGATGCCGGCGATGCGGCACAGATCCTCATTGCAGCTGCAAAGCTGGGTGCGGATAGTGATTCCGGTCTGACGGACGCACAGATGACTTCCGCCGATGTCAATGCTGACAGCAAGGTGGATGCAAGTGATGCGGCGATCGTTCTCTCCTATGCAGCATACACTGGTTCCGGCGGCGAGGCTTCGCTGGAAGACTATATGGCAAACAACTAAAAATCCAAGCAAGGCTTGCCTGAACAGGTGAGCCTTGCTTCTTTTTCTGCTGCTTGACTTCCTGGCTGAATATTGTTATAATAGAATCATGCAATAACAACAAAGGAGACCTTATGAATTTAGCATTTACAGTTACCCAAAGCGAATTATCCGATCTTCTGCTGAACATCTCCCCTTCCAGACCTGTATTTATCTGGGGCGCACCGGGTATCGGCAAATCCGCTCTTGTACAGAAATTTGCAGATGACGTGGGGCTGCCCTGCGTATCGCTTCTGGGCAGTCAGCTGGCTCCGGAGGATATAATCGGTATTCCGCAGATCACAGGCAATACTTCACAGTTCGTACCGCCGAAGATGATCGCCAGGGAGGAACCCTATGTGCTGTTTCTGGATGAACTGAACGCCTGCTCACAGGAGGTGCAGAAGGCGTTCTACAGCCTGATCCATGAGAAGCGTGTCGGTGAATACCATCTGCCGGAGGGCAGCGTTGTCATTGGTGCGGGAAACCGTTCACAGGACAGCGCGATTGTCAAAACCATGTCCTCTGCGCTCATCAACAGAATGTTCCATGTCCAGCTGACTGCGGATCCGCAGCAGTGGCTGGAATGGGCATACGAAAATGAGCTGCATCCATGGGTCATTGAATACATCACACAGCGTCCGGATCAGCTTTTTTCTGAACCGCCCAAAACAGAAGAACCCTATTCCACGCCGCGTTCCTGGCATATGCTGAGTGACGCGCTGAAGGAATATGGCGCGGGTGAAAAGGAAATCTCCGAAAAGATCCTGAAGGTGCTTGCTTATGGATCTGTTTCTGCAAGTCATGCGGGACTTTTCCTTGCATTCACCAAACAGCTCGGCAATAAGAACCTGCTGAGCCGGATCATCAAGGGCGATGCCAAGTGGCCGTCCGATCCGGCGGACAGGGATGTGCTGTATTTTGTATCGCAGAGCTTCCGTGCAAAGCTTTTGATGGAACTGCCGGAGGACAAGCGGAAGATGGACAAGAACACACAGTTCCTGACGCACCGTGCCAAGGCACTTATCAAGGATCTTTCCCATATCAATCTTGAGCTGGCACAGATGATCGTATCCTCTGACGAAGGAAAAGTTCTGCCGGAGTGGTTCATGATCGAGATCGTCCGTGATCTTCCCCGGCTGATCCAGAATGACAGGTAAGCTATGGACAAGAAAAAAACGGGGCGCATCTCCCCGAACGAACAGCAGCTGCTCGATGGCATTGCACTGACCAAGGCACATCCGATTTTCGGACAGCTCCGCATTAGTACACGCATCGTTCCCAGAACACAGCTCGGCAGAAATGTTCCTGCAAAGGTATCCTCCTCCGGATGCATCTATCTGAACAAGGACTGCAGTCATTCCCCGAAGGCATGGGCGTATTTCATTGCCCACTGTATGCTGCATCTGTGCTTTGGACATTTTGATGCGGAGCGTATGCCGGGCTACTGGCAGCAGATCACCGAAAAACAACAGAAATGGGTCAATCAATATGATCCGGCTCTCTGGAATATGGCATGTGATATTTTTGTGGCACGCTTTCTTGCTGACATCAAATTCGGAAGCACAGATATTGATCCTGCTGCTCTGCTTGCCTACGGCTCCTCCGCAAACGAGCTGCAGATTTATGAGCATCTCATCAGTATCCATGCCTCTGCGGAGCATAACTGCTTTGGAACTGCGGGAGAATTTCCGGATATGATCGGTACAGAAACACCGCTGACCTACCGGTACGGCAGGAACTATTATATTACGGACTTTACCTATGCCCTTGCAGACTCCGTGCAGAGTGTGATCAACCGTGCCGGCAACCAGCCGGATACTTATGGAAAGAACAAATCCGTCATGCAGAAAGCAGCGGACTGGTTTGTAAACCATTATCCTCTGCTGGGCGGGGTCGCTGCGGGCTTCCGCATTGTGGAAACGAGACAGCGCAGCGATCTGCGTGAAATTGAGATCGCCGCAGTGGATGTTGTGAGCGGCGAGATCTACGTCAATCCTGCCGCAGGGCTTACGCAGGAGGAATGGAAATTTGTGCTTGCACATGAATACCTCCATGCGGGTCTGCAGCATCATGCAAGACGGAACGGGCGGGATGCCTATCTCTGGAATATTGCCTGTGATTTTGTGATCAATGGCTGGCTCCAGGAAATGGAGATCGGAAGTATGCCGCAGCAGGGTCTGATGCATGATGAAGCACTGCAGAAACTGTCCGCTGAGGAGATCTATGACAGACTGATCGAGGGTCTGCGCAAAAATGCAAAGCTTTCCACCTTCCGGGGATACGGCAGGGGTGACATCATAGACAAGGGCTGGACACCGGAAATGGGGCGGGCGGCTTCACTGGATGAGTTTTGCAGGAGTGCTCTCCGCAGCGGTCTGGAATACCATACCTCCGTCAGCCGCGGTTTTATCCCGGCAGGACTTGTGGAGGAGATCCGGGCACTTTCCATGCCGCCCGTGCCGTGGGATGTGGAGCTTGCAAACTGGTTCGACATCCAGTTTCCGCCGCTGGAAAAACACCGCACCTATGCGCGACCGAACCGCCGGCAGAGCAGTACGCCCGATATTCCGCGTCCGAACTGGGTTCATGCAGAAATTCCGGATCACAGCCGTACCTATGCCGTCATCATTGATACCTCCGGCTCCATGTCGCCTGCCATGATCGGAAAGGCACTGGGCGCAGCTGCAAGCTACTCTGCCGCAAAGGAGGTTCCGCTGGTCAGGGTGGTATTCTGTGATGCAGCCGCCTATGATATCGGCTATGTGACCCCGGATGCCATTGCGGACAGAGTGATGGTCAAGGGCAGGGGCGGCACAGTCCTCCAGCCTGCGGTCGATCTGCTCGAACAGGCGAAGGATTTTCCGAAAAACAGTCCGATCCTGATCATCACCGACGCAGGCATTGAACGTGATCTCAGCATACATCGCAGCCATGCCTTCCTGATCCCGGAGGGCGAACGGCTTCCGTTCCGTCCGAAGGGGGAGGTATTCTATTTCAAGTAAAAACAAAGACCGGATGCAGAACACATCCGGTCTTATTTTTCACTTCGAAAACCACGGAATACAGCGGTTTACTTTCTTACAGTAGGCTTTGTATTCATCACCGTACAACGCGGTCAGCCATTTTTCCTCCGTGCAGATCATCAGAATGGTCATGGAAGCCCAGAATATGGACGGCAGGAGCAGAAGCCAGAAATTCTGCGCAAACAGGAGAATGCCGGTCAGAACAATGGCAATGCCCGAATAAATGGGGTTGCGCACATAGGCATAGATCCCCGTTGTTGCAAGTGTATTGCTGCGGATATCGTCACCGATCTTCTTGCCGAAAATGGCGGCGCACCAGATCAAGGTGCCAAAGACTGCAAGGAGAATACCTGCAATGATGAAGCATATGCGGTACTGCGAAGCACTGCCGGACTGCAGAAGCTCTGTTCTGGAAAGCACCAGACCAAGTACGGTCAGCAGTGCAATACCAATCACATAATAGGGTCCGACACCATAGCGCGGAAGATGCTTTTGCTGTTTCCTCATTATTTTTGCTCCTTTCTGTAGTGCAGATGCACATTCGCGATTACATAGAGTACACAAAGCATTGTTACGCCGGTATCTGCGAAAATGGACAGCCACATATTCGCGAAGCCTGCAAAGCCGAGGAGCATGATGAGGAACTTGACTGTCAAGGCAAAGATGATGCTGATCCTTGCAGTACTGTTCACACGCTCCGCAATGTCAATGGAGGTCAGGATCGCCTGCGGATCAGGATTCAGGAATACAACATCCGCTGCCTCCATTGCAGCATCCGCACCGCTTCCCATTGCCGCGCCGACATCCGCACCGGAGAGGACCGGTGCGTCATTGATGCCGTCACCGACAAACAGAACGCTTCCATGCTTCTCACGGATCTTCTGCATGTATTCCGGCTTTTCCGTGGGAAGCAGTCCGGCATGAGTCTCCGCAATGCCCAGCATTCCGGAGATCTCCTTCGCATGTTCCGGGCTGTCGCCCGTCAGCATAACGGTGTACAGTCCTTTCTGCTGCATCGACTTTACAGCATCAGCTGCATGTTTCTTCGGCAGGTCGGACAGTACCAGGCAGCCGAGATATGTGCTGTCCGCTGCTGCGTAGACATGGGTTCCAGTCTCCGCGATTTCCGGAACAGTAATGCCCTGTTCCTCCAATAGTCTCCGATTGCCGCAGAGTACTTCTTTGCCATGATAGCTGGCGCAGATGCCCTTTCCGGCGATCTCCTGCACATTCTCCGCAGTTTCCGGGGAAATGCCGAGCTTTGCCGCATGTTCAAGAATGCTCTGTGCGATGGGATGAACGGAACTGCTTTCGCAGGCTGCACAGACGGAAAGAAGTGCGGATTCATCACATCCATCGGCGTGAACACTTTTCACGGAAAATCTGCCGTTCGTCAGTGTTCCGGTCTTATCCATCACGACAGCCTGAATTTTAGAAAGCACCTCCAAAGAAATGCCGTCCTTGAAAAGGATGCCCTTTCGGGAGCCTGCACCGATGCCGGAGAAAAATGCCAGCGGTACACTCAGCACCAGCGCACAAGGACAGCTGATCATCAGGAAATTCAGGGCGGTATAGATCCATTTGCCCCAATCTCCTGTAAGCAGCGAGGGAACGACCGCAGTGAGGACTGCAACTGCAACTACAGCGGGGGTATAAACTCTTGCAAAGCGGGTAATGAAGCGGTCGATCTTTGGCTTGCCGGCAGCGGCGTTCTCCACGCTTTCAAGAATGCGGCTGACCATGGAATCGTGCAATGCGGCGGTCGCCTCGACCTCCAGTACGCCGGAGAGGTTGATACAGCCGGACATGATACTGTCGCCCGGCTTTACAAGCATAGGAACGGATTCACCGGTCATGGCAGAGGTATCCAGTGTGCTTTCACCCTTGCAGATGATGCCGTCCACCGGAATGCGGTCACCGGCACGGACGAGCAGATGATCGCCGGCGGCAATTTCTTCCGCGGGGATCGTTTCAGCAGTATCTCCATGCAGACGCTGTGCGGTTTCCGGACGCATGTCGATCGCCTCCATAACGGATCTCCGGCTTCGCTCCACGGCAATATGCTCAAACAGCTCACCGATCCGGAAGAACAGCATAACTCCGGCGGCTTCCTCCCAGTGTCCGACACAGAGCGCACCGATGGAGGCAATGCTCATCAGGAAGTTTTCATCAAAAATCTGACCCTTGGCAATGCTTTTCACGGAGCTGAGCAAGACCTCCCAGCCCATGAGCAGATATGCCAGCAGCAGGAGCGCATAGGATACATACGGCACAGCAAGCAGATGCTCTGCCAGAAGTCCCAGCACAAACAATCCTGCACCGACGGCAAGCTGAATGATCTCCGCTTTTCCCTCCCCGCCTGCGGAATGCGCATGGGTGTGTGCATGTTCTCCGCAATGGCAGTGCTCATGATCGTGGCAGTGTTCGTGGTCATGACCGTGATGATGGGCATGGACGTGTTCATCGCGTTCACGGAAGATCACGCCCTCCTCTACGCTGTCTGCAATTGCCTGGATCCGCTCCAGCAGTCCCTCCGTACTCCGCACCTGCAGGTGGAGTTTTCCGGTCGTAAGGGACAGGCTTGCGGATTCTACGCCCTCCATGTTCTGAATCTTCTGCTCGATCACTCCGGCGCAGTGCGGGCAGTCGAGATTTTCAATTGTATAGATCACTTTCATAAGAACACCTCATATTGATTTGAATGTTTGAACGTTCGTTCAAGTGTATTATAGCATATTCAGAGGCGGTTGTCAATAGGTTTTTTCAAAAATTTTAAAATGTCCCCTTCTGCCGGACAACAGCATGGTCCAGCAGAAGGGGCGGGGTGCTTATTGGAACAGAGCGCGCTTCATCAGGGCGAGATCGAACGCATCAAGGCGATCGTCTGCGTTCATATCGCCTGCCTGCCATACGGTGATGTCAGCGGCATTGAGCAGCCACTTCTGCAGCATTACAATGTCGAGTACGGTGAAATCGCCATCGGCATTCACATCATAGTTGACGGGTTCTTCGTCCGGTGTTGTTTCGGTCACGACGGTGGTCGTTTCTGTCGTAGTTGTGGGAATTTCTGTTGTTGCTTCTGTTGTGGAGGTTGTCGTTTCCGTTGTCGTCGTGGTAGTTTCTGTTGTTGTTTCTGTCGTGGCGGTGGTTTCAGCGGGCGGCTCTGCTGCAAAAACAGCATAGTGTACACAGCCGCTGGACTGACCGTTTTCGCCGAGCGTCACGGTTTCACCTGCGGAAACCTGCTTTGTATAAATGACGTAGGAAACATTGTTATTGTTCGATGCGGTCTGACCGCTGTTCTGCCAGTCATCCAGCCATGCCGGAAGAGTGGTTACACGAGAATCCATCAGCACATAGACATTCATATCCACAGCTGCGGTGAAGGCAGCAAGTGTACCGGCGGTGTTCTTGGAATCACATGCGGTACGGATGTATTCTGCACCAACAAGCTCTTCAGGCAGCGTCAGATATACGACATCGCGGTCACCGTAGACCGGCTCATCCATCTGCTGTTCGGTGTCGATCGACCACTTAGCACCGTAGGTTTCATCAAGGATGCTCAGGTTCTGGATCAGCCTGCCGTTAAGGACGGTCGGCTCGATCTCAACGGTTCCTGCCTTGACGAGATTCTTCGGCCATGTGCCGTACCATGCATAGCCCGTTCTGCGCTCCGCACCGATATGATCCCAGTTATCCGCTGCATTGCTCTGCCGGTCAACGAACATGGGGGTCGTACCATCGGTCAGGTAGTAGAATCTTGCCCAGAGCGGATCGGCATCGGGATCGGAAATGACACGTCTGTCCGCTTCGCCGTCGGAATTGGTAT
Source organism: Oscillospiraceae bacterium (assembly GCA_045546475.1). Classification (GTDB taxonomy): domain Bacteria; phylum Bacillota; class Clostridia; order Oscillospirales; family Ruminococcaceae; genus UBA3855. The sequence continues at coordinate 172,066 of JAZQCT010000044.1, forward strand.
AATCCTCCAGAGCGATGCCGTTCAGCTGTGCATCCGTCATCCACTCCACAGCAGCATTGATGCGGCGGAGAATTTCGTTGCTGGGATTCTCAATGGATTTGAGATAATTGACAATATTGACGCTCTCAGAAGAGGAAATGGATGCCAGCTCGTAAGCACGTCCGGAGGTCGGTTTGAGGGTAAATTCATCATGCTGCTGGCACCAGCCGGTATATTCTCCGTTGATGATGATCTGTGTATCCAGAATACACTGGATACCTTCCGCAACTGCAGTTTCTGCGGATGCGGCATAGCTGTCGCTTGCAAATGCAAAATCACCGTCCTGGTCACGCACCTCGGTCAACAGCTCAATGACCTGGATCATAGCATTATCGTTATAGGTGATATGCGCATGATAGGTGCCGGCATCATCGAACACCTGCGGCCATCCGCCGTTGTCATACTGCCCCTCTAAGAGCAGGTCGATGCCGTCGAGGCAGCCGGTCAGATATTTTTCAGTTCCGGTCTGGGTGTAGACTCTGGCAAGCACACGGATCTGTGAAATGGTCGTGTCGTTGTCAATGGTGGACTTTCCCCAGGAGCCTGTCTGGCTGGTGTCATCCATTGCCTTGCGCCAGCCGCCGTCTGCAAGCTGGTACTGGAGTATGGTGTCAGCAAGCGCAGTACCCTCGGAGCTGCCGAACCAGGATGCATCATTTTTGAGAATGGTGCTCCATTTGTAATCGGCAGCGGATGCCTGCAAGGGAGCGGCAGGCAATGCCGGCATCAGGGATGCCAGCAGGGCGGCACACAGGGTCAGGGAAACGGTTTTTTTCTTTGTGGACTTCATAGTAAATCCTCCATTCTATTTTAATATGTTAATTATATCATGTTTTTCATAGAATTGCAATAGTTTTCGTCAATGTTATGCACAGCGGCTCTGAAGTGTTTTTAGCACTGAAAAGATATTGACACAGTTTGACAAACATGATATAATATATGAAATGCCATATTGAAAGACACAGAAATGGAGTGAATCTAATGATAAAAGCTGCTGAAGCAATGGTAAAATGTCTGGATCTCGAAGGAATCAGGGTGGTGTTCGGCTATCCGGGTGCGGCGATCTGTCCGTTCTATGATGCACTGTATGAGTCCGATATTCATCATGTACTTGTGCGCCACGAAGCCAATGCGGGACATGCGGCAAGCGGTTATGCGCGTATTACCAACAAGCCCGCAGTCTGTATTGCTACCTCCGGTCCGGGTGCGACCAATCTCCTGACAGCGATTGCGACTGCCTATGCGGACAGCATTCCGCTGGTCTGCATCACCGGTCAGGTTTCCACCGACCAGATCGGCGGCGATGTATTCCAGGAAGCCGACATCACCGGTGCGGCGGAACCCTTTGTCAAGCACAGCTATCTGGTCAAGGACGCGGCTTCCCTGCCCCGCATTTTCAAGGAAGCCTTCTACCTTGCCGGAACCGGCAGAAAGGGACCTGTTCTGATCGATGTGCCAGTGGACGTACAGAACACCATGATCGACTTTTCCTATCCGGAAACGGTGCAGATGCGCACCTACAAGCCTACAGTAAAGGGCAATCCTCTCCAGATCCAGAAAATCTGTGATATGCTGCGCACTGCGAAAAAACCCCTGATCTGCGCGGGCGGCGGCGTATTCCTTTCCGGTGCACAGGATGAATTGATCGCATTCGCAGAGAAAACACAGATCCCGGTCGTTTCCACCATGATGGGCATCGGCATTCTGCCCAGCAGTCATCCGCTGTATCTGGGTATGCTGGGTATGCATGGTACGGCATCCGCCAACAGCGCGGTGCATGAATGCGACGTAATGCTGCTCATCGGCGCAAGAGTCGGTGACAGAGCTGTGCGCTCCCCGAAATTCCTGGCAGAAAGCACGACCATCATTCATATGGATATTGACCCTGCGGAGATCGGCAAGAACATCAATACGGATATCCCGCTGGTCGGCGACTGCGAGGCGATCCTGACGGCAATGATCGAAAAGATCGGCGATATGCCGGAAAATCCGTGGTTTGCGGAGCTTGCCGAAAAGCGTAAGGATACCGCTATTTACGCGCAGCGCGGTGACAGCATCAACCCGAAGGCATTCCTTCGGAAGCTCTCCGCAGGTCTTCCGGACAACACAGTCTGTGTTGCGGACGTTGGACAGAATCAGATCTGGAGCTGTAACCATTTCGGCATCCGTGAGGGCGGCAGATTCCTGACCACGGGCGGCATGGGTACGATGGGCTATTCCCTCCCCTGCGGTATTGGCGCAAAAATGGCGGATCCCTCCCGTGAGGTCGTTGTTGTCTGCGGTGACGGCTCCTTCCAGATGCAGATGATGGAGCTTGCTACCATGATGCAGGAGGGCATTGCTGTCAAGGTCGTGATCTTTGCGAACACACGCCTTGGCATGGTGCGTGAGATTCAGACCCTGCGCTATGGTGACCGTCAGATGGCAGTCCATCTCAACGGCAGTCCTGATTTTGCCGCACTGGCGCGTTCCTACGGCATGGATGCAGAGAATGCATATACAGCAGCTGAAGCTGAAGAGAAGATGCAGAAGCTCATTGCATCCGACAAGCCCTATCTGCTGGTCTGCCATGTGGACGCACTGGAAGCCACACTTTCTTAAAGGAGGTCATACTATGAAGCATACCATTTCGATTCTGGTTGAAAATCATGCGGGTGTACTGGCGCGTATTTCCGGACTGTTTGCACGCAGAGCCTTCAATATTGACAGCCTTGCAGTGGGCAGAACGAGTGACCCGTCCATTTCCCGCATTACCATCATTGCGGACGGTGACGAACACACCGCACAGCAGATCGAGAAGCAGCTCAACAAGCTTGTGGATACAATGAAGGTACGCTGCCTGCCTGCGGAGGAGGCACTCACCAGAGAGCTGCAATTCATCAAGGTTGCCGCTACGCCCGTACAGCGCAGTGAGATCCTGACCATCTGTGAGATCATGGGCGCGAAGATCGCAGACATGTGTGCGGATGCGCTGACCATTGAATTTTCCGGCACGGCGGAACAGCTGGAAAAGATGCAGGAGCTGCTCAAGGGCTACGGCATCAAGGAGATCGTCCGCACGGGTGTCATTGCCATTCAGAAGGGCAGTGCGATGCTCAAATAAGTTCATCTGGATATCATCAAAGCACCGGAGTCTTGCGGCTCCGGTGCTTTTTTACCATATCATGAGCAAATAAAGAAATGGTTTGGTTTATACTTCGTCTTCCTCTTTCTTCCAGATGCCGGACTTCTTCACTGCAAGAGCACCGAAAGCCGTCATGACTGCTGCACCTGTGATCAGAATGCCGAGTCCCTGCGGGTCACCGGTCTGCGGGAGATTCTCGTCCGAACCGTCCTCTGTGGGGGTTGTGGTAGTTTCTGCGGGAACGGTTGTAGTTTCTTCGGGGGAAGTGCTTGTTTCCTCAGCGGAGGTCGTAGTTGTTACTTCAGTGGAGGTTGTTGTTGTTGTTTCAGTAGTGGTTGTGGTGGTTTCAGTGGTAGTGGATTCCTCCATATTTCCGTTTACAATCAGATCACCGCCATCGAAATCATAGAATCTATGATTCAATTGGAATTTTGTAAATGCTGTGCTCAATGTGCATTCAATATCCGGACACTCGTCTGCAATTTCTACAATAATAACAAATGTGCATTCTTTGGTATATTCAAGCTGAAATTCAGCTGCACTGCCTGCAATTTCTACAGATTTTACACCGGTTACATCCTTGATGGTTACATATTCAGGAAATTCAATTGCAAACGTGCCGTAGTATTCATAATTAGAATTTTCGTCAAGCGGAATCATATCAAAAGGAATTTCTACTGTATCACCAGGATTTGCCACAATATCACCGGGATAGCAGATATACTGATCGGGTATCAGTGTTGTTGTAGTCTCTGTCATTTCATCGGTTGTTGTGGTTGTTTCGGTGGAAGTTGTGGTAGTCGTCGTAGTTGTCACCATAGAGCTGGTCGTTGTGGTAGTAGTTGTAGTTACGGGCATGGTGGTTGTTGTAGTGGTTGTCGGAGTGGTTTCAATCATGCCTTCTACTGTCAGTGTAGCAGAGCCATTGGAATTGCAGTATACTTGACGAGAATCATAGCCAAAGCCAATCTCATCGAACTTCAGCTCATAGTCGCCTGCTTCCGCAGTAACGGGGACATTCACTGCAATGCACAGCTCACATACACCTGCAAATTCCAGATGGAAATCAAGGATATTTCCATCAACTTTGTATGTTACTTCAGAGCTACCGCCAGAAGCAGTCACATCAATGACCTCAAAACCTTCGGGCAATTCAAGTACACCATAGCCAGCGTATTCGATGCCAGAAACATAACGATTTCCAATCTCGTACACCAGTTCTGCTATTTCGCCGGCTTTCACTGTTGCTGTGGGGTAGGTAATGGTTACGTCATCATAAAGAGTTTCTGTAGTGGTTTCGGTTGTGGTCGTTGTTTCTGTAGTGGTTGTCGGCATGGTGGTCGTTGTTGTAGTCTTAGTCGTGGTTGTTTCCTCTGTTGTTGTGGTTGTACTTGTGGGCATGGAGCTGGATGTTGTTGTGGTGGTTGCCTGTGTAGTAGTCGTGGTGGAGGTTGATGTTGTTGTAATAAACTGATATACAAGCTCAGCATAAGTGTCGCCCGTGATTGCAGTGTTTTGCCCATAACAATTGCCATAATATGTATCTTCAATTGTAAGTGCTCCCCGTGAACCCGTATAATAGCCATCTACGTTCAACTGAACCGTCAGTTCAGTACCACAGATTGCATTGAGGATCACAAAATCACCTGTCGCCGCATTCCAAATTAAATCACCGCCTGAACAATACATATCCACTACCGAAAAACAATCGTTATAGTCCTCGATACATACTCTTCCAGTTGCCATTCCGTAACTGTATACATCATCAAGAGTAAAAGTAACAGTGTCTTCCTGGGAACCCCAGCTTACGCCGTCCGTATATGTAATGCCGCCGGATGAATACCAGACAGGCTCACCGTAATATCCCCAATGCGGATCGCTTCCAGTAACGGGGAGCGACTCGATGTCGCCATCAAGATACTGCTTTAATGCGCCCAGATCCATAAAATCACAGTTACCGTCCAGATTTACGTCGGCTTCCTCAAGCAGATCAAGCGCAAGGGATTCATTGCCGTACTCATTGCTGTACACCAGCCACGAACGATAATCGTCAAAATCATAATCGTCAACAATACCATTCTGATTCACATCGCCGTACAGCACATTCGGATCGGCTTCCTTGGTGGTGTCCTCGGTGATTTCCTCGGTAGTCTCTGCTACCGTTTCTTCCTGCGCAGTAACTTCCACTGCGTTTGCGGTCATACCGGGCGGCAGACCATAACTGCCCGCTGTGCCGCTGACAAGTGCTGCTGCAAGCAGACCTGCCATTAACTTTCTGACATTCATATAAATGCCCTCCTATAAAATGTATTTTTGTAACAGTCCTTCGGACTGCTGCAAACTTGGGTTATTTGCCGCGCAGGTACTGCGAAAGCGTCTTAGTTCCGCCGGAGCCTGTATAGGCTGCATAGTCCAGTATTACAGCGGCATCCGCAGCGTTGAAGCTGCCGCCCTTGTCGATATCACCGTTTTCTTCCTGCTCTGCTGTCAGACCGCTTGCGCTGCCCGCACCGACTGCAGCAGCGGCAGTTAGGATCATTGCGGCATCGGATGCGTCCACCTTATCATCTCCATTCAGGTTGCCCAGAACCGGGATTTCAGCAGCAGGGACGGATCTGAAAACCAGTTCTGCATTGGAAAGCTCTGCATTGAAATCCCCGATAGAGACTGTCCCCCATTCCTCCTCACTTCCTGCATAGTACACTGTTTCCAATGCCGTACCGGAAAATGCACTTTCGCCAATGGAGGTCACACTTGACGGAATCAGGATCACGTTCAGAGATGAACAGCTATTGAATGCATTATCGGGAATTTTATCTAATCCTTCCGTCAGATCTATGGAAACAAGCACAGAATTATAGGCAAAGGCTCCCACCCCCATTTCTGTAACGCCTGCCGACACACTGATGCTGCTTAGATCATCACAGGCTGCAAATGCACATTCTCCGATTTTCGTGACGCTGGCGGGAATGGTGATCGAAGTAATCCCGCTTCCGTAGAATGCCTGATCGTCAATACATGTCACAGAATCCGGAATCGAAACGCCTTTGACTGTTTCCACATACTGGAACGCCGATTTTCCGATGTGTGTGACAGGCAGTCCGTCAATTTCTGATGGGATTTCGATATATTCGACACCAAGAGCACAGGAATTGATCTCGATATAATCAGTATAAACACAATAATGCAATGCCCCATACTGCAAGACCACCGCAGCATCAGCAACTTCTGGTACATCAAAACTGCCTGCAGCAGTGTTCACAATTGTGGCTGATAAAACATAAGCAAGTACTTTTTTAATATTCATTAGCTCCCCTCCCTCAGCTACTTTCAGACTGTTCGAGAAAGTCCTCTGATTCATTATGCTACTATTATAGCAGATGAAATGATGTTTGTCAAGCGTTTTTCGTCGAAACGCCACAAAAAAAAAAAAAAAAACAATAGATATTTTATTTATTTTGTACAAAGATTTATGCAAAAGCACCGGAGTCTTGCGGCTCCGGTGCTTTCTTCTGTCATTGTGTTTGATCCAGCTCTGCAAGCAAACGCTGAATGTCCTCCGCTTTTGCCAGTCCGTCGGAGAAAGCAGTTGCGCCGCCGGCGGCTGTGCCAAGCTTCAGGGCGCGGGCATGATCTCCGGTTTCCAGTCCTGCGAGGAATCCGGCAAGCATCGAATCCCCTGCCCCGACGGAGTTTTTCACTGTGCCGCGGCAGACTCCGCAGACATGGAGCTGACCTTCTGTGTCAAGGAGGACTGCGCCGTCTCCTGCTCTGGATACGAGGACATTCTGTGCACCCATTTCCTGGAGCTTCCGTGCATAAGCGGCGATCTTCTCCGTTTCTGTCAGTGTGACTCCGAACAGCTCCCCAAGCTCATGATGATTGGGCTTGATGAGGAAGGGCTGGTAGGCAAGCACACGGCGCAGAAGCTCACCGGAGGCATCGACCACCGTGCGGATCTGTCTGCCGGCAAGGCGGCGAAGGATCTGCTCATAAATATCGGACGGCAGGCTGCCGGGAATGCTGCCGGCAAGCACGAGCGTATCCCCTGCTGTGAGGGCATCCAGCTTCTGAAGTAATGCTGTCAGTGCTTCCGGCGGGATATGAGGTCCCTGTCCGTTCAGCTCCGTTTCCTGAGCGGATTTGATTTTCAGGTTGATGCGCGAAAAGCCTTTCTCCAGACGGACGAAATCCGCCTTGATCCCTTTTTCACGCACCCCCTGTTCGATGGCTTCACCGGTAAAACCAGCTGTGAAGCCGAGAACTGCGGAGGGAATGCCAAGCTCTTTCAGTACAAAGGAAACATTGATGCCCTTGCCGCCAATGTAGATCGCTTCGCTCTGTGTGCGGTTGACTTCGCCGAGCTGCATGGCTCCGGTATGCACGACATAATCAATGGCGGGATTGAAGGTCACTGTATAGATCATAGAATCTTCCTTTCCAAATGAACGCCGCCGCAGATGCGGCGGCATAGGGTTATTTCACGTTCTTCCGATTCTGCAGGTGTCTGATGATGAACAGCACTGCCAGAAGCAGGACGATGGATGCACCGAGTACGACGAATACATTCTGTACGAAGCCTGCAAGCAGATAGCCAGCCGCACTGACCGCGGCAACGGTCAGTGCATACGGGAGCTGCGTGGAAATATGATTCACATGGTCGCACTGTGCGCCGGTGGATGCCATAATGGTGGTGTCGGAGATCGGCGAGCAGTGATCGCCGCAGACAGCACCTGCCAGACATGCGGAAATACAGATGATAACCATTGCGGGGATTCCGGTTTCCTCCACATGGAGCAGATCGTTGGCAAATACGCTGGTTACAATCGGAATCAGAATACCGAATGTACCCCAGGAAGTGCCGGTTGCAAAAGCCAGTCCCAATGCCACAGCAAATAGGATCATCGGCAGGAGGATCTGGAGCGCGGTCACACTTTCGACAACACCGGAAACAAAGGTGCCAGCATCGAGCAGGTTGGTCATGCTCTTAAGCGTCCAGGCAAAGGTCAGGATCAGGATCGCGGGAACCATCTGCTTGAAGCCAGCTGTTACGGAATCCATGCATTCTGTAAAGGTGAGAACACCGCGGCAGAGGAAATATCCGATGATAATGAGCAGTGCGCCCATAGAACCGACGGACAGACCATAGGAAGCGTCACAGTTGGCAAAGGCATCAATGAAGTTGACACCATCGAAAATACCGCCGGTGTACACCATGCCTACCACACAGAGAACGATCAGGATCAGAACAGGCAGGAGCAGGTCGATCACCTTGCCCTTGGTGTGGCGGGGCGCGTCATCCTGTTCATATTCCTTGTTTTTCGTGGTAAACAGATCGCCGTTTGCCGCATTGTTCTCATGCAGCTTCATCGGACCATAATCCATGCCGGTCAGAGAGATGAACACGACCATTACCAGCGTGAGAAGCGCGTAGAGATTATAGGGAACGGTGCTGATAAACAGCTGAATGCCGTTTACTCCATCCACAGTACCGCTGACTGCCGCTGCCCAGGAAGAAATGGGAGCGATAATACAGACAGGGGCAGCGGTAGAATCGATCAGATAGGCAAGCTTTGCACGGGAAACCTTGTGCTTGTCTGTAACGGGACGCATGACGGAACCAACGGTCAGGCAGTTGAAGTAGTCGTCAACAAAAATCAGCACGCCGAGCAGAAATGTGGAGATCGCTGCTCCTGTGCGGCTTTTGATGTGTTCTGCTGCCCATTCACCATAGGCGCGGCTGCCGCCTGCTTTGTTCATCAGCACCACAATAATGCCGAGTACGACCAGAAAAATGAGAATGCCAACATTATAGGTGTCGGACAGGTTGGCAATGAAACCCTCCTGGATGATGGCGTTGAACATGCCTGTAAATCCAGTGGAAGCAGAGGCGGCATAAATCACGCCGCCAGTCAGAATGCCGAAGAACAAGGAGGAATATACTTCTTTTGTTACCAGTGCCAGTCCGATCGCCACGATCGGCGGCAAAAGTGCCCAGAGTGTGCCGATCGCACCGGTAACAGGCGCGTTTACCATGCAGCAGATAACGAAGACTGCTACTAGCAAAATAAAGATGATGTCTTTCAGATGCTTGTTCAGAAAGCGGGTGATGGGATTTTTGATCATTGTAATTCTCCTTTTGCAGTGTTGTCGGATGATTTGTCATTTGTCGGTAACTTCAGCTGTGCAAGAATGACGGCGGCAAAGACCAGCACACAGCCGAGCAGTTCCTTCAGTGTGAGTGCCTCATGCAGAATGAGCCAGCCGGATAATGCGGCAAATACAGATTCCAGGCTCATCAGCAGCGTTGCGGCGGCTGGCTCTGTGTCGCGCTGTCCAAGAATCTGCAGTGTATATGCCACACCGGAAGACATGATGCCTGCATACAGGATGGTGTACCGCGCCCCCCAGATGTTCTCCAGTGACGGACATTCAAACAGAAACATGCAGATCAGCATGAGAATGCCTGCTGTGAAAAACTGAATGCAGGACATCAGCATGGCATCGGCATGTCGGGCGTTGAAATGGTCGATCACCATGATGTGCAGTGCAAAGAACAGCGTACAGCACAATACCAGCAGATCGCCCCTGCCTATGGTGAAGCCCTCCTTGATGCAGAGCAGCCAGAAGCCTGCGGCAGCGATGATGACACAGAGCCAGATCATGGGAGCGGAACGCCGGTAGATGAGCAATTCGAGGATGGGGACGATGATGATGTAGAGTGCGGTGATAAAGCCCGCCTTGCCAGCGGTTGTCATGCTGATGCCGCTCTGCTGGAAGCAGCTCGCAATACAGAGCAGAACGCCGCAGAGGATGCCGCCTGTGACAGTGGTGTGCAGCGGGGCTTTTTCCTTTGGAGCGGTATTTTTCCTGCGTTCGCCGCGGCGGAATGCAGCGATCACCGGGATCAGAACCAAGCCGCCAAGCAGTGTGCGCATGGCATTGTATGTGAACGGCTCCACATAGTTCATTCCCTCACTCTGGGCGACGAATGCGGTACCCCAGATCAGGGCTGTGATCAGAAGCAGGATATTTCCGCGTAAATGTTTGATCATGGGTTCTCCTTTCCTGTTGTATTGTTTCCATTATACTATATTTTCTACAAAAATGCAAGTTTTTTATCCGATTTCGTGTGTAATCCTGCAAAATAAGTACTCCCCTTTTCATTTGACTGTGCCGTCCGTATGAAAAGGGGAGCTTGCTCACTTATTCAGTTTTGTCAGGATCTGCGGCTTGCGCTTATTCCATGACCAGTGTTACACTTACCAGTTCCATTGTACCCCAGTAATTGAAGATCTTGATGGTATCCTGCGGGTTGGTTACCTGGATGGTGATGGTATTGTCTGCACTGAGATCGGATGCGCTGTAGGAGTGCTGTGCTGCCCAGTTGCCGAGCATTACGCAGCCGCCGAAGCCATAGCCTACATCGCCGCCAAGCTGGAGAACGATCTCCTTGATGTTTGCGTAGTCATAATCTGCCAGAGAATAGCTGGATTCGTAAACCACATCTGTCAGAACAACTGTGTTGGTGTCACCTGCAGGTGCTGTTGTGGTAGTTGTTGTTTCCGGAGCCGGTGTTGTGGCTGTGGTCGTTGTGGTAGTGGTCGTGGTTGTGGTGGGCTGGGTTGTGGTAGTAGTGGTGGTTGTAGTTGTCGTGGTCGTAGTCGTTGTTGTAGTTGTTGTTGTAGTTGTTGTTGTAGTGGTTGTAGTCGTAGTAGTTGTGGTGGTTGTGGTTGTCGTGGTTGTAGTCGTAGTAGTTGTTGTTGTAGGCTGAGTTGTTGTGGTGGTTGTGGTAGTCGTTGTTGTTGTAGGCTTAGCTGTTGTTGTGGTTGTGGTTGTGGTCGTTGTTGTTGTGGGCTTAGCGGTTGTTGTGGTTGTAGTAGTTGTTGTTGTAGGCTTAGCGGTTGTTGTAGTGGTAGTAGCCTGTGTGGTTGCCTCGCTGGGAGCTTCGTACTCCAGAACGATGGACTCTACAGTTGCTGTCTGAGAATCGCACCACCAGAGACCGAACATCATTTCACTGTCAAGCTTGATCGTATCGCCGAAGCTGGATACATCGAATACCAGAGTGCCGCTTGTGCCCATGGACTGGGACTTGTCCACCTGCTGCCAGTCGCTTGTGGTGGAGAAACCAGCTGCACTGACAACTGTACCCATGTTAGAGCCATTCTTCAGGTTTACAGTCACCGTCTTGAGGACTGCATCGGACGGGAGATAATCGCTGAGTGTCATGTGGATCTGATTAGTACCCTTGCAGTTAAGAGCAGTATTCAGGGTTGCTGTTACCTTGCCGGCTTCCATATCCACTGCCGGAGCTGCGGTGGTAGTTGTGGTAGTGGCTGCAGTTGCGGGCTTGGTAGTTGTCATGGTCGTTTCGAGAGGATCTACTTCCTCGGGAACGTAACCTTCCAGTGTGAACTCAAAGCCATCCTTGATCTCGGATGCATTTGCGATGGTGTCAGCTGCTGTTGTGGTATCGCCGCCGAAGTGATAATACAGACCAGTGATCGCCAGTGTGAAGCAAGCATTATAGTCGAGTGCCGGTTCTGTGTACTGGTATCTTTCTGTATTGTCCTCATAATCACCGCTTGCTGTGGTCGGACCGCCTACCAGTGCGCCGTACAGAGTGTATGTGCAGTTATCACGATTCGGGTTGGCAGCTCTGTGATGGATCTTTACAGGAGAATCATCACCATAGCCAAGCAGGAAGCTGTAGCCGGTCGGGTTATTGCCCAGCAGGTAATCCATCTGGTTCTTAGCGTAGTAGAGATACTCGTAGTTGTCCTGACCCTCGGAATAGGTAATTGCGTACTTCTGCCATGCGCAGTTGTAACGGGATGTGCCCCATCCGGAAATCGGATAATATGCCTGGCTCTTGTCGCCCACCAGGTTGTCCATCTCAAACTTGATCTCGTTTGCATATACGGAATCACCTGTCAGCTCATACATCAGGCAGGCATAACCGCCCCATACCTTGTCCCAGCAGTATACCCAGTAGTCGTTTTCGCCATTATAGGTACCGCTGCTCGGCTTCAGTGTCGGCAGGGAGTGATTTGCGCTGTCAGCTACATAGAGCCAAGCTTCTGCCCATGCCTTTTCATCATTGTAACTGCCAGTGCCGTACATGTCGCCCTGACCATCCTGTGTGGTGCCGGGATAATCTGCGCCGAAATTGTACAGCGCATCTGCATACTTCAGACAGTTTGCTGCATACTCTGCATCAATGTCTGCAAATGCATGTGCGGTGGTAGCAAGTGCCGATGCCATTTCAAATGCAACAACGGAATTATTTCCGGAAGCAGTTGCCCAGTAGGTTTTTCTCTGGCTGGTCTGTACCTCAGGAGCGAGCCAGTCGTTATGGTCGCTGCTGTCCGCTACATTATAGCAGAAAGCGATCACATCACCGTTTGCATCGAGGTAGGTGGTCTTCATGAAGTAATCGCAGGTGTTCTGGAGAATGTCGAGCAGGTGTGCCTCTGTGCCAGTTGCCTTGAATACCTCGGGATAATCGTAGTACGCCCAGCCGAGGGATGTTGCATTGAAGCCCATGGTCAGGCTGAACTTTACATGGTCGCCGGCATCGTGGTAACCGCCGGATACATCGACTGTATCAGAACCGGTGATCGCCTTAATGAGTTCCTTCTCGGAGCTGCCCAGACCAACTGCACTGTCGAGTGATGCATAAGCATCATAGGTGTGGCAGTCGCCGCGCCATGTCAGGGGTCCTTCGTCTACCTCAGTGCCGCATTCGTTTGCGTCATAGAAGTACAGGGACAATGCCAGGGCTTCTGCATAGTTGGTGTCGGTCTCTGCTGCCGATACGACCGGAGCAGACAGTGCGGAACAGACTGATGTCGAGAGCATCAACGCACTGGTGATCGCTGCTAACGCTTTTTTAAATTTCATACCATAACCTCCATTTAAATTGATTCGATTCACGAACTAAAAAACACTTGCAGATTATTTAAGTAAAAACTCTTTTTAATTAACTTTTCGACTTATGATCCGCATTGTGCTTCCCATGATTTTAGTATACAGCAAATATTTCCAGTTGTCAATGGGTTATCCTGAGAGTTTACATTTCATTTACAAAGCTTGGAGAAACGCTATTTTCTATTACGTTCTGTATATTTTAGTGTGGTAAATCCATAAGTCGTCACAAACAAAAAATAATTTATACATATTTAAGGCAACAAAGTAATTAAGGGTAAACGGGACTCTGCCCAAGCAAAAATTCCCCTGCAAAATGCAGGGGAATTGGTATCAGAATGTGCCGCCGCTGCCGCCTCTGGTGTCACCGGAACCGCCGGTGAAGGTGCTGCTGCCGCGTTTGTTATCATCATCGTCTTCCTTTTCTTCACGCCTTACCTTCCGGTAGAGGAAGAGATCACGCTGGTTCTCCAGCCGGAAGCTGTTTGGCTTGGTATAATCCGCCGCGCCGTGCTGCTGGCGGACGCTCTTGAGGTTGCCGAACAGGAAGAGCAGACCAATGCCGCCCGCTGCAAGACCTACACCGAGTGCGATCAGCAGGGACATGCCGACGTTGAACGGTTCCTTCGGCATACGATTCCCGTCATATGGCTGACCGGACGCTGCCTGAACGAGGAAATCATCACACAGCTCTGCGAACTCCAGGAAGGCGGTTTCGTAATCGCCCGCACTCATATCGGGGACGATCTGTGCTTCGATGTAGTCAAGACCGGCATCCGTGAAGGAATAGATGCACGAGCCGGAGGTCAGGATGAAATATTCGCGGGTATCCATACTGACGACGAGCAGGATGCCGTCCTCCTCCTTGTCGCCGTGCCACTCCTCATAGTAGGCATCGGCATAATTCCGGATGGTCATGCCTTCAAGGTCATTTGTGGTCTTGATCATGACATCGCAGTCATGCTCCACATGCACATCCCAGAGGACATCGTCAATGGTTTCCCAGCTGCCTGTTCCGACCGTACCAGCGGTATCTGCAAACACAGCGGAATGAGCCGATGCGGTGATCGGTGCTGCGGCGATGGTCATTGCCGCGATTCCCGTAAAAATCAGATGTTTCAGTTTCATGTCCGCACCTCCTTACAGCAGCCAGAACAGGAATGACAGCGCAAAGGTCACAGCTGCCGCGATGCCGGCAATGCCTGCAAACCAACGGAAAGCCGCCGATTTATCCGCCGGAAGATCGCCGACGAATTTGCCGGTCTGTCCGTTCATGGCAAAGGTGAATTTCTTGCCGTTCCATGTGGTATTGAGCAGCCACACAGGATAGAGTGCATATTTCGCATTGCCGCCGGAAAGCTGGATACTGCTCTGCATGGTTTGTATATTATGGTAACCGCTTGTCGTGCGGCGGAATGCATCCTCCGTACTGCGGCGGATGCGCTCGTTGGCGCGGACAATACTGGTTTCTGCATCCACATCGTATTTATCCGCAAGATAACCGGAAAGATAGGCTGTCTGGAAATCCACTGCCTCCTTGAAATGGAACGGTTCGATGGATTCCATCAGGGTATCATCCATCTTGGTGGAACCATCGACTGGAACCTGCTGGAATGCAATGCGTCCGCTGCGGATCAGTGCGAAATAGCTGATTTCCGTATAACGGTAGCGTCGATCCTCCCAGCGGTGGATCTGCTCGCCGCGGTAGCGGATGTGTGCATGTACATCGGTATCGAACAGCCAGACGGGAACATATACACCCTTGATCTCGTCAATGTGATTCTCATCCTTGAAGAGCTTCGGGAGCAGGGGCTTGCCTTTGAAGTGGTTATTCAAAGCCGCCTTTGCTGCATTCTTATCCAGCTTGAAGGGAATGACATAATCGGGACGCAGCTCGCCTGCAAGCTGTCCCTTCATGATGATCGGGTTATCACAGTAGGGGCAGGCGGATGCGGAGGTACTCATATCCGTGACGATCTCGCCGCCGCAGGACTCGCAGATATAGGTTTTCATGCCGGACTGCTCGCCTTCCTGCCATTCAGTTCCTGCCTGAGTGTCCCATTTCATGTCATCCGGAGGGGTCTGCTTCAGCTCCTCATCATAGGATCGCAGATCCTCTGCTGCAAATTCCGTATCACAATAGGGGCATTTCATCTGCTGGGTGGTGCTGTCAAATTCGATCTTACCGCCGCAGCATGGGCATTCATAATTCAGCAAACCTGCCATTGCAGTGTTCTCCTTCCTTCACAAAACAGCAGCGGACAGATTTCTGCACCGCTGCCGTACATAATGACAAATTACTTTCTGTCGTTCTCATCGAACGGATCTGCACATTCCGGACAGAACTTGGGCGGATTTGCAGGATCAGCAGGCTCCCAGCCGCACTTGTCGCAGCGATAGAGCGGTGCGCCGGCAGGCTTGGGGCTGCCGCATTCCATGCAGAACTTGCCCTTATTGACTGCGCCGCACTTACATGTCCAGCCGTCAGCGGAGGGCTTGGAGGAACCGCAGTTCATGCAGAATTTGCCGCTGTTAGCTGTACCGCACTTGCATGTCCACTCCCCTGCCGGTGCCGGCTTCGGCTTTGCGCATTCAGAGCAGAACTTGCCTGTATTGGAAGCACCGCAGCTGCATGTCCAGGCATTTGCTGCAGGAGCTGCTGCCTGCTGCTGTGCAGCCATCTGGTAGAAATTCTGTGCGGGCATTGCACCGGTATTCTGCATTGCCATATTCATGTTCATAAAGCCCATCATGGGACCGGTTGCTGTATTTCCGGCTGCAAGCTTCATAGCTTCGGTCTGTGCATTCAGCATTGCAGTTGCTGCCATGCCCGGGTCACGATCCACTGCACGGAGCTGGAGCTTCTTGATCATTGCCTCGTCCTCTTCGGAGAGTGTGATCGGGTTAAACGCAACAGACTTCACCTTGATGCCGCGATCCTCGCTCCACTTCTTGGAGAGGATCTCGTTCATTGCCTCGGCAATATCCTCAGTGTGTGCGGGCAGCTCACTGTAGCGGATGCCCATTGCAGAGATCTTGGCAAGTGCCGGCTGGAGGGAGTTGATGAACTCGCCCTTGAGGGTCGCGTCGATCTCGCTTCTTCTGTATTCACTCTTGACATTGCCTGCTACATTGGTGTAGAACAGGATCGGGTCAGAGATAATATAGCTGTATCTGCCGTTGCAGCGGATCGTGGTATCCAGATCCAGACCGATGTTCTTATCCACGATGCGGAAGGGCATGGGTCTGGGTGTGCCGAAGAGATTGTCCTTGATCTCCTTGGTATTGAAATAATACACACGCTGATCCGTGCCGGTATCGCCGCCGTAAGCAATGCGCTTGCCCATGGTCTTGAAGGTCTCCAGGATGCTGGAGCCAAGATTGCCGGAGAAGATGCTCGGCTCGGTGGACATGTCATATGTATACTGACCGGGAAGTGCACAGATTTCAACGATCTTGCCCTGGTCTACAATGATAACGCACTGACCGTCAGCAACAGCAATGCCGCTGCCGTTGGTGATCACGTTGTCACTGCCCTTGGTATTGGAAGAACGGTCGGAGGTACGCTTTCTGCCCTTGACCATCAGAACATCATCGTCAATTGCATCACAGTAAAAATATTCCTTCCACTGATCCGCCATTACGCTGCCAACTGCACCAATTGCTGCTTTAATAAGTCCCATAATAATTACTCCTTTCATATGCCATACTGCATATGCAGTGTCTGATCCTGTTCCCGCTTTACCGCGGAGAATCACAGTAACTATATTATACCACAAGGAAGCCGCTTTGTCAATGGATTTTGTCGGAGCCGTCAAAAAAACCGCCGGCAGCTGACCGGCGGTTTCGTATCAATGATGTGTTCCGTTATTTTTCAGGCGTTCGATCTCCTCGTCACGTTTCCACAGGAAGCTGATATGCGCCTCCGTACCGTTCGCGATGCGGCGAAGATTGCGGATGTGCTTGCAGGGCATAACAACCGCGATCACGGCGTATACCAGTACGCCTGCCAGACAGCCCGTCATGATGCCGTAAAGCATGGGAAATGCAATGGCAGCTGTGATGGCAACAAAGCAGATATAATCCGTCAGGAATGCAATGACAACAGCCCCGAGAAGCATCAGCACAAACAGCTCCGGACTGAATGCCAGTACGACACCTGCAAGACTTGCAAGTCCCTTGCCGCCCCGGAAGCCCATGAAAGCGGGGAAAATATGCCCCACGATGCAGGCAGTGCCGGACAGCTCCGCTGCCAGCTTGAGCTGCGGAAACAGAAACACCGCGATCCGCACTGCAAAATATGCCTTGACAATATCAAAAATCGCTGCTGCTGCGCCGACGCCCTTTCCCATGGTGATCACAGCGTTGGAGGCACCGGCATTTCCGGAGCCGCTTTTCCGGATGTCGAAGCCCTTGAGCTTTGCTGCGATGTAGGCAGGGTTCACATTTCCGATCAGATAACCAAGCAAAACGCTCCATACAGCATTCATAGCATACCCTCCTGTTCCAGGCGCATTCCGGAATATGGAATACACCATCCTATCCTATGCCAGTCATACTGCCGGCAATGCAGTCTGCTGCAATACCACAATTATACAACAAAATTCGACAGATGTCAAGAAGGTATAAGTTTCAAAAGTGCCAGCCCCTGCAAAAAATCGCAGAGGCTGGCATAAAGAAAGGATGAGGAAAAGGCATTATTTGCTGAGGAACAGACGCTTGAGATGTGCCAGATCAAAGGCATCCAGACTGCCGTCCGCATTCAGGTCAGCGGATGCAGCCTGCTCAGCAGTAAAGGTGTCGCAGTCAAGCAGTACTCTCTGGTAAAGGATAACATCCAGAAGCTCTCTTGTGCCGTTCAGGTCAATATCGCCGGTAATCACTTCCGGTACGGAGGTGGATTCTGTGGCGGTCTCTGTTGTTTCAACGGGCTGCTGTGCATCCGCATTCACAGCGAGGACGGTATAATTTACACAATATGCGGACTGATTATTCGTGCCGAGGGTAACGCTTTCGCCAGCCTTGCAGGATTTCTTGTAAATGTTGAACGTCACGTCATTGTTGTTCGCCGCCGTCATGGAGGTCAGCTCCCAGTCAGAAAGCCATGCACCCGGAGCGGTCACACGGTTATCAAGCAGAACATAGACATCCATATCCGCACCGGCGGTAAACGCTGCCTGATCGCCCGTCAGGGTCTTGTCATCGCACGCCGTCCGGAGGATCTCCGCACCGCAGAGTGCATCGGGAAGGGATACGAATGTCACATCACGGTCGCCGAACAGGGTCGAGCCAATCTGCGTATCATAGCCGATCTGCCAGTCACCCACAGAAACGCCCTCGCCGAGCGTCACATTTGTAAAGAGCGTACCGTTCATGGGGATGGCATCCTTTTGGAACGTGAAATAATCCATATTCATCAGATACCCTTCGCCGCCGGTGAACTTGATGTAGAGATTATGCAGACCTGTGATATTGCTGATATTGCACGCAAAATCCGTATAATTTCCGAATCCGCCCGTACCTTCAAAGGAACAGGTCGCCACGGGTGCGGTGAGATCGTCGAGGTACAGCTCCATCTGAGCGGCATTGCCGGAAACCCTTGCATTGAACTGCTTTGCGCCATCTCCGAAATCCACACGGCGGAACAGCAGGTAATCGCCGTTTTCAACGAAGCCGATATTCTGTCCGCCCTCCGCCAGATCCTCGGTAAGAATGCCGGACTGGGAGGAATAGCTTTCCGCCTCGATGCGGTCAAATGCGGAAATCGTCACAAGATTCGCCGTTTCCGGAGAGGGTGTCACCACGCCCACGGGGAACGAATCAATGGTCAGATCGTTGATGTAGTATTCGATATTGGTGTAGCCCTGACCGCAGTAGTCACCGTTTATATCGGAAGCGTCATTGGGGTTTAAGCCTCTTGCTTCTTCCCATTCATCGGGCATACCGTCGTTATCGGTATCGGTGATGGTCTTTTCGAGCACTGCGGACGGATAGGTATAGGTCACGCCGCACTCTATCTTGTACTTATCGAGATCGGTCACAGAGGAATCATATGCCGCCGTACCGGAACAGGAGCCTGTGCCGTTCTTGGTTTCGTCAGCACACTGCTGGTCGATGGCAGTTCTCTGTGTGGGAGAAATACCGTTGCCGGCAAAGCTGATCACGTGATCATAGGAATCCTCCGCACTTTCTGCTGTCAGAACAGTGGAAACATCCGCGCCGCCTACCATGATCGGGAAATGGGTATCAACTCTCGTGGTCGCTTCGGATTTGCTGTCATTGTATTTCATGGCGGACCAGTTGGAATCGGGCGCATTGCGGACAGAATTGTCCTTGTTCAGAATGCGGTTGCCGGTCAGATAGAAAGCAAAATTCGCATTATCGGACACCTGGGCATAGTAGTACGCACCCGTCGTGGAGTTACCTGCCTTGAGGGTATTGTTCACATAGTTGATATGTCCGACCGTGCCGTAGGTTGTCTGATAGCCCCAGTCGTAGATGATATTATTGGTGAAATCCGCCGCATTCTGGTCGGTGACCTTGCCGCGGAAATTTCGGGATACGCAGTGGATGATGAGGTTATGGTCAAAGGAGAAATTTGCACGTCCGAACATGATGCCGAAACCATGCACGCCCTTTGCATGACCGCCCCAGGAGTTCGCAGGTCCGATGACGGAGTACTGGAGGGTATAATTATCGTTCTTGGAATACAGACCCCACTGTTCATCCGATGCCCAGCCGATGGAGCAATGGTCGAGGATGGAATTCGAACCGCCCGCACCGCCGAGTGCGTCGTTGCCGGAGCTGGTTGCCTTATAGGGACCGGGACGGGAGCTGAGATAGCGGACGATGCAGTTTGTGCCGCCAAGACCCAGCTTATAATTTTTCAGGGTAACACCCGATCCGCCGGGAGCAGTCTGTCCGGCAATGGTAATATTACTCTGGCAGACGATATTGCTCTGCAGCTCAATGGTACCGCTGACATCAAAGACAACGATACGGTTCGACTGGCTGACAGCATCGCGCAGGGAGCCTGCGCCGCTGTCATTCAGATTGGTAACATGGTAAACCTCACCGCCTCTGCCGCCGGTAGCGTATTTACCGCCGCCGACTGCACCGGGGAATGCAAGGATGTTGGAAGCCGCCTCAGCCGGTACTGCTTCCTTCTGTTCCGGCAGCAGGGAAGCTGCGGAAACTGCGGTGAATGCAGCTGTCAGCACTGCAAACGTTCTTTTTAGTTTCTGAAGCATATTGATCCTCCTTCTGGGTTATGCCTGGAAGCTTGTGATCAGACCGATCGTAAACTTCAGGATGTTCAGTGCGTCCGTAGAAGTGGGAACGCCGTCGCCGTCCGTATCTGCATTGAGGGATGCCTGATCGCTCAGCGGGTAGCCTGCAAGCAGGTTCTTGTTCAGAGTCAGCACATCCAGGATGTCGATCGTATCATCACAGTTGACATCACCGATCACAGCGGCTTCTGTATCAGAAGATGCAGTCGTTTCGGTCTGTGTGGTTTCAGCAGGCTTGGCAGTGGATGCAGTTGTTTCCGTCATGGAAGCAGAGGTCTGTGTAGTGGTTGTCTCTGTCGTGGTGGCAGCTGCTGTTGTTTCTGTTGTGGTAGTTTCAGCTGCCTTTGCTTCTGCTGCAAATACTGTATAATTCACACAGCTTGCGGACTGTCCGTTCTCGCCGAGGGTCACGGTATCGCCGGCGGAAACTTCCTTTGCATAAAGCACGAACACCACATCGTTGCTGGCAGCTGCCGTCAGATCGGTTTTCGTCCAGTCGGAAAGCCATGCGGGGAGGGTCGTCACTCTCTGATCGAATGCCGCATAGACCGTCATATCCGCACCGGCTGTAAATGTCGCCAGCGTACCTGTCGCATACTTATGGTCGCAGGATGTAAGGATGGTTTCGCCGCCGAGAAGTGCATCCGGAAGCGTCACATAGGTCACATCCCTGTCACCGAATACAAGTCCGCCGACTGTGGTATCCTTGCTGATATTCCAGAACTTGTAGTTCCAGGATTTATTGAATGTCAGATTCTCCACGACCAGATCCTTGACAAGCTCGCCGCTGATGGGATCAACCATGATCTCCAGCGTCCACTTCTGGTCATCGGAACCATTGCATACCCACTGCACAACATTTGCCCCTGCCTCGGTCGAACCGGCGGTCACGCCCAGACAGCTTTCGTCCTTCGTTGCCTTGGTGCAGATATTGTAGGTGCCGTCACCGTTGTCCACAAACTTGAACAGCTGCGCATCGGAGGCGGTATCGCTCCAGATGCCGATATTGGTGCCGTTGTCCGTCTTGCCGTAGTCGAGATCGAGCAGATAGGTCTTGCCGTCGCCGACCTCGGAATAGATCCGGTAGTAGCCGTTTCCGGCATCCTCCATCGTCCAGCCAGCCGCACCGGTATTGCCCTGCTGCACGTTCGTGCCGTTTTCCGCAGTACCATCCGCAGCCTCCAGCTGATAGCCGCTGTTCACATTGGTAATGGTGTACTTATGGGCAGTCTCAATGACTGCGCCCTCCTTGCCGGATACGGGAGCTTCACCATAAACCACATTATCGCCGCAAAGCTCGTTGAGGAACATTTCAATATTGGTATAGCCGTCCGGAGAGAGGCTGTTGATGCTGCCGTCGGAGGTGTCATTCGGATTCAGACCGTGTGCTTCTTCCCATGTATCGGGCATACCGTCACGATCGGTATCATTTGCCGCATTGCAGACACCGTCATTGCTGTGTGCAAATGTGGAGGTACTCGGATAACCGCCGACATCATTCTGGCTGTCGATGATACCCTTCAGACCGTCCTTGCTGCCGGTGTAGGTATAAGTACCATTGGAAACTTCCTTGATATAACGGCTGTCGATGTAGTCCCAGCCAGTATCGGATGTACCGCCTGCGCCTACTGATGCGATAACGCTCTTGTAGGCATCCTCAGCGGACTGTGTATTCACATAGGGCTCAAAGAACTGCGTATTGCTGCGGACATCATTGACGGTTGCACCGCCCTTGCCGCCGGAAACTGCCTTGCCTGCCGCCCACGCATCGTCAGTAGACTTCAGGATATACGAACCGTCGCTCTTTGTCATGACATTGCCGGATACATACATCTTCTGCATATCATTTGTACCCAGCTCATTGCCGTCGATGGAAACGACGTGCAGGCTGGTATTGCTGACAGGTCCTGCCTTATAGTAGTTATTCACGAAATTCAGTCTGCGCACACCGCCGTCGGTGGTTCTGTCACGCCAGTTATAGACAACGTTGTTGCGGATGTCCGCCTGACCGCCGTATGTCACGGCATCCTGTTCCATGGCACCTGCAAGCGACCAGTTTCTGCCGGTGCAGTCGATCAGCAGATTATGGTGATAGCTGCCGGTATAGCCGCCGATGGATGCAGCGAACGCATGGCGTTCTGTCTGGGTGCGGTCATCTGCATTATAGTGTACGGAGTTGTTCAGCGATTCGCCGATGATATTCCACTGGAAAGTGATATTCTGCGCCTGTCTGGAGCTGAATCCCTCATCGGTTGCCCACGAAATGGAGCAGTGATCGACGATGGTATGATTACAGCTGGAGAGTCCCATACCGCCGTGGGACGATCCGTTCATATCACCCACACGGACACGGATGTCACGGATGATCGCATCCGTTGTACCCATTGCACCGAAGTCATAATTGATGAGTGTAATGCCATCCCCAGGTGCGGTCTGTCCTGCCACATAGACGCTGCCGGCATTATCCGGAATACAGAGCGTATCCGTCAGCGGAATAACACCGCCGACATCGAACACGATGATTCTCGGAACGCCCTTCCAGTCGGCAGTCTGCCATTTTGCATCGCAGAGTGCCCAACGCAGAGAACCTTCGCTGCCGTCATCCTTGAGATTGGTGACATGCACCACAACACCGCCCTGACCGCCTCTTGCATAGCGTCCGTAGCCCTCGGCTGTAGGAAATGCGAGTCTTGCGACATTGAACGAATTGACCGAACCCTTGATGACATTGCCGCTGCCGTCCACGGTATCAACTCTCCAGTAATAGGTTATGGAGGACTGGTAGGTTTCATCGAGCGCATAGGTCGTTCCGGTCTGATTGCCCTTGAATTCCGAAGAACCCGTCGTTGCAGAAAATACGCCGTCATAGCTTGTACCAATATAGACATTATGGCTTGCTGCGCCGCTGCCTGCCTTCCAGCTCAGACCATTTTCACGTTCGAGATGTGCCTCCTGATCGGCAGGATACACATGATTCACGCCCTTGATCGGGTCGCCGCCGTCAATTTCAAACGCATTCAGCCACGCATTGCCGCTGGATGCCTTGATGGTGATCGTAGTGGATGTTCCGGTGAATGTCACATAGCCGATACCTGCATCATCGGGATTGGTCACCTGCTGCGGACAGCTGATGCCGCTCTGGGATGTACCGCCGCTTGCACTGACGGAAATGCCGCTGACGGACTGATTGCCGGTTGCACTGTGGTAGGTCTTGACGGAATGCGTACCATCGGACAGACCGCTGATCTTCAGCGTGAGCGTACCGCCGTTATCGCAGTCCACCGTTGCAGCGTCCATGGTCAGATGGGAATAGACACCGCTCATTTTCTGGAGCTTCTTGTTATTCTCCATACGCAGAGAACCGCCGCTTGCGCTGATCTCCATCGTCACGCCGTTCACGGTATAGGTCGCACTGGTCTCGCCGTTGACGATCCAGTTGTTGGCATTTTTCGCATAGGATGCCTTTCTGCCGTCGTTCTTGTTCAGATCGACCAGAATTCTGCTGCCTGTATCTGCCGCCGCTGCGGTGATCTCCTGCTTCGACAGATCCAGTACAGATGCGGAGCTTGTCAGGATGGCAAGTGCGCCAAGCCATGCAGCTGCCTTGCGGATGAAACTTCTCTTCTTCATACTAATTCCCCCTGTAAAATACAATTGTAATTATGAATATTTCTTGTACTTTTTAAATATTATATCACATTTCAGAAAAGAAAACAATTGCAAATATCTTCAACTTTATTGCATTTTCTATCTAATACAAAAAATGCCATACTGCGGGTGCAGTATGGCATCAGGCTCTATTTCTTTTCAAGCTTTCCGCGCCGGTATTCCGTGGGGGTCATACCGACCTCTTTTTTGAAGGTGCGCATGAAATGCGAATAATCATAGCCGCATTTTCTTGCAATGGTCTGAAGAGTATCGGTGGTATTCAGCAGAAGCTTTTTTGCATGGTCAAGCTTGCTTTTCTGGATGTCATGAGCGCAGCTCACACCAAAGGTATTGCGGTATATACGCTGGAAATACGAGGAGCTGATATTCAGCTTCTGACAGCACAGCGTTACCGACCAGTTTTCCTCCGGATTCTGGTAGATCTCACTGCGCAGCATAGTGAGGTCATCGTAGTGCATCTGCTCGGAATAGGTTCTGGTCTCCTCCTGTGTCTGGCGGAGCAGCTCAGCCACCTGCTGGATCGCCTTTCCGCCGTCAACAAGGTCAGCACAGTCCGTCAGGACGACCTGGTGCAGACGCGGACGGAAGGAATGCTCCGTGGGATGATAGCGTTTTTCAAACTGCAGGCGGACGCGCTGGCAAAGGCTGCGGTGCAGTTCGCCTTCCTTTTTCTGGCTGCCGATGATGAGAAATTCACCTTCTCTTGCCCGGAAGCAGCGTTCCTGAGCCTGGCAGCTGTTGCGGAGGATGTCGGAAAATTCGACCAGATACTTATCACGTTCCAGACTGCCGAGCGTTTCTTTGATCCGGTGCAGACCGCTCAGGGAAAATCCAATAATGAAGCATTCCTCGTGGTAA
The DNA here is from genome assembly GCA_045546475.1 of Oscillospiraceae bacterium. Classification (GTDB taxonomy): domain Bacteria; phylum Bacillota; class Clostridia; order Oscillospirales; family Ruminococcaceae; genus UBA3855. The sequence continues at coordinate 196,975 of JAZQCT010000044.1, forward strand.
GTTTCTGCTTTTTCGCGCAGATTCGACCATTGCTGTGCAAAGTTGCTCCGATTGTAGAGACCTGTCAGCTCATCACGGATCTGGGAGAGGTAGCGGCGGTAGGCAAGACTTTTCAGCTCACTCTGTATACAGAGAAATTCCAGACCGTTGTTGATCTCACGGCAGTAGTGCAGGTAATGGTGATTGAAGCCGTCCGCAATTCCACGAAGCGTGAACAGTGCATAGCCGAAGCAGCGTTCCTGAAAATGCATCGCCGTGAAAAAAGTGACTGACGGCTCATCCAGAGCCAGTACCCGCTCCGGTACCATCTGGGATGTCGGGAAGGTGTTGCGGTAACCGTCAAAATCGACCCAGAGCATCCTGTCAGAATAGCCGCTGGTACGGTAGTCCTGCAAATAATTATCGGTTTTGTCCCAGTCCTCACAGAGGCAGAGATGGAGCATTTCATTACCGCAGTGTTCCAGTTTCAGGAAAGCATAGGTCATATGATAGGTTTTCTGGATAAAGCTGTGCAAATTATCCGCGGTCAGGAACTGTACAGAAAGGTTGCTGTCAATGAAATTATCCTCGAGACGCTGGTAGTCAAAATCCAGCTTTCCGTCAAGCTTCATGCCGTGTTCACAGCCGCAGCTTTCCCGGCAGTGCAGTCTTCCGTGATCCTGCTGTCTGCTGGAGGTATGCTCACCGGTAATGCGTTCATACAGTGCACACATAGCATTGCGTCCGACCTGCTTCCAGGAGGTGCTGAAGGTTGTAATGGAAGGGCTGTGAAGGGAAGATTCGAGCGTGCCGTCATAGCCTGTGACAAGTATATCCTCCGGTACGGAAATGCCGTATTCCTTCAGCGCGTCACACAATGCGATCGCCATTATGTCATTCGCACATACGACCGCATCCGGCATTTCACGCGCCCCGCAGGCGATTTCCTCTGCCAGCTGCTGAGAGGCGTATTTCCAGAAATCACCATAGACAATATCCTCTGTTCGAAAGGTAAGATCCGCCTGCATCATTGCATCCATATAGCCGGCAAGGCGATGCTCGGAAACCAGCGCGCCCTCATTGCCGGTCAGGCAGCAGATCTTCCTGCATCCATGTTCCTGTATCAGGTGCGTAACGACCTCCGCAAATTCCTTCCGGTCGTCGTACCAGACATTTGGGCAGATGGATTGTCCGAGGCTGATGGAGATCATGGGGATATGACAATTTTTACTGAGAAAATCTTCGATATAGTCCCGGTATTCATCACAGGCAAAGGTATAGGGAAGATAGATGATGCCGTCGAGTCTTGAAAAATTGATCAGTGTGAAGAGATTTTTTTCACCGCGCATCGTTCCGGCATCGCCGTTATCCGCAGTCAGTGTAAAGACATAGGCACTGAATCCGCGTGTGTATGCCTGTTCAAGAATACCGCGGAGCTGCTCCTGGTTGATTTTCTTATATACCTTGCCCATGATAATGCCGATTCGTTTTTGCAATTCCATAGGTCACCTCTTTTGCATTTTGCATTCATTTTACCATTATTATAACACAAAATTTCTCTAAGGTCAATCAGATAATTGCAAAAAATCTTCTGAAAGTTGCAAAAACCACTATGCCGGCGGCATAGTGGCTTTCAAAAAACGATCATCCTGCCTGAGAATACGGTGAAGGAATGGGGGTTTCTGCCTTTGCAGCAGCGGCTTCCAGGGTCATGCCGGCAAAGTCAGAGGCGCGGAACAGTCTGCCGGATCTTCCGTCATTGACAAATGCGCCGACCACTACACCGGGGATGGCACTTTCCGGAGCATTGGGAGCATTCGGACCGCCGAGATCCGTTCTGCACCAGCCAGGATCGGTCAGGCTGATGATAACATCCGTTCCCTCCAGCTTTGAACCAATATCAATAGTGACCTTATCAAGTGCAGCTTTGCTTGCGGAATAGCCAGCCTGCTCCGGTTCAAGCGCGATGCCGCTGGTGGTATTGATGATCCTGCCGAAACCGCGTGCTGTCATCTGCGGGAGATAGTGATAGCAGATGAGCATGGGGGCAATGGTGTTGATGAGAAAGCTTTCCGTATAGTCCTCCACGGGAGTCGCATAATAATCGGTGCGGTATGCGATCTGCACGGCGGCATTGTTCAGCACGATGTCGATCTGTGTTCCCTTCTCATCAATTTCACGCAGCATTGCGCGGACCTGCTCCGGATCGGACAGCTCTGCCGCTACGGCGTATGCCTCCACTCCGCATTCGCGAAGCTCTGCAAGTACGGATTCTGTATGGGGCAGATCCCGGCTCTGTACGACGATGTTGCAGCCCTGTTCTGCAAGGCATTTTGCGGCAAGTCTGCCGATACCGCGGCTTGCACCGGTAACAAGTGCCCATTTTCCGTTGATTGAAAGCATATTGATTCCTCCTGAAAAAATTAAAAAATATTTCAATTATATTGTAGCATTTTTTCGTAAAATATGCTATAATAGACTTACAATAAAATTGTAAAAATCTATTCCGGAGGTTCCTATGCATTCCTTGTTTGAAGCGAGCGATTCGCTGAATATGCCTTTTGAATGCTTCATCTTTGATACGCGGAATGAAGCATTCCCCGTCAGACCGCACTGGCATTATTTTATGGAAATGATCTACATGCTGGAGGGTACAGCAGAAATGTATGACAGCGGAAACCGATACATTGTAAAAGGCGGCGACTGCATCCTGTTCCATCCCAAATCCATCCACTCTGTTTTCTCTGCGGACGGCGCACCGCTTCGCTATGCGGTGCTGAAATTCGATCTGAACCAGCTCAATCTCAAGCCCGCCTATGCCCCGAAGCTCAAGGAGCTGTTCAAGCACGCCGAGCAGAAGCAGATGCCCGTTTTCTTCAGCAGCAGCACTGCTTCCAAAATGAACTGCAAGACAATCTTTCTCAGCTGTGTACAGGAGCTGCAGGATAAGACATATGGCTATGATCTGATGATACAGACCCATTTGTACAGTCTTCTGATGCAGATCGTGCGCCAGTGGCAGAATCTTGATTTTTCGCTCGGGAACGAAGAAATCCAGCCAAGCTCGTCCTATGACATCGACTCGATCACGGAATATATTGAAGCGCACATCCGTGATTCCATCCAGGTGGCAGATATTGCGCAGAAATGCAATATGAGCTATTCCTGCTTTGCAAAAAAATTCCACATGATCTACGGCATATCCTGCAAGGAATATATTGCAAAAATACGCATTTTCAAGGTGGAGGATTATCTGCTGTTTACGGATTTTGACCTGAACTATATCAGCCAGGAAACAGGTTTCTCCGACTGCAGCCATATGATCCGGAATTTCAAAAAATACCGCGGCATCACCCCCAAGCAGTACCGGCTCCGGCACAGCGGGAGAAACCGCACTGCGCAATGACAGCTGACAGAAGGAGGCGGCGGCAGCAATGCAGATCCCAAAACATGAAAATCCATTCTTTCTGAACGAATATATCACCCATCTTTCCGTGGTCAAATGCCTGTCGGACGGAACGGTAATGGGATACTATCAGGACATCCGCCAGTTCCTGCGGTTTCTGGTATTCCGACGGATGCAGCCGGATGTGCAGCCGACGGCGGACATGCTGACGGCTGTACCGATCCGCGATATGACACCGGACATGCTGAATGCCGTGACGCTCCGGGATATTTATGATTACTACAGTTTTCTGGCTGTGGAGTGCAAAAATCACGATAAGGCGCGTTCCCGGAAGGCTTCCTCACTGCGGAGCTTTTTCCGCTATCTGACACGCCAGGCGCGGCTTGTGGAGCATGATCCGACGATCAATCTGGAGCTTTCTGCGCCCAAGCGTGCGCTGCCAAAGTATCTGAATCTTGACGAAAGCCTGTCCCTTCTTCGAACGCTGACAACACAGGAAAATCACAGGGCGCACATCCGTGATTACTGCATCCTGACGCTGTTTCTCAACTGCGGCATCCGTCTGAGTGAACTGGTGGGGCTGAATCTGTCCTCGCTTGATCTGAAGGAATGCAGGATGCGCGTGCTTGGCAAGGGCAGTAAGGAGCGCATCATCTACCTCAACAGTGCCTGTCTGAGCGCGCTTCGGGAGTATCTGTTTGAGCGCAGTCAGATCGAAACCGACGATACGGCACTCTTTCTCAGCAATCAGAAAAAACGGATCAGCCGGCGGCGTGTGCAGCAGGTCGTGGAAAATTCCCTGCGTGCAGCAGGACTGCAGGGGCGCGGACTTTCTACGCACAAGCTCCGGCACACTGCGGCAACGCTGATGTACCAGCATGGGCATGTGGATGTTCTGACACTGAAAAGCATCCTCGGACACGAGAGCATTGCCACAACGGAGATCTATACGCATCTGTCCGATACTGCGATGCGTGAAGCAATGGAGCACTCCCCTCTTGCAGAGGAAAAACGGATCGAGCTTGACGAAGAATAAAATACAAACCCTGAAATGCAAGTGCATTTCAGGGTTTCGGTTTTATTAAAGCTTCTTCTTTTCCGCTTCAAGAACACGGAGCAGATCGTCGATCGAACCGGATGCCGCAATGTCAGGGTTAATCTTCTGACCGGTTCTTGCAGCACGCAGCTCGGAGGGCTTGATGATGTCATCAATATTCGGTGCCGGTGTGGCAGGTGCGGACAGTCTGACCGGTTCAGCAGGTTTTACAGGTGCTGCCGGCTTGTCCTCCGCAGGCTGAGCCGCAGCGGGTGCGGGGGCAGGTACGGAAACGGGTGAAGAAACCGGTTCCTGCACAGATGCAGTGACCTGCTGCTGCTTTGCAGCTTCCTCCACCATCTGCGCGGAAAAGATCTGCGTACCGGCAGAACGTGCGCGGGACGCTTCCTCATACCGCTTGGCTTCCTCGATATTCTGCTGCTGGATGCGGAACTTCATGGTCCTTTCCTGCACAGCCTTCTGGTAAGGAGAATTTTCATTTACAGGTTTACGCTCAAAATTCTCAGAGATGGAAGACTTCTTGCGTTCAAGAGACTCGCCAGCGGGCGGTACATGATTCGGTTCAAACAGCGGATTGTCCGCAGGCTTGGACTTTTTCGCAACAACACCAAGCTCCTCCATTTCGTCGAAGAGGAAATCCTCCTCATCCATAACATCCTTGCCGCTTCTGGCGATCTTGGCAAGTACCATAATGATCAGGATGATGCAGGGAACGATCAGGAGTGCCATGATACCGCCGACAGATGTCGTGAAGGTCACATAGCGGTAAAGATCGCGGCTTTGCCATTCGCAGACAGCAATAATATTTTCACGGGGAATGGTCAGTTCCGTATTCTGCTCCAGTGCAGTAGCGGGATAGTAGCTGCTTGAACCGTCCTGGTTCACAGTGATCTGGCTGATCACACGCACTCCCATGCTGCCGTCGCTGAGCTTGCAAAGCACCTTATTGCCGGGAGCAAGGCTCTGATTCGGTGCATCCTTGGCAAGCACCAGGGAATTTTGCGGAATATCGGGTTCCATGTCCACTGCTTCATGCAGATAAAGATGATACCCCGCAATCTTCGGAATCTTATCATCAGCAAACAGCACATTTGTGACTATAGTACACGCCACAATAATCAGCAGAACTATTACAAGCAGAATCGAAAAGATCGATCGGATTCTTTTGTGTGTTTTCACGTTGTTCTCTCCTTCCAACATACATCAGGAATGTAACTTCTCTGTCATCAATTATACCACATTCCAGCAGATTTTGCAAGTAATTTTGCAAAAAAATCCAGTAGAAATATGCATTTTTCCGGAGAAATTACAGATAAAAAGGCGGTAGGGATGCTACCGCCTTTTGTTTTCATGAATTTGTCGGGGAATTAGCCGATCATGCTTGCAACTTCATCAGCGAAGTTGTCAGCCTTCTTCTCAATACCCTCGCCCAGCTCGAAGCAAACATAGCCGGTAACTGTGATAGCTGCGCCAGCTTCCTTTGCCTTGCTGTCTACATACTGCTTGATTGTCATGGAGTTATCCTTAACGAATGTCTGCTCCATCAGGCAGTTTTCAGAGTAGTACTTGCCAACCTTGCCCTCAGCAATCTTAGCCTTTACCTGCTCGGGCTTATTAGCCATCTTAGGATCTTCATCCATCTGCTTGATAACGAGCTTGGTCTCTTCCTCGATTACAGATGCCGGAACATCCTCACGAACGAGGTATGCCGGATGCATAGCTGCAACCTGGAATGTGCAGTCCTTCAGAGCTTCTACAACTGCCGGAGCTGCGCCAGCCTCTGTGTTAGCAGAAACCAGAACACCTGCCTGACCGCCCTGGTGAACGTAAGGAACGATTGCATCACCGGTCAGTCTTGCGAAACGACGGATCTTCATGTTCTCACGCATAACGAGGAACAGTTCCTGCAGAGCCTCAGCAACAGTCATTGTGCCGCCGCTGATTGTGCAAGCGTTCAGAGCATCCAGATCAGCCGGATCCTGCTCGATTACTGTGTTAGCTACGTCAGCAACGAACTTCTTGAAGTTCTCGTTGCTTGCAGCGAAGTCAGTTTCAATATTTACTTCAACAACTGCGCCAACTGTAGCGTCTGCATTTGTTGCTGCCAGAACGATACCCTCAGCCGCTACTCTGCCAGCCTTCTTAGCCTGTGTAGCCAGGCCCTTTTCACGCAGGATCTTGATTGCTTCGTCAACATTGCCGTCAGCCTCAGTCAGAGCCTTCTTGCAGTCCATCATGCCAACGCCTGTCATCTTACGCAGTTCGTTTACATCTTTTGCTGTAATATTAGCCATATTAACCGCCTCCAGAATATATTTAAAATCAGAATCGTTCGGGAAATTATTCAGCTGCTGCTTCTTCAGCAACCTCAGCAGTTTCCTCTGCTGCAGCATCATCTGCACCCTGACGGCCTTCGATGATTGCGTTTGCAATTGTGCCAGCGATCAGCTTTACTGCACGGATTGCGTCATCGTTACCCGGGATTACATAATCAACCTCGTCAGGATCGCAGTTTGTGTCTACGATAGCAACAATCGGAATGTTCAGCTTCTTAGCTTCTGCAACAGCGATCTTTTCCTTGCGGGGGTCTACGATGAAGAGTGCGCCCGGCAGCTTCTTCATATCCTTGATACCGCCCATGAACTTCTCAAGACGCTCAATCTCGAGGTTCAGCTTAACAACTTCCTTCTTCGGCAGGAGAGCAAAAGTGCCGTCCTCAGCCATCTGATGGAGCTGCTCCAGTCTCTGGATTCTTCTCTGGATGGTCTTGAAGTTTGTCATCATACCGCCCAGCCAGCGAGCATTTACATAGTGTGCGCCTGCACGGATTGCTTCCTCACGGATGGAATCGCCTGCCTGCTTCTTTGTGCCGACGAACAGTACGGTCTCGCCCTGTGCAGAAATGTCACGAACGAACATGTAAGCTTCTTCCAGCTTCTTCACTGTCTTCTGCAGGTCAATGATATAGATACCATTGCGCTCTGTAAAGATATACGGAGCCATTTTCGGATTCCATCTTCTGGTCTGGTGACCGAAGTGTACGCCTGCTTCCAGCAGCTGCTTCATTGATACTACGCCCATTTGTAGTTCCTCCTAAAAAATGTTTGGTTTTTTGAATCCTCCGCCCGCTGACCGTCCGACAACTCAGAATCCTGAGCACCTTGCCACGGAATCACAGGCGTGCGAAATCTTATATATTATAACATATTATCCCTGATTTTGCAAGTGGTTTTCATTCGTTTTTATGACGAAATTTGTATTTATTTGAGATCATTTTCTGTTCATGTTGTCCGGCGATCTCCGCATATTCCGTCAGAAGCACATCCTTTCCATACAGCCTGATGCTGCCGCATGGGATGAACAGATCCTCCTCCCAGCACAGAAGACCGCCGAAATACCGCCTTCCACGGATCACATAGCCGCGCACGGTGCAGCTGTCGGTATCCAGCTCTACATCATCAATATAGCCGAGTTTTTCACCGGTATGCAGGTCGATCACCTCTTTCCGGCGAAGCTCTTCCAGATTCCAGCGCACAATACCAGCCCCATTTCGTAAAACATAGGGGAGTGCATCCGCGCTCCCCTGCTATGTATATGTGCGGTACTGCTTATTTTTTCTTCTTTGAGATCACGGTCATCACTGCAGTGATAATGATGAGCAGGAGTGCCAGTGCTGCGAGTACGATCAGCACGACAATACCGTTGTCCCCTGTCGGCACACTGCTTTCTGCAAGCATCTGAATCGGGTACATCTGTTTCACCTCCAAGACTGTGTTTTTATCAGTATAGCATTTTTTTGCAGATACGTCAAGTGCTTGCAGTTTTTTCAGTAATGTGTTATAATAAGGTGAACGGAGGGATTACGATGAAATTTCAGGAAACACACTGCACCCTCTGCCCCAGGAAATGCGGTGCAGACCGGACAAAGGGTGTCGGATTCTGCGGCGGAGGAAATGGCATCAAGGCGGCAAGAGCGGCTTTGCATCACTGGGAGGAGCCGTGCATCAGCGGTACCAACGGTTCGGGGGCGGTCTTTTTCTCAGGATGCCATCTGCGGTGCTGTTTTTGTCAGAATCTGCCGATCTCTCTTGATCATTCGGGCAAGGATATTTCGCCGGAGCGGCTTGCAGAGATCTTTCTGGAGCTGCAGGCGCAGAATGCCCATAATATCAATCTTGTTACCGCCTCCCATCTGCTGCCCTGGATCGTGAAGGCTCTGGAAATTGCCAAGCCGGATCTGCAGATTCCGGTTGTCTGGAACTGCGGTGGCTATGAAGCTGCGGACAGCATCCGGGCATTAGAGGGGCTTGTAGATATCTTTCTGCCGGATTTCAAATTCTTCGATCCGGAGACCGCAAAAGCCTATGCCAATGCACCGGACTATCCGCAGACCGCCGGGCTTGCCATTGCGGAAATGCTCCGGCAGACGGGAAAGCCCGTGATCGAGGATGGGCTCATGCAGCGCGGCTGCATCATCCGGCATCTGGTGCTGCCGGGACACAGACATGAGTCCATCGCGCTCCTGCATCATCTGGCGGAACGCTTCGGCACGGAGCAGTTCCTGCTGAGCCTGATGGCGCAGTATACGCCGATGCAGGATTTTCCGGCGCATCCGGAGCTGAATCGCCGTATTACCAAAATGGAATATAACAGCGTACTCAGAACAGCGCAGGAACTTGGATTTCAGGGCTATTTGCAGGACAAGAGCGCGGCGCAGAGTGAATACACACCGGATTTCAATGGTAAGGGAATATAAGGTGTTTAATAGAAAACAGGCTTCTGCAGATCTTGCAGAAGCCTGTTCTGTTCTTATTCAGCTGCTGTGCTGGATGTATCAGTGGTGTCAGCGGGTGCTGTTGTTGCAGCGGGAGTCGTGCTGGATGCACCATTGAGTGTTACAGTCACAACAAAGCCGTCCTTGTTTGTACCGGATACTTCATAAGCAGTACCGCTTGCAGGTACTGTCAGCGTAGTAGTGCCGTTCTGGTTGGCAGCCGCATAGTACACGCCGTAGGTTGTGGAGCCGTTTACGACTTCAAGCATATTGTCGATGGTGTAGCTCTTGACTGTGTCGAGATATTCCTCCAGACAGAGGTCATTTTCCTTGATGTAGGTAGCTGCCGCTACGCCGACATAACGGAAGGTGGAGGAGGTATGAGCAGTGATGGTTTCATCAAAGTAGCCCTCCTTACCCTCGGGATAGCGCAGGATAAAGCCATAATTATGTGCATTTTCCGCAAACCATGCATATTCGCCGTCGGGCTTGTAGTAATTGGAGCTTGCGCCTTCAGGGAAGATACCGAACTTGCAGGTTCTGCCGGTGCGGAAATCCTGATCCTCAGAATCTGCGGAATAGCCGCTGATCATGCGGATGTCGCTCTTGCCGGTTGCGGCATAGAAGCCCTCCAGCCATGCGTCCATTGCGAGTGCGGCATCCTTATCCATGCCGACCTCCCAGTCCTTTGCCATGTAATGCTTTTCAGTCTTTGTATCAAGAATGCTCTTGATGGTGACAAATTCCACTTCATCCGTTGCGCCGCCGCTGATCGCCGCAGCATCAAACTCACAGGGATAGCTGGAGTTAGTCAGGATGAGGTTGCCGCGGTGCAGCTCCTCTGCCATGAGTGTAAGCTCATCATAAGTAATGGGCGGTTCTGTCGGAGTAACAGAGAGCATGGAGTCGGCATCGCCGACTGCCACCTGGTCGGTGGAGGACATGTTGTCAAGAACAGAGCTGCTGTCATCTTTTTTATCGCCTTTGCCGCAGCTGCTGATGCAGGATGTCAGGATCCAGATCAAAACAGCGAGAAGGGCAAGTACAAAAATAATGCGGTCATATCTGACTCTGTAATTCTTTTTGCGGGTTCTTTGTGTCATCTTGGTTTTCCTTCCTTTCTGAACATACACGAACAAGATTTCATGAATAATTACATTATACCACACTTTTCAGCAAAAGTAAACACCTTTTTCGGATTTTTTTGTTTTTTCGATGAAAAATATGCACCCTTTCAACTACTTGACAAAGCTGGAAAAATGCTTTACAATAAATGAAGAATTACTGAAAAAGAAGGAAGGGATTTTTCTGCTTTCATTTTTTAAAGGCATACGCCACAAAAAACACAGGCATTTTTACCGGATACGCGGCAGGATCCTGCATGGCACGACCCATGTTCTGCTGCATATGCGGCTTCTGCTCCGGTGGGTGGTGTTCGGTTCGCTGCTCGGTGTGATCATGGGCGCGGTCGGGGCGGCATTTGTGCATGGCATCCATGCCGGCACGGCATTCCGGGAGGCGCATCCATGGGTACTGCTGACGCTGCCACTCGGCGGTCTGCTGATCGTCTGGCTGTACCGGATCACACGCAACCACAACGACAAAGGCACCAACATGGTCATTGCCTCCATCCGTTCGGAGGCGGAGCTTCCGGTGCAGATGGCTCCTCTGATCTTCATCTCAACCATTATCACACATTTCTGCGGCGGCAGTGCAGGGCGCGAGGGCGCGGCACTCCAGCTCGGCGGCAGCATCGGCAATCTGCTGGGCAGAAGCTTTAAGCTCCGCGAACGTGACAAGCGCATTCTGATCCTGGCTGGCATGAGCGCAGCATTTTCTGCAATTTTCCGCACGCCGATCGCGGCGGCGATCTTCGCAATGGAGGTCGGCTGTATTGGTGCGATGCATTATGCGGCACTTGTTCCCTGCGCCGTGTCCGCCCTGACAGCTTCCTATACTGCGGAAAAGCTTGGTCTGCCGCTGGCACATTATACAGTTGCGGAGATTCCGGAGCTGACTGCGGTTCCTGCTCTGAAGATCGTCCTGCTGGGTATCCTCTGCGCGGCAGTGAGCATTCTCTTCTGCACGATCATGCACAAGACGGAGCATCTGCTGGAGCATCGTTTTCCGAATCCCTACCTGCGCATCCTTTCAGCAGCACTGCTTCTTCTGATGCTGGGGCTTGTATTCAGGACTGCGGATTTTTTCGGCATCGGAGAGAATGCCATTCATGCGGCGATCGCCGGCGAAACGGTCTGGTATGCGTTCCTTGTGAAGATGCTGTTCACTGCCGTGACCATCGGCGGCGGCTTCAAGGGCGGTGAGATCGTACCGACATTTTTCATCGGTTCGACCTTCGGCTGTCTGTTCGGGCAGATCGCGGGTCTTTCGCCCTCGCTGTGTGCGGCTCTGGGAATGGTCGCCATGTTCTGCGGCGTGACAAACTGCCCGGTAGCAACGCTTTTCATCAGCGCGGAGCTGTTCGGCATGGAGTGTGTGCCGTTCTGTCTGCTGGTCATTGCGGTCAGCTATCTGCTCTCCGGATACTATGGACTGTATTCGGAACAGAAATTTATGTATTCTAAATTTGCAGATGCACCGGTGCATCACAGGACAAGACAATAGGAGGGATCGGATGATACGAGGTGTCATATTTGATATGGACGGGCTGATGCTCGATACTGAAAAGCTGCTTGCAAAATATTGGATGCAGGCGGCACAGGAAGCCGGTTTCCCGATGGAGCTGGAGCATGTGCTGGGTATCCGCAGTCTGTCGGCGGTATTTGCAAAGCCGAAATTACAGGGTATTTTCGGGGAGGATTTCAACTATGAAGCCATCCGCGCCAGACGGCGGGAGCTGACAGCTGCCCATATTGCGTCACAGGGCATTACGACCAAAAAAGGACTGCATGAGCTGCTTGCCTATCTGAAGGCAACAGGGCGGAAAATCGCGGTTGCGACGGCAACCGACCGGGAGCGTACAGACGCTTATCTTGCACAGGCTGGCGTGCTTTCCTGTTTTGAGGCATTTGTCTGCGGTGATATGGTGACAAAGGGAAAACCCGATCCGGAGATCTATCTGACAGCGTGTAAGGAGCTGGGGCTGAAGCCGGAGGAATGCATGGCACTGGAGGATTCCCCGAACGGCATTCGTTCCGCGCATGATGCCGGATGCATTGCTGTCATGGTGCCGGATCTTTCGGAGCCGGATGAGGAGGTCATGCCGTATTTGTCGGCGTGTGTGGAGGATCTGGAAAAGGTCATTGATTTGCTGAAGCTGATGGAGGAGGTCGCATATGGCAAAACCGAACGCATTTGATATTCCGAGAATTTACTATTTTGAAAGTAAGAACACATTCACCGGAAGCCGGAAGGACTTCAATTTCAAAATCGTGCCGGATGGTGAATTGAAGGTCTCCACCTGGCATGGATTCATCAATTCCGAGCTTGCTCATATCGAGCATGAGGCAAGCTTTCCGATCACTGCCGAGGGGCATGAGGAGATGCTGAAGTGGCTGGAGGAGCAGTATCAGGAAAAGTGAGAAAGACCGCCGTTTCGTTCTGAAAAAACGGCGGTCTTTTGTTATTGTTCGGGGTTCTGCGGGATAAGATTCTCCTCCCGCTTCACACCTTCTGTGAGGAGAGTTTCAAAACGGTCGCTTGCGTAAACCTCCGGGTCGGCTTCCTCGTCGATCGGGTAATAGCAGGCAGTGCCGCAGGAGGAACCGGAGATCACAAAGCAGGTCGGACCGCCTTCATGATCGGGTTGTGCATACCAGATAGTATAGCCGGCGGTGAAGGACTCCCCTGTTCTCCTGTCCGTCAGGTGCAGCTCCATGCCGCCGCCCCAGCTGCCGCCCTGATAGGTATCCATCTGCTCCTGCTCGCAGAGCATCTCCCAGAGCTGTGACTTGATCTTCTCGTCAACGATCTCACCGGAATAACGGGAATAGCTGCCGTTTTCCAGTACATTGCAGACGGTCTCAAAGCGGAAATCGTCCATGTTCCATTCAGAAAATGCGATCTCCTTCAATGGCTCCGTGGGAAGTGCAGTTTCAAGAAAGACCGTGGATTCCAGCGGCAAGTCCCGGCTGCATCCGCACAAAAGCATGGGGATAATGACGGTAGGCAGCAGATACTTTCTCATTCTCATCCCTCAATTCATCATCGGATCAAAGTCCTTGATCATCACTGCTGCGCCTGCGCCGCAGGTATGTGTGAAGCTGAACACATAATCACTGTAGCTGATGCTCCGTTCTTCGATCAGGCTGTAGGGACGTTCCTCCGTGCCGTACCATGCCAGCTCGAACAGCAGCTTGCGGGTCTCGGTTTCACGTTCTTCCAGGCTCATGGACTGAAATTCCTCGCTCTGCATCCATGCAGACAGCACGCTGTCCACTTCCTCCATGTCCGCAAGATCCTTGTCACTGAAGGTGTCGGACTGGGTCTCTTCGGGGGCTGCGCCTTCCTTCTCCGTGTTTTCAAATGCCGTCACTGCAAGCTCTTCAAATTCCTGACGGTACTCATCCTCCATATCGGTATGCGCCAGCAGCTCCATGATCTGCCAGAGGCTGGAATCGCCTGCATACTGGCTGTCGCGGAGAAGCATTCCATATTCTGCAACGGCTGCGGCAAATGCCAGATTCTCCGGGATTGCTCTATCAAGGCTGCTTTCTACCGGAACGGGATACTCCACAAGCTTGCTTTCCGTTCCCTCCGGCTCCTTGTAGCGCAGAGAAACGGTCATGACCTCGGAATCCTCCGGTGCATCGCCGAGATCATCCTGGTATTTCAGCGCGATGTCATGGAGGAAGAGCTTTGCCTTTTCCGTCAGTACCAGCTCATAGAGGGCGGTTACAGAATGCCCTGCGCCGATCTCGCCGGCATCCACGCTGTCATCTGCAAAATCCTCGTTCGCAAGTGCGCGGTTTTCGTAGCCGATCAGGCGGTAGCTCTCTACAAATTCCGGATTAAATTCGGTCTGGATCTTCACATCCTTGGCAACCGTATACAGCGTGCCGCCCATCTCCTGCACCAGCACCTTGCGCGCCTCCAGCAGGCTGTCAATGTAGGCGTAATTTCCGTTGCCGTTATCCGCAAGGGCTTCCAGACGGTCATCCTTGAGATTGCCGGTGCCGAAGCCCAGCACGGAGAGGTTTACGCCGGTCTCGCGCTTTTCAGAGATCAGGTCTGTCAGCTCCTCCTCGCTGGAAAGTCCCACATTCAGGTCGCCGTCCGTTGCCAGGATCACGCGGTTATTGCCGCCCTCGATGAAAAATTCCTCTGCGATTTCATATGCCTGCACGATGCCGGCTGCACCCGCTGTCGCGCCGCCGGCAGTCAGGCTGTAAAGGCTTTCAGAGATCAGCGGATAATTATCACCGCTTGCACCCTCCAGCACGACCTGTTCCGCGCCGGCATAGGTCACGATGGAAATGCGGTCGTTCTCGTTCAGATTCTCTGCCAGCATGGCAAATGCTTCCTGCACCAGAGGGAGCTTGTTTTCCGCATACATGGAACCGCTGACATCAATGAGGAACACCAGATTCATGGGCTTCCTGTCGGTCAAGTCGATCTCATCCGCCTGCAGTCCCACCAGCATCAGGGTATTGTCCTGATTCCACGGGCAGGTAAACTGCTCCGTATTGACAGAAAACGGTACATCACCATCCGGCGCGGGATAGTCGTAGGAGAAGTAGTTGATCATCTCCTCAATGCGCACGGCATCGGGGTTGACGGGTTCGCCGTTTTCAATCATCCGGCGGACATTGGCATAGGACGCGGTATCCACATCAATGGAGAAGGTACTCAGCGGATGCTCCGCCGCAGTGAGAAAGCCGTTTTCTGTGATGGTGTTGTATTCCTCAGCGTCGGGGAGAGGATTCCGGTTCACACTGCCCGTGATCTCCATCGACATGCCGTCCTCGGCTTCATAGGCATATTCCGGGGCTTCCATTGCAATATCATTCCGGAGTGCCGTGTCGCCCTTGTTGGTACTGCTGATATATCCCTCATCACTGCCGCCGCATCCGGTAAAGCCGGCGGTGATACATGCACATGCGCAGAGCAGTGCGTAAATCTTGTTGTTCTTCATACTATTCCTCCTTTATGCGTGAGCGGACGCTTCCCAATCGGCTAAGAAGCCATAGAGAACCGCATCCTGTGTAATATACATTCTGTCGTAAAAATAGTCATCCGTGCCGTACTGTTCGTACAGAAGCGGCTCGCTGTCCGCGCCTGCCAGCGTTCTCCAGCCGTTGTGATATACTACCTCGCCGCTGTGCGTCAGCTCCAGCTGGGGGGCGGATCCATTGACAAGCCGCCAGTCCGATCCGCTTTCATACAGGGGCAGCACATATTCGTGTTCCGCCTGCAGAAGGTAGGGCGTACTGCTGTAAAGATAGAACGTATCTCCGGCTTGCAGTTCGTCCGTGCCGTAGGCATCCACGACTTCCAGCAGATATACCACCTCGCCGCTTTCAGGACGCTGGATACCGCTGGAAACGATAACGTCTGCAAAGCATTCCGTCTGTGAAAGCACGCTTTCCTCATGGAACAGCTGCGTTCCGGCGGTCAGTCTGCGCGGATCCTGAACCTGGACGGCGTTTTCCTTCACCGGCAAGCCGAGTGAAGCATAGGTGCGGATGGCATCTTCCGGCGCATTGTTTTCCTGCTGTAAGGGGGCTTCGCCTTCGTTTTCGGCTGCGGCGTTCTCGGCGGCATTGTCCTTCTGCGGTGATCCGTCCGTACTTTCGGACATGGTATTCTCCTTTACGTTTCTGTTCTGCGTCAGTACACGGGTACCTGTTACGGCGATCAGCAGGCAGGCGGCAATGGTCACGGCTCGGCGCATGGTATGCATCCGAATGGGCTGGGACTGTTCCTCTGCCCGCTGTTCCTGCGGCGGCAGCTCTGCCTCTATGCGCTGCCAGAGAGCTTCATGGTCGGGTATGGTCTGCTGCATTTCTTCCAGACACCGCTTTTCTATTTCTTTTCTGGTCATATGAGCTGTCCCTCCTCTGCTAATTTTTGCAGCTTGCCGATTGCTGTTCGGTATTTCCATGCAACCGTGCCAAGGGGACGCTTCAATATGGCTGCGATCTCACGGAAAGTAAGTTCTGCGGACAGATGCAGCTGCACGATCTCCCGTTCATCCTCTGCCAGCTTTGCAAGGATCTGGGATGTGTGCAGATTGCTGATGACGGTATCCTCAGCAGTTCCCTCCGCCACATTCTGCCGTTCGTATACCTCTGCGGTATCCTCCATTGGAAATTCACGGTTCTTTCGCTGGAAATCCACTGCCATGTTCCTGGCAATGGTATTCAGCCAGCATTTATGCCCCGTGCCTGCCCGGTAACTGGATGCACAGCTCCAGAGCTTGAGAAAAAATTCCGATGTCAGATCCTCTGCATCCTGATGGCGGTGCACTCGCCCCAGGAACAGACGGTAGATGGTATTGCCGTATGCGTCATACACATCCCGCAGTCCGCTGCGGTCGCCCTGCAGCATTCTTTCGATTGCGGCATTAAATTCCGCATCCGTCATAGCGTTCTCTCCTTTCCGTTTGAAGCATTTTCACGCTTCTGTATGTTATACGTTGTCGGATCCTGTTTTGTATGGAAAAATCTGCACAAAAATTCATTTGATTTTTTGTGCAGATTTTCTATTGTATGAATAAGGTTATTCCGTTTCCTCTGCTTCTTCCGGCTGTGCAGATGTTTCTGCCGGAGGTTCTTCCTCTGCGGGAGGATCGGTGGGCGGCGCAGTGGGAGGCTCGGTAGGAGGATCCGTCTGCGGTTCCGTCGGCTGCGGGTCTGTCTCTGTGGATGGTGCCGCGGTATCGGATGCCGTTTCACTGGATGTTGGCTGTTCCTCGCTGCTCTCCGTCGGGTCGGGTGCAGTCGGCTGCGGCTGACGTTCCGTACTGCTTTCGGCGGGAACAGGCTCTGTGGTATCCGTTTCCGTCGGGAGCTGTTCGGTGGACATGGTATCCTGCGTTTCCGCAGTCGGCATTTCGGTGGCTGAGGTTTCCGTGGATTCCACAGTCGGGAGCGGTGTACCGGACCAGCCGCCGGTGCTGACAACGCTGCTTCCCTTGCCGGTGCTGACGGTCAGCCAGATCTCGCTGTCAACGGGAACAACGGTATTGTAATTGGTACCCTGTGAAATAACAGTGTCTGCCGCATAGTTTGCATCCGCCGCATAGATGATGACTGCTTTCAACCTTGCCTGCTCCAGCACAGAACGGGCGGAATTGACATTCATCATCGTCACCTGCGGAACGCGGGTCGTTTCCACGCCGAGGCTGACGATCATATTGATCACAGTACCCTGGGAAACGCGCCTGCCCTCCGGGATCTCCTGGGAAATGACAACGCCCTTGGGAACCTCCGGATCATAGACTGCATCGGCCTGGAGTGCATAAAGGTGGAGTTCTCCCAGAAGCTGCTTTGCTTCCTCAAACTCCATGCCGACGTAGTTTCCGACGGTTTCGAGCTTACTGGCATCAAGGTCATCCATGCCCAGGGAAACACGGAGATGAATGGCAGAATCACGCGCAAGAAATGTATCGGGCGCAACGCTCTGGCTGATAACGCTTCCGGGTGCATCGCCGACGCTGAGGATCTCCTCATAGGTCACGGCAAAGCCAAGCTCCTCCAGCCTTTCAACGGCTTCTTCCAGCAGCATATTGCAGACATCGGGGACATAGTTTTTCCATCCGTCGCTGACGGTCAGCTGGATGGTGTCGCCGGCTTTCAGGACTGCACCGGCATTCGGCTTCTGCGTAACAATGCAGTTTGTCTGCACAACGGGATTATCTTCACGGGAGGCAATGACCACATGCAGTCCGAGCGACTCGGCTGTCTGCACAGCATCCTCCTGTGTGAGATACAGCAGCTCCGGCACGCGGATTTCCCCTTCGGAAAGCTGGTAGGCGGTATCACTGAGCTGAACGCCATGTATTGCCGCTGCGGCAAGTGAAACCGGAACAGCACAGCAGAGAATGCAGAATGCTGCTGTAAATGCGGGAGAAAAGAGCTTGCCAAGACCGGTGCTTCCGCTGGCGCGGTGCTGCATCCGGATCGTGCGGCGGGCGGGCTTGTCCTTGTGCAGGAGCTTCCAGAGCTGCTCCATGCCGATCTCGGGATGCTCCATACCCTTTTTCAACGCCCTGCGGATACCGCGAGGCAGCGCGGCGGCGGTTTCGGCGCGGTAGACCTTCTCACCCGTCATCATGCGGTAGAGAAGGCAGCTGACATCGCGGACATCCGTATCCGGGGACAGCGGTTCGCCGCTGATGCCGGTACACCAGCTTGTCAGGACGGCTGCGTCCTGACGAAGCATGACGGAATGTGCAGAGATCGCACCATGACAGATCTGCTCCTCGTGCAGTCCGAGCAGGGTGTCCATGACCGGAGTGAGCAGACTGACTGCTTCCTGTGGTGTGAACAGCTTGCCGGCGATCGCCTGTGCAAGGCTCTGTTCCTCCGCATCCGGCGTGACGATCCAGATGGTGCCGGCGGCTTCAAACAGATCCAGGATCGGTTCCAGTGCAGCTTCTTCATGCAGCTGCTGGAGACGAGCCAGCAGTGTGCAGGAGTTCTGCTTTACGGTTTCAAACAGGGATGCCGCCTCTGCATGATACGGCACCCAGCTCCCGTTTTCATCGCGCATACACCAGCGCATCGGGAGCAGCTCACGCAGGCGCACAGGCTGCTGAGTGCGGGTATCCTGTGCGGCATAGGTCAGTTCCAGACCGCAGACGCAAATAGCTTCACCAAGTACATAAACATCATGGATCCGCGTCCCCGGCGGCAGCATGGCATTGCGCACGGCGGAGGGGAATGTTTTATCAATACTGTACCAACTCATGCTTTCCCTCCTTTACTGCAGTGCCTGTGTATTGATGCCGGGCAGGATCCTGCCGACAACGGACAGTGCGTCGTGATTCTCTATGGTCTGCGGCAGCACATCGCTGTGCATCGGCAGTGCGCTGTAATATTCAGCAAACATGATCTGCTGTGCTTCCTCTGTCAGCAGATACTGGATCCAGAGCATTCCGATGCGCTGGCTGTTCCAGTCCTTCTGCGCATTGACGGTGCAGTACATCTCATACTGCAGCGGATAGCTGCCGTCCGCGGATACCGGGAGCATCCGGACTGCACCGGAAGTAATGCCGCGCTTTTCTGCAAGGGCAAGACAGGAGGTGCTTGCCAGGAACGGCTGGTCGGTGCGGCTGTCAAGGAAGACGGAAAAGCTGCCTTCTTCACGCGTTGTCTCCGTTTCTATCATACCAATCAGGGGCGCGGCAGTCGCATCGTAGGCGGCTTCGGGTGGGATCTCGGCATAGTCAATGGTCTCCGATTCCGGCTCGGCGAAGGAATAGGCATTATAATACAGTGCTGTCAGACTGCAACCGAGCGGAACGGAGGTATCAAATTCTGTCATATCGGCAAGATAGCTGTCCTCCAGAGACGCTGTCAGCAGATGCAGGTCAGCGGACATGGCACGGATCGTGTCATGGGTGCTGTTCATGAAGACTGTGGGCGGCTCTGCACCGCCGTCAGGAAATGTCAGAGCCTCCTCGAAGGAATCATCCGCAAAGATCACAAGATCCACACCGTATCCGGCATATTTGCGCTCAAAACCGTTCACGAGCTTCTGGTACATCTCCTGTGTCTGGGTCTCATCAAGGGTGGTTTCCATGGGCATCCAGACGGAAATGACATCGGGCTGGATAAGTCCGAGCTTCATGCAGACACCCATCGGGAGGTGATTTCTGCCAAGATAGACTGCACCGGCTGTGGCACTGAGCAGGAAGGCAAGACAAAGCATGGCACGGAGCACGGGCTTTGCGGAGGAGCGGCGTGTTCGCGGTCGTTCAAGGCTGTTTTCCTCGCAGATCAGTGCTTCCCGGAGCAGCTCTGCGTCCTGGTAGCTGTACTGCAGCACATTGCGGAGGATCGAAAGCTCCTCGGAACCGTCATCCGTGATGGTATCGAGGATGACGGACAGGAACGCAGTCAAAATGTGCATATCCTCCGTGCGGTCAGTCGCCGTGTCTGCGGCGGCTTCAAGCAGCGTTTCCGGCTGCAGGAGAAAGCTGCCGTCGGACTGTACGGATATACCCGATGCAGAAAGCCTGCCGCAGCATAGTCCTTCACGGTGGAGTGCGGTATATGTATCACAGAGCGCGATGCCTAAACTGCGCAGGTAGGATGCAGTTCTCGGAAAATCCGTATCGGCAAGGCTTTTGCCCTCCGTCCACGGAAATGCACAGAAAGCAGTGCCGTTTTCCTCAAAAAACACTGCCTGCGGAAGATGCGGGACCGCTGTTCTGGAAAGGATATTTGCAGCCCTGCGGAAGCGTTTCGCGCCCGCCTTGAAGCCCTCCCCTGCTGTTACATGAACGCCGTCCTCCGCACGCACAGCGGCTTCTTCCGGCATATATTCGGCAATACGGAATATGCTCCCGTCCTCCTGAGATTCTGCAAGATAGGTAATGATCATCCTGCCTGCGGAAACGGGAGCTTTCAGCTTCCACTTCTCCTGCAGGATCGTTTCTGCCGGCAGTGCATCGGCACTGGCGCGGCTTTGCCCGATGTAATCCATAGTCGTTCTCCTGTTGGTTGATGTCATGCCATTCCCGGACTTAGCCACCCATGACAGGGAGAATGGCAACAGATAGTCTTATTATAACATAGATTGCCGGAAAAGTCAAATCCTGCCCTGACTGAAAAAATCTCGGCAGGATCCTGCCGGGACGGGGGGTTCAGGTTTTTCTTGCGCGCTTGACTTCATAGAGCATTTTGTCGGCTTCCTGAATGAAATCGGGGATGGTTTTCATCTGCTCCGTATACTTCGCATAGCCGATGCTCATGTGCAGATAATAGGGGGAGCCGGCGGCGGCGTTTTCCTCCGCAAGCACATCGTTCAGCTCCGTGCAGAGTGTGCGGATCCGTTCTTCCTTGGAGGTCTCACAGACAATGATAAATTCATCACCGCCGTATCTGCACACAAAGCTCCGGTAATGGGCGCAGACCTTCTTCAAAGCAACTGCAACGCGCACCAGAGCCCTGTCACCCTCCACATGACCGTGCTGGTCATTGATCTTCTTGAAGTAATCCATGTCCATCATCAGGAGATACAGGGATTTGGTGGGATGCGGGTTCTTCATTTTGTTGGAAAGATAGCGCAGGAGCTGATTGCGGTTATTGAGCTGGGTCAGCGGGTCGATGGAGATCAGTTCATTCTGGAGGTTGATGTATACCTGCAGCAATGCGAGCGTGATGCCCATGCTCAGCACGGGAGATTCTGAGAAGAAGATCTGCCAGATACCACAGAGCATCGGAAAAATGCAGAACGAAGAAATGGTCAGGTATTTGCTGCGGTTGGCGTAATTGGATTTATTCTGTGCCAGTATGAACGCCTTTCCGGAGGTGAACACAAGGTAACCGAACAGCACCGTACTCTGGATTATGTACAATGGTCCGTGATGGAAGTTTCCCTGTTCGTCAATGTAAAACAGAAAATGCGTCCATGGTGTGGTCAGCAGCAGGATATTGAAGATCGTCACCGGCAATGCGCCGAGGATTTTATTGCGCCGTTTGGTAACAAGCGCGGATTCCTGCAAAAATTCAGAATACAAAAACCAGAGATATGATACAAAGCCGGTCAGGAGATAATATGCAATATCAATCACATACTTCAGATGCGCAAGTCGGATCGGGATCAGAAGATCCAGCATCACCCAGAGTGAATCTGAGATACAAAGTGCCATTACACTTGCCATCAATGCGACAAGAATACGCTGGGAATTTTGCTTATCCACCGTCTTGAACACACGCAGAAACAGGGTGGAAACGATGAGCAGACAAAAAAAGTCAAGCTCCAGATAATAGATATTTGCCATGTTACAAGCCTTCTTCCAGTAGTCTATGAAAACAAATTCCGAAAGAGATTCATCCCCTTCATAGTAACATTATACCACTTTCACAATCAAAAGTCCAGATTTTTTTACAAGTATTTCATTGATTCGCATATTGTTTTTTAAACCGACATACCCTATTCACAAAGCTGCCCAGCCGCGGAATGCGCGCTGGGCAGCCTGTATTATCTGGAAGTATGCGTCGTTTCTGTTGTTGTCATTTCTGTTCCGGCAATGTCGCTGACGATATCGCGTCCGCCCTCCACTGCTTCACTTACCACGTCGCCGCCCTCGTCGATCACATCACTGACCATATCCTCTGCATCGCTCAGGATGCCGCCGTCATCGGTCGTTTCTGTGGTTTCCGTCTCTTTTTCTTTCGTTCTGTCAGTTCCGTACTGCTCGGTATGCTGTACGGAATTGGTATCCGCGTCATTCCTGTTTCTGCCGCACGCTGTCATCATCAAAGCTGATGCCGCCAGTGCAAACAGCAGGATCCATGTTTTTCTCATGCTCATGCCTCCTATTATCTGATCCCGGTCTGCAGCTGTCAGCTTCCTGCTGCTGTGGCTGTGCCGGTCCGGGTTTAGTATTCCCATAGAAACGTGCTTCATACGTCGGATTTTCTTTTGGTTGTTTTGCACAATGTTTTATGTGAATACATGTTGTAAATCATGAAATTTTACAGTTCACTTGAAAATCCTACAGGAAAATGCTATAATTAACAGGTATCACAAGCAAGGAGGTACCGTATGAACGCTAAAGAAGAATTTATCGAACTGTTTCAGAAGCACATCACCCGCAAGGGTGCACAGGCACTGCTGGATTATCTGCTGTCGGATGCCAGTGATTTTTTCACAGCTCCGTCCAGCACCAGATTCCATGGTTCTTATGAGGGAGGTCTTGTGGAGCATAGTGTGAATGTCTATCACTGTCTGAAGGACTATCTCACGCGTCCACGCACAAAGGTGGTGTACGGGATGGATTTCAGCGAGGAGACCATTGCACTGGTGGCTCTGCTGCATGACATCTGCAAGCTGAATTTTTACAAAGTGGAATACCGCAATGCCAAAAATGACAAGGGTGTCTGGGAAAAGGTGCCGTATTATACGATCGACGACACACTCCCCTACGGGCATGGAGAAAAGTCGGTATACATCATTTCAAGCTACATGCGCCTGTCACGCGAGGAGGCGTTCGCGATTCGCTATCATATGGGTTTTTCCGGCATTGAAGACAAAAATTCTATCGGAAAGGCATTTGAAATGTTCCCGCTTGCGTTCGCGCTGAGTGTGGCTGACATGGAAGCGACCTATTATCTGGAGGGCAGTCAGTGATCTGCTTTCCCATCATCCGGAAAAGACAATACAGCAAATGACACAGCATCAATCACATTTTCAAAGGAGTAATTATTATGAGTTGGTTTGATAACGCGATTATTTACCACATCTATCCGCTGGGCTTCTGCGGTGCGCCGAAATGGAACGAGGGCGGCGAGCCGGTGAATCGTCTGGAAAAGGTGCTGGAGTGGATCCCGCATCTCAAAGAAATGAACGTGGATGCAGTTTATTTCGGTCCGGTGTTTGAATCCGTGGAGCATGGCTATGATACCACTGACTACAAGATGATCGACCGCCGTCTTGGTGACAATGCCATGTTCAAGCGCATCTGCAATACCCTGCATGAAAACGGTATCCGTGTCATTCTGGACGGTGTGTTCAACCACGTCGGCAGAAAGTTCTGGGCATTCACGGACATTCAGCAGAATGGGCAGAATTCCCGCTATTGCGGCTGGTTCCAGAATCTCAATTTCGGCGGTCAGAGTCCCTGCGGCGATCCGTTCTGGTATGAGGGCTGGCATGGTCACTACAATCTGGTCAAGCTCAATCTCCAGAATCCGGAGGTGTGCGATCATCTGCTGGATGCGGTGGGCTACTGGATGGAGGAATTTGACATTGACGGCATCCGCTTCGATGCAGCGGACTGTATTGATTTCAGCTTCTGGGGAAGAATCCGTCACTTCTGCAAGAGCCGCAAGCCCGATTTCTGGCTGATGGGTGAGATCATCCACGGCGACTATAACCGCTGGGCAAATCCGGAGATGCTGGATTCTGTAACGAACTACGAATGCTACAAGGGCATCTGGTCTTCTCACAATGACAGAAATCTGTATGAGATCGACTATTCCATCAACAGGCAGTCCGGAAACGGCGGTATCTACAAGAATACCAATCTCTACACCTTCGTGGACAATCACGATGTCAACCGTCTGGCAAGCACTGTGTCCGATCAGCGGCATCTGATGACCTGCTATACCCTGCTGTATACGATGCCCGGTATTCCGTCGGTGTATTACGGCAGTGAGTACGGCATCAGGGGCATTCATGAAAACAATTCGGATGATGGTCTGCGTCCGTGTCTGGATCTGCATTCGATGCAGAATGAAAATACGGAGCTGTACCGTCATATCGTGAAGCTCGGCAGGATCTACAAGGCATATCCGGCTCTGCGGACGGGCAGCTACCACACACTGCAGATCCGCAACCGTCAGATCGTCTATGCAAAGGAGCTGGACGGACAGACGGTGTATGTGGCACTGAATCTGGACGATCAGCCCTGTGATATGCAGTTCGGCACGCATTACGGCGCGCTGGTGGATGTGGTCGGCGGAAATGGCGTGCATGTGGACAACGGCAATGTCTACATTCATATGGAGCCGTTCTCTTCCATGATCCTTGTCAACGATGACATTGTCAATGTGCAGCCGGAGGAAAAATTTGCCGAAGCACCCGTCATCCGTGAGGTGCATGAGGGCGAACACTGGCAGCACTGCAAGGGCGGCAGATATACGATCCTTGCGGTGGCAACACACACCGAAACGATGGAAGAAATGGTCGTTTACAGGAGCGATGAAAACGGTTCTGTATGGGTAAGACCGAAGTCCATGTTCCTTGATAAGAGGGGCGATGCGGACAGATTTGTAAAGCTTGATTGACAGCAAAGATATTGATTGATTAGCCGCTTCTGAACGTGTTGTCAGAAGCGGCTTTATTTTTGATAAAAATTTTCTTCAAAGCCCTAACCAACCAGCGATTCCTGCATTATACATACAGAAGCTTCTGATCATACAAACAAGAGAGGTGAACGAGATGACCAACGCTGAATATGCTGAACAGATTGCGCAAATGTCAAAAACGCTGTTCCGTTACTGTCTGTCACGGACAAATTCCTATCATGATGCCGAGGATCTGGCACAGGAAATTCTGCTCATCAGCTGCCAAAACGGGAATCGTTTTCCGAACGAAAATGCATTCTACGCATTTGTCTGGCGCACTGCTGACAATATCCTGAAAAGCTGGTACCGGAACAGGGACAAGCGAAATACCGCTGAGCTTGATGATACCATGTCGGATCACTCCTGGGAGGATCTCGAAGAACAGGCACAGGAGAATGAACAGCTCATGCTCATCACAAGGGAGCTTGCCTTGCTGGGTTCCAATTACCGCCGTGTCATGGTGGCGTATTATATTGACGGACTTTCGGTGAAGGACATCTCAGCTCGCTTTTCGCTTTCGCAGAGTATGGTGAAATATTTGTTATTTCAGTCAAGAAACAGAATCAGAAAAGGAGTCGTTATGGAAAAAGCATTCGGAGAACTGAGCTATCGTCCTGTAGAATTCTGGGCAAGCTCGTGGGGAAAATTCAAGGAAGAATATCGTCATATTCGCACCAGCCGGGTCAATCAGAATATTATTATGGCGTGCTATTATGAAAAGCTGACAGAGGAACAGATCAGCCTGCAGACGGGTGTTCCCACGGCATATCTGGAAAATGGGATCAGGGACCTTCTGGAGCATGGACTTCTTCTCGAGAAAAACGGATATTACCGCAGTAATATCGTCGTTGTAACGCAGAAAATGAAGGAGGAAATATCTGAAAAGCACAGGGATACGATTTCTGAAACAGCAGGGCTGATCAGGAATTTTGTGGACAATTCGATAGATACTGTGCGTCAAATCGGTTTTTATGGAAGTGATATGCCGCATAATTCCATGAAGTGGTTTTTGGTTTCACAGCTTCTGCATCTGGCGTATATTGATATTTTGCAGGAAAAGCTTCCGTTCGGTGATTGGGAAAGCTTCCCAGAAGACAAGTTCGGACAAAAGGGATATTGCTGGTTTTCAGAGAAAAAAGAGACCAATGACATCTACACGTTCCGCACCAGCAGACGTGACGACTCTGATAAGGCAGATATTGTACTTTGGGATGTCGATGTGAATGGTGAACCTGCTTGTACGAGGATGAACAGAATGCACGAAACCATGTTCATCCATCTGCTGACAGCGCAGCCGGAATCTGAAAGCGACAAACTGATCTGCACGGAGCTTCTGGAACATCGCTTTGCTGTGAAAACGGATAAAGGAATACGGCTCAATTTCCCATGTTTCAACAGGGAACAGCGTAGAAAGCTGGGGGATTTGATTGTTCCTGCGGCACAGGAAATATGCAGTCAGGCACTTGCACGGCTTGACGGCATCAAGTATATTATTGCAGAGCATACGCCGGAGCATCTGCGTGATTACGCCGAAAAGATCGCACCGGGAGAAATGACACCGGAAATCTGTGATGTGATGAGGGAACTCTGCGAAAGCGGATGGCTGCTTCCTCTGACAAAGGGAATGCTTGCAACGACCGTGATGTTTACAGCGGATTAATACTAATCCCTAAAACTCCTATAGACATAGGAGTTTTAGGGAACGCCTGCTATCGCAGGCTACAATTGGCTTCGCCAATTGCCGTCTCATGCAATCCTCAACGCCGCCTACGGCGGCTAAATTCCTGTAGACTTTGATTATGAGGATTAGTATAAGCTGGAATATAAAACGATCCTCCCCCTGTCGGAACAGGGGGAGGGTTTCGTTTTAGAAGAGATTCAGAAGAACCTCCTTGACGGATTCCGGCACATCGCCGTTTTCACAGATGATGGCAGGTTTCATATGTTCACAGGGATAGAGATAATCTTCAGAATAGGCAAACTGCTGCTGCAGGATGCAGGATGCGCCGGTTTCGGTGTTTTCGACCTCAAAGCAGACAAGATATGTCCAGCGGTTCACGTCCGTATCAAATTTGTCATGCCGCATGGTTTCATTCACGATCTCCCAGCCGTCCGCACGGAGGGAATGCAGCTTTTCTGCAAACTTATCCCGGTAGTTTTCCGATGATCCGCCGATGCCGGCAGGGGCAAATCCCTCCCCGTCCTCCTTATGGATCGCTTTCTGCCGCAAAGATGCGTAGAAATCCGGATAGAATCCATTCATCGGAAGCACTGCGGAGGTGAAAGAGGGCATGATTTCCGTCGGTCTTCCGCCCTGCCACTCATACTCATCTGTAATCTCGTACTTATCATCCGTGACCTGCGAAAATGTCATAGTCAGCAGGAGGTTGTCATTTTCATAGAATTCATACATATAGGACGGAGCGTATGTACTTTCTGTACCGGCAAAGGTCGGCATGATCACTTCCGTCATGTTAATTGCACAAACGTCGATGTCCTTTCCTGCGAAATAATATTCATACGCTTCATCCATGCCATCCTTGATCCACGCATGATATTTCTCAGCAGTCAATTCACTGTCGTCGTTCCGTTCAATACTGTGTACCAGATAGTATTCATCCATCTGGATTGCCATCACATCGAGAAGTGCCTGCGTATTGCCGGTTGCAAGCTCCCTGCACACCTGCAGAAGTTCGGGGTTTGATTTCTTCTGGATCATTTTCGGCTGAAGCAGGCAAGCACCCGCACCGCCAAGTACGCCTCCGGCGATCAGCGAAATCAGGGATACTGCGGTGATTGTTTTATTTGTTTTTGTCATATGCACCAGTCCTTTCAACAAGGATCTTTTGTCCTGTTTGATAAGTTAGTGCCATCCAAATATGTTTCGTTACAAAAAATTCATAAAAATTTTATTTTATTCAAAAACATTCAAAATCTGCTCCCGGATTTCCGCCGGAACACTTTCTGTACACTGAATCATTACCGCAGGCTGTTCCTCCACCGGATACAGATATGCGTCATGGGACATAAAGCTCTGTTCTGCCATGCAGTTTTCTCCCGTTTCAGGATTTTCATAAATAAACCAAAGCTTATAGAACCAGTGTCCGAGTTCCTCGTTATAGGTATCGACCGCATACACAAGTTCCTTCAATGCCCAGCCCTCCTCATAAAGTGCGGCTGTGCGGGTTTCCAGATGTTCTTTATATGACTCGTCTGTTTCCGCTGAAAACTGTCTGAACAGGAGTTTCAGCGGTGTAGTTTCATAGGTTTTTCCGGTTTCTGAAAAATTAGTGTATCTTCCTTTTACGCCATAGCGGACAATATCCTTGAGCAGTTCATCCATCGGGAGCATACCAGATACAAAGGAGGGACACTGTTCTGCGGAAACTTGCTCCAGACCGTATTCCTGCACAGCAAATTTGCCATCTCTGCTGATGAACCACATGGAAAGCACGAGGTTTTCACCATCATAAAAATCATAACAGTAGGTGTTTGGCGATGCCATAAAATAGTTTTCTCCCTCATTGCCTACCGAATCAATATACGATTCCACAGAAGACAG
This sequence comes from Oscillospiraceae bacterium, assembly GCA_045546475.1. Lineage (GTDB taxonomy): Bacteria > Bacillota > Clostridia > Oscillospirales > Ruminococcaceae > UBA3855. The sequence goes on from JAZQCT010000044.1 coordinate 225,736, forward strand.
CTTGACTGAAATCTCTTTCCCTTCAAAATAATAGGCATATGCTTCATCCATCTGTTGTTTGAGCTGTGCCTTGTACGCCGCCATCGTTTCAAAGTTGGATGCACCCTTGACTGCATATCTGTCCTCCCATCGAAAAGAAAGCGCATCCAGCAGCACATCGGTATTCCCTTTGGTCAGCTGATGAGTGATGTAGTTCAGACGGATGATATTGCCGCAGGTCGAGAAGCTGATTGTATATCCGTTGATCTCCCCGATCGTCAGTACGCCCAGTCCCGCAGCAACAATGCACAGGAGTACGCACAGCGTCACGGACAGCCATTTCCGGCGGCGCAGCTTCGTTCTTACTTTCTTCATCGGGCGGATGGCGGCTCTATCCTCCGCTGCATGGTTCTGTTCCTCCACGATATTTGCCCGATAATGTGCAAGCTTCTGCCTGCATTCCTCACAGGTTTCCAGATGTGCTTCCACCTGCGCATTCGTTTCCTCGCTGCAAAGCCCATCGGCATACAGCGGCAGCAGATCTCTGATCAATTCACATTTCATACGGATCACGATTCCTTTCTTCCGTCCTGCGGCTCTTCCAGCATCCGCAGAACCATGTCCTTGCTTCTCATAAAAGTGACTCTCCCCCAGACCTCGGACTTGCCGAACATCATGCCGATTTCCTTATACGGAAGCTGCGCATAAACACGCAGAAGAAATACTTCCTTATACGGTTCGCTGAGCCGATGCACCGCAAGCCGGATCTCCCGTGCAGTTTCGGCATCCTCCAGTCTGTCCATGAAGTGATCCTGCGTATCCGGCAGGTCTTCGGGGAGTTCGGAGGTCGGGCGGCGTTTGGTTTTCCGCAGATGGTCATAGTATGTATTCTTTGCAATCTGACAAAGCCACGAGGTCAGTTTGCAGCGATAATCAAAGCTTTCGCTCGCTTCCATGGCTTTCAGAAACGTATCCTGCAAAAGATCCTCTGCCAGATGTGCATCGCCGCATAGCCGGAGCAGGAAATGATATACTTCCCTTGCGTGTTCCGCATAGGCGGTTTCCAAATCAATCTTTGCCATCGTTTTCCCTCCCTTCACTCTGTTAGACGAATGAGAATCGGATTCGTTACAGGATTTCATAAATTTTTTCTGATAATTTTTCCGAGATTCATTATACCATGTTTTCCGCAGAAATACAAGAAGACTGCACAGCAGATGCCATGCAGTCTTCTTGTTTCAAGCAGTATGCTTAGTTATTGCAGTTGTTCTCGCTCTTGTTCTGAGAATTCTGCTCGTTCTTGTTCTGAGAACTCTGGTTGTTCTTATTCTGGGAATTCTGCTGGTTCTTATTCTGGCTGTTCTGCTTACTCATAATACCATCTCCTAATAGTTTTTTATCAAACCATTTCAAAGGTCCGACAAAAGTGTTTGCTGAATCAACTGCCGGGACGATTGCCCCGACAGTGACAGTATGTCCGGACGGAAACGGATTATGCATGATCTGAAAATTAAAAACTATTTGTTTGTTTTTGTAGTCGTCTGTTCTCTTTGCAGGAGTGCGCTACGCAGGCTTTCTTCACTGCGGCGGAGAGCTTCTGCCTGCTGTTCCTGCTCGCGCGGTGATTTTTCTGCTTCCTCCGGTGTTGTGGTTTCCGTTGTCTCCTCTGTCACGGTCGTCATTGCCGGGACAGTGGTACTGGGATTCAGCGGTTCCGTATTGCCGCGCAGATTCCACATAGAAACGCCGCAGCCGATGCAGAGTACCAGCGATGCTGCAATATATGCCGCATAGCTCCAGATGCGGCGGCGCGGTGCTTCCTGTACCTCGAAGACCTCCTCCAGCTCCTCGTGGCAGTCCTTCTGGTAAAGCTCCTGCTTCATGCGTTCTACCAGCTCCTCGGGAGCATGTACACTGTCAAATGCACTTCTGATCTTATCATGCATATTCATTTTCTGTTACCTCCCAATTTCTTTTCAAGCTTTTTTCTTCCCCTTGAGAGCTGCTGTGCAACTGCTGCTTCGCTCTGTGATGTGATGCGGGCGATCTCGCGGATCTGATAATTTTCATAATAGTGCAGATAGATTGCGATGCGGTATTTTTCCGGCAGCGACAGCACGGCTTCCAGCACTGCGGAGCCTTCGCCGCTTTCCGGCTGCGGGATCTGTGACAGATCGGTGTCCACACGCCTGCGCCGCCATGAGCTGCGCAGGAGATTTCTGGATTCGTTCACAGTCACACGCAGAAACCACGCTTTTTCATGCGTATCGGTTTCAAATTCCGGATGCGTCTTGAAGTACTTGAAGAATACCTCCTGCATGATGTCCTCCGCGTCAGCAAAATTGCCCACTGCCGCAAGTGCAGTACGATACACAAGATCCTTGTACTTGTCGATCACGGCAAATGTTACACCGCTGACGCTGATGTTTTGTGATGTTCCGATGTTCACTGTTTTCCCCTCGTTCTTTTCCTGGATTGTCAGCATAGTCCTTCCACCTTTCCAAGGGCGTTTACTATACATACACATCAGAAGGTCAAATCCTGACAGATTCCTTTTAACTTTGTAGGAATGCACAAAACGAAAATCAATTCTTGTGCATGTTTGACAATTCGGTTTGTTATCATTAGTATACCATAAATGCGGGGGTTTGTCAAAGGGGAAGCGGGCTGCGCCCCCGCGACCCGCTTCCGCCTGCGGCGGTTTTGGGGAGGCTGCCGCCCCTTGCCCTGCCTAAGTTGATGACATTGCCAAAGGTGACGCAACTCACTTTTCAAATACACTTGCATTTCTCCTTGAAATATGGTACAATAGAAATAATGGAGGTGATACCATGCTGACAAAGCTTCTGAGCCGTGCGACCTGTGCGGACTGTCAGCTCTGCTGTGTCTTTGATCGGTACGATGTCTGGGAAACGCCTGTTTTGTCCGCGGAGATCCGTGACAGGGCAGCGCAGCTTCTGCCGGAGGCAGAATTTGTTTCCAAGGGTGCAGAATCCTATCTGTTCCGTATCCGTGAATTTGATGAGGAAGGGCTGTTCCGCTGTCCCCTGCTCGACCCTGCCAAGGGCTGTATGCTGGGTACGGAAAAACCCTTTGACTGTCAGATCTGGCCGTTCCGCATCATGGAGCTGGAGGGCAGACAAGCCATTACCATTGCACCCATCTGCGAAGCCATGACGGCGCAGCCCATCGGGGTGCTGCTTGATTTCCTGAAAACGGAGCTTGCGGATGTGATCTTTGACTATGCACAGAAGCATCCGGATGTGGTAAAACCCTATGATCCCATGTACCCCATATTATTATGGCGTGACAACAATTTTTAATGACAAGGAGAAAGTAATTATGTCCAACATGAGTTATGAATCCCCGTTCTGCACACGATATGCCAGCAAAGAGATGCAGTACCTGTTCTCCGCTGACAAGAAGTTCACCACATGGAGAAAGCTCTGGGTGGCTCTTGCCCGTGCAGAAATGAAGCTCGGTCTGCCCGTGACACAGGAGCAGGTGGATGAGCTGGAAGCACATATCAATGACATTGACTATGCAATGGCAGCGGAGGAAGAAAAGGCTGTCCGTCATGATGTCATGGCGCATGTACACACCTATGGTCATATCTGCCCGAAGGCTGCCGGCATCATCCATCTGGGTGCGACCTCCTGCTATGTGGGTGACAACACGGATGTCATCATCATGCGTGACGCGCTGCAGGTTGTCAAGAGAAAGCTGGTCAAGGTTATTGCACAGCTGGCAAAGTTTGCAGATACCTATAAGTCCCTCCCCTGTCTGGCATACACCCACCTGCAGCCCGCACAGCTGACCACCATTGGCAAGCGTGCAACGCTGTGGTGCAATGAGTTGCTGATGGATCTGGAGGATCTGGAGTTCCGCATTGATTCCCTGAAGCTCCTTGGCTCCAAGGGTACGACCGGCACACAGGCTTCCTTCATGGAGCTGTTCGAGGGTGACACGGACAAGATCAAGGCACTGGAACAGATGATTGCCGAGGAAATGGGCTTTGACGCAGTCGTTCCGGTTTCCGGTCAGACCTATTCCAGAAAGGTGGACTATCAGGTATGCTCCGTACTTGCAGGCATTGCACAGTCCGCAAGCAAGTTCTCCAACGACATCCGTCTGATGCAGAGCTTCAAGGAAATGGAAGAGCCGTTTGAGAAGAGCCAGATCGGTTCCTCTGCAATGGCTTACAAGCGCAACCCGATGCGCGATGAGAGAATCACTTCTCTTGCAAGATACGTCATGGTGGATGTGCTGAATCCTGCATTTACTGCCGGTACTCAGTGGTTCGAGAGAACACTGGATGACTCCGCGAACAAGAGAATCTCTGTTGCAGAGGCATTCCTCGGCGTGGATGCGATCCTGAACATCATGCTCAATGTCACCGATCCGGAGAATGGCTTTGTGGTTTATGACAAGATCATCACCCGCCGCGTGATGGCAGAGCTGCCGTTCATGGCAACCGAGAATATCATGATGAGTGCGGTCAAGAAGGGCGGCAACCGTCAGGAGCTGCACGAGAAGATCCGTCAGTATTCCATGCAGGCTGGCGCAAGAGTGAAGCGCGAGGGTCTGGACAATAATCTGTGCGAGCTGATCCTGGCGGATCCGATGTTCATGATCACCAAGGAAGAGATGGATGCCATCATGAAGCCCGAGAACTTCATCGGCAGATGCCCGCAGCAGGTGGACGAGTTCATCGCAGACTGCGTGAATCCTGTGCTGGAGAGGAACGGCGTTTCTGACGATAAGGCAGAGATCAATGTTTAAACGCGGAGCCTGAGTTTTCAACTAAAAAATAATGTAATGCCCCCAATGCTTTGCAAAGGGGGCATTGTCCTTTATTCTTTCGGCGAAAATTTTGCAAGGCACGCATCCAGCTGCTTCTGATTTTTAACAACAAGCACTTTCGGAGAGTATTTTGCAATCACACTGCGGTAGCGTTCCTTTGTTTTTCCGGTTCTTCCCTCATAGAGGATCCACTTGATGAATGCCCAGTCCAGCTTTTCATTGCAGCCAGCCGCCATATCCGGACGGGTAGTGTTTTTATATTTCCTGTAGCGTTTCGCTGCACGGTACAGGCAGGAAAAGCGATTGAACAGAAGCAGGATAATGACATCCGCTTCCTCCAGGCGGCGTTCGTATAAGAGCTTGGAATAATTTCCATCAATGACCCATGTATCATGGGTATTCATAAATTCTTCGGTGATGCGTTCTTTTTCCTCCCTGCTGCGGATCTCCCAATCCGGCAGAAAATGAACGGTATCAAAATGCAGCACGTCTGCCCCGTAAAGCTCACCCAATTTCTTCGCAAGCGTGGATTTACCTGAACCGCTGTAGCCCATAATCGCAGCTTTCATTCTGCACTCCTTTCCATAGAATCAACAAGCCGCTGTTCCTCCGAACAGCGGCTTAATCTATCTTCAATAGCAATATGCCGCTTGTGCATCAGTACAAAAGGCACATGCGGTTTGGCGAATTACCGTCGCAAGCTGGAAACTACCAGCATAGACAAATCCACCCATGCGTAACGCCCTGTGCGGGCACGCACTTAGTTATTGTTCTTCTTAGCAGCAATATCAGCCAGTGCTTCCTTGCGGGAGAGGTTGATTCTGCCCTGCTTGTCGATCTCAATGACCTTGACAACGATCTCGTCACCAATGGCAACCACATCCTCCACACGCTCTACACGATGGTTGTCGAGCTGGGAAATGTGCACCAG